>JBGSWW010000049.1:0-44643 GCA_041751735.1 Pyrinomonadaceae bacterium | reverse complement strand
CATTTCGCTCTTGAGAAAGTTGGCAGAGTTGACAGAGTTACGAAGTTGCAGAGTAAGAAGAGTGTCAGTACCGGGAGCGGTAGCGACCGGGGTTCTTCATCTTACAACTCTGGAAACTCTGATAACTCTGAAACTCCCCTCTCCAACCCGTTTAGAGCAGGGATCATCAACTCCGCCGCCGAATGGGAGACCGGTCAGGGCGGTGGTGTCAAAGCAGTCGGTGTCGGCGGAGGCATCACGGGCTATGGTGCAAAGCTGATGATGATCGACGACCCGATCAAGAGCCGAGAGCAGGCTGAATCGGCCTCTTACCGTGATAAGGTCTGGCACTGGTTCAATGACGATATGATGACACGCCTCGAACCAGACGCAAGTGTCATCCTCATCCAGACCCGCTGGCACGAAGACGACCTCGCCGGACGCCTCCTCAAACAACAGCAGGACGAAGGCGGTGAAGAATGGCATGTCATCAACCTGCCCGCCATCTGCGAGGAATTTGCGAGTGGCTCGCTCGTTGGTGAGGGAGCCCTTCCTGAAACATCAACGCCAGAGATCACCCCGCTCGACGAGTTTCACAATAAGATCAAGACCGCGGACAATCCGACCGGCTTGCCAATGGGAGCGATCCCAAAGCACCGCCAGCGAAACTACGGCGATATTCTACGTGAAAGAGCTGAAGCCGAAGCGGCTACAAATGCTCCCCTCGAGGAAATTGTTCCCGAAGTCGTTCCTGAAACTGACCCCTTAGGGCGCAAACCGGGCCAAGCCCTTTGGCCCGAGCGTTACCCTGTTGAGGTCCTCGAACGGATGCGCAAGAGAATGGGAATGTATTCCTTTGCTGCTCTGTATCAGCAAAAGCCCGTCCCCACAGAGGGAGGCATGTTCAAGCGCTCCTGGTTCCAGATAGTCCAGGTAGCTCCGCCAAATCTCAACTGGAAACGAGGCTATGACCTTTCATTTGCTGCAAATCCCGACTGCGATCCTTCCGCGACACTGAAAGTCGCTTATGACAAAGACGGAGTGCTCTACATCGACGGATGTTTCACCGGAAAGCTCCCTTATCCTCTGCAGCGAAAGATGCTGATGCACTACATAAAAACTGAGACACGCACCGAACACGGCATCGAGCTCTCAGCCAACGGCCATGCACTGCTCCAGGACTTGAGACGGATGCCCAAGCTCTTCGGAAAGAAGTACCGCGGTGTAAAGGTTGAGACAGACAAGCTCACACGAGCCCTCCCATGGATAGCCCTCGCAGAAGAGCGCCGAGTCCGACTCGTCGCCGGGCGCTGGAACGAAGACTTCATCACCGAAGCCTGCTCCTTCCCCCACGGCCGCCACGACGACCAAATAGACGCCGTCTCCATCGCAGTTGCCATGCACAAGGTAAGGGAGAAAACGCTATGGCTATTCTGAAATTGCCCGTGTCCCTGAAAGGGACAAAGATACTAGCCCAGGGTAAGGCCGCCCGGCCGCACCCCTGGGTACAAGCCAAGAATGCGTTCCCGACCCTGAAGGGGTCGAACGATCACCACCAGATATTGCTCCCCTTCAGGGAGCGCAAAAATGTCGATCTTTATTCCTGGGGTTACGCGCGTTCCACCCGCTTCACCCCAAGCTATTAGATTCGTCGCCTTCAGCGACATTGACCAATTACTATGTTCGTCAGCGTCCGGCGGACGCTTGCAGGGGGGGACGCCCGCATTCCCGGCGGGGTGGGTCGAATTGTGATCCTCCGGGAGTCAGAATATTTCCCGCAAAGACGCCAAGACGCCAAGACGCAAAGAGAGAGATATTTGACAATTTCTTGAAATAAGCGGTTATTCCGAGTTCAACCCAATTTAGTCTGCAAGAGGGAAGTCTGGGCGCAAAAAAAGGGCCCGGAGAGGTTCCGAGCCCTTTTTTAGATAATATTCGGTCTGAAACTAAGTCCCTGTTTCCCAACTCGACATATATTCGACCATTTCGGGAGTAAGCTCGTCGATGGATACGCCCATTGCTCGGAGTTTGAGCGAAGCGATCTCCTGATCGACCTCGGGCGGGAGGACGTGAACGCCGGCGGTGAGCTTGCCCTTTTGCTTGACCAGGTACTCTGCCGACAGCGCCTGATTGGCAAATGACATGTCCATTACGCTGGCGGGGTGGCCTTCGGCAGCAGCAAGGTTAATAAGACGGCCCTCGCCGAGGACGATAATGCTCTTGCCGCCGTTGACGCCGATGTATTCCTCAACGAACGGTCGGCGCTTAACTGCCTCGGCCGACATTTCGCGAAGAGCCTCTAAATTAAGCTCGAGGTCAAAGTGACCGCTATTGCAGACGATCGCACCGTCTTTCATCACTTCGAAATGTTCTTTATCAATAACATGGCGGTTGCCGGTGACAGTTACGAAGAAATCACCGACCTTCGCGGCTTCCTTCATCGGCAGGACGCGGAAACCGTCCATAACGGCTTCGATCGCCTTGATCGGATCGATCTCGGTGACCACTACATTGGCCCCGAGGCCGCGGGCACGCATCGCAACGCCCTTGCCGCACCAGCCATAGCCGACCACGACCAGCGTTTTACCGGCCAGCAGGATGTTTGTCGCCCGGATGATGCCGTCAAGCGTCGATTGGCCTGTACCATAGCGGTTATCGAAGAAATGCTTGGTCTGGGCGTCGTTTACAGCTATGGAAGGGAAGGTGAGTACCCCGGCCTTGAGCATCGATTTCAACCGGACAATGCCGGTCGTCGTTTCTTCGGTCGTACCGATGAGGTTATCGATCAGCTCACGTTTTTCCTTGATCATCGTGGCGACGACGTCCGAGCCGTCATCGATGATCATGTTAGGTGCAGTATCAAGTGCCGCCTTAACATGGCTGACGTAAGTGTCTGTAGATTCGCCCTTTATCGCCATGACCGGGATGCCCCAGTCGGCTACAAGGGAAGCGGCGACATCATCCTGGGTCGAAAGGGGATTGGACGCGATCAAAAGCGATTCTGCTCCGCCGGCCTGCAGCGTGCGGGCGAGATTCGCGGTTTCGGTAGTGATATGTGCACATGCAACCAGCTTCACACCGGTCAGCGGCTTTTCGGCCTCAAAACGCTCGCGGATGAGCCGCAATACCGGCATTTCGCGGTCGGCCCATTCGATACGCTGTTTGCCCTCGGGAGCAAGATTAATGTCTTTAATGTCGTATTGCATTGAAAATCCTTCTTTAGCCATTTGTGCCTACACCTCTTTCAGCCGCAGACCTAAGAGCCTCGGCTTTATCTGTCTTCTCCCATGAAAATTCGCCATTCAGACGGCCGAAATGGCCAAAACGTGCAGTGGCCCGATATATCGGTTTACGCAGATCGAGCATATCGATTATGCCGCTCGGATTCAGTGAGAAATGCTCGCGCACGATCGCCGATAATTTGTCATCATCGATCGTTCCGGTGCCTTGCGTGTCTACCAAAACTGAAACCGGTTCCGCAACTCCGATGGCGTAAGCTAACTGAACAAGGCACTTATCTGCCAGGCCGGCTGCGACTACATTCTTGGCGATGTACCGGGCCATGTAAGCTGCCGAGCGGTCAACTTTGGTCGGATCCTTACCCGAAAAAGCACCCCCGCCGTGCGGGGCAAATCCCCCATATGTGTCGACAATTATCTTTCGGCCGGTAACACCGGCATCGCCCATCGGGCCTCCAACAACAAAACGGCCCGTAGGATTTATATGGTATTTAGTGTTTTCGTCCAGCAATTCCGACGGTATTACTTGATCGATTACTTTTTCGCGAATATCTTTGCGGATCTGATCGATATCAGTTTCATCGGTTTGCGAGGAAATTACGACTGCTTCTACGCGAAAAGGCCGGCCATCCCGATACTCTATCGAAACCTGGGATTTGCCGTCTGGACGCAAATAGGGAATTGTGCCGTCACGACGCACTTCCGACAGTCTACGGGTCAGATTATGCGCCATCTGGATCGGCATTGGCATCAGCTCGGGCGTCTCGTTGCATGCGAAACCGAACATAAGCCCCTGATCGCCAGCACCGCCGGTATCGACACCTTGCGAAATATCGGGCGACTGTGTGCCAATCGCGTCTATAACGCTGCAAGTATTCGAATCGTATCCAAATTCAGCGTTATCATAGCCGATTTCCGCGATGGTATCGCGAATTATCTGCTTGTAATTAACAGTAGCAGTTGTCGTGATCTCGCCGGCAACAACGGCAAGACCGGTTGTAACCAACGTTTCACAAGCCACCCGCGCCATCGGGTCCTGCTCGAGAATCGCGTCCAGGATGGCGTCCGAAACATGATCCGCCATCTTGTCCGGGTGGCCCTCGGTGACCGACTCGGACGTAAAAAAATAATTTCCGTTACTCAATTGTTTACGTAACTCCTTTTATAGGCTTGCTCAAATGGAATCTGTGATAGATAACAAAACGACAATGATAGCTTTTTACCAAAGTAGTGTCAAAGAAGGGGCGATCGGCTCGGGAGGGGAGCACGGCTGACGACAGGATCAACCACGAGGAACGATATTCGTTGCGTCTGATAATAGAGATTATGTATAAATTACCCGAAGATCAGCCGATGAGTTCAGGCCATTCATCCGTCGGAGTTTCCGGTTCATCGGCCGCGGAATCGGTGCGTGCTGACGAGGCGGAGAGATCGATGACTTTTTGCTCGACAAAGATCGGGCAATCAAGCCGCAACGCGAGGGCGATCGCGTCGGACGGACGGGCGTCCAGCAACACAGGCTCATCACTCTTATCCTTAAGTTCAATACGAGCGTAAAACGTGTTTTCGAGCAGGTCCGTTATTACTACGCTAGTTGCCGACAACTGGCACTCGATTATGACATTACGCAGCAGATCATGCGTCATAGGTCGTTGGGGTACAACTTTTTCGATCTCGAGAGCTATGGCATTGGCTTCAAAGGCACCCACCCAAATGGGCAATACATTTTCGGAATCGACGCCTTTCAGCACCACTATGGGAGTATTCGTATTCGGGTCCATGATCAGAGCTCCGATCTTTACCTCTACCAGATGTTGCCCATTTTCCATTATTACGATTGAACCTCTCCAAATAACGAGTTAGCCTTTATTTCCGTGATTCGAACATCGACGACCTTACCCAGAACGCTTGAAGGACCCTCGAAATTTACTATCTTATGGCAAGTGGAATGTCCTGTGAACCCGCCCACGGTGCGAGCCGATCGCCCCTCGACAAGAACTTTAAGCACTTTATTAATATATCTCTGTAACCTTTTGTTTTGACTTGCTTTCTGGATGCGTTCAAGTTCCATGAATCTCAACGTTTTCTCGGCTGGCGAAACATCATCGACCATCTCAAATGCCGGCGTGCCAGGGCGAGGAGAATATTTGAAGATATACGCCATGTCAAAACCGCAGTATTCGACCATCCTTACGGTATCAAGGGAATCGGCCTCCGATTCGCCCGGAAAACCGACAATGATATCGGTTGTCAGTGCAATATCACGAGGCGAGGACCTCAGCCGATCGATCTGTTTGAGATATTTTTCGATCGTATGGCCCCGTTTCATGGCCGCCAGGATTTTGCTACTTCCCGACTGGACGGGCAAATGCACCCAGTTACAGAGATTCTCATGTTCTTCGATCGCGTCGACGATCTCGGCGTGGAAATCACGGGGAAATGACGTAGTGAACTTGATCCGTTCGATACCTGTTGCCGACACCGCTTTTAGAAGTCTGGTGAAGGCAGACTTCCCTGCAAATCCTTCAAGTCCGATGTCAGTATCGGGCCGGTAACTGTTGACATTCTGGCCAATTAGATGAACTTCCCTAACCCCCCGATCTCTCAGGTCAGTAACCTGCCGGACGATCTCTGCAGCTGGCAAACTTCGTTCCCGCCCACGGGAAAATGGCACAATACAATATGTACAAAACTTATTACAGCCCTCAATTATGGGCAGAAAAGCTACATAGGGCGAGTGACGATGCGTATCGGCGACAGTCCAATCGTAGTTTTCTTCTCGCTCGCCGACGTCGAGAACCTTCTCTCCGGACCGAAGGGTTTCATCGATAGCACTGGAAACGCGTCCGACAGCCCGCGTGCCGAGGATAAAATCGACCCCTTCGATCTTTTTGAAAAGCGTTTCGCCCTCGAGTTGGGCTACACAACCCATAACGCCGACAATCGGCTTCTTACGGGCAGCATGTCTAATATGGCCGACACGGGTATACAGCTTATGCTCTGCCTTTTCGCGAACAGAACATGTATTAAATATAATAACCTCCGCCGAGGCCTCGTCAGCGATCATCTCGTAGCCATCACGCTCTAGGGTTGTGGCGATACGTTCCGAGTCAGAAACGTTCATTTGACACCCAAAAGTTTCCAGATACACTTTCTTCATATATGGCGCAACACGTGATCCGGCCCACATTCGGTGCAAAAGACTTCGTTCACCTGCATTTGCACTCTGATTATAGCCTGTTGCAGAGCACTGTCCAACTTAAACCTCTCGCGAAACGCCTGCAGGAGTTGGACCAGAAAGCCTGTGCCATAACTGATTACGGCAACATGTTTGGTGCCGTTTCCTTTTTCAATGCGATGTCCGGCGAAGGGATCCAGCCGATAATAGGGTATGAAGCTAACCTCCGCTTAGGAAGCCGTTTCGACAAGAGCACGGTCATAGAATCGGGAGAAAAGGGATATTACAGCCTTCTCCTTTTAGCCCGTGATCTGGACGGGTATCAGAACCTCATTTATATAGCGTCGAAAGCCTATACCGAGGGTTTTCATTATAAGCCCCGGATCGATCTGGAATTGCTTGCGGAACGAAGTAAAGGGCTGATAGGCCTTTCAGGTGGGTTAGGAGGGCCAATCGGGCACTTTCTCGCAAACGGTAATGAAGATCGGGCTCGCAAAAATTCCGCGACCATGGCCGATATTTTCGGGCCGGGCAATTTTTACCTAGAGATCCACGACTCTCCGGACGATGCCGGCAATAAATTGGTACAAGACACCGTGGTTTTGTCGAAAGCTTTGGAGATCCCTCTAGTTGCAACAAATGACGTCCATTATCTGGACAAAGATGACGCCCGTGCTCAGCAACTGCTTATTTGTATTGGTGAGGGACGCAAGATCAGCAGCTACCCTCAGGACCCTTCGACCGCTATCCGATATTTGCGTTCAACAGAAGAAATGTGGCAGATATTTGGTTCCGAGCTTCCCGAAGCTCTGACAAACACGGTACACGTGGCCGAAATGTGCGATCTGAACATACCGCAGGGTGACGACGTCCGACAATTGCCGAATTATCCGATCCCTCCCGACTCGGACTTCACTAACGTCGATGATTACTTCGAGAAAGTCCTCAGAGAAGGCTTTGAGGAACGCCGACTCTCCGAATGGGAGCCAATGCTGGCCTTGGGAACCCTGAAACATTCTTTGGCCGAGTACGTGGAAAGGCTCGATGTTGAGATAGCAACAATAAAGAGAATGGGTTTTCCCGGTTATTTCCTTATTGTTTGGGATTTTATTGCATATGCCCGCCAAGAAGGCATACCAGTCGGGCCCGGCCGCGGTTCGGCAGCGGGCTCGTTGGCCGCGTACTGCCTTCGGATAACGGACGTCGACCCGCTCCAGCATGAGCTGCTTTTTGAGCGGTTTCTCAATCCGGAACGTATCTCGATGCCTGATATCGACATTGACTTTTGTATTCGCGGCCGCGGGAGGGTCATCGAGCATGTCACGGATCTATACGGCCAGGATTCAGTTTGCCAGATAATAACGTTTGGCACGATGGCCTCGAGAGCCGCAATAAAGGATGTGGGCCGCGCTCTGAACATGCCATACGGCGATGTCGAAAAGATCGCGAAGATGATCCCGCCGCCGATCCGCGGACGGAATGTAAGTATTTCGCAGGCCCTGGAAACCGTGCCCGAATTGAAAGCGGCTACCAAGGATGCGAAAGTGCGGGAGCTTGTGGATCTGGCACTCAGAATAGAAGGTTGTGCCCGGCATACTTCAGTCCACGCAGCCGGTGTGGTTATTAGCCCAAAGCCGCTGCATGAGCTGGTTCCCGTGGCTTTATCGGGCAAGGAAGAATTCACGAGTCAATATCCGATGGGCGACCTTGAGAAGGTCGGCATGCTTAAGATGGACTTCCTCGGGCTGACTACTTTGACAGTTATTAGCGATTGTCTGGCATCGATGAAGGAAAAGCTTGGTGTATCGATCGATTGGGCCACGATACCGACTAACGATGAGAAGACCATGGAATTATTCGGCGAGGGCCGAACTGAGGCGATCTTCCAGTTTGAATCGTCAGGAATGCAGGAAATGTGCCGCCGGCTCAAACCAAAAGAGCTCGAGGACCTTTCAGCACTGAACGCGTTATATCGGCCAGGGCCTCTGGATGGCGGTATGATCGATGATTTTATCGATCGCCACCGAGGGGTTAAGCCGATCGAATATATCGTTCCTCAGATGAAGGATATCCTTGGGAATACGTTTGGGGTACTGGTTTATCAAGAGCAGATCATGCAGTTGCTGCAAAAGCTGGCTGGTTACAGTTTGGGCTCGGCCGATCTCGTCCGGCGAGCCATGGGCAAGAAGAAAATAGCTGAAATGGCTGTGCATGAAACCACATTCATCGAGGGCGCCGTAAAAAATGGCATTGCTCGCAAGACTGCCAAAGAGATATTTGATCTGATGGCCAAGTTCGCGGACTACGGATTTAACCGCAGCCATAGCATGGCGTACGCAATGCTGGCCTTTCAAACGGCTTACCTAAAGGCCCACTACCCAGCATATTTTTATGCATCCGTTTTATCTCACGAGGCCCAGGACAGCGCGAAAGTTTACAAGTACTCGACCGAGCTTAAATCGCTCGGTCTTGAATTGCTGCCGCCGGATATTAACGAAAGTGACGAAGGATTTACACCCGTCGGCACAACTGTTCGTTACGGTTTGGCAGCGATCAAGGGTATGGGTTCTTCGGGAGTTGCGGCTATTGCTGAAGCTCGAAATGAAGGGCCTTTCACTTCCCTTTTCGATTTCTGTTCACGGCTAGCAGTAGGAGTTATAAATCGACGGGGCCTCGAAAGCCTGATCGCGGCTGGGGCTTTCGATTCCCTAATGCCCCCCGGCTCAAGCCTCGGTTCGTGGCGTGCAGCACTTCATGAGTCAATCGACTCCGCACTTCAGCAAGGGCAGCGGGCGGCGGATGACAGAATGCGCGGCCAAACAGGGCTGTTTGGTATTGTCGACAGTCCAACCTCGGCCACCTCCTTCCAGGTCCAGGACGCTCAACCGTGGTCACCGGCCGAGATCGCCGAGCGAGAAAAGGCGGCGATCGGATTTTATCTCTCGACCCATCCCCTGGATAATTACAAAGACCTTCTTTCCGGTATTAAACTCAAAAATATTGCCGAATTTGACGACCTTCGATCGGGAGATTCGGTAACCATTGCTGGTATGATCAGCGGTCTGCAGATCCGCACAAGCAAGAAAGGTAATCGGTTCGCGATGTTTCGGTTCGAGGACCGTTCGGGCGGTATAAAGGGCGTAGTGCTGGGTGAGAATTTCAATACTCTTAGCCCTCTGCTTCAGGATGATGAAATGTTCATCGCTGAAGGGCGCATCGAAAATGCCGATGGTCAGGAGCCCACCCTTAAGGTATCTGATCTTAAACTCTTGGATGAGGCGGAGGCGTCGAGGGCTTGCTCGGTCGTAATAACCCTCCCGCATGATTGGGCCGACGCAGCCTTTCTCGAGTCTTTGTATGGAATTCTGGAGCGCGATCGGGGGCGATGCAACGTTTATTTGAACGTCACAGCCGGTTCTACTCACGTCAAACTGCATGCAGAATCCTTGACAATAGCCGGAACACGCAGTTTACAACGTCAACTTGAAGCTAATGGCTGTGAAGTTCAATGGCAACACTGAATTGAACCCAGTATGGAGTAATATAACGGTATGTCCGCAACTGCTTTCGAACGCGTTCAGATGGCGCGTCATCCTGACCGACCATATACTTTGGACTTGATCACAGCTATTTTCACCGATTTTGTCGAGATCCACGGCGACCGGCGTTATTCCGACGACCCGGCAATGATCGCTGGTTTTGCTCGGCTGGACGGAACGGAGGTATGTGTAATTGGGCAGCAAAAGGGACGCGACATCAAGGAACGAAGGCATCGAAACTTTGCAATGTCAAAGCCGGAAGGTTACCGGAAGGCATTGAGAATCATGAGTTTGGCTGAAAAATTTGACCGTCCAGTAATCACTTTCGTCGACACGCCGGGAGCCTACCCCGGGATTGACGCGGAGGAACGGGGCCAAGCTGAAGCAATTGCGTTTAATCTACGTGAGATGGCTGGATTGAAGGTCCCTATAATTGTGGTCATCTTAGGTGAAGGCGGTAGTGGAGGAGCGCTGGCGATCGGGATAGGGGACCGCGTCTTGATGATGGAGAACGCGGTATATTCTGTCATCACTCCCGAAGGTTGCGCTGCAATTCTTTGGAAGTCGGCCGATAAATCCTCGGAGGCTGCGGAGGGACTAAAGCTAACCGCAGACAGCCTCCAAAGGTTTCAGATCATCGATGAAATAGTTCCCGAACCGGCTCCGTGGACCGCCCCATCAGGTGACAATAGAAAGATCCAGAAGTCTTTCGATAATATTTGCTCGTCACTGAAAAAAAGCATTATTCGGGAGGTCAGACTTTTATCTGCTTTGGACAAATCAACTTTGCTCAACAGGCGCTATGACAAATTCAGAAAGATGGGTGAGTGGATTTAGGGGTGACCCGCAAAACGAGCATATGCTTGCCGGCATACTCGAGCTTTTTTCGCGGGCCGAAAACCGTTGTTTCTTAGCTAAAAGGGTATGTCGTCATCTGCGGGGGCAGCCGACGCTGGAGCGGAACTTGACTGGCCCGACGATGCCCCTGCCGATGAACTCGTCGGGGCCGGCCCACTGTGAGTTTCAAAATCGTCCTGTCCGCCGTCAACTCCTCCATCTTCGCGGCCCGCACTGATAAACTGCATGTCAGTAGCCTGGACATCAAGAGTGTATCGATTATTGTTATCCCGATCGGTCCATTCTTCGATTCGAAGCCGCCCTTCTATATATACCGGACGCCCCTTTGAGAGATATTTAGATGCTGTTTCGGCTTGGTTGCCCCAAAGGGTCACTTTGAACCAAGTAGTTACATCTTGGAATTCGCCAGTTTTATCTCGCCTCTTTTCATTCGTGGCCATGGAAAAACTACAGACCGCTTTTCCCTGCGGTGTATAACGGAGCTCAGGATCCCGACCCAGATTGCCAACGAGAATTATCTTATTGAATGACATGGTTTTTCCTCTTGTTGTTTATATTTAAGTGTAAACTTTTACTTCGGTTTAGCCATCAATATAACACGTCAAGTGCGTGTGCTAAAATCTCAATTTACACCTGCCTCTAGTTAACTTTATTCGATGCGCCGCATTCTTACCCGTCAAATTTCGTTTATTCTGATCGCCTCATTAATAATATTTCCGGTGGTTTTATCTGGGCAGCAGTCGAAGTTCGGTGACGCCGATATTACAAAGTGTTGGTCTTATTTGACTGAGGCGACACCTCCGCTTTCGATCTCAGCCCTTAACAGCCATATTTTTCTTGGCATGCCCGGCGGAGAACTTGAGTCACTGAACCGCAACGGTCGTAAGTTATGGTCGACGGACCTCGGAGGAACGATATCTTCAAATATAATGCCTATAAAAGGCAGCGTTTTGGTGGTTACCACGATTGCCGGGGCAAACCGTACAAGGAAGGAGGAGGCTATTCTCAGGTCGCTTAGTTCAGAAACGGGTGTACCTAATTGGAGCCGCCAGATGCTCGCGTCTGCGAGTCACCTCCTTCATCCTCACAGGGGTTGGGTCATTGTGGTCTCATCCGATGGATCTGTTCAAGCCCTTGACGCCGCAACGGGAACTGCTGTCTGGAAGGTGAATGTGCTTTCTGGGCTATCGGCGAATCCAATTTTTACCCCCTCAACAATGCTTGTTCCGTCGGCTTCGAAGCACATCTTTACAATCGATTTATCGACAGGTGACATCGTAAGTACCCGAACAGTATCTCACTCAATAACAGCGATTGTTGGTGGCCCCGGAGGCGAGGTCATTGCCGGTGACGAACGAGGGAATATTATTTCTCTTTCCAGCACCAACGAGAGACCAGATTGGAAGTTCAAGACTGGAGGTCAGATATCTACGTTCGTTAGGGCAGGCCCGAATATCCTCGCGGCTTCCCATGACAATTTTGTTTATTCTCTCGTGGCAAGGAGCGGACACG
Source organism: Pyrinomonadaceae bacterium (assembly GCA_041751735.1). Taxonomy (GTDB): domain Bacteria; phylum Acidobacteriota; class Blastocatellia; order Pyrinomonadales; family Pyrinomonadaceae; genus OLB17. The sequence goes on along the minus strand of JBGSWW010000049.1, from coordinate 32,338 downwards.
TACTATGGAAAAGACGGCTTGCCGCGAGGGCGGCCATTTTGTTGAACATAGATGATCGTTTGGGCCTATTAGCAGCCGTCGAAGATCAAGGCACCGCCATTATAGATCTCAAAAGTGGCAAGGTCGCCGGCCTAATGCCACGGGAAAGCGGGGAAACCTTTGCCGGCGACCTTATTGTCTTTGAGGGCTTGATCGTAGCCTCAACTAACAGAGGAGTACACGGCTACTCGGATGGTAGTTGTGTAGATGTTACGAAATCGGAACCGCCTTCAGCATCGGCCAATACCCAAAATTAATGGGAAACGGTATGTTGCTGCATCATCTCGTAAATTTCGTCTTTGATTTGTAATTTCTTTTTCTTAAGGGTGATTTCCTCTAATTGTTCGTCGTCATTCGGATAAGTTAAATGTGCGAGTTCACTAAGTCGTGCTTCGAAATCCTGGTGCTGATGTACAAGTTCCCTGAATTGCGCGTTGCTCTTTAGCAGCTCATCCCTTACCGGGTCCGCAGTTGACATGTCCATACGGTTTTGTCCTCACTTTTGTCAAATTCTGAGCAGGGCTCCTGAACTGTTTTGCTCTGCTTAAACTGAATTCTATTCCATATTGTGGTGATTTATCAAGCGTGGCATGATTTCAGAGCTAGACGCATAAGCCACGCGTGCTCTCGGGGGTTGTTATAAAAATGGGACCGCTGCTGGACTCGCTCGAAACCGTTTTTCTCGTAGAACAAAATGGCCTTTTGATTTGATTCCCGAACTTCAAGCCAAATGGTCGAGACCTCCAGCTGACGGCATTTTTCGACAAATGATTGGATCAAGATCTGGCCATAACCCTTCCTTTGGTCTGTCATATTTATCGCGACGTTGTAGATTTCAGCGTCCATACCGACGCTATCTGTCCCTATCAGGCGACCAACGATGAAACCAAAGATCTGGTTTTCATCTGATACGAGTAGAAGCATTAAGGCATTAGGGTTGCTAAGTTCTTCGAGATAGTTTTCGGCGGTCCACGGACTTAGATTGACTGACGCGCCAATCTTAATAAGATCGCCAACATGACGGGGTTCTATATCACGGATTCTGTGCCCTTGTATGCATTCGCGGTCAAAATCATTCATGGTCAAATTCAGTCGAGAAACAACGGCTTGTTCTGGTTTGGCGACTCTGACGCACAAACCATCCCTACTGCTAGCGCTATATTTTTACCGAAATTAATTGCGTGCTCTTTAGCATTTACTTTTTCAAATATGTCTTCGTGAAGGAGAAACGTCGAATCATAGACTTCCGTAACTGTTGAAAGAAAATCAATTTCTTGACCAAGACATGGTTTGGATAACTCGATGACACCATTGGACGTGTCGAACATCTGGTAGCAGACGCGTCTACGTCCAGAAGGAACAGCCACGATCAACTTATTATGACCGAGGCGCTGGAAAGCCATCGCTTTCAACGCCGATTCGTTAGCAATTCCAACTCCCAGACCCGTTGCTAAGCCTAGTGAAGTTGCCATACCGAGTCGAATCCCGGTGAAACTGCCTGGCCCCACCGAAACCGCGACCAGGTTAATGACGCGAGCTGAAAGCATGCTCGTCGCAAGAATGGAGTCTACGTTAGACAAAATTGTCTCAGCTCGGGAGACATTAGCCGAACCAATCCAATTGGCCACTTCTACAGTGCCTTGAATCAGTGAAAGGCTACCGCCGGCCACGGCGGCGTCGATTGCCAAAGTAAGTTCGCAGGAGTGTTTCATTTTGATAGCTGCTTTATCGTTGACAAGATTCTCTGCGATGAAGGGCCGATCCTCCTCAGCAGGCTTCCTAACTGATAATGCAACCGCGTTCTGGAGTCAAAGCTCCCGTCCATCTGAATGGTAGCCCAGACTGGGTTTGGGCGAATTCTCTTTTTGATCTGTCTGATTAGCATTTTGGGAGATGTGATCGTTGCCTCAAGGGGCAAATGTTTTGTTTCTGCGGACCATTCACTCTCGACAGCCTGAATCAACCAACTGGGTAATTCGGAGATAGTGGTCGTAATAGGCGTATTAGCTAAATCAAGAGCCAAGTATTTTGCGGCAAGTCCAACACAGCAAATAAGCCATTTTCGACGGTGGGGCGCCACCATCCCCAAGAAACGCTCCCATTCAAAGTCTGGACGACGATTGTGAATAATGTAATATATATCCCAAAGCCTTTCTTTATTTACTCCTCCGTCCGTCAGCCAATGAATGCACAACACCCGTAGATGATCCTCAATACGTAATACTCGTATTGGATAACCCTCAACCAAAGTTTGTAATGAGTTTTGGAAAAGATCGGTCCACGAAACACTATCAAGATGTCGAAGTTCACGGTGCAGATCGATCGCGAGGCCTTCGTTTGAAGCCGCTCTCACGATTTTCTCCGCAGCTGGAAACTGATCGGCCGAAACGGCCAAATCAATATCGATTGAAAACCTGAAATGTGACGAGGGATAGAAAACTCCTACCGCCCAACCCTTTATCAGTATTGGTTCGATATTCTGTTCCCTAAAAAGTGCGAACGCCCGTCGAATCTTCGATTCTTGAACTTTCCTCTGCAACACGTTCCAACGGAAATCATCAATCGGGATCTTCGCGAAACTTTGATTTAATTGATTCACAATGCAAGAGAGTAGCGAAGACAATTGTCTTCGCTACTCTAGAGGAGATCTAAGATCTGATAAAAGCCTACGGGGCGCACACACCGCTACCGTTGCAAATAGTCACCGAGGGGCAAAACTGTCCAAGCGTTGCACAAGCGGCTGGCGCCGTGCATGCGCACGAAACCGAGCCGAGTGCATTCTGAGGAGCGACGAGCGAAGCAATAACCGGGAGAGCCACCATTGAAGCCAAACCAATAGTTTTTATAACCTGGCGACGCGATTGGCCCTGAAATCTTGAGGCGATCTCACCTTGGAGCAGGCCCTTTTCATTGAGTTGATCGATAGCGAGCCATACAAGGTCTTCGGTGACTTTTCCACCACCGTTATTTTCAAACTCCCGTACAATGTCATTCACGGAATTGTTACCGTCGCAAGACTTCCAAACCAGAGCAGCTGACTGGTTCAAACAGTGCGCCTTATTGCTGTCTAGGTCATATATCAGTACCTCGTCGGGCATCTCCTGAACGACAAGGCCTTTTTGCCGGGCCATGGGATTATTCGGATTATTCATCTTCTCCTCCAAGCGAAATGATTAGCTTAATACAATATAAAGTCAAAGTTCTACAAACTCAATCAAAGTCTCACCGGCTCAACCGACGCTGAACCGCGACTTTGACAAACCGAAACAGTTCTACAAATTCTACCTCAATTTACGTGTTTGTCAACGAAATTGAGAAGCCTCGTGGCGAATATTTCTGCGGAACCCCTACTACCGGAAGCAATTATCGCACGGGCAGCTAGATTATGCAATACCTTAAGCGAAAATTCAGGACGGGAATTCATTGAAAGTGCGAAGGGCATAATCTTCATGATTCCGGTACCAGGACTCAGTATTTTCGGTCTCCATACTGCCCCCGCCCGGTATTTTGTCAGAAGTACCATTCCGACAGGTGAAGGTAGCGTTTCGGCCATTCCCCCTAATTCGGACACGGTTAACTCGAATGTCCTATAATCGGGAGTGCGCAACGATACATTGCGTGCAAACGGATATACAAGACCGTCGCGATCCAAAATGGCGAAGTCGTCGGAGAAATAGGTCGCCCCGTGTCTAACCAGTTCCGCAACAAGCGTTGACTTGCCTTGAAAGCTGTCAGCGGGTAAGACGATTGCTTTCCCATTCCAACCTACCACCCCTGCATGTAGAAATACTCGATCGACGGCGTATTCGCCGATCGTCACGCGTATGATCGCGTCGAAAAACTTTAGAAATTTCCACCTCGAACGGCCCCGCGAAACATATCGACCATTCTGCTCCAACCTATATGAGCCACCGCCGCTCGATCGCGTCAACTCGAAATAATGGTCAAAATCATCGTCGCCTGCGAGACTTCGCACGTCACCTAAGAGGGATCGCCTCGCTACTTCAGCCGATTCTTCGACCAGAGCTTGATCGTTTCCATTGATTCGCACCCTGACTCCGAAAGACTCGAAATCATACGGCCGTATTCCCAGATCGCGATTAAAAGGGGGCCTAATTATCTTTCTAGTCGATTCCATTTAACCTGTGGCCTTGAACGAACGGAGTAAACAATTCCCAAAAGAACAGCTGTCAGAAAAAACACCACAGGAAACATCGCTAGTCCAATATCTTCGCGGAATCGGACCGAAACTAACACCGAAATCGTTAGAAGCGACGCCAGAATTCCGTAAACCACAGTTACTTGAAGATGAGTAAGACCGAAAGAAACGAGGCGTTGAAAGAAGTGTTCTTTATGTGCCTCCCAAATTCTGTCCCCGCGAACAGCACGTCTTATCAGAGTAATTATGGAATCAAACAAAAAGAACCAAACGAAAAGGACAGCGGCGATTGGCAGTAGATCCCACGCGTAATCGGCCATGTTTCTAGCAAGAAGTGGCATGGCGGCAAAGGTAAACCCAAGAAACGCGCTGCCCACATCGCCCATAAAAATACTGGATGGTTTCCAGTTGTGTAATAAGAACCCAAGTGACGAAACGGCAATCATTCCGCTAAAGAGGTACAGGGCCGGCATATCGAGGATAATACCCAGCGTCATCCAGCCAAATCCTGCAATTACAGCTTGAAGTCCGGCGAGACCATCAATACCATCCATAAAGTTGTAAGAATTGACCATCCAAACGACCCATATAAAAGTGAAGATATATCCCCAATTGCCCAACTGCAACCCACCAAGCATCGTTATACCATGCCATGTTCCCTGGTCGGCCAATAGCAAAATCGCTGAAATACTGTGCACGAGTAATCGCCACCAGAATGCAACCTTGTAGATATCGTCAAGAAAGCTGATGAGGGCAACCAAAAGTGCCCCGATAAAGTATCCCCATGAGAACGTTCCTGAAAAAAAGATAGATATTGGGATATATGCAACCAGGCTCATCACTACAATAACTATGCCCGCTCCAAATGGCGTGGGTTCGGTATGGGAGCTGCGTTCATTTGGAAAATCAAGAAATCGGTTGTGGATGCCCCAACGGCGATAAAGGCCGACGCCCAGGTATGATACGCAAAATACTGCTGCAAACGTGATGATACCTACCATTGTCCGGCTAGGGGAGAAGTTTTGGAGTTAACTACTTTTCCAGCTCAAAACTTAAGTTGAACATTAGGCAGCAATACTGTCAAACACTCGTTTTTCTAGCAGAGTTACCCGTCAAAATTGTTGAATACGCTGCGATAGCGTTGGCGGGAGAATATTTTGAGACCGCAGCTTGACGTGCCCGCGTGCCCATAGCGCTGAGTTCAGATCGCCGAGTGTAGATTTGCAAGATCGCCGATTTCAACGCTTCGGGATTTCCTGGTTCCAAGTGCCAACCGATTTTTTCTTCGTCTATAACTCGGGCAAGCTCAGAACCTTTATCAGCGAGTGCAAGGATAGGCTTTCCTGCTGCCATGATGTTGTAGGTTCGGCTTGGCATTGCAGTTCCCCACATCCCCTTTATCAAGCCAACAAGTCCAACGTCGCAAGCATTAAGGAATGTGTTCTGCTCGGACCGAGGGCGATAATCGAGGACAGTAAAATTTTCTAGAGGTTCTGCATGCCGATCGACCCATTTCTTTTTAGCGCCAGCCCCTATCATAACGAAATGGATTTGCGGGCTGTCACCCAGCAATTTTGCAGCTCCAAGGATGGTCTCGACATCCGTCGGGTGGCCAATGTTGCCGGCGTAAAGGAAGACGAATTTATCCACTAGGCCCAGTTCACATAACAATGCGTTGTCAGTACGCGACCTGGGCACGATCATTTCAATGTCCGCCCAGTTGGGGATGACGACGATGGGGACGTCGAGGCCAGCAGTCTTTTGCTCAAATAGGTCTTTCATGTCCCGGCCGATCACGACGATCTTTGACATGTATTTATAGCTCCACCGATTGACAAAATTCGCAAAGGAGACAAGCAGCGAATCTCGTTTTGCGGCTCCGAGCGCTATTAGGATCTCTGGATAGCTGTCCTGTACAACTAGGGCAATGCTTGCCCCCTTTATGACGCATGCGGCCGTAGTTGTAATGGGCAAGCTTGGCGGAGCCGTGACTACGAGAACCTGATCGCCTCTCTTGAACATCCGAAGCGATCTCCAAAATATCGAAATTCCGATTGTAAACATGTTGATAAGCCTGAAGAGAAGCACATTCTTATCTAAAGTAGTTCCCCACGCCCGATAGATATCGACGCCATTGCGAATTTCACGGCTCGGAGCTCGCAGACCGCGTGACATGTGTTTGGGTTGACCGGTGAGAACCTTAACCTTGTTGACTTTCGCCAATCCCTCAGCTATCGAAGTTAAATAATATCCCGTCGAGATCTCTTCAGGATAGTAAACCTCTGTCAGAATCCAGAGAGTTGTCTCGTTGCTTGTTTCACTTCCAGAATCAGTGATTTTATCCATCCGAATCTCCTGATGCGCGGTTAACGGCCATTTCCAAAACCTTCGCCATCGAGCGATCGGATGAAGCGTTATCAAGCCATTTCAAAGCGTAGGCTCGAGCAGCAGAAGACACTTCCGAGAATCGAGCTTCGTCCATTTCAACGCAAGTCTTTATTGCCTTCATGTAGAGGTCGGGACGATCAAGTGGAATCGTCCAGCCAACATCGCTCGACTCCAGTTCGTTCCACATGGTTTGATCACTGATCAAAAGCGGGGTTCCAGCCGCGAGGCTTTCAATAAGTACATAACCGAAATTTTCATTCAAAGTCGGAAGGACAAAAAAATGACTTTGAAATACACGGTAGATAGCCTGATTACGTTGAAGAGGACCGATCACGTTTATGGCGACGTTGCCAGGCAATTCGGAAATCAAAGATTCGCACCGCGACCAATACGATTTATCCTCTATTGGGCCGATAATATCGAATGTAATGTCACCCTCTCTCACTTCCCTAAGGCATTCGAGGAAAAAGTGAATATTTTTCTTAGCAACAATTCGAGACATAAAGACGAATCGAACTTCCCCGGAAACTTTTTTTGGCTTCGACTGTTGAGAATAACCCGGCAAAATAGTTCTTGGCACAAGATCAGGGGCAACCAAAATTTCCACGTCCTGGCCCATGGCGGCTGCAATGTCCTTCTTTTCAACTTCTGACGAAGCTTTCCAGATTATCCCGCGGTAGAGTTGAACAACTTTTGAATAATGAAGAAAGAGCCTCTTTTTTAATGGTTTGAGTGAAAGCGATCCACTTCCCAGTTCTCCGCACGGGGCTAAGATGACGGGAATGTTCCAGATCAATCGTTTTCTGCGAGCTGTCAGAAATCTTAAACTGGGCACTCCGAATGCGCTATTGAGGAAAATGCAATCTGGCTTTACCGCGTCAACCAGTGATATTGCTGTCTTTACGGAGATGTTGCCCCCTCCAAAATAAAAAACGTGAGCGTTCCCTACTTTATTCCACTCATTCGTGACCACACTGTCGAAGGGCATTTTCGAACCGGCGCTGTCATAATTGCCCGTGACAACGAAAAAATCGTACTGATGACAGAATCGATCAATGAGGTTTACGATCGTCCACATCCCCCCACCACTTCTATAGCCAGGTAAATAGAACTGGCAAAAGATAAGGATCTTTTTTTTCATGAAGCCGTATCGTGATGTTTGCCTGATCAGTGATGAGTCCTCTGGCTGAAATAGCCAAGAACGATCTTACTAATGGTTTGTGAGACATTTCCGACTAGGTACTCTCGAGGGGGAGACCATGCGGCTGGCTGAGAGATGGCTAGTTCGACAGCGCTGACGATTGACTCGACATCAGATCCAGCCAGAATATTACTTCCGCATTCCAAAGTTTCGGGCCTTTCGGTAACGTCGCGAACCGTAACATTCGGAACTCCAAAAATAGAACATTCTTCCTGCACCGTTCCGCTGTCCGTCAATACCGCGAGAGAATTCTTCTCGAGTTTCACAAAATCGAAAAACCCTAGAGGCCTGAGAAGTCTGATGCCCGCCAAATTCGGTTTTATTCCGAATTCTTTCAATTTTTCTGCGGTCCGTGGATGGACGGATACAAGGACCGCTTTTTCGAATTTTTCTGAGACTTTCTGCAAGGCGGCGAAAATGGTCGTGAGCCGTCGCGAAATATCGACATTCTCCGCTCGATGGAGGGTGACGATGAAGTACTCGAATGGTTTGACGCCGAGATTGTTTAGTACCTTGCTCGATTCGATCCTTTCCGCGAATGAATCCAGGACTTCCTTTATGGGGTTGCCTGTCACAAAGATCCTATCTGGTTCAATGCCTTCACGTATTAGGTTCTGCTTACTGCGCTCGGTGTAAGGAAGCAGAACTGCACTTGAGTGATCAATAATACGGCGGTTTATTTCCTCCGGAACACGGTTGTCATAGCATCGATTTCCAGCCTCCATATGAAAGACCGGTATCTGCCTCCGCGCAGCCGGAATTGCCGACAAAGCGCTGTTTGTATCCCCAAGGATCAGAAGACGATCGGGCAAATATTTCTCCAAAAGTTGATCGGTACGTGACAGTATTTGTCCTACCTGTTCACCGAAGGAACTAGATTTAATACCAAGATTGACATCTGGGGATCGGATCTCTAGATCGCGAAAAAAAACATCACTCAATGTTTCGTCGTAATTCTGACCGGTATGAACCGTGATATGGTCGCAGTGCTGGTCCAGCACCTTCATCACAAGGCTCAACCTGATCAGCTCTGGCCTTGTACCGAAAATCGTCAAAATTCTCATAATCTACACTGATTACCCGAAGTAATGCAGTCAAAACTGTACCTACATCCCTGAGGGCTGCGACAATAGGTGGGTAATGTCGCACATCTCCAATTCTAAAATTGAGGATATCGTCAGAATTCTCGTATTACACCATCAGTCGCCATTCACTATGAAGGTACTGCAGTCTCATGAAAATGCTACCTCGTCCCGTCCCCGAAAACACCTAATCAAAAAGAAAAATAAATACTAGCACTGCGAGGCAAAACTATGAAACCACTTCATTTTACCCCGTTAAAGAAGATCGTAGCGTGTGGGGGTCGATAGCCATTTCGAGGATAATTTCCGCCATGAAGGTGGTTTAAATCCCGTCATGTGCCGAAATCGAGCCGAGTCCAGACTTCGGTTGACCGTCATGCTGGGGTCTGGACTGATCGGGATGCCAGCGTCGAAATGACGATTTATCAGAGTGAGAAGATCAAACTTGGATATCGGTTCGCTAGATAAATGGAATAAACCGACAAGTTCAGGATGATCCTTGATAATCGTGGCAACAGAGCGGGCCAACGCAATTGCGGAAAAACCCGAAAATATTGCATTAACGAACCCACGCACATGTCCACCGCGGTTACGCAGGAGCCACTCCACCAAGCTGTGGCTCGTATCCAGTTCACGTCCGATCATGGAGGTCCTCACAGTAAGGCAGTTTGCGGTAGTCACCTAGCCTATCAGCTTGGTTTTCCCGTACATGTCAGGAGCATCGGCAACGTCCGATTCGCGATAATTGCCCTTTCTGCCTGAGAAAACGCAGTCGGTACTAACTGTAATTAATCTGAACGTCAACTCTTGTGACAAGCACGCCAGACGATGGGGGAGCCCAGCATTGATTTCGGTCATCTCGGCAGGATCAATATGGGTCTTGTCTTGTTTAATAATTCCAACTGCATTTACGACTACGTTTGGCGAGATACACTGGATAACTTGGCGAAGATATTCAACGTCCCTGACGTCAACAGATTCTATCGTCCGGTGTCCGTCAAATATTCCGAAGCGTTCGATCTTAGAAAAGGGGCGACGTATAGTCGTCCAGTCATCGAAGTCCTGTTCAAATATTTGAACCAGTTTGTGTCCCAGCATGCCCGTACCGCCTAAGACTAAGCATTTCATTTCTCCAATTCCCCTAAACGATCCAAAATCATAGAACAGGCGCGATAAACCTGTTCTGTTTCGATCAGATCTAAGCATCGTTTTTGATTAACACAGTTTCCCGGTAAACAACCCGGGCAGTTGAACGGGCTTCGAAATAAGTGATTTTGTTCCCCGAAAGGATCCCATCGGCCAGGCCGGTCGACCCCTGCGAAAATGGCCACGCAAGGTATGCCCACTGCCGCTGCAAGGTGCATGGTGCCGGTATCGTTTCCCAGATACATAGCACATTGGTGCAAAACGGAGGCGGCTTCGCGAACGCTAAGGGCCCCGGCTGCATTCGAACCACGGCCCCATCTATCGACCATCCGTTGTCCTTTTTCGCGGTCCTCCTTACCTCCGAAAACTATAGGGTGGCAGTCATAAGTTCTGATCAATTGATTCACAACATCGAAAAACCTACCTTCAGACCAAATTTTTGATTCCCATTTCGCTCCTGGTCCGACTCCGATCAATCGGACCCCGTTTCTGTCTCTTAAGGAAGTTTCCAGCCATTCCCCAGCGGCCGCGATCTCGTCTTCCGTCAGTAAAAGGTCCGTTTCCGACGGGTCAGATCTGATTCCGATGTCACCAAGCATTCGAAGGAGAAAGTTCGATTCGGATTCTTCTCGAGCAGACGCCCCTAAATTTAGATTGCTCACTCGATTATTGAGTAGAAACTCAGACCCAAGCAACTCAGACAGGCCTACGATCCGAAAAAAAAGTCGATCCCTCTTGATCTGTATTGGTGTCCGGATTCGGGGCATTAAATATACTGCAGCGTCAAACTTCCGTCTGCGGAGTTTCTTAATTAACTGCAGCAATGCGACGATGGTCTTTGCAGTTCCCAAATTTGCTGGGTACGGGATGAATTCATCAAACAGTCCGTGGGTGGGCAGGACGGATGTCGGGGAAACGTAATGCGAATTCTGCTGATCGAGATTGGTCAGCAAGCTCAAACGAGCAGACGGAAAACGTCGTCGTAACGCCCAAAATGCCGGCAAGGCAACAATCGTGTCGCCGAGGTGGCCGATCCTAAAAATCAATATATTTCGGAAATCCAAGATCTATCGTTTAACCTCGAGCCACCAGTAGACGGATCTCGTATATCTTCGATCGTGACAGCTGAAGTGCCTATGCGCTCAACCACAACTCCAGCAGCCAAATTTGCTATTTCAACAGCTGTTTCGATATCGCTGCCGGCCCCTATTGCTGTAGCCAGAGTAGCTATGACAGTGTCCCCTGCTCCAGTTACATCGTAAACTCTACGCGCTGCTGTTGGAAAGTGCTTTGCTTCTAGGTCATGACGAAAAAGGGTCATTCCTGCTTCGCCTTGCGTGATAAGCAGAGACCCAATATCTAGCTCGTGAAGGAGTCTGTTACCCGCTATTTCGACAATTGTGGATGCGTCCTCCTCACTTAAATTACAGGCTTGGGCCGCTTCGCGGCTATTGGGGGTTAGAAGCGTTGCTCCACAATATTTCGTATAATCTTTGCCCTTAGGATCCACCAGGATCGACTTCCCCGATATCTTTGCCTCCGTGATCAGGGTATTGAGTAATCGGTTCGTCAGGAGACCTTTGGCATAATCTGAAATGACGACCACATCGGTGTCAGCAACCAGCGTTTTGAGCCGCTCCTCGATGTCGCCCTCGATATTTACGCTAATGGGATCATTTCTTTCCTGGTCGACCCGTACCACTTGCTGGCTATGAGCGATGACACGCGTTTTTACGGTAGTCGGACGGTTTTCCACACCGATAATGTCTAGCGTCTCGACCCCTGTCGATTGCAGAATCCTGCGAATGGAATCGGCATCGCTGTCCACCCCAACTATCCCAAGTAGTATTGGGATCGCGCCTAATCCGGCCACATTTATGGCGACATTAGCGGCGCCTCCAGCGGAAAGCGTCGATTTGCTGAGCTTAACGATCGGGACCGGAGCTTCCGGCGAAATCCTGGCGGCGGTTCCCCACCAATAACGGTCGAGCATAACATCGCCGACAATTAGGACCCTTGTTTTTGGAAAACTGTCGAAAAGCTGCATTGGGTAGTTAACCGCCATGGGAAATCCGATTATCGATCATTTCACACCAAACATGGGCTATTGTTATGTGAGCTTCCTGAATTCGAGACGTTCGATTTGACGGAACGAGAATACAGCCATCCGAAAGCGAAGCGAGCTTTCTGCCTGCCTTTCCGGTCATGCCGATAACGGTGCAGCCCCGTCTTCTGGCTTCCATAGCGGCTAAGATGACATTTGGTGACATCCCGCTTGTGCTTAAAGCGATCAGGCAATCGCCGGGAACGGCCAATGCCTCCACTTGACGGGAGAAAATCCTATCGAAGCCATAATCGTTGCCAATCGCCGTGATAGCGGACGTATCCGTTGAGAGTGCAATGGCATTTAGAGCCTTCCTTTCAGTTTCGTACCGTCCGACAAACTCTGCTGCAATATGTTGTGAGTCCGCAGCGCTGCCGCCATTCCCACAGATCAAGATCTTGCGATTGTTATGAAACGCACCGTATATAAGTTCAAAGCACTCCGCTATCGCTTGGCGACAATATCTTAGGACCTCATGTGCGACCTGAATATGTTCTTTGATCGAATTCTCAGTGATAGAATCGCCGATATTATGATCAATTGCCTCACTACCTTTGATCTTGTCGATAATACTGCTAGACGAAAAACCTTCTTTGATCGGGAGCGAATGAACTTGGCCGCCATATCCCAGGACATGGTCGGCTCCGATTATCTCACTGACCCTCCAGTCCCCTCCCTTCACCAGGACATCCGGTCTCAGATCTTCGATCAACCGGGCAGGTGTAGGCTCATCAAAGATAAGGACTTCGTCGACAGCTCGTAAGCCTAGTAAGACAGATCTGCGTGCTTGTTCATCCTGGATGGGCCTTCCTGGGCCCTTGATCGATCGGACGGAACGATCGCTATTGATCCCGACGATCAACTTACTGCCGAGATCTCTTGCGCGATCCAGAAGGTCAACATGGCCCGGATGGATAACATCGAAGCATCCGTTTGTAAAAACAATCATAAAATAGAACCTTGGCTGCTATGCCGACGTTCGGCAACGTACCTGAGGTTACTTGAATTCACCATCGCTCATGTTCAAGGATAAGTCTCGCTAGTTGTCTGGCCAGAACGTTAACGATTAGAACTCCGATGCCAGCAACGAAACACACCTTAACAAGGTTCGGGATAATGGTTCCAAAAAACCCTTCATACGACACCGCGGTTAGAAGCATAAAGTATAGGACCGCTCGCCATACGACTTGAGGCTGCCCGTAAACTAGAGAACAATAGATTGCACGCATCACGATGCCTAAAAAAAGCATTCCTATCGGAATGCCTAACATGCCGAAGTTTCTCAAAAGGTCCCCGATGGGAGTGATCGCAAATGAACTTTCTCCATAACTGAAATAAAGCTCACTATATTTGCGAGGATCTGACGCCGCAGGTTTGTCATTCCACAAGACCCTCGGAATAAGAAACGTCGTTGTGTCAACCCAGATATTGTCGTCAAGCCCATAAGCCGCTTCGTATGGCTTCAAAGCTTCATAGTTTGAAACCACTACCGCGACCGTTGTAAGGATGTCTATCCTCTCGGCGAGCCGCGAGAACCCGTATTCTAACGATTGGCCGAAGCTGGCACTCTGGATTTCGCCGAAGGCATTTATCACATTTTCAGCATACATGTCAGCACTTTGTGCCGTTTCGGTGCCTTTTACTTGGCGAAAGGTCGACCCATAGATCATGCCGAAGATCAGGAAAGCGGAAAAAAGGGTTCCCGCAATGAAACCGTGTCTTATCTTGAATTCCCTGCCCGATAGTATGAACGCCAACGCAATTATCGAAGCTATTTGAATGATTGACCCACGATTGCCGGCCAAGATCATACTGGCGAGACTCGTAGAAATCAGTAATAGGACGACTGGGATAGTGGAGAGATCGATCTTTTTGGCTCGAAACAAAAGGTACCAAAGCAGAAACCCGCCCTGCATCCAGAACATGGTAGTCATGTATATTAACCCGTCGTATTGACTGAACTCATTCTTCTTCTGGAAGCCAAACAAGCCGAGTGTAAAGGCAACAGCCGTATTAATAATGCCAAGAATTAGGATAAGTACGCCGGGAGCGATGTATGAGCGCAATGGCAAGTTTTTGGCCGGAAGCCATTTTCCGATTATCTTACCAACGCGGTCGCCAATGGGGAGGAAATATCCAGCCGCAAACCCCACATACCCCAACGCAACGAGTGCTACTGTTAAAGGCAATGTATGCTCAACATCCTGAACAAACGAAAGGAACGATGGCTCCGACCAACCGAGAGCGAAAACTATTCCCCCAATTACAAAGGCCGGAAAAAAATATGACCACGTCGCAAAAATTAGGGGGTCCGCGAAAGAAAACCTGTTCCTTCGATATAGAAAAATCGAAGGAACGGTTAAGATGACTGCAAGACCTAATAGCCACGGGAGAATGAAGGCATATGGATAGTCTTCAGATTTGTAACTAGACAGTAAGAGCCAGACAATAGCCGTACCGACAGCCGTCGACATCGAGACCACGGCGGGTGCCACCGAAATATCGTTTTGGGACTTACGTCCGCTCCTGAGACGGTCGACGGCCTCCATAATGCTACTGCGTGAGCCTGCAGACGGCAATTACTCCATCCGCCCACTGTGGGATAAAACGAACACTAACATCATTAACGATTTTCAGGAACCATCTGACATGTGGACGATGTTCATTACCAATATCATAGTATAAAAACTGTTCCATATGGAGATCGTGTCTTTCCAATAACAATCTTAGGGTCGAGTAGGAATAATAAGCCACATGGTCCGGATGAACAGGTTCGGCCATGCCCCTCCGACCTCTCGCACCGTAATAAAAAAAACGCATCGCGCAATATGCATTTATAGTCGTCAATAAAAGAACGCTATCCCGCGACATATAGCGCCGGACACTCCTCAAGAATAGCCCGGGATTGTTGAGATGTTCGATCATCTCGCCGGCGACTATCACCTCGAATTCCCCATCTAGTGTAACCTCTTCCAGCTTCTCGAGATCGCCCCGCACAATTTGCTTCGATCCATGCGAAACGAGAATATCTATTCCTGATTGGTCTGCGTCAATCCCCCACAAGTCCGAACAGATTTTCTCCAAATCGAAATGAAGCAGCATTTCAGATTCAATCGCTTCATTCGTATACGGATAATTCGTGCAGCCAAGATGCAAGACCCTCCTGCCGGCACAAAACTCCTTAATGATCTGAAGCCTTTGGACGAGGTCGAAGTCTTTATGCACTGCGATATTTTACCAGTTAGTTAGGTATTCCACACAGATGAACAATGTCAGCGGATACCGAAGAGAGCGCGCCCTAGGAATTTCCTTTCGTCCGTTCCAATCAGTCGGAAAAGAAAAAGAAGGAACAGATATATAAAGCCGCCTGCTCCGATCGAAAGAGCTAGAGTGGCCCACGATCGGGGCAGCTGCCCGAGAAAATAGTATTCTGTCACTCCGGCAAGAATCGAAGATGTCATAACCTTCCAGCCGATCGACATCCAATAGGACGAAAAGACCCCGTCTAGGAATCGTCTTTCTACGTAAATGATAAGCGGAATATAGACCAGGCATCCAATCAATCGGCCATAGGCCACTCCCACCGTTTGCCACGGATGCGAAAGTATGATCATTAGAGGAATACTGGTCGCCAACCAAACGAAATTGGCTACCGCCGTCAGCCACGCAAATCTGAAGGCTTCTGCGATTTGCCAAATGACCATACCCAGAGAAACGATTGAAAAGACAACGGTTTGGATCACTAAGATGTGATATGACGATGTAGCAAACTCTTCACTTAGCCAGAGTCCAAGAAATAAATGCCCACCCGCCACGGCTGATGTAAATGAAAAAGCCACTACTATGACAATCACCTTAGTAGATTGCTTATAAAGCTTGGCGAGAATATCCGTGTTCGCTAAGTGTTGGTTAATAACGGGAAATATTCCAAGAACCAAGCTGGAAACGAACATTTGCAGGAAAACGGCCAGTGTCATCGGCACAACATAAAATGTCAAGGCTTCGGGGCCAAACTGCTTCGTTATCCATGAACGTTCAAATAATAAAAGAATGCTTCCGAATAACTGGTACGCCATAATGCTCATTCCGTATCGCAGCACTTCAGACCAAGCGGCTTTACCCACACGAAATCTGAATCGCAATTCAGGCAATAGGCTTCGCACAAGAATGGCCGCGACCGACGCCGAAATAACTGATACGGCCAGTGAAACTGCAAACATGCCGATCACTCCGTAACCATTCAGGACCGCAACAACGACACCAACTGTCAGAAGTACGCTGGATGCATTGGTGATCCACATAAAAGCGTCAAATCTTTGCAGTCCTTGCAGGATGTACTGGAAAGTCAATCCCAACATCGAAACGAGGATATTCAAACAACCCAGATATAAGGCAATGGTGGCTGTTCTTTGCAGATCTGTAGGGATTTCGAGGATCTCGCGAACAAAATTCGACGCAAATATCGAGATAAATGCGGTGGTAATTGTTCCGACGGTGAAACCAAATAGAAGCGTGGCCGAAACCGTATTAGCGATCTTGTCGATCTCACCGGTCGCATGATATTCGGCTACGTACTTCGTTACCGCCTTTCCGAGATGCAGTGTGAAAAAGTAGCCGGTAAAGCCGAGCACGATCACATAGATACCATAGAGATCATTACCTAACTCTGCGATTACTATGGGAGTAACGATCAATGTAGGCGCGATAGGAAACAGCCAAGCCAAGACGCTATACACACTGTTCTTGACGAGTTTCTCCGCTTTACTTTGTTCGATGTTGGGCTTCAAGAGATTCTTTGTATGCTTTGAGTGCTATGCGAGATGCTATCCTTTCGTCGAAATTAGAAAGGACAAAGTCTTGGCCGGCTGCAGCGAGACGGGTTCGCTTGACCGGATCTTTAGCTAGAGCAGTTATCTCGCGGGCGAGCTCTATCGGATTATAGGGTGGTACGAGGACGCCAGTCTCATTATTCTTTACGGCCTCTGGAATAGCGTTAACATTCGTGGAAATGACGGGAAGCCCAAGAGCCATAGCTTCAAGCAGTGAGATCGGCAGGCCCTCCAAAAAGCTTGGTAACACAAACATGTCACCGATCAAGAAAAATTGGAGTATGTCCAATCTCCTGACTCCAATAGAACGCGATTGGACCAATCGGAATCTGTCACCTAGTCCATAACGAAATATCTTTTCACTTTCAAATTCATCGGGTAGCTCCGGAGTGACCCAAACGAAATCGATGTTCGAAGAAGACTTGGCAATCTCTTTCGCCGCGTCGAGGAAAACCCACCTTCCTTTCCGATCGATAAACTGGGCGACACAAAGCACAACGCATTTCCCAGCTGAAATTCCGAACTCCCCACGTCGAGCAGCCTTGTCAAATGGCAACGCGAGTGCTTGCTTGATTTGAATAGGATCAACACAAGTGTAAGTCACTTTCATTTCCTTCCAAAAGCCTTCGTCGACCCATCCCTTCAACTTGTTACGAGTATCGTGATTTGACGTGAATAAATGAAAGCCCCGGAGGCGCGACAGGAACCTCAGCCGGGCCTTCCAGATAGCTACTCGCCATCTTGGTCGGTTCGGTAATGCATTGTGCATTGTTACGAATACATTTGCCCGGCGGGAACAAAAAGCAGCATAAAGGAGCCATGACTGCCAAGGTGCCGATTCGATATGCAAGATTGCCGATGAGAGGTCTATTCTTAACAGGCGTCGAAACGTCTTTATCTCAGATCGAATACGCCGTCCTGTACGCTGTAGTTTTCGGGCGATGGTGGGGGCATCGTCCATGTCGACCTCAGCGTCGATCAATTCATATTTGACACCCACCTGTGCAAGAAACGACAGGATGTCGGGGGATGATCGTATCGGTAAAATGGCTAAAACATCCCACTCAGCGATAGCTTCCTTCATAATGGCAAGAAGATATATTTGAGCCCCACCCCAGTTTGTATAGTTCCAAACAAAGATCAATTTTGTTTTAGACTGTTTGTCGACAGTGTGGGGGACTATATGCTCTTTCAAGTAGTAGAGTACTCCTCTTTCAAGGGCCTTTCGTTTAGGACTGTAGCCCAACGCGGGCCGAGCCCTGTGCCTTGAAGCCCGAGCCGTATTACGAATATCACGAAGGCGAGTATTCCCTGAAGCTTGGTCGGGGCCCCTAGCCAATAACACATGAATCTATTTCTAAGGTTCTGCGCTCCGTTGTAATTCTTCCACAAGGCCGAGTATAGCTGCAAGACGGACATCTGGCTCATTCTTGGGGGAACATCATTCGTCTGGTTAAACACCCGCGCTCGGGGTTCTATCAACAATTTCCAACCTCGACGTCTTAGCCTCGGAGTGAACTCGGCATCGCCGTATTGAGGAAGCCAATTGGCGGCAAAAAGCCCTTCCTCACGGAATGCGTTAGCGGAAAAAAGCGTGCAATTGCCGACGATCAATTCAACCTCGAACGGATCCTGCGGGACTGTCCAAACCGTCTGTTTTTCGAGGTGACGCCATCCGCCAAACCAAGTATCCCATCTGGGGGCTACCTGAAAAACTCGGTGGGGCTGATCCCACAAAAGCAGCAATCCTCCGACGACGCTCTTCTCGAATTTTTCCGCGGTCATCACCATGTTGATCAAGAACTCGCTGTCGAAAACGGTGTCATCATTGATCAGGAGGATAAAAGCTGGGTCGTAGGTAAGGGCCCGGGTAACTCCGAGATTCGCAGCTCCAGAACACCATAAATTTCCATCACCCAATATCAATTCGACACCGGGAAAAGTTTTTCGGACCGCGTCTGAAGTGCCATCTGTTGAACCGTCATCAACTATTATCGTGTGAACCCAAAGTCCGGTCGTATTCACTCTTTCCAGGCTTCGAAGGCACTGAAGAGTAATCTCGCGGCGATTGCGCACGGGCGAAATTATGACGATTTTGACATCTGGCTTGGCCATCGGAGCATTCAGCAAAAAAATATAATACTCTTATTCCACCGGTTCAGATAAGTGTGCCGAGTCCGAAGGGCCCGGCGGCGTGTAAGTGCCGTCGATTTTTCATCGAAACTCAATATGAGAAAGATACTGATCACGGGCGGTGCCGGATTTGTTGGGCGGCGATTCGTTAAACGATTCCTCGAGCTCGGGGACCAAGTGCATTGTGTTGATAGTCTAGTTCCCTTGAGCGGTGCTGTGGCACCGGAGAATGGATGGTTTACAGTGCATCCTCTTGATTACAAGAATTTTCACTTCTTCGAAATGGACTGCCGAGATTATTTCGTCAAAACAAATGACACCGATTTCGACTATTGTCTGCATCTGGCGGCATTGGTCGGAGGTCGATTAATGATTGAGAATAACCCCCTCGCCATAGCCGACGATCTGTCGATCGACTCTGCTTACTGGCAATGGGCTCTGCGCGCACGTCCGGCGAAGACCATTTGTTTCAGTTCGAGTGCCGCTTATCCCATTAAATACCAAACGGTGGAAAATTTCGAACTTCTTCGCGAAGACATGATTGATTTTGATTCCGACATAGGGATGCCAGACTTATCGTATGGATGGGCAAAACTGACAGTTGAATATCTCGCCAGAGTCGCCCACGAAAAGAATGGGTTACGGTCAGTATGTTATCGCCCATTTTCAGGATATGGCGAGGACCAGGATGAGACGTACCCATTCCCAAGTATCTGCCGGCGAGCGATGGAGAACAAGGGTGAAAAAGAGTTGACCGTTTGGGGCACCGGAGAACAGCGGCGCGATTTTATCCACATCGAGGATTGTGTTGATGGCGTATTTCAAACAATGGATAAAGTGGGCAGCGCGGATGCGGTTAATCTCTCAACGGGAATTTACACTAGTTTCATTGAGTTTGCAGCTATGGCCGCACGATACTGCGGCTACGAACCCGAGATACGAGGTCTTTCTGACAGGCCCACGGGAGTATATGCTCGTGGGGGAGATACAACAAAACAAAGGCAGCTAGGGTTCGAATACAAGATCGATTTCGCGACAGGGATCGAGAGAACTTTAGATTATTATTCGAATTTTAAGTAGATGTCGCCTCATCACTGCGAGAGCAGCACTCAACCAATTTGTCAGACCGAGGTGACTGCTGATTGACGCCGCCCTCGAGACTCTTCGAGCACTTGGCTTTCTATCCACCGATAAGTCTTTGCAAGCCCTTCTTCCAACGAAATTTGGGGCTCCCATCCCAGAGCTTCCCGCATTTTCGAGTTATCCGAGTTTCGACCCCTCACCCCTTGCGGGCCGTCTACATATCGCTTAACAATATTTATTCCGGCGAGACCAGCGATTATATCTACAAGTTGCTTTATCGATATCATTCGGTCCTGACCTAAATTGAGTGGTTCTGAAGAATTTGACTGCATGAGCCGATAGATTCCTTCGACACAGTCATCGATATAGCAGAACGATCGTGTCTGCTCACCATCGCCCCAGATCTCAATCTCATGGTTCCCGCTTGCCTTTGCGATAGCAACTTTCCTGCATAGTGCCGCTGGAGCCTTTTCCCTGCCCCCGTCCCATGTGCCTTTTTCACCGAATATGTTATGGAACCGTGCGATTCGTGTTTCGATCCCATAATCCTGTCTATAATGCACGCAAAGTCGTTCCGAAACGAGCTTTTCCCAGCCATAAGCGTCTTGAGGATTAGCTGGATATGCGTCTTCCTCTTTCAGAGGAAGGACCTGTATTTCCTCCTGCAGATGCTCAGGGTAGATACATGCGGAGCTAGAATAAAGATACCGGCGGACATTGTTTGAGCGAGCGGCTTCGAGCGTGTGCACGTCGATCAGGGAGTTATTGTGTAGGATCTGGGCATTGTGAGACGAAATGAATCCCATCCCGCCCATATCTGCCGCAAGTGCATATATGTGGTCGACGTCTTTCGTCGCTTTCAAGCAGTTTTCCCACCGTCTGAGATCAAGAAGTTCAAATTCATCTGCTGCCGTAATGTCGAATTCGGGGAATTTGATATCCACTCCGCGGACCCAGTATCCCAAGTTCTTGAGATACCTTGCTAGATGGCTGCCTATAAAGCCACCCGCCCCGGTAACCAGGACTCTGGTCTTTTCGCTCATAGAATCTCCCTGATAGCAACTACTTTGACTCATTATCACCGGGAACATAATTGTTTCGGTGATAATAGCTCTGATAGTAATAATAGTTGTCCTTGTTATTTAGGTTTACATTGTTCAAGACGACGCCAAATATCTTTGCCCCAATCTCCTGGAGAAGTTGACGTGAACGTCGTACCACTTGTCTAGAACTTCGACCAGCATGTACGACCAAGATCACCCCATCAACGAGCGATGCCACCAGAACCCCGTCCGTGAACGACGCTATCGGCGGAGAATCAATGACTACATGAGTGAATTTCGCCTGCAACATTCCTAGAAGTGATGCCATCTGCTCGGATCCGATCAGCTCGGCAGGGTTTGGAGGAATAGGACCCGAGGTCAGTATGTGAAGTTTAGTTCGCTCATCCTGTGTTATCGCGTTAGACACATCAAGATCGGATAGTTCACTGGCCAATAAAGTACTTAGACCGTTGCCGTTTTCGATCTCGAAGATGGAGTGCAAGCGAGGGCGACGCATATCGGCGTCGATTATGAGAACTTTGGCACCCGTCTGTGCAAGGCTTATTGCCGTATTAGTTGCGGTCGTGGTCTTTCCCTCTGAAGGGAGACTTGAAGTCATTAAAAGAGACCGGGGGGCCCTCCCCGCAGTCGACAAAAGTATAGAAGTCCGCAGGTGACGGTATGCCTCCGCTAATGAGGAGCGTGGATCAGCGGAAATCAGCAGAGGCGATTGGGGAGCCTCTTCTCCATCGTCGGAGGCCCCCACAAGCAGAAGTTTACGCTTCGGCATGGAGTCCATTGTCGGGATCGCTGCTAAAGCCGGCAACTGGAGGTAGTTCTCAACCTCTTCGGTTGTTCCTATCGTGTCGTCCAGATATTCGAAAAGAAGTGCAAGTCCCGTTCCGAATAGTGTTGAGAGAAAGAGAGCCGCGAATACGGTCAACAGACGTCGAGGGCCTTCAGGTCCATCCGGTGGTATCGCTATCTCGGAAACGCTGATGTTATTGTCGGTACCTTGCGCGGCGACGTCGTTTCCGCTCACCTGTTTCCGCAAATTGTCCAAAAACCCTTTATTGGTGTCTATATTCTGCTGCAGCAGCTTGATACTGATCGCACCCTGATTTTGGTCCTGAGCTTCACTGAACTGTTTTTCGAAATCGGCACGGATCTTGTCTTCCTGATCTTTTGCCTGAAGATATTTGGTCCGCAGGTTTTCTAACAAACCCTTCGCCGCTCGATCACGATATGACAGGAGTTCGGCCTGGAAATTAGATACAGCTTTATCGAGACTCTCCTGATAGCTTTCGATCTGATCGTCGATCTGCTTGATCTCAGGAGCTCCTTCCTCGAATAACTGAAGCCTCTCGATGCGAAAATTCCGTAGTTCCGCGATTTTGCGCAGCGTCTCAGATCGCAAAGAACGGATGTTATTTTCTTGTTCGGTTGTGAATCGTGCTACCTCTGTCTCGGCCAAAGCTCTGATCTTATCGGGAGACCGACTAACCGTGAAAAAATCAGCTTCCGCGTTTTTTCGTTCATTCTCAGATTCTAATAATTGCTTATTTAGTCCAGAAAGTCGGTCGATCACTATCGTTTGTTCGCCCTCACCCGTTTTGAGAATTCCGGCATTCTGAGTCAGATTAACCAGTTTTTCCTCATCGTTGCGAATATCCATGGTGAGGCTCGATATCCTTTCTTGTAAAAAATCATTCGTTTTACGGCTCGTTCCGGACCGTTTTTCCTGATTGACGATAGTAAATGTTTCAGCTATGGAATTCGCCACAAATGCTGCAAGGACCGGATTTGTGTGACGGAATGAGATATCGATCAAGCGGGTATCTTTGTAGGTCATACGTGACTCCCGGCGCGGATCGATCTCGAGATTCGTATGGATCAGCTTAACGAATGGTGCCAGACGAACCGCTTCGGCAATCTCCTCAGACGTGCCAAGTGAGAGTTGGCCGGGCATCTCTAAAACGACTGTTTCCTTATTCGCATTAACCGCCGTTGCGAGACCTAATGACCGCAGAGCGGACCGCCATGTCGACGTTCCCATTTCGCCTCTGTCTCTCTGCAGGTCCTTATTCGCGTCAAGATTGTGATCCTTGATAACGCGCCTTATCAGGCTGTCGCTCCAAAGTAATTGGAGTTGTGTATTGACATATGCCGGGTCAGCATTAGGCATAGAACGTTGCCGATCGCTGGTTACGACATCCGGGTTTGTCTGTTCCAGATCGACCTGCACGACTGCCCGGGCTCGGTAAATGTCTGGCTTTCGAGCCACATATATTGCCGTCAGAGTGGTGAAAAGAACTGTGATTCCGAGAACAAGCCAAAGTCTCTTCCGAATTGCCCGCCAGTAGTCGAGCAACGGCAAACCTTCAATTGTCTGTGTTGCGGGGTAGGATGGATCTCGCCCGTCATGCCGGACCGGAAGTTCAACCTGACGATCGATTTCTATGTCATGTACCGGTGTTCTTAAGATCTCACGTGATTCTTTCATAAACCTAGCTATGGAAACCGGTATAGAACGCTTGGCACTGAAGACTTCAGTGAGTTCGCAAAACCGAGCAAAATGGACTTGGTCCTGTCCTCCGAAACAGCCACAATATCATTCGGTTCAAGTATAGGATCTTTTATTTTGCCTTTATCTATCTGGCTGAGATCGAAAATAAGTTCGTCCCGTTCAGAGACACCCGGCCGCTGTCGCAAAACCCTTATCCTGTTTTTTTTGGCGGCTGGTTTTAAACCCTCCGCCGATACAATCGCCTGAGTAAGTGTTATTGGTTCCCGGATCTTGTACGAGCCTTGTTTATTGACATCTCCGTATAAATAAACAATGTCCGCGTCGAGAACCGATACAACATCACCGGGCTTCATCCATACTATCTGCTTACCTTCCTGAACATCGCGGATCTTGTAGGCGAGCACTGTAACCTCGGGGTCACTAGGTTCACTGCCATCTTGACAGTTTGAGGTGCTCCCAGTTCGGGCAACCAACAAACGAGTACCGGCTTCCTTGTTAGGCCCGCCGGCCATCGCCAGCATCTCTAGCAAATGAATCCGCCGATTTACAAAAAAATTCCCGGGTTTTTCAACAGCTCCCAAAACCGCTAGTGACTGCGATTTCTGTTCTGCTACAACGACGGTGACTTGGGGATCGCGGATAAACTTCTCTTTGTAAGCGTTTGAGATCTCAGCAGCTAATTCTCGTTCCGTCTTACAGACTGCGATCACAGGCTTGTCGAGGCGAAACAGGACGATTGAGCCGTTCGGACTGACGGGCACGCGCTGGGTAAGGTTGGGATGTTTGAACACCTGGATCTCGAGGACGTCCTGAAACCCAATTCGATACCGCTCACCAGGGGCGTCAACTACCGTTGTTGTATGCTCTGATGGTGTTGCCACGGTCTGACCGGTGATGTAGCAAAATGCGAACAAACAGTGCGCGAAAATGGCAGAGCCCAATTTTACCTTTCCCATAAATAACATCATATGAGTCGATTACCAGCCCGGAATTTACGGGCTACTGACTTTCGCGACGTAACATGCAAATACATTTCAAGTTTCATTTTGCAAACCAACATAATAACAAACGGAAACATCATTGGGAACACGTGTTTTGCATCGTCACGGAATTTAGCTAAACTCTTTCACGCATCTCTCTAATGGAAACCGTGACGCCGATGCTTCGGCAATATCTCGAGATCAAGAAAGCTTATCCCGGAACGATCTTGTTCTTTCGGCTCGGGGACTTTTATGAGATGTTCAATGAGGATGCCATTGTTGGCTCGCGAGAATTGGAAATAACTTTAACTGCCCGTCAAAAGGACTCGCCAAACCCGATCCCGATGTGCGGCATTCCGCATCATGCCGCTTCGAATTATATTGCCCGTCTTGTTAGAAAAGGGTATCGAGTCGCGATCTGCGACCAAACTGAGTCCCCTGGCAAGGGGACCAAACTTGTAAAACGAGAAGTAGTCCGCGTTATTACTCCCGGAACTGCGATCGACCCGCAGCTAACCCAATCCAAGGATCCCGTTTATCTTGCGGCTTTAAGCCAGGAAGGAGTTGACACAGTTGGCCTCGCTTTCCTGGACGTGTCCTCTGGGCAATTCTATTCAACACAAACGACCGGGGCGGGATCATTGCAAAAGATCTTCGACGAGATAGGTGCGTTCGGTCCCCGGGAGTTGCTATTTCCGCGTTCGATGGAGCGGCTGATATGTCAGACTTTTGAGGATCAGGACGCTTCTCCTTCATTATTTGAGGACAAGATTGGTAAGAATGTGGTGTCAACGTTAGCCCTTACACCTCTTGACGACGGGGATTTTGAAGTCGCTGAGGCGAAGCGGATTCTGGCGGATCATCTCGCGGTAAAGGAACTCACCGCTTTTGGACTGGAAGGTAAAATTGCCGCGATCTCGGCCGCTGGGGCTTGCTTACGGTATGCGAGGGAAACTCAGCGAGCATCCGCTGGACATATCTCCGAGATACGCTATTACGAGCCGGCAGATTTTATGGTTTTGGATGCCGTAACGCTCCGTAACCTTGAGATCTTTGAGTCGAGAGGTGAAAAAACGCGAAATACCTTATTCGGATTGATCGATGAATGCGTAACTGGAATGGGATCGCGACTGTTGAAACAGTGGTTATTACGTCCCTCTCTAAAAAGGGGAGAGATTCAGACTCGCCTCGCTGCGGTAACTGAGCTATCGGATTCGATAGTGCGTGAAAAACTTAGGTTTCTTCTTAAGAAAGTCAGCGACCTCGAACGGGTCATAGGACGGCTGAATATGGCGACGGCCACGCCGCGTGATCTTGTTGCTCTTAAACAATCCATTGAGCAATGTCCGAAGGTAAACGATGTGCTCGCTGATAGTTCGGCGCTTCTACTTCAGGTTTTATCTGAGAATATTTTCGAACTCCCAGAGATTCGGGACCTCATAGACCGAGCGATTAGTGACGAGCCTCCCGTGGCATTTGGTGACGGCGGCATTATTCGTTTTGGATTTGATTCCGAGCTTGATGACCTGCGCGAGATTTCATCGTCGGCAAAGCAGGTGATTGCTGCATTCGAAGAAAAGGAACGGGAGCGAACCGGGATCACCAACCTTAAGATCAGGTTCAACAACGTGTTCGGCTATTACATTGAAATATCGAAAGGAAACCTTTCCCGTGTACCTGATGACTACCAACGTCGTCAAACTCTAACAAACGCTGAACGCTACTCAACACCTCAACTGAAGGAATGGGAAGAAAAAGTACTGAGTGCCGATGAAAACATCATTCAGATCGAGGTGGAGTTGTTCAAGAAAGTACGGGAATCGGTTTGCGCGGAAACGCCTAAGCTGCAATCAACGGCTAGAGCCCTCGCGACACTTGACGCACTATGCGCACTCTCCGAGGTTGCCGCACGGCGGAACTTTGTCTGCGCGGTTCTTCATGACGGCGACGAGATAGAAATCAAGAATGGAAGGCACCCCGTGGTCGAGGCTGGGATTGGCGGCTCGTTTGTTCCGAATGACGTACTGATGAACAATTCGACTGATCGATTGCTCATCATAACAGGAGCGAATATGGGCGGAAAATCGACGATTTTGCGCCAGACGGCTATAATCCAGATCCTGGCTCAAATCGGCTCTTTTGTTCCTGCAACATCCGCACGGCTTCCCGTTCTTGATCGAATATGGACTCGTGTGGGGGCGTCTGATGACCTCGCGTCAGGCCGCTCGACATTCATGGTCGAAATGACGGAGACCGCGGCCATCCTGCACAATGCAACGGGGCGCAGCCTGATATTGCTGGACGAGATCGGACGAGGGACATCCACTTTTGACGGACTATCGATCGCATGGTCCGTTGCAGAGTTTCTCCATGATTCACCGGAGCATTCCGCGAAGACAATGTTTGCGACCCACTATCATGAGCTGACTGAGTTAGCTGAGAGTCTACCCGGAGCCAGGAATTATCAGATAACGGCGGCTGAAAGAGATGGCAATGTTGTTTTCTTACATAAGCTGCAGGCCGGAAAAGCGTCGAAATCCTATGGCATTGCGGTGGCAAAACTAGCGGGGCTGCCGCAGCCGGTGATCGAGCGAGCTAAAAGCGTTCTTGAAAAGCTGGAGAAATACGAACTTGCAGTTTTCTCCGACGAACGGAAAATCGGCTTGGCGAAGGCGGCAAGCGGCCGAATTGCTGCCCAGTTTTCTCTATTCGCTGTTTCCAATGAGTCAGCCATCGACTCCCTCCGCAACATGGACGTCGAGTCCCTTTCAAACGAAGACGCCCGCCAGCTATTGCTCGATATCAAGCAAAAGATCGTGTGATCTGATACGTGCGTCCTCCTGTCGGTTCCGCAACGAATGTAATGAGATTTCAAAAATTCTCGCCTCTTTGTTAAACTCATACCTTCAACCCTTCTCCGCTTTTCAGCAAATGACCGATAAGGTACGATCCCTAACAATTGAAGAAACGATAGGCCAACTTTTTGTCATCGGACTTCCGGGGCCGGACATCGATAGCGAAACACAGGATATTCTTGAAGAGATTTCCCCCGGCGGAATTTGTCTGTTCGCTCGAAATATACGAAATGCCGACCAGACACGTGATCTCACGAACCGATTGCGTTCCATTCTCGAAGTGTTGCCAGTAATAGCGATCGACCAGGAGGGCGGCCTGGTAGATCGCCTCCGCCGTGTTCTTTCTCCCATGCCCGCAGCCGAGAAGATCCGGACTCTCGGCGACGCCTCCCTTCTCAGCAGACTGGTTTCCCAGGCTCTGCTTGCTCTCGGCATCAACATGGATTTTGCACCGGTGGTTGATGTGGTTGATGAGCAAAGAATGGGCTTTTCCAACGGATTGGCTTCCAGGGCCTTCGGTAGGTCGAAAGAAGAAGCGGCTGATATGGCCGCGGAATTTCTCAGCGTACTTCAGGCGAATGGTGTTCTCGGTTGTGTAAAACATTTTCCGGGTCTTGGGGCCTCGCAGGTTGACTCGCATGAAGAACTCCCTTCGGTCGATATATCCGAGGACGAACTGCGCTTGACGGATCTTCACCCATATCGTCGGCTCATTTCGTCCGGCATTGTTCACGCCGTGATGGTTGCTCACGCTGCATTTCCGCCCGTCTCCTTGCAGGAATATGATCAAAATGGGAAACTTTTACCGTCTTCTTTGAGTTACAACTTTGTAACGAATTTACTTCGCGGCGATCTTGGTTTTAACGGTTTGGTAGTTACAGACGATCTTGAAATGGGTGCGATCGTCAATAATTATGGGATCGGTGACGCATGCGTACGAGCGATTGCAGCGGGTGTAGATATGTTGGCGATCTGCTCGGACCCGGGAGCGATACGGGAAGGTTACCGGAGTTTGCTTAGAGCAGTTAATGCTGGCCTGATCGATCTCGACCGCATCCACTTATCTCTAGAACGCGTCGCAAAACTCAAAGGCCGCCTGTCCAACCCTCTCCCTTTCGACCGCTCCGGACTCGAAAGCCTGGCCGCGGAGATCACAGAGTTTACCGAGCGTTTGAACCGTAGTTAGGAGGAATATCCAATTGCACAAATTCGTACTTTTATTATTGATCCTCTTTCTGCTTGCCACAGCCTCTACTTGCCGGCGGCGGGACGCTGACTTCGTTACGGTGGCTTTGTCTGAAAAATTCTCGGCATTTGATACCCTGACCTCGACCTCGTCCGATGTGGCCGCAGAAAGGGTCCGCAGCCTGATGTTCAACTCTCTTGTAAAAAAAGACGAGAATTTCGATTACGTTGGCGAGTTGGCGAAAGAGATCCGAACTTCAGAAGATGGGCTGACGCTCACGTTTGTGTTGCAGGACGGAGTTAAGTTCCATAACGATAAGGAATTCACTTCAGGGGACGTCAAATACACTTTTGACGAGCTTTTTAAGAGCAATGGATATAAAGCCGGGGCGTTTTTCGATACCGTTCCCGACGGGGGGCCTACGACACCGCCAACCCAGTCGGCGAATGATAGCTCTAACGGAGCCACAAAACCCCCTGCCGAACCAAAAACAAAACGGGTTCCCCATATAGTATCGCTTGAAACTCCTGACCCGAAGACGGTCATTTTCAAAGTCGCCCGTCCGGCCTTGCGAAACCAGCTTCTATCGAATCTGGTCGCGATCCCGATCATTCCGGAAGGAACGGTCGCTCAGCAAAAGGATAGACCGATCGGCTCGGGCCCATTCAAATTTGTAGCGTTTAACGGTTCTCAAAATATCGTTGAGCTTGCCGCAAATGAAGGCTACTGGGATGGTGCTCCCAAAGTCGCCAAGCTGAAGGTCAAGACCGTAACCGATGCGAGCGCTCTCCAGAACGAGTTGAGCTCCGGAGGGGTTGATCTCGCTCCGCTTCCTTCAAACCTGCCGCCGGACACCTTGAAGTCTATGGGCACGAGTTCTTCGCTTAATGTCGATCAGTTTGACGGTTCGAACATTCAGTATCTGGTATTCAATACCCAATCAGCTCCTCTAAATAACGTTAAGGTGCGTCAAGCTATCGGGTACGCTATCGACCGGGAAAAGATCGTTTCCGAACTCTTGTTTAACCAGGCCAAGGTTGCCCATTCCATACTGCCGCCGCAATCCTGGGCATATTCAGCAGGCACCCAGTATAAATATGACCCTGCGAAAGCAAAACAGTTGCTCGCCGAGGCTGGTTATAACAACGAACCGGTCATATTCAAGTACGGTTCCGGCAACGCCGCGGTTAATCAATACTCTCAGGTGATACAGAGTTCCCTAACCGATGTAGGGATCAACGTACAGATCGAAACCCTTGAGGTAAATACGATCCGCCAGCAGCTGGCCCAGGGGCAATTCCAAATGTTTACCGGCATCTGGGTCGGAGGAAATCAGGACCCGATATTTTTGCGTGACCTTTTTAGTTCGACCAAGATCCCAGGCGGCTCTGTATCGTGCTGCAATCGCAGCCGTTACGTTAACCCTGAGGTCGATAAAGCTGTCGAAGATGCAATAAATGCACTCGACCGCGGCACTGCCAAGAGTTTGTACTCACGTACCTGGGAAATTGTCAGTAATGAACTTCCTCTGCTTCCCCTCTGGTATCCGGCAAACATGGTGGTGTCGAATAAGCGGATAGGAAACATAAAGGTCAGCCCCAGCGGCGATTGGGGCTTCATTAAGAACATAACCGTTAATCAATAACCAGTGGATAAAGATCGAAAAGAGATCCTGGAAACCGCCGAAAAGTGGTCAAAAGCACTTGTTTTGAATGACGCCAAAGCTATCGGCAGCTTCATGAGCGACGACTGGGTCATCGTCGGACCTGACGGCATCACCTCGAAGCACGATTTCCTGCCTCACGTTGCGAACGGATCCCTCACCCACGAAGCCATGGACCTTGTCAGTGAACCCCGGATCGAGGTCTACGGCGCCACTGCAGTGCTTTCGGCCCGTGTCACGAATAACGGCCATTTCAAAGGGGCCGCGTTTTCGGCCGACGAATGGACCACCGACGTATTCAAAAAAGTCGGTGAAAAATGGCTGTGCGTTCTTAGTCATATCACACCGGCAGTCGACAGACATTAACTTGACAATTTTCGGGCAGAGGGTAAAATTGTCATTTGCCACGCGGGAGTAGCTCAGTGGTAGAGCGCGACCTTGCCAAGGTCGAAGTCGCGAGTTCAAATCTCGTCTCCCGCTCCAGTTCCCAAAAAGGAGAAAGGATCAAGGCGAAAGAATAAAGTCCAGACTTTATCTTTATCCTTTGTTCTTTCTCCTTTATACTTTTCAGTGCGGCGGCGTAGCCAAGTGGTAAGGCAGAGGTCTGCAAAACCTTTATTCATCGGTTCGATTCCGATCGCCGCCTCCAAGTTAAAGCTAAGAACTACAAAGGTTTAGAGAAATTTCAGGGCGATCGTTTTGATCGCCCTTTTTGCTTTTGTGTGCCTATTGTGTGCCAAGTCTCTTTTCAAGTGCTTTTTGCGGCTTTTCGTAGAGCATTTTTGTCAGCTTGTCCGTCGCGTTTCTTTGCATGGTCGGTATGACGTGAGAATAGGTATCCATCGTTAAAACGATCGTCGAATGTCCGAGCCTTTCAGCAACAACTTTCGGGTTCTCTTCGGCGATCAAAAGAAGCGTCGCGTGAGAGTGCCGAAGGTCGTACAGCCTGATTTGAGGCAATCCCGCCTTTTCGAGAATCGGCCTGAAATACCGATACGTCAAATTCGGGATTGAAAGCGGTGTTCCGGTATCGGTACAAAAAATAAGATCGTTACTTTCCCAGATCAGGCCATTTTTCAATCGCGTCTCATTTTGCTTTCTCTTGTGAGCCGATAGCTTTACCATCAGCGGTTCGGATATGGTAATGATCCTTCGGCTTTTCGCGGTCTTTGGCTTTTCAAATGTCCAACTTCCCTTGTGTCGGACCAAGGCTCGATTGACTTGAGCCGTCGATCGCTCGAAATCCAGATCGCTCCACTGGAGAGCCAGATACTCTTCGGGTCGCATACCGCTAAGAAGTGCGAACTCAAATATCAAACCTTGCGGCATCGATCCAGCCGTATTCAGAAAGTTGAATGATTCTTCCGCCGAAAGAACTCTTCGTTCCGTATGCGGGACTTTAGGCAATTCGACAAATTCGGCGACGTTCTTTTGCAATATGTTCCATCGGACCGCCTGTTTAAGGGCATTGTGTAACGCCGAATGAGTATGCCTAACGACACGAGCCGATAGCCCTTTCGCCTGGATGTCTGCATACGCTTTCTGAATATCGATCGCCTGCAACCGTTCCAGTCTCTTTTGACCGAGTGGCTTGCGAATGTATCTTTCTAAGAGCGAAGAATACCCGTCGGCCGTTCTCGGACTTACACGCGGTCGGACTGCTGTTTCTAACCATTGATCGAGAAAATCATTGACCGTAAGGACCGACGCTTCGAGACTAATACCAAGATCCTTTTCTCTGAGTTTTGCATTTAGATAATGCTGCGCGTCTTTCCTTGTGCCATGGATCGTTTTGTTTACGTAAACACGCTTCCCTTTCGCGTCCTTCCCGGTAAAGATCCTAACTAACCATGTGCTTTCCTTTCTTTTTATTATTTGACCAGCCATTTTCTTGAACCTTTCCTTTTGAATCTTCAATCT
>JBGSWW010000048.1:0-110698 GCA_041751735.1 Pyrinomonadaceae bacterium | reverse complement strand
CAGGCGATCCGCGACGTCGCGGATCGCCTCAACCACAGACCCCGCAAGGTGCTCGCCTTTCGAACACCAGACGAGGTCTTCAATAACCGTTTTGTTGCACTTATTACTTGAATCTTAGTGGCACACTTTGTATCAATTGGCACAAAATGACTAACTTGGCACAAAATGTATGATTTGGCACAGATGTCACAGATGTCACAGATGGCAAAGGGAAAGGCGTGGTATAAAGAGACGTCGAGTGCTCGCGTGAAAGAGTCCAAAACGAG
Source organism: Pyrinomonadaceae bacterium (assembly GCA_041751735.1). Lineage (GTDB taxonomy): Bacteria > Acidobacteriota > Blastocatellia > Pyrinomonadales > Pyrinomonadaceae > OLB17. Next base: position 110,432 of record JBGSWW010000048.1, on the reverse strand, counting down.
GGTCAGTCATCCAAAGTTGCAAGTCGGATTGAAATGCAAAGAAAAAGCGCTTGGGGGTTGCCCCACGCGCCAGCAATCTTATAAAACACCTTCTAAGCAGATATCGATGCAACTCAAGTCATGTGCCTGGAAAACACTGGGATTTAGCAAAACATGTCCCCCCGAAACGCCGCCGCGCGCGTCAATTTGGCCGAGTTAGAGTGCAATAAGATTCTGCTGTCTGAATCCTGTTTTGTCCCGGGTTCTTCAGCTTCGCGCAGTGATTCGAGTTGATATAATTGGCCGCCTGACCAACATCTCTTTACCGGCAGTGACTGGGACAATCTTTACTTGGACCGAAGCATAATTTCGCTGAACATATATAAGGAGCGCCCAGATGAAAACTATTATGCCTCCCATTTCAAGTCCTTCTTCAATGGATGTCATGACCATGTAGAAAAGATTATCTTTTCCGTGGATCTCCGCGTGTTGCCCCTCCAACAGTTCAAAACCGATCGCCCCGATCAAGAAGAGAGTTCCCGCAAGCAAAAAAGCGATGCTTGTGTTCTTCGGCAGCTCTTTTAGAAAGCGTAGAAAACCGATGGCCAGACCCATAACAAGAAAAATTGCCGGAATCACCCAGGCGAAATAAAAAACACCTAAGTGGCCATCCCCGAACATAGCCCGTACGGGTTCGATGAGGCGTTCATGGACTGACACAATTTCATCAAACGACATGAAAAGGAAGCCTAGAGCAAGAATTGCCCAGTGCCATTGAAGACTGCTGCTTTCACGATTCTTGAAGATAAAGATCGTTCCGAGCAATGCCGATGCCGACAGCATCAAAACTGCCGAAAAGAATGCCGGAACGTTAAGTTCCAAGTCCACATAGAACAGTTTGAGAGCTTTGTGAGCTAACGGGGAATTGTGAAGTGCAAATGAATCTGCTGCCAGACAAATTGAACTTGCCACAAGCAGCAATATTGCTGTCTTCACTAAAAACAGAACAACTTTCGTTGAGTCTACTGCAATCTTTTGATGTTTCGACATAGCTAAAAAAACCTTTCGGGACGAACCTGCGGATCTTCGCGTTTTTCGGCAGTCGCATTCGAGACGCCGATCCAGGCAATGTCATACTCTGCCAAATCACTAATCAGGGGGAGTTTCCAACCGTGCTATGAAAAAGGGTTCAAAAAGCGGCCAAACATTGTTCGCTCACAACCTTTCGAGGTCTTCTACTCGTCTGATGTAAACTCAGGTACCGGACGTGCTTGCTCATCCTGGGAAATGCCGTTGGTCCCGATGTCGCCGATCAGCCACGACATTTCTTTTATTTCCTTTTTCTGTGAACGGATGATCCTGTCAGCAAGCTTACGTACCCGCGCGTCCGAAATCTGTGCACGGCTGCTAGTTAGGACCGCGATCGAGTGGTGCGGGATCATACCCTCCATGTAATCGACGTCGTCGACCGTTTGCTGGCTGCGGACGAGCGCGAGTGCGGTGGCTATCACCACAAGAGAGGCGATGTAGATGCTGGCATTTATCTTGCCGTTACGATACATCCCGAGCATATAGGTCAGCATAATGATCGCCATCGAGGCTCCCATCATCAAAACCATGAATATACGCGTTTCGCTGAACCAAGCGTGGCCGAAGATCTCCCACGAATTCAGGTAACTGAGAACGTACATCACTACCATCGAAGTGACGATCATCAAAAAGAACTGAGCGTAGCTGCCGTGCTTCATAGATTTCTCCATTTTCCTGCCTCCTATTTCATCTTTGACGGCCGGAACCGCATAAATACTGTCCATCCACCGTGCGTCGTACCTCCATAGTATGAACTGAGCGCCGCGGGATTTTTATTTATTGTGTACATTGTTCCTAATCCGACATCGACTGCCGATGTTGAGCACCACCTTTGCACCGGTAGGCTGAGGCCAGGCGAGTTCTACGCAGTCGAGTCTGCGGGAAGCGCGGACGGCGAATCTATCCACAGCATGCTACTGAACATAGCTTACTGGAGCCTTTAGGAAAACTGTGGTGCCGGCGTTTGGGCGAGACTCGATCTCTAGTGTTCCACCTATGACGGCGGCCCGCTCTCGCATGCCTAGCAGTCCGAGCCCGTGGCCCGAGAGCTTTACGAGATCAGTTTTTTCTTCGATGGCAAATCCTACCCCATCATCCTCGATGATCAGCCGGATCTCGTTTTCCCGCTCCTCGAAGATGACGCTGACGTGCTTTGCCTGGGCATGTTTAAGAACATTATTAAGAGATTCCTGTGCGATGCGATAGATATTTATTTCGATCGACGGGATGAGTCGAGCCGATGAGCCCCGGGTACCCGCATGGAAGTTCGTCGCGATTTGATGATTTCGCGACCATTCGGAAACGAAATGTTTCAATGCTTCGACAAGTCCGAGCTCCTGGAGCACATTCGGCCTGAGCTCGAATGCAAGGAAGCTCAGGTCACGGTCGATCTGCCTGGCCTGATCCTGGATCTCATCGATCAGGGCGATGGTTTCAGGACTCGCGGTTGATTTGAGATTGGTAAGAGCGAGACGGAGCCCCGTTAACTGCTGGCCTAGATGATCATGTAGGTCCCTCGCAAATCGCTGGCGTTCGGCTTCCTGTGAATCTACGAGGTTTTGTAACAGCTCCTGTTTGTGACGTGCCTCGATCGCCCGCTGACGTTCCGTAACATCGCGGATAATGGCAGAGACAGATGTTAATTCGCCCGGCGGCTCGATATGCGGTGTAAGGCTGATGGCGACTTCGATCGGCTCGCCGGAAGCGGCTCTGGCAATGTCGGTGTGATACAAGGGTCGGCCCGAACTAAGTTCTCTCAGGGCCAGCTGGAACGCGCCTTCGCCCTCGCTCAGGCTTATTGCTTCCCATGTTTTCATGCCGACGGCGTTCGCTTCAGGTATGCCGAACATCCGTTCGGCACCGGCATTCCAGGTTTTTATCTCGCCGGACGGGTCGAAGCTCAAAATAGAGTCGGCCGACGCCTGAACAATGGTTTTGTAATGATCTGAACGGCGTCGCGCTGCGAGGAGGTCTGCCTCGTACCGCCTTCGCTCGGTCGCATCAAAGACAGTGAAACGGATCGACGTCGGTTCACCCGACTGGTCCATTACCTGTACGGCGTTGACCAGAACCGGGAGCTTATCAGGACCGGGGCGAAGCAGGTCGCAAGCTATTTCTTTAACATGGCCCTGGATACGTATAAGCGGCGCGAAATGCGTGTCGTAAAAAACACGTCCCGCCATGCTCATTAATTCCTGAAATTTGATGCCTGAGAGGAGTTCGCTGCGTTCCCGCCCTATCTGACGGACGAAGGTTTCATTTACCCGCACGATGCGGCCATCCGGCAGAGCGGAAATATATCCGCACGGAGCGAACTCGTACAGTTGCTCCAAGTCGTTCTCAGGAAGGTTAGGAGTGATTTCCTGCTGATCGTTCACACTAGTTAGTTATTCGGTCAAATACTCTTTGATCGCAGCTATCGTCGCATTCGGAGCGCTGATGTGGGCGCAATGGCCTGTGGCGTTGAGTACAACCAGTTTGCTATCCGGCAGATGCTGATGGCAGTAATTGCCCACGTCGAGAGGTGCAATGACATCTTCGGTACTTTGGAGAATAAGAGAAGGGGTCGTCACCTTTGGGAGATCCTCACGATTATCCGATAAGAAGGTCACGCGGGCGAATTGGCTCGCTATGTCCGGATCTGTCGCACAGAAACTGTTCTCCAACTCCTGGCTGAGCTCCGGCCGGTCGGTATTGCCCATGATCAGCGGAGCCATCGCCGCTGACCAACCCAGATGGTTATTGGCGAGAAAATCGAGCAGCTCGTCTACACCCTCGCGGGTGAATCCCCCGACGTAGTCGGTGTCGTTTATATAACGAGGCGAGGGACCGATCATAATAAGTTTTGCGAATCGCTGCGGCTGCTTGAGCGACGCCAACACGCCGATCATTGCGCTTACGGAATGCCCAACGAAAATAACATCGTTCAGATCGAGTTCCTGCATTATATCGAGAACATCGGCGGCATAGCCATCCAGTGATGCATACTTGGCGGGTGTGTATGCGGAAAGATCGGATCGGCCTGCACCCACGTAGTCAAACAGCACAGTCTTATAGTCTTCGGAAAAAGCGGGCGTGATAAGGCGCCACATATTCTGATCACATCCGAATCCATGCGCGAATACCATCGGCTGTGTTCCGTTTCCGGAGACGTTAACGTTGTTACGTTTGAGCGTTGACATATGAGAGGTGCCTGAACTATTTCGAGATGATGTCACAAATACTAACACAAGGCGAGGGATTCGGAGTAGGTATTAACGTGGTGATATTGACCCGCGTGCGGATAAAAAAAGGCCCCGTCGTGTAGACGAGACCTTTGTTACGATGAATGAGGGCTCTCTTACATTCCCATGCCCATGCCGCCCATACCGCCGCCGCCCATGCCGCCCATGCCGGAGTCGCCCTTTTCGTCGGGGGCGTCTGCGATCATGGCTTCGGTCGTCAGCATGAGGCCGGCGATCGAGGCTGCGTTCTGAAGTGCGGTGCGGGTGACCTTTGCGGGGTCGATGACACCGGCTGCGACGAGGTCTTCGTACTTCTCGGTCGCTGCGTTGAAGCCGAAGCTGTCATCGCCCTCGCGAACCTTGCCCACGACAACCGCGCCTTCCTGACCCGCATTCTGTGCGATCTGGCGAAGCGGCTCTTCGAGAGCACGTCGGACGATCTGATCGCCGATGCGTTCGTCGGTGTCGGACTCGTCACCGTGGAAGTTGTCGAGCACGCGGGCTGCACGAACCAGGGCGACGCCGCCGCCGGCCACGATGCCTTCTTCGACAGCAGCACGGGTTGCGTGCATTGCGTCTTCGACACGAGCCTTCTTTTCCTTCATCTCGGTCTCGGTAGCAGCACCGACCTTGATCACGGCAACACCGCCGACCAATTTAGCAAGACGCTCCTGGAGCTTCTCACGGTCATAGTCGCTGGTGGTGTCCTCGATCTGGTTGCGGATGGTTTTGATGCGGCCGTCGATGGCCTCACCGCTGCCGTTACCCTCAACAACAGTCGTGTTTTCCTTGTCGATCGTGACTTTCTTGGCTTTGCCGAGGTCTTCGAGAGTGATGGTCTCGAGCTTGATGCCGAGATCTTCGCTGATGACCTTGCCGCCCGTGAGGACCGCGATGTCTTCGAGCATTGCCTTGCGGCGATCGCCGAATCCAGGTGCCTTAACTGCTGCAACATTCAATGTGCCGCGGAGCTTGTTCACAACCAGGGTTGCGAGAGCTTCACCCTCGACATCCTCAGCAATAATGAGCATCGGCCGGCCCATTTTGGCAACCTGCTCCAGGATTGGGAGAAGGTCACGCATGTTCGAGATCTTCTTTTCGTTGATCAGGATGTAAGGCTCGTCGAGGACGGCTTCCATACGGTCGGGATCGGTAACGAAGTACGGCGAAAGATAGCCGCGGTCGAACTGCATACCCTCGACAACTTCGAGGAGGGTTTCCATCGTCTTCGACTCTTCGACGGTGATGACGCCGTCTTTGCCGACCTTGTCCATCGCTTCAGCGATGATCGTGCCGATCGTCTTGTCGCCGTTGGCCGAAACCGTGCCGACCTGTGCGATCATATCGCCGCCAACAGGCTTCGAAAGGGCGTGGATCTCGTTAACTACTTCGGCAACAGCTTTTTCGATGCCGCGCTTGAGAGCCATCGGATTTGCACCGGCGGCAACCGTGCGGACGCCTTCCTTAAAGATAGCCTGTGCGAGGACCGTTGCGGTCGTGGTGCCATCACCGGCAACGTCGCTGGTCTTGGAGGCGACTTCGCGAACCATCTGTGCACCCATGTTCTCGAGGCTGTCTTTCAGCTCGATCTCTTTCGCAACGGTCACACCGTCTTTGGTAATGGTCGGCGAACCGAATTTCTTGTCGATAACAACGTTGCGGCCTTTGGGGCCCAATGTAACTTTAACCGCGTCAGCGAGCTGATTTACGCCGCGTAAAATAGCGGAACGTGATTCTTCTCCATGAATAACTTGTTTTGCCATGATTTAATATTTCTCCTTCGTCGAAAAAAAAGTCTAGGAAGTCTAGGAAGTGTTGGAAGTCTGGGAAGGTCAGAAGCTCCGTGCTTCCTAGACTTCCTAGACTGTCCGGACTTCCGAGACTAAGCCGCCGCTCCTGCGCGGCTGATGATGCCGAGGATCTCGTCTTCGCGCATGATGATGAACTCCTCACCATCAAGCTTGATCTCGGAACCGCTGTACTTGCCGAAAAGAACACGGTCGCCGGCTTTGACGTCGAGCGCCTGGCGGCTGCCGTCTTCCTTGTACTTGCCCTGGCCCGCAGCGATGACTTCGCCTTCCTGCGGCTTTTCCTTTGCGGTGTCGGGGATGAAAAGCCCGCCCGCGGTCTGATTAACATTGTCTTCGATACGCCTGATGATCACGCGATCGTGTAAAGGGGTGATGTTTGTAGCCATAATAGTTAAGCTCCTTTTCTATATAGAAAGATTGGTTGATAATGACATCGCAGACCTTGAGCGCAATTACTGCTTAGCACTCTGGGTCTATGAGTGCTAGTATAGGCATCCCGGGTTCTGCTGTCAACTGTAAATTGTGGGAAGGCAGGAAAGTTGATAATGACAGACTCAAGTTTACCAAAATTCCGCGATAGATCTGGAAAATATGGATTAGGGGCTGTAATGATGGCAGCTGCTTTGATTGTTTATGTTCGCACCGAGTTTGGCATCGAACGGCCAAATGACGCAAAGTCCATCCTGTACATCGCTTTTATCGGGCTGGTAGTTGGAATGATCTTGAGTATCGCGGGGTTACCGCGGTTAGAGAGCTTTGTTGGGTTGTTTATTTTTACAGCTGCAGCCATTTTCTTTGTAAATTCAATGCACTTCTACAATTTCTTGCCATAGCGATGAACATTTCAGAGATCAACATATACCCGATCAAGTCCCTAAAAGGGATTAGCCTCTCGGTGTCGCTTGTCGAACGACGCGGGTTGAGATTTGACCGGCGATGGATGTTGACCGACCGGAACGGGATGTTTTTCACACAGCGTGAGACGCCGCGGATGGCGACCATTGAGGTAGAAGCCGACCGGAGCGGGCTTACGGTGACGGCTCACGGTTTTTCGTCCTTGCGGATACCGACCGAGCCGGACCGCGGCGAGCGGCAGAACGTGGTTGTTTGGCAGAGCACGGTCGCGGGTGAGGTCTATATTGGTGAGATCGGCGAGTGGTTCAGCGAGGTCCTGCAACGCAAATGCCAGCTCGTCCGAATGCCCGATTCTTCCAAACGGCATATCAACCCGCGTTTTAATACGGGGAAAGACATCGTGAGTTTTGCTGACGGATATCCGCTCTTGCTTATCGGCGAAGCGTCATTGGACGACCTTAACGGAAAGATAGCTAAAAAAGCAGACGAATCGGAGGAGGAACCGCCGCCACCGCTCCCAATGAACCGCTTTAGGCCGAATCTTGTTGTGGAGGGAAGCGAGCCTTTCGAAGAAGATAAATGGAGAACGATCAGGATCGGCGAGACATTATTTCGCTCGACAAAGCCATGCGAGCGATGCGTGATCACGACCATCGATCAGGTGCGCGGCGAATTCGACGGCAAAGAACCACTAAAGGCCCTCGCTGCCTATCGAATGGCCAAGGACCTGCTGCCTGACACGTATGAATCGCGGGGAGTGACGGCGAACGCGGTGCTCTTCGGTCAAAACCTCGTGCCGGAAAACCCGGGTGCGAGCTTCCGGCTAGGCGACGAGATCGAGGTGATCGAAACCTATTGATTAAGCCGCGAACCGGTTAATAGATCGTAGGCTTTTAGATAGCGTTCGGAGGTTGCGATCGCTACGTTTTCCGGAAGGGCAGGTGCCGGCGGCTTTTTGTCCCAGCTGAGGGTTTCCAGATATTCGCGAACAAACTGCTTGTCGAACGAGGGCTGGGCGTGACCGGGTTCGTAGCTTTCAGTGGACCAAAATCGCGAAGAGTCCGGCGTCAGGGCTTCATCGATGAGGAGGATATCGCCCGCGGCATCTCTCCCGAATTCGAATTTTGTGTCCGCAATGATTATCCCGCGGCTAAGTGCATGCTCTGATGCCTGGCGGTAAAGCTCAAGGGACGTGGTTCGCAGAAACCGAGCCGTTTCTCCTCCGATGATCGACGAAAATGTGTCGAAATCAATATTCTCGTCATGCCCTGATGCGGCTTTGGTGGCCGGCGTGAAGATCGGTTCCGGAAGGCGGTCGCATTGCTTTAGGCCCGAAGCGAGTTGGTGCCCGCAGACAGAGCCCGTCCCCAAATAGTCCTTCCAGCCTGACCCCTCCAAATAGCCGCGAACTATACATTCGACAGGAAGAACCTGCGTTCGTTTGGCAAGAGTAGTGCGTCCTTTCAGAGCGGAGTTCGCGGGGATAGGATCCGGCATGGCGTCTATGTCGGTGGTGATCAAATGATTTCCGACGATCCCGGAAAGCCGGGCAAACCAGAATGCTGAAAGCTGCGTAAGAACCTCGCCTTTATAGGGGATCAGGGTTGGCAGAACGCAGTCAAAGGCAGACAATCTGTCCGTGGCCACGAGAAGGACCTGATCTTCGCCGATCGAATAAACATCGCGGACCTTTCCGCGATAAAGCAGCGACAACCCGGCGATCGCGGATTCTGAAACTACGGTTATTGACTCAGGCATGGTTCAAAGTTCAACTGTATTATGTAGTGTGAGACGGTTACAAAGCGACCGCGTTGAACCAAAAAAAACCTGGAATTGCGAAACCGTTGAAACTATAACAACACTGCATAAAAATGATGACAACGCCGCGAAAAGTGTGCATAATAAAAAAGGGCCACTGGGCTAATTCCCGTCAGATCTCGCGTTTTCGTTTAATCCCGCTTTATTTCGCTGGTCTAGTATCTTTATCATGAGATCCATTTCTCGATCTATTGGCCGAATAACCGGCATTTTTGGCTGTATCTTAGCCGTTTCGCTTACCGGGGTCGGCCAATCGCCGCGCGCCGAAACAGCGTCGGAAGGGTATTTTTTGCCGATCACACTATTAGTAATTGCCGTTGGTTCTTTTGGAGCGGCATATTTCTTTTGGAAAAAAAGCAAGAGTACGCTTGAAGTTTCGCACTACAACTACGGGAAATACGCGAAGACTCACAACAAAAATGCGCCATTCGACATGGGCGGGGTAGATGCGGCAAAGGAAATGGAATGGTTGAGAAAGGTAAAAAAATCGCCCGCTACTCAGCCGGGGTTTCAAAAGGCGAAGTCAAAGAACCAAAGCAATCCCTCAGGCACGAGCAAGCCAGAAGTGCCTAGCCTTGATTTCGACACAAAGGTCTTTCAGGAAAAAATGCGAAAGCTGCAATACACCCAGCTTCCGATCAACTCCTTTGACGGACTCTCTCCTGCCGGGCAGTATGAGCCTCTGCCCCTTTCGGATGACAATGCGGTGCTCGACGCGATCGAGCAGGTGAATGACGAATACGAAAGCGACGAAGCAATAAGGGACCTGGCATTGAGGATCTTGACCGCATTCCGTACGCGGAATTCCATAGAGGCCGTTGCCCAGATCGCCCTCTACGACCTGTCTTCAAATCTGCGGTCCCGAGCAGTTTCGACGCTCACGGACTTTGATCACGAATCAGTGTTCGAATCGATACTTCTTGCGTGTGCCGATCCGACGAGGGAGGTGAGGGCAGCAGCAGCGAGAGGGCTATTCAAGCTGAACTTTGACCGTGCCAAGGCCTGGAAACGAATAATCGAAACAAACGACGAGTTCCGTATGAGCCATGCCGCTCGAGCCGCTTTAGAAGCGGGAATAGTCATCAAATCGTTCGACCGTCTCGTACATGAAGACCGGAAAATAGCATATGAGGCATTCTGCTTGGTAAGCCTGTTGATCAAGTCCGGCGAAACCGACGCGATATTTACAGCGATACGTTCGCACAAAGACGAACGTGTCCGCTTTGCTCTGCTCCACGTGCTGAAAGTAGTTAAGGACGAAAGGACTTTGGATGAGCTAAACAGGATAAGTCAGGACTCGGACATTTCGATAGAAGTTGCCAACCGCGCTCGTGCAGCGATCGAGAGCTTTCTGACCGCTCGCGTTTGATCAAAAAAGACAAAAGCCCGAACCGACGAAATTAAGGCGATCCCTAGTTGAGGAGATCGCCTAACTTATTTTAAAACGTGCTCGAGATACCGATGATCACGATATCTCTGCTCTACATATGAAATATCGTAAAAATTTCGTTTGTTTTTCGTTACTTTGACAAGGTGGCACGGGTATCTTCGTTTTTATCGGGACACATGGCCGCTCAAAAGCCAAGTATCCGGGAATTCTTAAAAAGTGTTTATTTTTACATACCAGCGAATTGCGTTTGGCTTGGTCATGTTTTTGATGACATTCCTGCCGACATTAGCGGAGGTTGATCTCGCGAGCCGGCCGGCGGCGGAGATGACACGTTCCGAGGCCATTGCCCGAGTGCGTACGATCCTTAAGGAAAGTACTCCAGGCTGCAGAATAGATTCGGTCAGCAGCGTCACCGCCGTAACGGCCAAAACGGGTTGGCGTGTAACTACACGGATCGTAATGTCGGCGAGTGGTCGGCGGGTGGCTGAAAAAGCGGTCTGGCTGGTAGGCGAAGGAATCGGACCGGTCGCCCAGGACCAACTCACCTCGGAGATTCAGCAGCGGTGCAATTATAGTGTTCGATCTCGAGCGGAAAAGCGACGAATATGAAGACTCAAAATGGTAATGAAGGGGTAGCTGGCCTGGTGACCGGAATTTTGAAAACAGTGCTCGTCCTGATCGCTGCAGTGGCATTTGCTGCCCCGATCTATTCGCAGGATGACGGCGATGCTGTACCTGGGAAGGTAATGGATGCGGCGAATCGCCCGGTCGGTAAAGCCGCTCTGATCCTTGATACAGGGCAGCCGCCGACGAATTTCGGCTATCGGGTCTACATCTACCTCGGCTCGGACGGGCTGATGATAATAAAGCCTCAGTCAGGTTCCCGTAGTTCGTCCATCACCTGTTCCATGCGCGATTACAAGATCGATCCCGCAAAACCAAAGGACAGCAGCAAATGGACTGAAACAGGTTCCGGCACCGCAACACTGGAAATGCCGCCGAGCGGTGATGTCAGTAAGATCAATGTCTCGGTTACCCAGACTAAAAAGGTCTTCGGAGATGATGAAGTGGCGGTCACCGAAAAGGCACAAAAACTTGTGATCGTCCTGGACTGAGGTATGTTTCGGGAAACGAGCCTTTAACTTTATAGCTTTACTTGGTGGTATGAAGATATGAAGCGAATTATATTAGCGGGCGAGGTCCTTTTAGTGATGCTCGTACTGGGCGGGCCGCAAAAGTATTTGGCAGGGCCCGGCACGAGTGTAGACACGGCAACACTTCGAAGTGTTAAGGATCCTATCCAGGATTCTCTAGCCCAGGTCGAGAGCATGATCCAGCAGGGAAGGCAGCAGGGGCTGGATTTTCTAAATTCCAAGGATGAGCGATCAAAGAAAGCTGCGAAGAAAAACCTCGAGGACGCCGAAAAGCTTGTCAAAAAGTTATTGAAGGAATCTCCGAATTGTGAAAAGTGCTACGAGCATCTGACCAACGCAAACTTCTTTCAAACTTATTTTGGATTCTCCAAGGACTATGACGAAACGATCAAAGTTGCAACAGAAGGACTTAGCAAGTTTCCATCGAACGGGCGCTTGGCGTATTTACGCGGGTACGCATACTACAACAGTGGTCAGTATTCGGAAGCGAACAAATCTCTTAAGGCTGCGTCGGCAAACATTGATGCAGCGACAACGGCACAGATAAACCAGGTCCTTCAAATGAGCCAGCAGGCGTTCCTTACAAACTGGAACCGGCAGGCCAATTTCTACCAATCCAAGGAATCGAGGATCGAGCGGTATAACCCCCAGACGTTCAAGAACGAAGTCGCATTTCAGGTAACTCCGGAGTTTGAATATCAACTGGGAGCGTCCGGCTTTGCCGCATTGACGAATAACGCTCAGAAATTGAACGATCCGGAGATACAAACTTATTTGGAGAACCTGGTCACCCGGATCGTCAGCAAATCACCGGGATCGAATTTTACCTACAAAGTTACTCTGGTCAATTCGTCGGACATAAATGCGGTTACCCCGCCGGGACATATTATTGTATATACAGGGCTGCTGGCATTTGCCGAGAATGAGGCACAGGTGGCTGGTGTCTTGTCCCACGAGCTTGCCCACAACTATGGCCATCATCAGGCGCGGGCCGTGATCAAGAACTACCAGGCCCAAATGGTTGCCAATGCCATCCTCGGCGCTATCAATCCCCAAAATGCCACGGCACAGATCCTGGCAAGCCTCGGTACCAATATCGGCCTCACTCTGTTTAGCCGGGCATACAGCCGCTTCGAGGAAAAAGAGGCCGATCACTATGGAGCGCACCTCATGTTCAATGCCGGATATTCACCGCTTGATGCTTCCTCGTTCTTCCTGAATATGAGCAAGGCGGGTGCGAAAAATCCTCCGAAGTTCCTAAGTACCCATCCACCGATGCTCGACAGGGCGAATTACGTGATGGATTACCTCGACAGCTTTCCCTCGGAGGGGCGCGAGTTTCGAACCGACAGCGAGGATTTCAAAAAGATAAGAGCGCGGATAACACCTGCACAGCAGAAAGGCGGGGCCCCCGGCCGCGGCGTGATACCGCCCGAATAAAATATCGGTCTGACCACGGATGAGAAGATACATTAAGATCATTGTTTTCTGTTTGGTGATACTCCAACTATTGCGGCCGGTTGCGATCTATGCCGACGCCATGCAGGACATTCTGGACAAGAAAGCCGACGTCGAGCGTGAGATAAATGAAATAATCCCCCTAGCAGGCGAGAACAAAGCAAAACCTGCGGACAAGAGAGTTCCGGACCGGGCATTGGAGCTCGCCATCGGACGGCTTGCTACGCATTTGAGGTCAATGGACTTTCGGCTGCAGAGTCTGCCGCCGTGTTCCAAAACGCCTGCCCCACCCAGTCTTCAGCCAGTGCTCGACGCACTTCGCGGCCTTGCTGTTGACCCCCAACTTGACTCCAAAAAGAAAGAGATCGAGAGAAAGATCGAGGAGAAGAAGGAACGCATTATCTTTCTCGATAAGGTGGAGAGATCTGCGGACATGTTGGTCCGGTTAAAGATCATAGCCGCAATGACGGGGTTGCTTATCGGTGCCCTGCCAATGCCCGGCAAGGGTGCCTGGGATTTGGCGAACATTACGGACATTGCGCTGGATCGAATGGGCAATAATCCCATTTCGGGAGTCGACGGGTCGCCGCGTCCATTTCCTAATAAACAGGAGTACAAACAATACCTGCGCGAGAATATCCCTGGGCTGCAGCAGTATCTCAACGATACGGCAAAAAGGAACGGTGCAAAAACCGATTCGAAGGGCAACCTTATCGTTAACGAATCGGACATGCTCTTGTGGAGCAACCAATATCTGAAAAACCAGGCGCCAAAGGACACTATAGTAGCCCGAAAAGAGATCGCCGATCTGGAAAAGGAGCTGGATGCTACCAAAAAGAAAATAGAAGAGGCGATAAACAAGAATCAGTATTTCGCAAGTCTCGTAACCCTGGTCGAGGATGCCGCGCGTGATTCGAAATGGATCCAGAGCCCGGCCCAGTTTGAAAAGATGGCCGCGGAGATCAAGATTACGGTGGTTGACGACAAATCCGGTGCCCCTATTCCAGCGGCGTCTATAACGGTAAGCTCAGCGCCGGGAACGGCAAGAACCTCCGGTAATCCGTTCGAGTATGAAGGTGTCTCAAACGGCTCGTATTCATTCGAGGCCGACGCAACTGGCTACGTGAAGCAGTCCGCGGCCGTCACGGTAGACCAATGCAAAGTTTACGCGGTCAACATACGGCTAAAGAAAAAACCGGTCATTCGCGTGGTCGAGATCCGTGACGAGAGCGGTAATTTGCTCAACAACATTAAGGTCGACCTCACTAATCTCAGCGGCGGCCCCGGGACGGCCACAGCCAACTATACCGGGGCCCCGCTTGATTTCACTGTTGACCCCGCGCCTTTCAGTGTCAAAGCAACGGACCCGACCGGAAAATACGAGGAGGCTTCTGAAAATGTCAATGCCGACGCAGGCGATACCGTAGAAGTCCGCCTCGTGATGAAAGAAAAGGCATCTGCGAATTTTATCGTTGAGGTTTACGACCAGATCTCCGGTTTGAAGATCGACCCTCCGCCAGGCCCGAACGAACCGGGGGTGGTCATGGAACCGCTCGATGGTCAACCTAAACCGGTCGGACTGCCTTATGCCGGCAACGGTGACCGTCTCTTCGGACGAGTGCAAGCTGGACGATACAAGGTAGTGACATCGTTTTGCGGATGGGAGACGACACCGGTAACCATAACAGTTGACTCAAACGAATTAAAAACGCCGCCGGCCGTAAGGAAGGTTTCCGTAAAACCGTTGAATCTGGACAATTTCGTCGGCAACGTTGTCGAAGAAGGGACAGATCAACACATAAACGAATTTAAAGCTTCATTGATCGGTCTCGGCCCACGCCAGGGCTACCGATATGACACAGTCGAAGGAAAACATCCTGACCCCAATCTTCATATTTTCTTTGGTGCGTTTTACATCCCGGGACCGATCTTTTCGGGCCGCTATCGATTAGAGGTTACGCGGGCGTGCTATCAACCCATGATCCGTGATAAATGGTGGACCTTTTGCGGCATCAATCCCGGGTGGCAATCAACCTATACGCCTCAGATCTATCAAATGAAGCCAACCGCGGAATTCGATCGCGCGAGGCAGGATGCCCGTGGGCTTATTAAACAGATCAAAGATCAACGCGAAAAGGCCAAAAATGCGGCGGACGCGGTACAGAAAGCCCGTCAGGGTATGCAGGACGCCTCGGATATTGCGAGGGAACTGATAAAGGATCTGAGTGCGCTGAAGGCCCGCTATCCATCTATCGAGCAGGAATGCGGCACCTTAGCGGCTTCGCTTGCGGAGATCAACAAAGGTCTGCAGGTGATCGGTGATGCTGCCAACCAGATAGTGGTTTTAAGAGAGACGGCCAAGAATCTCGCAGGCGTGGCCTGTCAACTTTCGGACGAAGCCAGAAAGGCGACGGACCCACAGAAAGCCGCCAATCACCAGCATAATTCAAAGCAGTTTGCCGATCAGACAAAAAAGAAAGCGGATGAAGCGACTCAACTCGCAAAGGACGCCCGAAAGGCTTACGACGCTATTTCGTCAAAACTAGCCGCTCCGGCACGCATTGAACAGAAGGCTGCGGACCTAAGACGCGATTTCTCCCCGGTTGCCGCTAAACTTAAAGACCTTCGGGATCGTCTGATTGCGGCGGCAAACGTTTCCAATTCCATCACTGAGACTGATTCGGCCGTGTCTCTTTCGTTCGGTTTACTTAACGCTGTACGGCAGCTTCTCCAGTCATGCTCGACGGCAAACTCCGCTAAAAGCCTGATCGAAGAAGCAGAACGAGAACATCGCGCCGTCGTCGGGGAACAGACACGCGCCCGCGATGAGAACAAACTTTTGCAAGGATTCATCGCCGGCACGCAGACTTTGACCTCGCAAGCGGAGACGTTGGGGACGGAAATCGAGAAGATGCTCACCGCTTGCGACAGTATCAAGTCGATCGCCGGCGCCGCGGATGCTAAGTCGAATACCGATACCGTGGAGGTATTTGCTATAGCCGCTCAGGAATCAGCGAAGGCGGCACAAGAGTGTGCAGATAAAGCCACATCGACAGCTGCCGCAAGTCAGCAATTGATTGACCAGATACAGCAGGGAATCGCCCGGTGCGAATTCGAAGATGCATTGAAGACTGCACAGACTCTGCAGCAGACCGACCCGTCGAATCCCTGGCTGGCCGCAAATGTGGGAGAGTTATCGCGGAATGCTGCCGCCCAGCAGCAGGCGCGGGTGCCCCTTCGCCAGGGCTTGGAGGCGATACAACGAAAGGACCTCAATGTAAGCATCGCATCGCTGCAGCAAGCGCTCGCAGTTCCCGGATTGCCAGCGTGCATGCGAAACAATATCGTTAAACTACTAAAGGAACTGGAACTTCATAAGAACTTTATTGCGCTGACCGAGCAGGTTGAGCGGGCTACGACCACTTGTGATTACAAGGAAGCGGTGCGGGTCGTTGGAGAGATCACACGCATCACACCGCGTGAGCAGTACATTACAGACTGGATCAATGTAAATGTTCCTAAAATGGCGGAGCTTCAAAATCGGGAAAGACGAGCTATTTCGTTGATCAATCAGGCTGAAACGAATGCGGCACAGGCCGAAACGGAAGCTGCCAAAGATCCATTCGACGCAAATCGGGTTAGCACTTTGGTTCAGCAGACAATGCAGGTATTACAACAGGCTGACAACGAAGCCCCTAAGTGCTTACAAGAGCGCCAAAAAATGGAGCTGATCCGGCAACGTCTTGCCGGACTGGGCCAAAGAAAGAAGACCGAGATCGCTACTTCTATTGCCCTGCTTATCGATACGTCGGGGAGTATGTCCGAAAATAATAAGATCACCCAGGCAAAGGACGCTGCCCGGCGGGCAGCGCGTCAGGTCAGCAAAACAACTGAGATCGCTATTCTCAACTTTGATGGCGGGTGCGGCGGCGGTGCGATGCGCGTCGCGGCGGACTTTACGACCGATCTCAACACATTATTAGCGGCTATTGACAGATTGCAACCCGGTGGCGGAACACCGATGTACGTTTCGACGGCTGAGGCGGTCGTCCACACACAAAAAGCAGGTCACGGTAAGCAGCGTATCGTGGTGCTCATGAGCGACGGCGGCGATTCGTGTCGTAGCGAACAGGCTCAGGCCGCGGCTTCGATCCGTTCGAGCAATATCCCGGTCAGCACGATCGGTTTCGACGTTGGCAATAATCAGCAGGCCCAGGGCGATCTCAACGACTTGGCAAAGATGACAAACGGACGAACCTTCTCGGCGTCGGCAGCGGACCCGCGTGAGATCATTCGGGCATTTAATCTCGCGATGCTGCCCAGCCTCCTCAAGGATATTGACCTTGGAGCGATAGGCAGCTCTATCTCGGGATATTTCTCCCAGGCCAAGACAATGGTTCAACAACAGAACATAAGCGGTGCATTAATGATGCTCCAACAGGCAAACCAGATCGCGCCGAATTCGCCCAATCTGAATTTCAATCTTTCGCTCCTTTACGAGGCCGAAGACCAGCTGACACCAGCGTTAAACCACGCCAACAACTATTTGAGGCTCGCTCCCGGAGCCGTCGACAGGGCCGACGTAGAGAACAGGATCGGCCAGATCCAGCAGGAACTGCAAATGAATCCTCGGACTGTGATCGACACGAGCGGGTGCCGCGACATTGTGACCTGGGCCCAAGCGGAGCGCGACGCAGCACGGCGAAGTGGAAATGCTGCTCGTGTACAAGCCTCCCTTGAGATTTTAATCGCCGCTCAGCGGGGGGATTGCGAAAAAGCCCGGCCTCTCGCAGATGCGTACAAAGGACGCTACCGGTGATCTTTAAAAATGCTACCTTTTGAGTTATGATTAAAGGGTGCAATTTCGTCTCATTTCTGAAAATACTCCTACGGGCGACCAGCCTCAGGCCATAAAGGAGCTGGTTGATGGCTTGAATAGCGGCGAAAAGGACCAGGTGCTGCTCGGTATAACTGGCAGCGGCAAGACCTTTACTATTGCCAATGTAATTGAACAGACCCAAAGGCCGACGCTTGTTCTTGCTCACAACAAGACGCTTGCCGCCCAGCTTTACCAAGAATTTAAAACCTTCTTTCCCGAAAACGCCGTCGAATATTTCGTCTCCTATTACGACTATTATCAGCCCGAGGCTTATGTTCCGGCCGCCGATCTTTATATAGAAAAAGAAGCCACGATCAACGACGAGATCGATCGATTGAGACTCTCGGCGACCCGTGCTCTGTTTGAACGTAGCGACGTGATCGTTGTCGCGTCGGTTTCTTGTATATACGGGCTTGGTGATCCCGACGCATATTTCAATATGCTCGTGTTCATCGAGCCGGGGATGAAGATCAAGCGTGAGGAGTTTCTTCAACGGCTTGTTGAGCTACAGTATGAACGCGTCAATATCGACTTCGACCGCGGTGTTTTCCGCGTTCGGGGCGATGTCGTCGAACTGTATCCAAGCTACCAGGACCAGGCGTACAGGATAGAGTTTTGGGGGGACGAGATCGATGCGATTTATACGATCGATCCGCTTCTTGGTGAGGTGATCAAAAAGCACGAGACGCGTATCCCGATCTATCCCAAGACGCACTATGTGATGTCAAAACCCGTGATCAAACGGGCGGTGCAAACAATCAAGGCCGAGCTTGATCAGCATGAGGAGTTTCTCGTTAACGAAGGTAAGATCGTCGAAGCTCAGCGGCTACACCAACGGACGATGTACGATCTAGAGATGATCAAGGAGATGGGATTCTGCCGCGGGATCGAAAATTATTCCCGCCACCTCACTGGAAAACCACGCGGAGCGCCGCCGCCTACTTTACTGGATTATTTGCCGGGTAACGCCTTGATCGTAATCGACGAATCCCATCAAACCATCCCGCAGCTTGGAGCCATGTTCAAGGGCGACCAGAGCCGGAAAGGCACATTGGTCGAATACGGTTTTCGATTGCCGAGTGCCAAGGACAACAGGCCATTGAACTTTGCGGAGTTTCGGGGCCGCATCGGGCAAACGATCTATGTGTCCGCAACGCCAGGCCCGTACGAACTCGAAAGAACCGGCGGCGAGATCATCGAGCAGATTATACGTCCGACCGGCTTGCTTGATCCTGTCGTGGAGGTTCGCCCGGTAAAGGGGCAGATCGACGATCTGCTCGAAGAATGCCGCCAGCGGGCCGAAAGGGACGAGAGAGTTCTGGTGACGACCTTGACCAAAAGAATGTCCGAGAACCTAAGCGAGTATTTTGCCGAGGTCGGCGTCAAGGTCAGCTATCTTCACAGCGACATTCACACGCTGGAGAGGATCAAGATCCTACGCGATCTGCGGCGAGGTGAATATGACGTTCTTGTCGGGATCAATCTCCTTCGCGAGGGCCTCGACCTGCCTGAAGTTTCACTGGTTGCCATACTCGACGCCGATAAAGAAGGGTTTTTGAGGTCGGAGCGTTCGTTGATTCAGACGATGGGCCGTGCGGCCCGAAACTCGAGCGGCAAAGCGATACTTTACGCGGACAAGATCACGAAGTCGATGGACTACGCTATCAGCGAAACAACACGACGACGCAAGATCCAGGAAGAATACAATATAGAGCATGGGATCACGCCTACAACGATCATCAAATCGATCGATGCGACTTTGGTTACCGCATATGAGGCCGATTACTTCAAAATCCCATTAGATCTCGACTCGTTCGAGGAATATTCACCGAAGCAGCTTAAAGAGACTATCCAGCAGTTGGAAGCCGATATGCGGCATGCGGCAAAAGAGATGAAATTCGAGCGCGCGGCGGAGCTGCGGGACCGTTTGAAGTACCTTCGCGAGCGCGACCTGGAATATAGATGACTTGTATCCGGGTATACCTACCCGAGTCGGCAAAGGCGATACACTAAGAAAGTCCTGCAATATATCTTGCCGGTAGGCGAACAGAAGTCTCGAACCTGCGGTGCGCCACTATGAACAGACTGATCTCGATCTGGGTAAACCTTCGCGAATCGCTGTGGTTCGTACCGAGCCTGATGATCGTATCGGCCGTTGTGCTGGCACTCTTGTTGATAGACCTCGATACCCGTGTAGGACGAGAGCCGCTGCTGACGTATTCGCTCGTGTTCGGGCTCGGGGCCGACGGGTCGAGAGGAATGTTGACCGCAATTGCCTCGTCCATGCTTACTGTGGCAACTCTCGCCTTTTCCTTGACGCTCAATGCGCTTGCACAGGTTTCCAATCAGTTTACACCGCGAATCATTCGAAACTTTCTCCGTGACCGTGCGAATCAATTTGTGCTCGGCTATTTCGTATCGGTCTTTGTTTACTGCCTGGTTGTGCTTCGTACCATTCGCGGAGGCGACGAAGGGAGTTTTGTTCCGTCTGTGGCGATCATTACGGGACTCGTGTTCGCATTCGGTGGCGTTTTTGTATTGATCTTCTTTATCCACCATATGGCGGAGTCGATACAGGTATCTACCATCATCAACCGGATCGTCAGCGAGACTAAAGGCTCTGTAGATCGGATCTTTCCCGAGTCGATGGGGGTGCCGGCAGACAAATCAGACGGATCAACACATGATCTGGACGACTATCAATGGGTCGCAATCCCGTCGTTTGCGTCCGGCTTCCTGCAGATGGTCGACAGCGAGCAACTGCTTGAGATCGCCAGAGAAAGTAAATTGATCATTCGAATGGAATGCCGTCTTGGCGACTTTATTGGAACATGTGCTCCGCTCGTATCAGTTGCGGCCCCCGACGGAGATGGGGAGGCCGCGATCGAAGATGGCGTGGCCGAAGAAATCAACGACCATTTTATTATTGGGTCGCACCGAACACTCACACAGGATGTTGAGTTCGGCCTCAGACAGCTCGTCGACATTGCACTCAAGGCGCTTTCGCCGGGCATCAACGATACAACGACCGCCCTGACCTGCATCAATTACATCTCCGAAATACTCGGACAGCTTGCCGATCGAAGTTTTCCCGAAAAAGTTCGCACAGACAGGGGGCGTCCGTTGGTCATTACTAAGTCGATGAATTTCGAGGAGTACGTGTCGGCAGGATTCGATCAGATCATGGTTAGCGGACGAGGACATTTTGCCGTTTTCGAGCGATTAGGGTCATCCATACTGTATATCGCCTCGCGGACCAGGGACCAATCGAGGCTAGCGGCTTTGTTCGAAACGTTTGACAGGGTTAGTGATTTTGCAGAGGAATCGACGGAGTCCACATTCGAAAGCGAGAAGGTGAAATCAGAAGTGAGGTCTATGAGGTCGCGGTTTGCTGACAGGATCAAAAAGGTTGAGCGAGGAAGCTAAGGAGAGCTGAAGAATGTTTTTCGACAGTTGGTTTGGACTATTGAGAGTATTGATTGCCGGAATTCTCGCCTACTCAATTCTGATCCTCGTTCTTCGCATTTCCGGAAAGCGCTCATTAGCAAAATGGAACGCCTTCGATTTTGTAGTGACGATCGCTTTTGGCTCGATAATCGCCACCATCCTTATTTCGAAGGATGTGGCTCTCGTTGAAGGGATAGCTGCGTTCTCGCTACTGATCTTGCTGCAATACGGTATTACTAGTGCGTCGGTCGAATATCCCTGGTTTGCCAGGCTGATAAAGGCCGAGCCTACACTGCTCCTGCACAACGGCGAGATCCGTCAGGCCGCTCTCAAGGACATGCGTGTCACGGAATCAGAGGTGAAGGCTGCTCTTCGTGCAGCCGGACTCGCATCGTATAGTGAAGCTTACGCTGTCGTGCTCGAAACGGACGGCAGTTTCAGCGTCATCAAGACCCGGGTTCAAGGCGATAACAATGCTTTGAGTGATGTGAGAGGAGTCGATGGAGAGAATTGAGATGATCCTCTTGATGCAGCCGGCTGGATCGGAATCGATCGGAATCGTGTGGCAGACCCTGAACGGGATCGTTAACGGGCTACTCCAAAGGCTGCCGTTCGTTATTATCGGTCTAGGGGTCTTTCTGCTCTTCTGGATCATTGGCCGTGTGCTGCAAAGGGTCGTTGTCACTGCCGGTCAACGAACCCGATTAGATATCACTTTGGCCAGATTGCTGGGTAGATTGGCAACAGCGATAACGATCATCCTAGGTATATTCGTGGCCGCCGTGGTTATCTTTCCGACCTTCAGGCCCGGCGATCTGGTGGCGGGTCTGGGTATAACGTCGGTGGCGGTCGGGTTTGCATTTAAGGATGTGCTCCAAAACTTTTTTGCGGGAATCCTTTTGCTCTGGCGACGGCCGTTCGTGGTAGGCGACCAAATACGGGTAAAGAACTACGAGGGAACTGTAGAGGAGATTAATGTACGATCGACTAAATTAAAGACCTACGACGGGGAACGGGCAATCATTCCCAATGGCGATGTTTATACCTCCGAGGTACTCGTGCGTACCGCATATCCACACCGGCGGGCGAGGTTTGTCGTCGGCATCGGCTATCTTGATGACATCGAGAAGGGCCGGCAGGTGATCAGAGGTGTTCTCGATTCGACTTCGGGCGTGATGAAAGAACCCGAGCCATGGGTTTATGTCACGGAGCTCGCTGCATCATCGGTGAATTTCGATGTTTATTTCTGGACCGATTCTCGCCAAGCCGACGTCCTCAAGGTCAGGAACGATATTGCTACCGGAATCAAGTACGCGCTTGACCAAGCCGGGATCGATATGCCATACCCGCATAGTGTTGTGCTTTTCCACGATGTCACGGGAACACGTGAAGGCGATCAGACAAGGGATAAAGGATAGGAAATCTTTACAGTCCAAGAATTTTATCGGCGATCTCTTTCTCCAAATTACTGGCTGAGACGTTCCTCTTCACCGTCAATCTACCGTCAGTAATTGCGGCATCAAAACCCGCCCGAGAGAGACATTGCTCGATCGGCACACGCTCTGAGCCGTAAACGTATTGTCGAAAGAATTCACTCTGATCACTCTCTGAGAACCGGGATATCGCAGCCTGCATATCATCAGTTGTATAAGTGCGGGCCGACCCTGCATGCGATCGGTAGTACTGCCGCATAATATCGTCAAGGCTCTTTCTATTATTTGTCGCAAGGCGGATATTTATATCCTGGCATATACCGACGAACATTCCACCGCCGTAGATCATTCCCCAGTGTTTATCTTTGTCCGCACCCGAGGCCACATCGAGCATCGATAGTTTTCCGAGACCGGGATCTGAACTGTACCGTCCGTAGAACAGCCCGGCGAGCATCCAAAGGTATTCCTGTTCCGATATAGCACCTATATGCTTGAGAGTTTTGATCGTGTAGTAGTTAGTAACGCCCTCCTTGAACCAGTCTTCCTTAGTGCTCGCGACGTTTATCGATTTTCCGTTCCAGAGATGGAAAAACTCGTGAGCAAAAATAAATTTCCCGATCATTTTGCTTTGCGGGTCGCCGGCGGGATCGAGGATCATGCTTATATGGTTTCCGATCACCTCTCCATCGACCTGTTTGCCGGCATTAATGATGACCACACTTTTCTTGAACCTCCGCTCCGGTGGCGGTTTTGGAGCACCGCCCATAAGCTTTATAAATTGATCCAGAACCCCTTTGGCGAGATCATGAAGCTCCTTTTCCTTTACCTCCATAGCAGGGCTGCCCAGTGCGAAAACGAGTTCAAAGCCGTCGCGAGTTACCTTAAATTCTCGATGCGTGCCGGCGAAGAACATCGATTGCAATAGTTCTTCTTTGTTTCGGGCGATAAATCGGTCAACCGTAGAAGGGTCGTTTTCCCATCCAGCCGTAACCTTCCAGTTGCGTGGGAGGACGAAATTGACCCTCACATCGTTGAGTTCCTTACCATTCATGACCAGGAAAGTCCGTCCTGTATAGAAAACTCCCCAATCACGGGCAAACGCAACACCATCAATGCCGCCAGCCCAGGTGTGCTTTTCATGGTCAAGAACAATGCTATATCTCAGAACGACAGGTATGTTTTCTGGCCCGGTGACTCTCCATTTGGCGTCACCTAGCTCCTTCACCACAAGTGAATTGCCGCTGGCGTCGGTCACGCTCAGGTTTTCTACGAACTGTGCCCAGCGTTTCGGTAGACTGTTCCCGCCATATTCGTCCATGTAGAGAACGGGATCACGAAGTACAAAACGGGCCTCGACCTTTAGCCGACGGGGATCGTCCTCGTTTATAGTGAGGCTGTAGGTCGTGCCGTTCGGGGCTGCAGTCACGATGACATTCGCGGAAAAAAGAGCAAGGATCAAAACGGCAAATCGGATAGTGGTTCGCATAAGTCTATGAAATATCACTAAACGTCCGAAGGCCCACTTTTGTTCAAAAGGATTCTGTTAGTGATATGGATACAATATTCAACGGACTTGGCGTCGACAAGAGGATGAAGACGATTCCGAGAGGCAGGGTAGTCTAGTATAATCCAACCGATGCATTTCAAGACAGCACCAGACGAACTGTTAGCTTACACGTCCGACGCCAGTAACATGGGCGGCGGCAGTGCATCGCGTTTGTATTTACCCGAGAAAACAGCGGAGATCGTTGAGATATTGCGGGAAGCGAACGCAAACCGAACGCCGGTTACGGTCTCCGGTGCGCGGACCGGGACGGTCGGCGGAGCCGTGCCTTTAGGCGGAGTTGTGATCTCGCTGGAGCGTCTGAACAAGATCCATTCTATCGACTGTGAGAATCGCTTGGCCTTAGTTGAGCCTGGGGTCGTTCTCGCCGATCTGCAAAAGCAAGCTGATGCAGCGGGACTTTTCTATCCGCCGGACCCGACGGAATGGAGCTGTCAGACCGGCGGCACGATCGCGACAAACGCTTCCGGAGCGAGAAGCTTTAAATACGGATCGACGCGAGATTACGTTCGAGGTCTGAAGGTGATTCTTGCCGATGGCGATGGCATAGATTTACGAAGGGGCGAGACTTTTTCTGACGGCGACGGAATTCTGACTGTCGAAACCTCCGGCGGACGAAAGATCAGCTGCGTTATACCGACGTATGAACGACCGAATGTTAGGAAGAATGTCAGCGGATACTTCAATGCACAGCCTCTCGATGCCGTTGACCTCTTCGTCGGGAGTGAAGGGACTTTAGGCGTGATCGTGGAAGCGGAACTCGCTCTGCTGCCGAAGCCCGAAGGGTTTTTCGGCGGAATTGTTTTCTTTGCTGGTGAGGCCGATCTCCTCGGGGCAGTGGATGAGATACGATCGGAAGCCAGAGCGGAAAACGCTTTGCTCGATCCCACGCTGCTTGAGTTTTTCGACGAAAGGTCGCTGCGGTTCATCTCTGAGGGATTTCCCGACACCCCGGGGAAAGCTGCCTGCGCGCTTTTCTTTGAGCAGGAGACCACGAGCTCGACAGAGGAGGCTCTGCTCGAACAATGGAATGAGATCCTGGAACGTCACGGCGCGGACCTTGATTTATCCTGGTTTACAACGACGGACGCTGACCGGGAAAGGATGCGTGCCTTTCGACATGCACTGCCGGTGGCGGTTAACGAACGAATAGTCCGGCATGGCCTGCGAAAGGTTGGCACTGACATGTCGGTACCGGACGAGCGTTTCCCCGGCTTTCTGCAGTTTTACCATGACACCCTCGATGCGAGCGGGCTGGAATATGTCATATTCGGGCATATCGGAGACAATCACTTACACGCCAATATGATGCCCAAAAACGAGGAGGAAGCCGAGAAAGCGCGCCATGTTTACGGCCGCTGCGTGGCGCAGGCGGTCATGCTGGGCGGCACGGTGTCGGCGGAGCATGGGATCGGGAAGTTGAAGCGAAAGTACCTTTCGGCGATGATGGGGGAACGGTATCTAAATGAGATGGCCGAGGTGAAACGGGCTTTTGACCCGCACGGGATATTGGGCCGGGGGAATGTTTTTGAAGAAAGCTACTTATGATCAAAGCAATATTGATGGATTTTAACGGCGTCATCATTGATGATGAGCCTGTACAGATGAAAGCGTACCAGGAAGTGCTTTCAGCGGAAGGGATCGACCTGTCGGAGGAGGATTACCTGGCATGTTTGGGAATGGATGACCGGACCTTTGTCGCCGCTGCTTATGAGCGGGTTGGAAGAACCGTAGACGCGGACAAGATAAGCGATCTAACCCAGGCAAAACTGGCAATGTGGCGAGACGTGGTGTCCGATGACCTCCCGTTGTTTGAGGGTGTCGACGACTTTATCGCCAAGATGGCCCGTGAATTTACGCTGGGGATCGTTAGCATGTCGGGTTCCGACGAGATCGGATTCGTATTGGAGAAGAGCGGCTTAAGGCATCATTTCGCCTGTATCGTCAGTGCGAATGAAGTGTCGAAGTGCAAGCCCGATCCGGAGATCGTCCGCACCGGCTTTCGGCTCGTAGATTCGGCACGCAGCGGTTTGGGCCATATGCCCATGACCCATGCGGAATGCCTGGTGATCGAAGATTCGCCTCCGGGCGTTGTGGGCGCGCGACGGGCAGATCTTCCAGTTCTCGGAGTCGCGAATACCGTTTCGCCGGACGAACTCAGAAAGGCAGGTGCAGGGGCCGTAGCATCTGATTTACGCGACTGGATGCCCGAATCGGTCAGGCTGGTTTTTAATTAATTTATGGCAGACCTATTTATTTCTCGCGAACAGGCCGAGTCGGACCTGCTCGCAGCAGCGGCATTTATTGCCGAGCGGATCAAAAGCAGCGAGGGCCACGCAGAGGCGATGAGCAGCGTACTGCCGCTGTATCTGGACCGGGGTGATGTCGACTTGGCCGCAGAGCTGGCTAACGCGGTGGGTGATCCGCATTCGCGGGACAAATTGCTGATCAGGGTCGCGGAGAAATGTGCAGAGTTAATCGACGATGAGTATGCCGTTCAGCTCGCGGATGCGATCGAGGACCACGGACTTAGGTCCGAGGCATTTGAACGAATCGGCCTCATAAAAGCACGTCAGGGTAATGGCGCGGCGGCCTTTGAAATAGCTGATCTGATGAACCATCCGGACTTCGTGTACGCGGCGGTTGCTGTCCATGAGGCCGCGAATGGCAACGACGCGGGAGGAGATGAGGCACTTGGGCGTATTGAGTTTGCACCTGCTTTGACCTCGGCCCTTCAAAGCATTGCTGACGCCCAAATCGAAAAAGAACAACCCGAAGCTGCGGTCAGCACGCTGGGAAAAGCTCTAGACTCGGCAGGTGAGATCGAGCATGACGAGGAGCGGATCCGAACGCTATGCGAGATCGGTAACCACTTCATCGACGCCGGACGTTTCGATCTTGCGATCGATACGTTTGAAAAGGCACGTTCGGCGGCAGAGATGCTTACAAACACACATCGGGACGCACTGCTCGTAATGTGTTCCCTTGGTTTTCTGCATGCCGGCGATGGTGAACTTGCGGACGACACACTCGATCTTGTAACCGATAAAACGCATTTGGCATCGGCATTACTGGTGTTTTCGCGTGACTCGTGGAAAAGAGAGGAAAAGGCGGAAGCTATCGACACCCTGGAAGAAGCCTATGCGATCGTTAGTTCGCAAAAGGAATCAGAAACGCGCGACAGCCGTTCGCGTAACGTCATAATATCCTCAATTGCCGGTCAGTTTGCTGTTTTTGAGAATCATGATCGGGCCACCGAGATCGCTCACAATAATCCCGACCCGAAAGAGCAGTGGGCGGCGCTTTCCCAGATAGCCCAGGTTCTTACGCTACAGGGAAATGACGATCTTGCAATGGATACCATAAACCAGATAGATGACGATTCCACTAAAGTCTCGGCGTTGATCGGCATCGCGGATGCCAAGCTCCGGCTGAGCCATATCGAAGCATCGATCGCCCTTTTAGACGATGCGACGTCGTGGACGGAGACGGTGCCGCAACTTGTGGCCAAATCCGCCTTACTCAACGACATTGCAGCCAGGTTGGCCAAACACGGCGAGAGCGACCGGGTGCGTCGACTTGGATTAGACAACCTTAAAACTATAAATGAGATCCGTGACGAAAGCAGCCAGGCGTCGGCCCTTGTGAGGCTGAGCGAGATATACATGGAAGCTGGCGTCGACTTGGGCGAACCTGAGAAGGACCTCGTTGCTCAAATAATAATGAAGGCATGAGGAAGCCCCGTCCTTAGACGACGTCATTCGCAATCAGATCGTCAAATCCATCCCGCCGGCGTATCAATTCAGGCGTTCCGCTGGTTCTAATGAGTATGACCGCCGGCAGAAACCGGGCGTTATAATGCGATGCCTGAGCCATCGTATACGCACCAGCATTTAACAGTGCCAACACCTCGCCAGGCTGGACATTTTTGGGAAGCAGCCTATGTTCCGGCAAACGACCCTCACCTTCAATGTCAAAATAAACGTCTCCCCCATCACACAACGGGCCGGCGACCTTGTAAGGGAATTCGTGTTCTTCGCTCGCCCTGTCGGCCGAAATCAGGTGGTAGTACCATTTGTAAGTTTCCATCGAAAGCAAGATATTAAAGCCCGCATCGGTAAGGAGCCAGTTATCAGTGCCTGATGGCTCGATGTTCGGTTTTTCGGCCACCGGTCTCTCTTTTTGATTCCGAACGGTTGTCAAGCAAATGCCTGTGTCCGCTATGATCGAACGGCCCGGTTCCAATAAGAGAGTGAGTCCATCGAAAATTTGAGATGCTCCGCAATCATCGGCAAACCTTTTGGCTTCACTCCATGCAGTGCCAACTGCATCCGCGGGATCGAAATCGGCAGAAAACATCTCCCGGCGAACTGAAGGAAAATGCTGGGATCGGGAACCGTCAGGTAGATAGTTAACAGGGAAACCTCCGCCCAGATTGATGTGCTGCAGCCTGGTGCCCGCAGCGTCATATATCCGCATCATGCTATCAGTCAGCATTCTAAAGGCCTCGGCGTATGCCTCCGGTTCCGGATTTTGCGAGCCGATGTGGAGGTGAATTCCATTCAGCTGTAAATGTGGAGACGCCTTGTATTTTGCGAAAGCATGAAAAGCTTCTTCGGGCATCATCCCGAACTTCGACGTCAACAGCGCGGTTTGCAGCCCGCTATGCGTGCTGGTCTTGATCTCCGGGACCAGCCTGAGGCTTACATTCGCTGGTCGGTCAAGTCGTTTGGCAGTTTCCTCGATCAGTGAGAGTTCGTAGAGCGAATCAACCTGAATGGCGTAAATGCCGTTTGAGATCGCGAGCTCAAGCTCCCAGGTCTCCTTGCTGTTTCCGTTGAAGTTGATCTGATCGCCGGTGAAGCCAGCTTTAAGTGCTTTCCACAGTTCGCCGCCCGAATTGACCTCGATATCGCAACCGGCATCTCTTACAGCCTTAAGGATGCCCATGGTGGACATCGCTTTAGCGGCGTAACAGAGTTTCAGCGGACAGTCGATCGCATCTGCGGCTTTCTTTAGACGCTCGATGTTGTGCCGGATACGCGATTCGCTAAAGACAAATAGCGGAGTTCCGTATTCGCGGGCAAGCTCCGATGCGTCGACGCCGTCGATATGGAGTCTGTTCTCTCGGACGTCGAGAAAGTTTTCGATCTGCCAAGTCATAGTAGAACCGGCAGTCACGCCGGTTTGGTTAAATCGCGGTGGTCGAGCGCTTGCCGGTCATAGACCCACGGCTAAACAGTTGAAATTTACTTAGTTGCTCTTAAGTCGATCCCCGTCCCTCGCGTATGCAGCCCAGGCAGTGATATCGGCAGCTTTCCGGTAATGTTCAGAGTGCCGAGCAACGAACGACCGACCGCGCGCTGGAGGCTCGGCATATCGCCGTATGCCACGAGGTAAGTCTTCAGGTCTGGGAATGAGCTTAGTATATAAGGATTGCCAAAACTGATGCCGATGACCTTTTTGCCGGAAGCGAGAGCCTCTTTGACCAGGGCGGCTCCATTTTCGGGCAAGCTTACACTGTTCTTTGCACCGGTCCGCACGCGGCCGTACAGCCCCAGGACAACTACGTCAGACTCTTTTATCGCCTTTCGGGCAGCGGTGAATTGTTCGGGCAGCGAATTTTCCTGAATATAAGCAGAGGTTAGCCGCATACCGCCCTGTCGCAGCGTGCCGAGGAGAGTGTTCATCGTGCCGGGTCCTTCGAAACCGTTTGAAATACCTACGACGGCGATCTTCTTACTTCTGTCCAGCGGCAGGAGATTCTCGCCGTTTCTAACCAGCGTTAGCGAACGCTCTCCGATCTCATCTGCCAGAGCCGCTGTCTCCGTACCCGAGATTGTTCGATCGAGAGTGTCCAATCGCACCATCCTTTCCTTTGTCAGCCCAAGCTCGTACTTCCATGCGAGCTGTTTAAGCACGGCTTCGTCGAGCCTTTGCATCGGAAGTCGGCCTGAGGCAACAGCGGCTTTCAGGCCGCGGATCATTCCGTCGGCGTCGCCTGGTTTTAGCAGAATATCGGTGCCAGCCAGGATAGCACGAACGCCGGCCTCTTCCGCATTGAAGTAGATCGTAAGGCCGCTCATGTCCATCGCGTCCGAAACTATTAACCCCTTAAATCCCATTTGGCCGCGAAGGATGCCTGTCTGGAGCTTGTGCGAAAGCGTACCGGGAACGATGCCCGTTGCGTCGACGATCTCGGCTCCCTCTTCCGTATACGAGATCGTGTAATTCTTAAGTGGCCTGATAACTTCGTTATCGATCTGCGGCAGGCCGATGTGAGCGATCATTATGGAAGCGACGCCCGACTCTATCGCCTTTCGGAAAGGGAAGAGCTCAATTCGGTCGAGCCTTTCGCGCGGATGATCGATGATCGGGAGGCCGCGATGCGAATCGACGTTCGTATCGCCGTGGCCGGGGAAATGTTTAGCGGTCGCAAGGACACCCTCGCTCTGCAGTCCGTCAATAAACGCCACGCCGAATTTGGCTACATCCTCCGGATCCTCGCCAAAGCTGCGGACGTTTATCACCGGGTTCTCGGCATTGTTGTTAACGTCGAGGACCGGTGCAAAAACGTGCCGGGTCCCGGACGCACGCGCTTCACGGCCGGTAATGACACCCATCCGGCGGGCCAGCGAAGGGTCGCCTGTGGCAGTGAGAGCCATCGCCCAGGGGAAGTTTATCGCGTTCTCGAGCCGCATCCCAACGCCTGTCTCTGCATCGAGCGACATTAGCAGCGGGTACTTCGCCACCTCCTGCATGCGATTGGCGAGGTGAACCGTCTCATAGACCGGCCCGACGAAGAAAATAATACCGCCAACCTTATTATCGACGACGTGCCGTCTGAGCTCCTTGAAGAATGCACTGTCTTGATTCGCAAAACGAGCGTTGATGCCGACATGAATGAGCTGGCCGATCTTTTCGTCGACGGACATTTTCTTCAGCGTCTTATCTGCCCATGACCAGGCCTTTCTCGAGGGTTCGAAACGGGACCGGCTTTTCTCGTCCGATCGAGGTGCTCCCGGCACGGCGATGCCGATGGCCAATGCGAAAGTAATGATCGTGCTAAAGATTAACTTCATTTCGTTTAATTATGAGAGTCGCCAGAAAGGCAATGATCACGGTTACAGAACTGCCGATCAGTGCAAACCACGGCCACGCGATGACGGGCCCCGGCACAAACTTATTTGATGCGAGAAGTACATATGTCATTACCAATATACTGACGATCATTCCGGCAAGTGCATGAACCTGGCCCGCACGCTTCAGGAACGCTCCGACAAGAAATACACCCAGAATAGGACCATTGATAAGCGATGCAACCGCGAGAGCCATGCTAAGGGCCGAACTGCCGGCATCTTTGAGCGCAATAGCAATCACGATCTGAACGATGCCGACGATTACCGTCAGGATCCCAGCGACCCGCATCAGATGCTTGTCCGAAATATTTTTGGCGAAGGGTTTATAAATGTCGTTTACGGCAGTTGCCGCGATCGAGTTTAACGATGACGATAATGCGGCGGCGAAAATGGCTGCAACAACGAGGCCGGACAGGCCCGTAGGCATTTTCTGTGTAATAAAGTCCGGGAATACGCGATCGCCGCCCGTAAAAGGGAAGGCACCGGCCGCCGTTTCGTATCCCGCCATATTGTAAGGAGCGTAAAACGCGAACAGCAGTACACCGATAAAGAGAAAACCGATGAATTGACCGAGAACGACAGCCCCCGAGGTCATTAGCGCTGTGATCGCCGCACTCGGTTTGTTCGTGCAAAGATAACGCTGGACGAGGAACTGGTCGGTTCCATGTGTCGACATCGTCAGGAAGCATCCGCCGAGCACGCCGCCCCAGAATGTGTATGTCTTGGCGAAATCGAGGTTGAAGTCAAACAGGCTGAATTTATCGAATTGCCGTCCGATCTCGATCGCACCGCCCAGCCCGCCGTCGATGCTATTAATGAGAACCACCGCAGCGGCTATTGCACCGCCAATGTAGATAACAAGCTGCACCACCTCGATCCAGATCACGGCTTCTATGCCGCCATAGAACGTGAAGACGATCATGACGATGCCAAGTATCAGGATCGAGCCGACGATTATTACGGCCTGGTTTGCGTCAGGCTGGAATGCGGTGTAAACGGCGGCGAGCACGATCGCCGTCAGCAGGAGACGGATGCCATCGGCGATGTTACGCATGACGACGAAAAGGCCCGATGAGAGGACCTTTACTTTTCCGCCAAATCTTTCGCCCAGCAATTGATAAACGGTTTGCAGCTCACCCTTGAAATACATCGGGATGAAAACGAGCGATATCACGACGCGTCCGAGCAAATAACCGAAAACAAGCTGTAGAAACTGAAAGTTTCCGCCCTTTGCAAATGCAATTCCCGGCACCGAGATGAAAGTGATCGTGCTTGTCTCGGTAGCAACGATCGACATCGCGATCGCCCACCACGGCACGTTACGGTCGCCGACAAAGTAGTCTTCTGTCGTTTCCTGCTTACCGGCATACCAGATGCCGAACGCGGTGATGCCGATCAGGTAGCCGAAGATAATTATTAGGTCTAGGGTCTGCATCTATTGGAGCAAGGAGATCGCCTTTTCAACAACGAAGTCTGATTCTGCCAGAGCCTTTTCGGCTTTGTCACGCTGAACCCCGGCTTTATTCATCACAAGAGCGATACGCAGATCGCCGCCGGCATCTTTCATTAGAATTTCAGCTATGGACTGATGGAGGCCCGTTTCGTCCGTCAATATACGCAGGCTTCGCTCACGCAGTTTCTGGTTCGACGGCTTCACATTCGTCATCCGGTTGCCCTTTACGTACCCAAGGCGGATCATGGCTACCGTCGAGATCATATTAAGTACCATCTTCTGTGCGGTTCCGGCTTTCATACGGGTCGAACCCGCAATCGCCTCAGGGCCTACGACCGGGACAATAGCAATGTCTACATATCGCGTGATCTCGGATTCAGGCACGCATGTGATGCACGCCGTGAAACAGCCCAGCTCGCGTGCGTATTCGAGAGCACCGATCGTATAGGGCGTTCGGCCAGAGGCGGCAAGGCCGACAACCGCATCTCTCTCGCTCAGTTCGCGTTCTTTAAGGTCCGCAGCGCCGGCCTGGCGGTCATCTTCGCTCGATTCGGTTGCACTGTATAAGGCGTCGTAGCCCCCGGCGATGACCCCTTGCACAAGCTCGTAAGAAACTCCGAACGTAGGCGGTATCTCCGCTGCATCCAGCACTCCGAGCCTCCCGCTAGTTCCTGTGCCAACATAGAATAACCGCCCGCCTGTCGTTAGCCGTTCGACGACCGCGTCGACAGTTCTCGCTATATCAGGAAGAACCCTTTCGACCGCATCAGCAACAAGCCTGTCCTCATTATTGATCAACCGAACAGCGTCCAGCGTCGACACATGGTCGATCTCACGCGTGTTCTCATTATCGCTTTCGGTTATAGAGATCATTTTTATCCATAAGCAGGGATTTTGGGATAAAAGTCAAGCTTTAGCCTCGATTTCGTCAACAATCCGCCTGAAATCGATCTAAGTCGTTAAAAGTGTCCCTCGGCGGGACAGTCAATCGCGTCGTAAATATTTCAAAAAAAGGAGTTAGCGGCCACCGTTGCTGTCCCGCGTTTTTCGCTGATGATGTATTACTTTGTAATACAGGAGAACACATCGCTTCGATGACTTCTAAGACCACGAAGCGATGTGCAACAGTGTATCACAGATCAAACAGGCGCGGCCCTTTCTCAGTGGCGAACAAGCTACGTCAACTACAGGTTCCCCTTCTATTGAGGGTAATGCCGTCAACCAATCAATATGACTTATCTTCGCTTCATTCATAAAGGAATTCGGTATAGATCGATCTGCTTTTGGTGCGAGTGTAGGACAAATGACCTATTGACAACGCTGCTGAATGAGATTATCGTTCCCGTATTCTAACAGTTGGGCGGATTTCAGGATCTTATGCCGGGAGTCCTTCAGCGAAACGCACTCCTTGCCCCGAAATGCGTTTTCGTATTGATCATGTCATGTGTAGCCATTTCAAGAAGGAACATTGAGCAACAGGGAAAGACGGGCTTAATTACCCATTGCGGAGGATCTTTGTTCCTCAGAAGCATAAGCAAAAAGGAGAAAAATAAAATGAAGAAAGTATTTCTGTCGTGTATTACGTTAGGTGTCGTGGTAGCCGGATTGATCACTGCAGGAGCATCTTCCGCAGCGGGTCCGAATGAATCGGCTAATGGTCACGGCACAGTTACTCGTCTGGATGGTGATGGGAATGAAGTGAAACGCCAATTCTCGTTCAGTGCCCACCGTCAGAAAAACGGTACTGTCCAGGGAAACGCTGTTCTTCGTAATCCAGCGTTCCAGGGGGTTGATGGAAAGGACTATTACATGCATATGGACGTGACATGTATGAAGGTCGTCGGAAACATCGCTATCTTCGGTGGATTAGTAAGAAAGACAAATGATCCGAATTTGACCGGTGCTGCCTTCTTCCAGGTTGAAGATAATGGAGAGCCTGGGAAAGGGACAGATCGAATCAGTGGCGTCGCATTTTGGGACGACGATCCGGATACAGTCGGCGATCCGCAAGCATGTTTGCTTACAGACGCTGGCGATTTCGGGTTTGAGCCGATCGATTCGGGCAACATTCAGGTTCGTCCATAAGTATTTCATCCGATCGATTAATTTATGCCGGTCGCGATGGCCGGCATTTTTATTTTTTTTCACTCATTTTCGAAGAGCCGCAACGGTCACCGACCATAAAAAATTGACTGATTTTGGATCAGTCACGACATCGCTGAATCTTGACACTTGCCGCTCGATTTTCTAATCTAAGTACATTACAAGGTTAGGTTGGGTCGTTCATTCGAGAAGCGGCTCGTCATTCGGAACGATTTTCCACGCCCGTTTTCGTTTCGGTTAAACGTCAATTTAGTCGGTTGCGGTGTCGTCCTGAGATGGGAGTTTTGGATCTCAGGACATCGGAATAATTTTCGCGCGCGCGCGCCGTGGCCATAAAATATTCTAGGAGAAAAATAATGAAGTTAGTGAAAAAACGGCTGAATTTGGCAGTCTTGGCCATTTCGGTTTTATTAGGAACAATTATTGTACTCGCGGTTACTCCCTCACCATTCTTTCAAGGCTTTGAAACCGATAGTTCTGGATGGTTTACGGTCGAACGGGTCGGCTCAGGAACGAATGGGATTCCATCGAGTGAAGGTTCATGGCACGCTCAGACGAATGGAGGGGATGGCGATTTTACACGGTGGGGCGGCTATACCAATGAATTCCCGGTAGGGGGATATGTTACTTCGGTTGACATCTACCTTGACAGAGACACATGTGCGAATGACACTCGGTTTGATTTCTCATCGGCTATCAATAACCCTAGTGGTGCTTTCAGGCGGGACTTCGTTTTCAATGCAGGTTGTTATACCGATTCCGTTGCCCCGGGAAGCGGAAACCGCTTTGTCATCTCAGCTAGTAACAACGCGGGCCGCGGCAATTCATTTCCCAAAAATCCCGGACGTGATCCTTTCGTAATAAGCTCGTCAGGATGGTACGCCTTCCAACATCGCTTCTATGACAACGGAAGCGGGATCTTGGCGGTAGATCTGAGCATTTTGGATTCAAACGGTAATGTTCTGAAGACGTGGACGCTTTCAGATCCGTCCGATGTGATCGGGGTGACTGTTGGTGGCAACCGTTATGGCTGGTTTGTCACGAATGAATTTCCTTTCCTTGCGATCGACAACAGCGAACTCAGCGTAACCCCGCCGGACACTGATGGTGACGGCGTAGCTGACGGAGTCGACAATTGTCCCACAAATCCGAATCCGGACCAAGAGGACGGTGACGATGACGGAATCGGCGATGCCTGTGATACCGATAATGACAACGACGGCGTGGACGATGAAGACGACAACTGTCCTGCCGTTACTAATCCGAGCCAGTCAGATGTAGACGGTGACGGTATTGGGGACGCCTGCGATCCCGTTAACGGCCTCGATGTCGATGGTGATGGTGTTTTGAACGAAAGCGATAACTGCCCGACAACGCCGAACTCGAATCAACTGGATTCGGACGGAGACGGAATCGGAAACGCTTGTGACCCCAATCCCTTCCCACCATCAAACGCAGATGAATGTAAAAAGGGCGGCTGGATGAATTTGTTCCGAGCAAACGGAACGCCGTTCAAGAATCAGGGCGACTGCGTATCATATACCAAAAACGGTAAATAGTTCTCGATAAAGTTGATCGTAGTTAAAGGTGTCGATCCGCAGGGGTCGGCACTTTTTTAATGAGCCACTTCAAAAAATATAAAAGTGGGGCGAGAAATGAGTAGTACGCCCGCTCATCTATTGGCTGTCTTAAGCGGAGTAGGGTTCTTTAAACTTAAAAGTTTAAAGCGTTTAAAGCAGTCGATTTAAAGCGGTGGTTTAAACCTCCGCTTTTTCGCTTTAAAGTAGTCATATTCTTTCGCCCGTCGCCTCATGTTGACGAATTTGCGGAAATCCTTATAAACTAATCGTTCGACGTGGTGAGTTATTGCGACTTGCGGCCACGCAAAATAAACGCTAAACAGCAGAGAGTTCAAAAAAAGTTCTTATCGAAACTCTGTGCTGGATGGGCACGGGGTTTTTTTATTATGGCGAAATTTCTGAATCTTCTGAACGAAAAGATCATTGTTTTTGACGGTGCGATGGGGACGTTTTTGCAGTCACTAAACCTGTCTATCGATGATTGGGGCGGCCCCAATTTTGAAAACTGTTCGGAGAATCTGCTTTACACGCGGCCGGACGCCATCGAAACGGTGCACAAGAATTTTCTCGACGTTGGATGTGACGTGATCGAAACGAACAGTTTCGGCGGGAGCGAGGTCGTTCTGACGGAGTTCGGGATCGCGGATAAGACTTACGACGTAAATAAAAGGGCTGCTGAGCTGGCAAAGCGGATAGCCAGCGATTATTCGACGGCTGACTGGCCACGGTTTGTCGCGGGTTCGATCGGTCCGGGGACTAAGCTGCCGACGCTTGGACACATTACCTATCCTGCTTTAAAGGATGCTTATCGCGAACAGGTGCGTGGGCTGATCGATGGCGGCAGCGATATTTTGATCGTCGAGACCTGCCAGGACCTGCTGCAGACAAAGGCGGCGCTCGCGGCCATTTTCGAACATTTCGAGAAGCACCGAATGAAAATTCCGGTCATTGCTCAGGTAACGATCGAGATCTTCGGCACCATGCTCAACGGTACCGAGATCGGGGCTGCATTGACCGCTCTTGAGCCGTTTCCGATCGATGTCATCGGAATGAACTGCGGCACCGGGCCGAAGCACATGACCGACAGTTTCAGGTATTTGTGCGAGAATTCACCGCTTCCGGTTTCTGTGCTGCCAAACGCTGGTCTGCCCGAGGTCAAGGATGGAAAGCAGCACTATGACGAGACGCCGGAGAGCTTTGCGGCGCAGGTGGAGCATTTTGCCAAAGATTTCGGGGCAAATGTCGTTGGCGGCTGCTGCGGGACAACTCCCGAACACTTGCAGAAAGTTATCGAAAAGGTCGGGCGATTATCGCCGAAGCGGCGAAAAGCTAAGCTCGTGCCTTCGGCATCATCGATCTATTTCCAGCAGCCTTATACCCAGGATGCTTCATTCCTGATCGTGGGCGAACGCGTAAACGCGTCGGGATCGAAGAAGATGCGTGACCTGCTCGACGCAGAAGACTGGGATGGGCTTGTCAGTCTCGCCAAATCGCAGGAACGCGAGGGTGCACACATACTCGACATCAACGTCGATTTTGTAGGCCGTGACGGTGTGGCGGACATGCACGAGCTGGCATCGCGCCTTGCGACGGCCGTCAAGATCCCGCTAATGTTCGACTCGACTGAGTGGGAAAAAATGGAGGCCGGCCTCGAGCATGCTGGGGGCAAATCGCTGCTCAATTCGACAAATTACGAGGACGGCGAAGAACGGTTCCTGAAGGTGCTGGACCTGGCGAAACGATACGGAGCCGGAGTTGTGATCGGCCTCATCGACGAGCAGGGAATGGCCCGCACCCGCGAGGACAAGATCAGGATCGCCCGGCGGGCATTTGCACAGGTCGTAGAGAACGGCATTCCGGGCCATGATATCTTCTTCGACCCGCTCGCGTTGCCGATCTCGACGGGCATCGAGGAAGACCGTAAGAACGCTGTCGAGACGATCGAGGCGATCAAGCGGATCCATGAGGAACTGCCTGAGGCGAACATCATACTCGGTGTATCTAACATTTCATTCGGGCTTAACCCCGCCGCTCGCGTGGTCCTGAACTCGGTTTTTCTGCATGACTGTGTCGATGCCGGAATGAATTCGGCCATCGTCAACGCCTCGAAGATACTGCCTCTGATGAGGTTTTCGGAACTGGAGATCGACACTGCCCGGGATCTAATCTATGACAGGCGAAAATTCGAAAGCGACATCTGTGTATATGACCCGCTCGGCGATTTTTCGAACATGTTCCAGGGCAAATCGGCCCAGTCGATAAAGCCAGACATTTCGAACCTGCCAATCGAAGAGAAGCTTAAACACCACATCATCGACGGCGAACGGATCGGGTTGGAAGATTCGCTGAAGACCGCACTTGAAAAGTATCCTCCGCTCGAGATCATCAACGATATCCTTCTCGACGGTATGAAGACGGTCGGCGACCTTTTTGGTTCAGGGCAGATGCAGCTACCGTTCGTGCTGCAGTCGGCTGAGTCAATGAAGGCGGCGGTGAAGTTTTTGGAGCCGTTTATGGAGAAGGTCGAGGGTTCGAACAAGGGCGTGCTGGTGCTGGCGACGGTTAAAGGCGATGTCCACGATATCGGCAAGAATCTAGTCGATATCATTCTGACGAACAACGGCTACAAGGTCGTAAATCTCGGCATCAAACAGCCCATCGACGATATTCTGCGCTCGTGGAAAGAGACAGGTGCTGATGCCATCGGCATGAGCGGCCTGCTTGTGAAATCGACGCTCATCATGCGCGACAATCTCGAGCTGATGAATGAACGCGGTATAAAGGTGCCGGTCATCCTCGGTGGGGCAGCCTTAAATCGTCGATATGTCGATAATGACCTGATCCCGCTGTATGAGGGGAAGCTTTTCTATGCCCGCGATGCTTTTGACGGGCTGCACGCGATGGATGATCTCACGGGCGACACAGCGGCATCCGAACGCGGAGACGCAGCGAGGGCTGCGGCGGCCAGCGGGTCGGAAATGCCATCGTCCGTGGGCAGTGATGGGAGTGACATTCAGACTGTTGACGATTCAGAAGACCTGGTCGGGGAGGACGCAAAGTTGGGAACTGTTGCGGCCCGCGTATCAAGGCGAGCGGTCGGCGACACTACACATACTGAGCCGTCAGCGATCCCGGCGGCCGAAATTATTCCAACCGCGCCTTTTTACGGGTCAAAGGTTGTCGAGATCCGCGATCTGACAAAGGTTTTTGAATTCATCAACGAGACCGCCCTCTTTAAGGGCCAGTGGCAGTATAAGCAGGGAAGAAAGTCACCGGAAGAATACGCCGAGCTGCTCGAAACGACTGTGTATCCAAAGTTTGTGGAGATCAAGGCCCAGGTCATCCGCGAAAAGCTGCTCGAAGCAAAATTGGTCTATGGCTATTTTCCATGTCAATCCTCCGAAAACGATCTGATCATCTATCAGGATGACGAAAAGACGGAGCGAATGCGGTTTACTTTTCCGCGACAGCCGGTTGAGCAGCGGGGTGGTAAGAACCTTTGCCTCGCCGATTATTTCACGTCGGTGGACTCGGGAAAGGTGGACGTCGTGGCATTTGACCTGGTGACCATGGGCCGTAAGGCGAGCGAGCATTCCGCTAAGCTGTTCAATTCTGATAATTATACGGACTACCTTCTTTTCCACGGGCTCTCGGTTGAGTCGGCAGAAGCTCTCGCAGAAATGTGGCATAAGCGGATACGCGAGGAACTCGGAATAGCGGCCGCGGACGCGCCGCAGCTTGCAAAGCTATTTCACCAGGGATATCAGGGTTCGCGATACAGCTTCGGATATCCGGCGTGCCCGAATATTGAGGACCAGACAAAGCTTTTCGAATTGCTCGAACCCGATCGCATCGGCGTCGAACTGACCGACGAATACATGCTCGAGCCCGAGCAGTCGACCTCGGCGATCATCGTTCATCATCCTGAGGCGAAGTATTTTAATATTGAGTAGAAAGGCAGCTATATCTGGTAGTGATTTAGTTTGAAATATGAGCTTTTTGTCAGTCGATGCAACACATTAGAAATGAGCATTGATAGCGAAGATCCTGTTCCGCATTTTCCACAAAACAAGGATACATCCGTGTCTAAACTGCGCCGTGACGGAAAACACTGTCCGGTGTGTCTTGCGCCCTTAAAGAAGATCGCAGGACGAACAAGGTTAATGAAAAAATGCCTTAAGTGTCAGGCTCAACCGTCATCAGATGCTATTTGCCCTAAATGTCAGTCATCGTTGATCTGGCGAAATAGAACGAAGACGGCCTGTCAGCAATGTGGGTCAACAAACCAATTTTAACTGACCCGCTACGACATATTTTGTGACAATGCCGCGGCCGCGTTTCGGGTGCTAGAATAACGGTTTCGCACACGATGGCCGAGGAACTCGAAAAATTAACAAATCATACTGCCCTGAGTAAGCCGTTATTGCCGGAGGCTGCGGAACTTGCAGTGCTCGACGCAGGTGAGAGAATCGGGTTTCATCTCGCCCATCGGATGAATCTCGGTGTGTGGAAGCGTGTGATGACGTTTTGCCAGCGGCATATCGGCTCACTTTGGATCTATCTCGCAACTTACAATCTGATGAACGTTTTCGGCATCGAGAATGTCGAAAATGCTGAAGTCGATAAACCGTTGATATTGGTCGCGAATCATCGTTCGTTTTTCGACATGTACACGGTCTCGAGCGTCATATTTCGCCGGACACGGCGGCCCGTGACACTGTTCTTCCCGGTCAGGGCAAAATTCTTTTACGATAACCCGGTCGGGTGG
This sequence comes from Pyrinomonadaceae bacterium, assembly GCA_041751735.1. Classification (GTDB taxonomy): domain Bacteria; phylum Acidobacteriota; class Blastocatellia; order Pyrinomonadales; family Pyrinomonadaceae; genus OLB17. The sequence continues at coordinate 69,288 of JBGSWW010000048.1, read as the reverse complement.
TTCGTTAATTTTGTAATGGGCTGGTTCTCGATGTACCCGCCGTTTTTTCGCGAGGCACGCGATGCCCGGAAGCGTGAATTCGATAAATATTCGATGAGGCGATTGATACAGCTTTGCAGCGAGGGACACGGCCACATGATCGGGTTTCATCCTGAGGGGAAGCGAAATCTCGAGGGCGGGCCGTACGATATGCTGCCGGCCCAGCCAGGCATCGGCAAAGTCATATACGCTGCGCGCCCGCAGGTGATACCCGTCTTTATCTCAGGACTCGGTAACGATCTTCCCAAACAGATCCTCGGTAACTGGCGAGGCGGTGAGAAGGTGCGAATTTGGTTCGGGGAACAGATCGACCTGTCGGAGTTTTATGAAAAAGGAGACCGCTTAAGGATCCACAAGGAGATCGCCGATCACCTGATGGTGAAGATCGGTGAGCTTGCGACTTCCGACCGGGAGAGATTCACTCCAGGCAGGGAAGTCTGATCACTGCCGCGGGGGCGCGGTAGAGTTGCTGTTTACATTGGTATCCGGTGAGGATTCGTTTTCATTTAGAATTTCTTCCGGAGATCTCCAGCCGGCCCTTCGAAGCAGGTCTATCGCAAATCGTATCGGCACCGCCATATTAGCCGCGGTACTCTCAGTAAAAACACCAAAATTCACGCCTATGACGCGGCCCGCCTGACCGAAAAGCGGTGCGCCCGAGCCGCCCTCCGCGGTCTTGGCATCGTGCACGATGCGGCGGCCGTCAAGGTCAGTGATAAGCCCCTGAGTGGTAAGAGGGACGATCTTTTGCGACTGGGCTAGGAAATTTATCAGGTTTTGCCGTGAATTTCCGAATCTCTGATTGATGGACTTTGCCTCATCGTCGTCCACCATTGCCAGCAGACGATCAGGCCCATTTGGGTAACCCATCGAAACAACGGTCTTACCGATCGCCACCGATTCGGTATCGAAATCAAGGGGTAGCGATGGGACCGCAGCCGGCAGCAAGGCGGGATCGATCGTTCCGACCGCGACATCCTCGCGATCGCCAAGTTGGCGGATCCGCATTGGTATCGGCTGGCCGAAATTGGGAAAGTAAATTACCAGTCGTCTTACACGGGCCCGTCCGCTGGCTGCCTGCATCATCTGCTTGACCTGATCGTCCTCTTCCCACGGCTGTATGACATGGCGATTCGTGACTATATAGCCGCCGCCCACATGAAACCCCGTACCGATGAAATCGTACTCAACTGTCGAGCCGCTGCCCTCGGTGGTGAGGCCGACTTGCGGTACGCCGGTCGGCCGTGCCGGGTCCTCAGATTCGGTCGGTTCGTAGGGATTAGGGCTAAACGCCTGCGGGTCGGCATACCTGAGCACTTTGCCGGTTTTCCGCTCTACCAGGTCGTAGACTCCGACGATCAAACAGACGCCGCTGCCGTACTCGACCCTGAGATTAGGTGCGAGAGACACGGTTTTCATCAGATCTTTGTTGGTCTTATCGAGTTCCCCGATCTGTTCACTGGTCTGGCCTAATTTTTCCTCGAGCTTGCTGATGATCGCGCTTTGCTGCTCAGCCTGTTTTCGGCTCTCGCGCAGCTCGCTGTTAAGCGCGGAGCCTATATAAAGAATTCCTGTTACAAAGCCGATAATAATGACGAGTGCGATGAGCTTGCTGGTCCAAGATATCTCGCGCGAGAGTTCACGAACAAATTCGCGAAGAAAAGCTTTAGCGTCATCGCGTTTGGCTGATGAAGCTGACTCGAGGGCAGCATCCTCGATAAAACGCGAGATATGGGGCTGATCACGATTGGTTGTGATCAGGGACGATTTGGATTCCAGGGAAAAGAAAGCAAATGCGATGTCCGAGCCGTCGATGTCGATAGTGTCGCCGTCACTTATGGCGATAAAGCGGCGGATGGGCTTTTCGTTGATCCGCAGGCCGAGTTCGGCATTGAAGTCGATGATGCGGTAAACGCCGTCAGCATTCTCAAGGTCAAACCACATCCCGGCGTTGTTCACATTGGGGACGTGGATCTGGAGGTCACTGATCTCGTCGGAACCGACCCGAATTCGCTCGTCTGAGAAGAACTCGGTTCGTTTTTCCGACCCGACCGTGATGTGGATAATAATGCCGACTGCCATCGAGGAAAATGCCCTTACCGACGTGATTCTAGCACAATAGAACGGCCCGACAGTGCCAATGTTGCGGCGGTCGTGGCAAAATAAAAGTTTATGGCGTCGAAGAAGATCATCACCGACAGAGCTCAGCTGGAAAAGCTGGCTCCGATGTTAAAGGCCCCACTTAAACGGCATGTTTTTGTATGCACCGGTAAGTCCTGCTCGCAAGTCGGCGGGCAGGAAGTGATGGCCGAATTCTCGCGGATCCTTACCGAAAAAGGCCTAAGACAAGGTAAAGAATCAAAGGGCCGTAATCCGATGGGCGAGGTGGTTCTGACCGAATGCGGCTCGATCGGATTCTGCTCCATCGGCGTTGCCGTTATGGTCTATCCGGACGGGACTATGTATGGGCAGGTGCAGCCGGAGGATGTGGGTGAGATCGTGAAGGGGCATTTGGAGAAGGGGATAGTGGTAGAGAGATTAGCGTTGATGAAATTGGATGGTTAAAATATGCTCCTTCTGTTCTTATTCTCACTTATCCCGATTGTCGCAATCGTAATAGGATTTTGGTTGCGGCATCCAGTTCTGAAGATGGCATGCACATTTATAGGGGTACTCGCTTTAGTTGCAGTCTGGTTTCAAACAAACTTCCGAGTCGCAAACGGCCGAGCGATCGATGCGACTGAGGCGACAGGAGTTGACGAATATATGGTGTCACTTCTGACGTCGCAACCATACTTTCTTGAGATCTATGCGTTATTTTGTACCATTGGCCTGGTTCTGCTAGGACTGCAAATCCTTCACGCCGTTCGAGCATCGAATCAGTGAAAATCGATGTGATGTTTAGGCACGCATTGCCGTCAATATCTCATCCACCACCTTCTTAGCATCCCCAAACAGCATCAGAGTATTATCCTTATAGAACAGAGGGTTGTCGACGCCGGCGTAGCCGCTGGCCATGCCGCGTTTCATGACGATGGTATCGCGGGCTTCCCACACGTGGAGGACGGGCATTCCGGCGATGGGCGAGCCGGGGTCGTCCATGGCTGAGGGGTTGACGATGTCGTTGGCGCCGATGACCCAGGCGACGTCGGTCGAGCTGAATTCGTCGTTTACCTCGTCCATTTCGAAGACGATGTCGTATGGAATATTAGCCTCGGCGAGCAGGACGTTCATGTGGCCGGGCAGGCGGCCAGCGACGGGGTGAATGGCAAATTTTACCTCGACGTTTTTGGCCTTGAGGATCTTTACGACCTCGGCGAGCGAATGTTGGGCCTGTGCGACCGCCAGGCCGTAGCCGGGGATAATGATGATCTTGCGTGCATTCGAGAGCAGTTCGGCCGCTGCCGGCGACTCGATCGAATGCACCTCGCCTGCTGGGGCCGCAGCCGAGCTTGAGCTGGAACTGTCCGTCCCAAATCCGCCGAGCATGACGCTGACGAACGACCGGTTCATACCTTGGCACATGATGTAGCTGAGGATCGCGCCGCTTGATCCGACGAGAGCACCGGTGATGATGAGCAGGTCGTTGCCCAGCATAAAGCCCGCCGCGGCGGCCGCCCAGCCTGAATAGCTGTTAAGCATCGAAACGACCACTGGCATATCCGCTCCGCCGATCGCCATGATGAAGTGAACGCCGAGTATGCCCGTCAGCACGGTTGCGATCAGTAGCGGCCATTGTCCGGTAGCTGTATCAGGCGACATGAGGAAGGCAGCTCCGAGTCCGATCGTGGCGAGAAGCATGATCAGATTGATCATATGCCGTCCGGGCAGCATGAACGGTTTTCCTCCGATCGTGCCGCGAAGTTTGAGAAACGCGATGACCGAGCCCGTAAACGTAACGGATCCGATAATGACGCCGAGGAAAATTTCAACCAAATGCAGCGTGTGTTCGCCCGAGGACATCTGCTTGTGCGGGCCGAGATAGGTCGCAAAGCCTACCAAAACAGCAGCCAAACCGACGAAACTGTGGAGCATCGCCACCAGCTCAGGCATCGATGTCATCTGCACGCGGGCAGCAAGAATTGCACCGATCACCAAACCTGGTATCAACGCAGCCGCCAGAACCGGCAGTCCGCCGACCTGCATCCCGGCCGCCGTCGCGATCAACGCGATCAGCATTCCCAAAATGCCGTATAGGTTTCCACGCCTCGCGGTCGACTGCTGGGATAACCCGCCAAGGCTCAAAATAAACAACGCACTCGCGGCGATGTAGGCGATAGTGATTAGGCTTTGCTGCATAAAGTCGCGCGGCGACGTTTGAATTTAGCCGTGGGCTTCAACCCACGGAAAGTGATTGAATTGCGATTTCGTCGCGTAGCGACGATTGAAACCTCGTCCGATTCAAGCGTCGCTAACGCGACTCCAAGTTTTTGTCCTTACGACCGTGGGTTAAAACCCACGGCTAAAATCACCTGGCCGCTAAGCGGCAAAATCGTTACTTCCTAAACATCGCCAGCATCCTATTCGTTACCAAGAATCCCCCCGAAATATTGATCGCGGCAACAAATACTGCAATGGCGCCAAGGATCGTGGTGACGCTCAGGTCGGTGCCCACCAGTTGGAGCATGCCGCCTACGAGGATGATGCCGCTAATGGCATTCGTGACGCTCATGAGCGGGGTGTGGAGGGCCGGTTTGACGCTCCAGACAACCTGAAAACCAACGAAACACGCGAGAATAAATACCGTCAAATGGCTTAACGTATCACCGCCGGCGTTCTTTACCTCGGACGGGACCAACGCTCCGATCCCAAATAATACTATCCCCGCGACCGCAAGAATCCATGGATTGATGCCGTCGCTTTCGCCGCCATGACCATGGCTCGGGGCGGCCTTGACCGCGACGCTCGCCGAACTCTGGGTGGCAACACCCGGCTCGGGCGGTGCCGGCGGCAGCGGCGGCGGCCACATCATTTTGCCTTTATCCAAAACGATCGCTCCGCGGACCACCTCATTTTCGAGATCGACCTGCAGGTTGCCTTCGTCATCCTGCAGTTCTTCCAATAGTGCGGTCACGGTCGAACCATAGAGTTGGCTGGACATGCTCGACATTCGTGACGGAAGGTCGGTGTAGCCGACGATCGTGACGCCCTTATGGTGAGCGACTTCGCCGGGGACCGTTAAAACGCAGTTGCCGCCTTGTTCCGCGGCGAGATCGACTATCACGGATCCGGGCTTCATCGATTCGACCATCCCTTGAGTGATCAGTTTTGGTGCGGGCTTGCCAGGAATCAGCGCTGTGGTAATGATGATATCGACCTGCATCGCCTGCTGGGCAAACAGGGCCATCTCGGCCTTGAGGAAGTCGTCGGACATCTGCTTCGCGTAGCCGCCTTTGCCCTCACCTTCTTCTTTAACGTTTAACTCCAGAAACTCGGCTCCCATGCTGGCGACCTGGTCTTTTGTGGCAGACCGCGGGTCAAATGCACGAACGATCGCACCGAGACCGCGGGCAGCTCCGATCGCCGAGAGTCCTGCGACGCCGGCGCCGATCACCAAAACTTTTGCCGGGTCGATGCGACCTGCAGCCGTTATCTGGCCGGTGAAAAAGCGAGGGAAGTTATTGGCGGCTTCGATGATCGCCCTGTATCCCGCAATATTCGCCATTGCGGAGAGCGTATCCATCTTCTGAGCACGCGTAATTCGGGGCACGCTGTCCATTGCGAAGACAGTGGCTTTTTTCTTAGCCAATTTGTCCACGACGTCACGATTTTGTCCCGGCCAGATAAATCCGACGACCCATCCGCCTTCGCGAAGCAAAGCTGCTTCGTCGGCTTCCGGCGGCCGAACTTTCATGATCACATCGGACGTCGCCCAGAGTTCGCTAGCATCATCGATAACCGTGGCCCCGGCTTCGCGATACTCACTGTCGATACAATTAATGCCGTGCCCCGCATGAGATTCAACGGCAACCTCGAAACCAAGTTTCTTGAGCTTCAGTATGGTCTGGGGCGTGGCAGCCACGCGTTTTTCGCCGGGGTGGATCTCTTTGGGGATACCAATGGTGGTCATATTCTTTCGTTAGCGAACGTTTTATGAAGGAGCACAACGCCGTCTTCATGAATAATAAACCTTAAATATACCAGACAAATAGGAGAATACTATCGCCCCCGTACAGTTGGTGTGACGGGAGTCACTTGACTTCAATGTATCCGACGATCAGATCTTCTTTATGGCGATCATTATCATGGGATCATCGCCGGTGATCTTGTTGTACGAGATCCAGTAGCCCGCCTTGGGGTAACGGACCATCTTGAATATTCCACCGTCAGGCTTCACCTCGGCATTCTCACCAAACACCGTCTTTACATCGGGGGCCGAGTCGAGTTTACCGCTGAAGGTTACGGTCAAAGCTGCCACCTTTTTAGCCTCGTAGTAGATCTGTATAAACTCATTATCCGACGGAGCATAATAGTCCATGCTTTCAGACGGTTCCTTTGGTTTCCCTAGTTTCTCCCGGACCTCATCCGTCGACATGCCTATGGAGACTCCCTTATACGAGGTAAAGGTGGGAGTCTGGCCCCGAGCCGGATCTGACAGTAGATGATACTCTGGGCCAACGTTTCCATAGCCTATTCCGGCGAGGGAGACGGCGACTAAAAAGATGGAAAGAAAGATCGATTTCCGTCTTGCGAATTTCAACATATATCCTCCATGCATACAGGACACGCCCCAGGCGCGATCACTGTATACCTCATTACACGCTTAAACAACTGCAATTTTCATGCACAATCGGGCATAGCGTGATTTGACCAACTATGCAGCCCATTGTGCTTCTTTCGGAGAAACGAACGATTCGCAAATGTGTAAAAATCCACAGAACCATGAGATTGTTGGCGTCTCTGTGGTTCTTCCGAACTGGCCAAAGCCGCCTGACAGGACAACTTCATGAATCGCTTTTTCCCGCGCCTGTTTGCACCTGCGGCATACGCACCTCCAGGAAAGATCCACGTGGGAGGACAATATGTTAATAAGGTACCGATTGCGCGGGATTATATAACGAAAGAATCGGTTAAGCAATATTTTTCGCCGATACGAACGTCAGTAAAGATAACCAAATAAAGTCCGGCCCAGGAATATGTAGATCGAGCAGAGAACTAGTTCACCCGCGAGAAGTGCAGCTATGAACTTTGCGAAGCGCATTCGTGCCACCCCGGCGACGTAACAGATCAGGTCGGTGGGGACGAGAGGAAAGAACGACCATAGTGCAACAAATGCGAAACCGGTTGGACGCTCGAGTCGGGCGCGGACTTTCTCGATCCGGTCTCCGCGATGTTTTTCAAAGAAGCTACTGAAGCCCAGTTGATCAGAGAAAAAGTAGATCATGCTGGAGGACAACGATATCCCTATGACCGAGATCGTTAGCACTGCAAAGGGCTGTGCAGGGAAGAGCATTGTGCCGGCGATAACAAGCGGGGTGCTTGGAAGAAGAGTAAAGCCGCGGAGTATCGATATGCCGAGGTAGACCAACCAGATCTCGCCCCGGAAGGTGACGAGAAAAGCCGCGATTTGCTCCGGCGTAAATGCGTCAGGATGTATCAAGTACGCCGTGAGACACGAAATGATCGCCGCCAGCCAGAGTGCAATGCAGATATGTCGGATTATCTTTCCTGCGAGAGTAGGGAGCCCCCGATGAACCATATGCGACAAAAACGATAAGGCCGCAGAAGAAGTTCCCGCGGCCCTGATTCAAGATCTGCTTATTCTTTCAAAGTTCCAACTATTTACGCAGCCCCCGCCGCCGCATCGGTATTAGGCTTCCAACGCAGTACAGGCTTCCGGGCGGCCGCCGCCTCGTCCAGACGGCCTATGCGGGTGGAATGCGGGGCATTGATGACCAGGTCCGGATCCTCCTGGGCCTCGCGGTCGATGCTTACCATTGCGTCAATAAATGCGTCGAGGTCAGCGCGGCCAACGGACTCGGTCGGCTCTACGAGCATCGCTCCCTCTACCACGAGCGGGAAATATATTGTCGGTGGATGAAATCCGTAATCGATCAGCCGCTTGGCTATATCTAATGTGACAACACCCTTTTTCGTCTGCTTTTTATGCGAAAAGATCGCCTCATGCATACAATCGGACCGGTACGGACGTTCGTAGACCTCAGCCAGCTTTTCAGACACGTAGCGGGCATTCAAAACCGCAGTTTCGGTCGCCTCTTTCAAGCCATCGAAACCATGTGTATAGATATAAGAGAGCGCACGAACCATCATCCCGAAATTTCCATAGAACGCCTTGACCCTGCCGATCGTCCCGGGCAGGTCGTAATTCAGGTGATATCGGTCGCCAGCTTTTTCAACTCGCGGAACGGGCAGAAATTCCGCCAACTCGGACGTGCAACAGCACGGTCCGCAGCCGGGTCCGCCACCGCCGTGAGGCGTAGAGAACGTCTTGTGCAGATTCAAGTGAATAACGTCGACGCCCATGTCGCCTGGGCGTGCAACGCCAACGAGGGCATTCATGTTTGCACCGTCCATGTAAACCAGCCCGCCAGCGTTGTGAATGATATCGCAGATCTCTCGTATGTTTTTCTCAAATATGCCGACCGTGTTTGGATTGGTGAGCATAAGCCCGGCGACCCCACCCTGGTCACATAACTCGCGAAGGTGCTCGAGATCGGTCAATCCTTCCGTGGTAGAGCTGATGGTCTTTACGGCAAAACCGGCAAGGGCAGCAGAGGCGGGGTTCGTACCGTGCGCCGAGTCCGGGATGAGCATCACGCGCCGATCTTTCGACGCCTCGCCGTCCCGCTTATCAAGGAAAGCACGGATAACCATTACGCCGGTCATTTCCCCTTGGGCACCTGCCGCCGGCTGCAATGACACTCCGGGAAGTCCGGTGATCTCAGCGAGGTCTTCCTGAAGGCGGTACATCAGCTCCAGCGCTCCCTGGGTTTCTTCCTCGGGTGCGAGCGGATGAAGGCCCGCGAAGCCGCCGATCCGAGCGACCTTCTCGTTGAGTCGCGAATTATATTTCATCGTGCACGAACCTAGCGGGTACATGCCAAGATCGATGGAATAGTTCCAGGTCGAGATACGAGTGAAATGCCTGACGACGTCAACCTCTGATACCTCGGGAACGCCGGCCAGGTTGTCATCGCGACGCAGTTCTGCTGGGACGATGGAGTCGATATCGGTTTCGTCGACATCGAGCTTCGGCAGACGGTAGCCGATTCGCCCTATCTGGGATCGTTCAAAAATTAACTGTTCGTTTTGTGATGGGTGCTGAGTGACTTTTGTGATTGGCACAGTACTATAAATATACCGCTTTTTCGAAAAGGATTCACGCGTTGGCGTTCGGAATTCAAGAACTAATTGCCTGTTCGATAACGGACCCTTTCATTTCCGGAGGTGCGCTTACGCCCAAAAGTGACAGCAAGGTCGGTGCGATGTCTAGATTGTTAATTCCGACCACCTCTTTGCCGCGTTCGATCCCCTTTCCATAAATGATCATCATTCCTTCGGGATCGTGGCATCCGGATTTGTTCTGGCCGGTCTGGTAGACGAGATCCTCATATCTGATCACGGGATCGGAACCGGTATGGGGAAAGTAACACTGCGAATGTTCTGTGATATCTTCGTCCGGCGTCAGATTCAGGGTTAGAAAATCCCCATGCTCGACGACGAAAAATATCGGCCGACCGGGAGAGTCTACATAGGCGGATTCGAGTCGCTCTCTGGCGATCCGCATAATTTCGGGGCTTGAAGGGTAAAGATTGAATTGGTCCGACATCGTGGAAAGAGCTTTGATCTTGTCTGTCAGCCCAATGATCTCGATAAGTTTATCAAGAGATCGGAGTTGAGCGATCGATTTTCCTTTCTTCAGATCGCTGATAAAAGGCTTTTGCCCCATGCTGGACGCGACTACCAAAACGGTATCGTCATCGCAAAGTTTGAGGGCGCGGTTCAAAAGTTCGTCGGCCGAGCGATAACCAAATTCTATCGCACCGCCATACGACTTTGTTTCGGATTCGGTCGTGGGTTGGGGAAATAGTTCCGGCTGCATTGCCCGCCAATATGTATGCTGGAAGTGGGCAACGTGATTCGAATGAAAAGACGCAAAATCGGGACGATGTTTCTTGTAGAGATGGGTAAAGAAGTCAAAGTTGGCGGCGGGCTGCAGCACCACACGCTGCCAACGCTTTTCGGGTGAAATTCGCTCCATGGCAAGCTGACGGACGATCCTGGTGCAGGTCGAACCTCTAAGGCCCAGACGCAGCAACTGCGTCCCGAGCTTTGCCTTAAATGCAAAACCATCTTCGTCGCCCGGTAAGCGTATAGAGCGAGTGTAGGTCAGATTTAGACGTTGGATCGGACTCAGATGCTCCGGAAATGTCGCCGTATCGGGCGAGAACGTGTCAGGAACGTAAAAACCGTCGACCTCCTGAGGCGGGTATGATCCAAGACTGCCGAACACTCCTACTTTTAGCCCAGCTTCATTACATATCTCCCAGATCCTTTTGGCATGGATCGATTCCGGCGGCTGCTCGAGATGAAATACATTATGTTCCGCCTGGGTACGCCCGGTGTAAACAGTCGTCCACGTGATCCACGGATCGAGCTGAGGCGGCAGGTCGACGCTCATCGGAGCTGCCCATGTGCCCTCCTTTTTTAAGCGCTCAAACGTCGGCAGTTTTCCTGACTGGATCAATGGATCTATCAGACGCCAGGTGATCTCATTGAGTTCCAGCAATAAAACTCTGCGTTTCACGGTTTTATCGTATTTAGGATCGGTCCCAGATCTTATTCCCAATTGAGACTCGCAATCGCCCGGCATTTCCCAAAACACCCATGGCTAGTGGAGTGAGCGAAACAGCTGAACCAACTATGACAAAGCTTTCGACACTCGTGGTGGCCATCTACACTTTCGGCAGGCCCTTCCGGGCTATCGACTCTACGATCTCGCAGAACCGGTCGAGTTCCCAAAGGGTTGTATAAACGTTTGGAGTGATGCGAATGCCCGTAAACTCCTCGTGTAAGATAGGCGTCGTAAATATCTTGTGCTTCGACATCAAATAGCCGCCGATCGCGACCGGGTCGATCCCGTCGATCTTGAAATTTGCTATTGCACAAGACTGTTTTAGATCGAAAGATGTGTTGAAACCAACCTTTGGCACGTCCTTCAATTTATTCATCCAGTACCGTGAGAGGTATCGCAGACGTTCTTCCTTGCGCTTTCCGCCGATCGCATTATGGAATAGTATCGCCTCACCGATCGCGAGCCGCATTGCGGCCGAGTGGGTCCCGATCTCTTCAAACTTGCGGATGTCGTTTCTGTTTTTGTCTTCGGACGCCATTAAAGCCCAGACCTTGGGGATCTTGTCCTTTTTTACATAGAGCATTCCCGTGCCTTTCGGAGCATAGATCCATTTGTGCAGGGAGGTGCCGTAATAGTCGCACTGCAGATCGTCACGTTTGAAATCGAATTGGGCAAATGCGTGGGCTCCGTCAACAATCGTCTCGATCCCTCTGGACCGCGCCATCTCGCAAACCTTACGGACCGGAATTATCTGGCCGGTGAGATTGATCTGATGTGAAACAAGGATCAGTTTGGTTTTCGGCGTTACGGCTCGCTCAAATGCGTTGGCTATATCGTTAACATTCGACGGAGCGATCGGGATCTTGATCAGGTTGAGTTTAAGGCCCTCGCGGAGTTCACGCTGTTTCAACGTCGTGATCATTCGCGGATAATCCTGGGTCGATGTCAATATCTCATCGCCCGATTTGAGATCGAGGCCCATCAGCAGAATTTCGAGCGATTCGCTTGCATTGCGGGTGATCGCGATCTCTTCGGCAGAGCAGCCAAAGACTTCTGCCAAACCAGTTCGTACCGTCTCAGACTGTGGCTCCAGGATCTGCCACATTGTGTAGGCAGTTGCATCTTCTTGTTGCCAGGTGTATCTGACAAAAGCCTCGGTCACCATTCGAGGACTTGGGGAAACGCCGCCGTTATTGAGGTTGACAATGCCGCGAGTAACGGAAAAGGCTTGCTGAATATGCGACCAGTAATCTTCGTCCATCGCCGCATCGACCGGCGAGAGGTGTTCGATATGCCTTCCGGCCGCCTGAACATTGGAAAATAGCGATCCCACAACCGGCGAAGACAACGCCATTAGGCCGACACCCCTGCCGGCATTGGCGAGGAAACTTCTGCGGTCGATGTCGTTACGAATTGTCATTCATCTCCTCCGTTTCGATTACGCAAGACCAGGGTAACGCCAATTATAGCGATCACCACGAATAGGGGAACGATGCACGCGAGTATTTCAGTTGGGCCAAATATCACTTGCCGTGTTCCGCACTCTTATCTTTTCGTTCCGGCCAGCTATTCCATAAAAGTGCTGCCCCAATAAAAGTGATGATCAAGAACACAGGAACGAATCATACGAGAGCCTCACTTACGTTATAAGCGAGACTTTCCATCAGTTCGCGAGTGCAGCCACGAGCCCGTCGATCTGGGCCCGGCTATTTGTTTCTGTTACACAGACGAGAAAGTCATTGTCGGACCCGGAGTAATATTTGGATAATGCCAAACCACCGATCATGCCGTCATTGGTCCGCAAATTCTCCAACAACTCGGTGGCCGGACGTGGGCCGCGGACGACGAATTCGTTGAACGTTGGCGATGAGAATGCGATCTCGTAACCGTCAATGGCGGCGATCTGTTCCTTAGCGTATGCAGCTTTTTGGGCATTCTGCATTGCAACCTCCTGCAAACCGGCCTTGCCCATTGTCTCCATATAAATGGTCGCCGCGAGGGCGATGAGGCCCTGGTTTGTGCAAATGTTCGACGTCGCCTTTTCGCGGCGGATATGCTGTTCGCGTGTGGAAAGGGTCAACACGAATCCGCGATTGCCGTTTTTGTCGTATGCGACCCCCGTGAGCCGGCCTGGCATCTGGCGTACGAATTTATCTTGCGTCGCAAAGATTCCTACATGCGGCCCGCCGAAGCCCATAGGGATTCCCCATGACTGGCCTTCGCCAACCACAATATCGGCTCCGCAGGCACCCGGCGGTTTGAGGAGGCCGAACGAAATTGCTTCGGTCACGACAACGACGGAGAGGGCCCCCACGGCATGGGCGGCGTCCGCGAGCGACTGAAGGTCCTCGATACACCCGAAAAAGTTCGGCGACTGAACCACCAGGGCCGCGGTCTTGTCATCCAGAACGTCGAGTCCGGTGACTAGACCAGTCTTATCATCGAAGCCGACAGTTACGATCTCCGTATCACCGTGCTGAGCGTAAGTCTTGGAAACCTCACGATATTCAGGATGAACGCTCGATGCCACGACGATCTTGTCGCGCCGCGTCACGCGCTGGGCCATCAAATACGCCTCCGCGGTCGCGGTCGAACCGTCATACATGGATGCATTCGCGACCTCCATGCCAGTGAGTTGGCAAACCAGGGTTTGGAATTCGAAGATATACTGCAGCGTTCCCTGCGAGATCTCGGGTTGGTACGGAGTATAAGAAGTGAAAAATTCCGACCTCTGAATGAGATGGTCTACTATCGTCGGCGAAAAATGCGAATAAACGCCCGCGCCAAGGAATGACGGTTTTACCGCACCAGTATTCAGAGCCGCCATTTTCTCCATTTCAGCGATCACTTCGCTTTCCGCGAGTGGTTCAGTGATGGAGAGCTGCCTGTTAAGCTGGACGTCGTTTGGGATCGAGCGAAACAGGTCGCCTGCATTTGAAAGACCGACCTCCGCGAGCATTTCATCGCGCTCTTCCGGCGAATTTGGTATGTATCTCATTTAAGTAATATTTGATTAATAAGAATAGAGGGCGAAACCAATACAATAGGAAATAAAGGTTTAACTCGCTATCTAAAACACAGCGGGTCCGGAGCTTCCCCCGAACCCGTTCTTAGCTACTTGCCCATCAGACCGCCGCCGCAAATTATCGCAATCCACCAGCGGATCATTATCATTCATTCGCCGCCAAATATTCCTCATATTCGACGGAAGAGAGCAGTTTGTCCGCTTCGTTCGGATTGTCCATCTTGATCTTTATCATCCAGCCTGCGTTGTACGGGTCGTTATTGACCGCCTCAGGAGTGTCATTAAGCCCATCATTTACCTCGATGATCTCTCCTGCTACAGGAGTAAAGATCTCGGACACGGCCTTAACAGATTCTACCGATCCAAAAGCTTCATGAGTGGAGAATTTGTCTCCGACCCGCGGCATATCAATATAAACTACGTCGCCGAGCGAATGCTGGGCGTAATCGGTAATGCCGATCGTGGCGGTATCACCGGTCACCGATGCCCATTCATGGTCCTTGCTGTAACGTAGATGCTCAGGAATATTTGCCATAAAATGTAAAAACTAGTCGATATTTAACTCCAATAGCTATTTTTTTCTCTTGTAAAAAGGGGTCGCGACTACTTCGGCGGTTAAATGCTTGCCTCGTACATCAATTCTAATTTCTTGGCCGATATTTGCAAACTCCGGCGCCAGAAACGCAAGTCCAATGTTCCTTTTCAGGTATGGGGCCGGGCTTCCGCTTGAAACATTCCCGACCTTTTGGTCATCGACATAAACGTCGAAGCCGTCTCGAGCGATCCCTGGTTGGGTCATTTCGAAACCCGCGAGTTTTTTTGTAAGACCCTCTTCTTTCTGCCTGGCTAACGCCTCTGAGCCAACGAAATCGCCTTTTTTCAGCTTCACGATCCAGCCGAGTCCGGCTTCCAGCGGGGATACGTCGTCAGCGAGTTCGTGGCCGTAGAGCGACATCCCTGATTCCAGTCTTAATGTATTTCGAGCTGCAAGGCCGCAAGGAAGTATGCCGCCGTCATTTCCATATTTTCCCGTTTCGAGGATCGTATTCCAAAGCTGCTCGGCAGAAGCAGGGTCCGCATATATCTCGAACCCGTCCTCGCCGGTATAACCGGTTCGCGAGATTATTGCATCAACACCATTAAATTTGCCTTCTTCGAAATGGTAATACTTGACCGACGAAACGTTGGTATCAGTGAGCTTTTGAACTATGCCCAGGGCATCAGGACCCTGAACGGCGATCTGGCAGTATTCAGAACTTGCATTGTGCAGCACAACATTGTCGCTATCCGTTTTATTTGCTGAGATCCATTCCCAGTCTTTTTCCGTGGTCCCTGCGTTTACCACCAATAACAGCTCTTCTTGCCCGAAACGATAAACCAAAAGGTCATCGACCACTCCCCCATTCTCGTTCGTTAATGCCGAATAATGTGCCTGGCCGTCAACCAGATCTGCAACGTCGTTTGTGGTCAACCGATTAACGAATTTTATTGAGCCCGGCCCGCGAACCCATATCTCGCCCATGTGGGAAACATCAAACAACCCGCAGGCGGTTCTGGTGCGCATATGCTCTTCGATCACACCGGCAGGATACTGAACGGGCATATCCCAGCCACCGAAATCAACCATTCGCCCCCCCAACTCACGATGAATGGAATTGAGAGGGGTCCGCATTAAGTTATCTTCTGCCATATGGTTGAAGTTTAATTTAGTACATTCGACGTCGACAAGTTACTGGATACAGAATCTCAGGGAAATAACAAAACGCCCCATTCCCGGGGCGTAATAAATTGAGATTTTCGATGAAGTACAATACTCAGGTTTTCTTTCCGGCTTTTTTCGGAACCTCCGCAGGGAGCTTAGCGACCGAATCTATGATCTGCTGACACAGCTCGAGTGATCCCAGGATCGAGCCTTTTTCTTCATTGGAGCTCGCCCTGTCGAGTTGGGATCGAAGTACGGGCATGTACCGCTGTGACGAAGAAGCCAGACTTCGAACCGCCTTCGGGAATAGAACGGCAAAACTTGTGTCACCTTTTCGCTTCTCCGGATCGGGAGCGACCGCCGATTCGGGCCGTTCGGAAAGATTATCGATGTCATCGACAGCCTTCTGCAATAGTCGGCGGATGTCTAAAAATAGCTGAGAACGTGTACCTTCCGGAAGGCTGCCCCACTCGCCGCTCTTTTTGACCTTTGGAGCGCTAACATCCAAATTCATCACAGCGAAACGGCGGTCTATCGCTTGAGTCAAAACCTCGATCCTTGAATCGATCTCTTGCGCGTCGCGAACAAGTTCGATCTCCTCAGGCGTCAAAAAATCGCGCTGTCCGGAAGCCGCAGCTGGGAAAATGATAGCGAAGGCGAATAAAATCGAGCAGGTAATACGAATCGGGTTCATAAGGTTATCTCGTGCCGGAGCGGGGCACAACCGTTTCACCAAACAAAGGCTCGGTCGCTTTCGAACGAGCGTCACGGATACGGATCATTAGCTTTCGAACATAATCCTCGTACCGCAATGGCAGCTCACGTCTAATGGTTTCCAGGCGGGGAATGAACTTTCGTAGTCCGATCTCAAGCCGTTTGAAATTATCGAGAACCTTTCCTCGGCCAGTATTGTTGCGGTTAAGGTAATCGAGGCTGTTGTCCATCAGCGCATGAAAATGGCCTAGCTCGCGAAACATTTCATCAAAGTTCTGTTTTAGGTTTTGGGCTTCGGCCTCGACGAGTCGGCCGTCCATCAATTTAAGAGCCAGTTTTGTGCGTGACCCTACGTCTTTGGAACGATCCAATTCATCCTGTTCGCCCTTTTGTAATATCTTCAGTGGCGGAGGGGCGAGGTCGACATTGGCAGTCTGAGCGTACACGGGAAGTGTCTGGCAAGATAGGACCAGAAGGGCCGCATAGAATCCGATGATTGCAACTGGGGATTTTCGTATCATTATCCGCTCTTTTTACCTTTCCCGTCGCGGATCAGCCGCTGTATTTGGGGAAGCCGTAAATTTACCTTTTCAATATCAAGCTTATTTTGCACAGGGTCTGCCAGTTTTAAATATTGCTGATAACTTGCCGCTGCATCCATATATTCTGACATCTGATCGTGCAATATGCCCAGAAAATAAAATGCCCCGGCAGAACCAGGCTGTTCCCTGGCTAGCCAAAGGAACTCAGCTTTTGCCTCCGCATACCTCTTTAATTGGAAAAGCGCGGTAGCAAGATTTGCCCTGGCAGTCGAATTATCATGAGCTAGCTTTACGATCCGCGTCAGTAGCTCCACCGCAGATTCGAACTGTCGAGCCTGCACCAGGGCGGCACCGAAACCTATGGCATGGCTGATATTTCCGGGCTCGAGTTCCGACGCCTTGCGACAATAATCGAGAGCCTTGGCCGGATCGTCTCGGCGGAGTAACGTGCACAGCCGTCCGAGCACGCCGACATTTCTATCATTATCTTTAAGCTGTCGCTCAAGGTCCTCACGACTTGTGGACCGTGCAATATTGATCTGGTTACGTAATTGGCTAATACCGTGCCGATCATTAGCGAATTCCTTAATGAGATCGAGAGCCTGATCAAAGTGTCCATCGAAAGCAAGGACCTTTGCCTTAAGTATGATAGCGGGTTCTAACTGGGTGTTTGCTCTATCGAGCTTTGCCGCGATCTCCCTGGCCTTTTCAGTATCGCCTTCGGCAAGGCTCAGATCGCCCAGGAGCAAAAGCGCCTGAGTGTTGGCCGAATCGAATGCTAGAGCCTTCGTCAAACTCGCTTTAGCCGCCTCTCGCTGGCCGAGAGCGATCTCCAAAGCTGATCGTGCTGTCCACAGCGAAAGTGTAGGGTTTGCCTTCGATGTCAACACCGAGATCTTCGAAAGCAGGTCTCTCAGTACGGCGGTAGGAGCGTTCGACCGGAGGCGTAATTCGGTAAGCGCGGTAAGTGCCGGAGGATTGTAAGGATCTGTTTCAATAACATTATGGAGAAGTCTCGCGGCTTCTTCGCTCTTTCCTAAGCTGATACAAAGTGAGGCCAAGCTGTTCATCGCCAAGATCCAACCTGGTCTCAGTTCAACGGCGCGTCGGAACGCGATCTCGGCGGCATCAATGTTTTTGAGCGCGAGGTAGGCGATACCGCGTTGGTGCTCCGCTTCGGGGAATTCCGGAAGTGCTAGAAGAGCCTTCTCATATAAGGCAACGGCTCCCTTGAGATCGCCCTTTTCATGAAGGTCCTGTGCGCGGTTAAATATCTCGACCGGATCCTCGGCTAAGTTATCTTGTGCCGATACCAAGGAGGATCCAGATATCAATAAAAGGACGCCGAGAAAAACGACTCCGATCATTACGCGTGAACCGAGTATTTTAGATGTAATTGCACCGATCATTTATGGTCCTGCGTATCGATATTCTAGCAACGGAGTGCCCATCCGAAAGGGAAATCGACATACTGAGGCCGTCCAAAAATCTAGAATTGATCATTTGCTATCCGTCTTTTTGGTAAGTTAAGATTCGAGATTGGACACCCAATGCCAACAATGCATCTTGACCCTGATCTTGTCCGCACCCCGGCACACTACAATCACCCATCACCTAAATCTCGGACACTATGACAACTAAAGTGGGATGCACTTTGTGCGGAAACTGTTGGATGTCGCTCGTCCGCGTCGGGTCCGATAGAACAGTTTAAGGAATATTTACTGGAGATAATTTTAAAATGGCAAACCCAATGGCCGATGAAATGCGGCGATTCCGAGGCAGCGATGAAAAGAACCCGTTTGAGGCGATGAGCGAACGTTTCGACCGAGCTGCGAAATTACTTGGTCTGGACGAGGATCTATACGCTGTCATGCGGGTTCCGAGCCGTGAGCTCAAAGTTTACATCCCGGTCAGGATGGACACCGGGCATATCCAGGTATTTGAAGGATTCCGGGTCCAGCACAATTTTGCACGAGGACCGGCAAAGGGCGGCATCCGCTATGCCCCGGATGTGTCGCTTGATGAAGTGAAAGCTTTGTCAGCGTGGATGACGTGGAAGTGCGCCGTTGTGAATGTGCCGTTCGGCGGTGCGAAAGGCGGTATCATCTGCGACCCGCACCAGATGTCGATCGGTGAGCTTGAAAGGATGACACGACGGTACACAGCGGAGCTGATCGATTTCATAGGGCCGGATAAAGATGTGCCAGCGCCTGATATGAACACAGGTGAACAGACGATGGCCTGGATAATGGATACTTACTCGATGCATTCCCGTCATACCGTAAATGCGATCGTCACCGGCAAACCTGTTGCCCTTGGCGGTTCGCTTGGGAGACGCGAAGCGACAGGTCGAGGTGTGTTGTTTACTGTGAACGAGGCGATCAAGAGGTTCAATCTGACGCCGGAACAAACGACTGTCGTGGTACAGGGGGCAGGGAATGTTGGCGGCATCGGAGCCGAATTGATGCATGAGCTTGGTTACAAGGTCATTGCAATTTCCGATGTCGGCGGTGGAATTTACAATCCTAAAGGGCTGAATATACCGCACGTCCTGGAATTCCTAAGGACAAACAAGTCTCTCGAAGGGTATCCTGACGTCGAACGCGTCGATAACAAAGGGCTCTTGGAGATCAAATGTGACGTACTGGCTCCCTGTGCCACCGAGAATCAGATCACATCCGAAAACGCGGATCGCATTCGCTGTAAGATCCTGGCGGAGGGAGCAAACGGCCCGACCACACCGAAAGCGGATAAGATACTTCACGATAAAGGAATTTTCGTGGTACCCGACATTCTGGCAAACGCCGGCGGCGTCACCGTGTCGTATTTTGAATGGGTCCAGGACCGTATGGGGTATTTCTGGTCGGAAGCAGAGGTAAATGCGCGATTAGAGGACAAAATGGTCGCAAGTTTCAACGAACTGTGTCATTACGCCACCAAGCATGATGTGGATACCCGAACGGCGGCCTATATGCTCGCTATCGACCGGGTCGCATATCACACGCGAATGCGCGGCATCTATGCTTAGGATGAGGGATAATTTACTGATAATGCTTGATTTTGGGCGACAGGTGCGTTAATGTTTCAGAGGGTTGCCCGAAGTTTTTAAAACGATTTATTGACTTTTTGAGCTTTCACCTAGTATAACGGAAACGTTAGTATTGATTTATCTTGTATTAGCCGCGCGGTTGGTCGGCTTGATTACAGAGCAGAATTGTACCGCGTGTGATAATTTAGGACTGTTTTTGAGGAAATTCGGCAATCGGCCGAACCCTCAGTTTTTTCGAATTGGAAGTTAATTTTCTATTTTCGGCGGAGGAATGTGATGAAACTCGCTAAAAGAGCGTATGTTGTAACGCTTATATTATTGATGCTCGTGTTTGCGGCCCCGGCTCAGAAGTCGGACAAAGATGACCGCAATACAGCACCTACTGTTGGAACCGGCGGGGCCGTTGGCGGACCGACCGGCCTATTTACCGTTTATGACGCTTCCACCCTTAGAAAGGGTGAATACACGTTGAGCGCGGCCTTGAGTAATTATGATCGCGACCCGGGCAACGCCGATATTTCATCGGTGCCGCTGAGCTTTCAGATCGGGCTTTCAAACCGTTTTGAGCTCTTTTTCACGACCGAGGGGTATCGCCAGGTCAAAATAAACTCGCCGAGAAATCTTTCGAGCTTTTATCTGCCGAATTCGCAGCTCGTCATAAATGGAGTTCTTACAAGGCCTCCGGCGATTGTTTTGGAGCCTGGAACGGGTAACCGAGCAGTCTTCCGCCCGGCTGGAGCACCGTTTACGTCGTTTCCTTTTACCGGTCCGTTTTTCACGCCTAATTTGATTGGCCTCAGTACGAACCTAGGCCCGATAAGAGCGGGCGGGGCCGCTGATCTGTTCCCGGGCCTTGGCTCGGTTTACGGAAGTATTCTTCCTGGCGTTGTATTAACCACAAGCACAATTAACGGAAGTGTCAGACCTACGAGTTTCACAACAGTGCCCTCATATCTCCCCGACGCGCCGTTCATAAATCGCACATGGGGAACTTCGAGCTTTAACTCAATGGTTCTTGGAGCCAAGTGGCGATTTAATGATTCGATGGCGGCAGCGGGCTGGGGTGTGTCAGCGTTCTACCGTTGGTACATGGATTCGGCGGACAGTGCCTCCGGCTTCAACATGATGCAGCGTGGCTCGGGACCCGGCGGCGGCGGCGGCTGGTGGAAGGGTAAAGGCGATGTAGGCGCGACCTTGTTTGCCGATGCTCGCGTGGCCAAATGGGCAAATGTTTCGGGCAACATCGGCTATGTCTATACGTCGGAGACTAAGGGAACTTTCGGCAACGGTGAGTTCACGCTCCTGGATAGGCCGGATGAATTCTCGTGGTCAGTTGGCTTGGATTTCCCTGTGAATCGATTCTTCCAGCCGATCCTCGAATTTAGGTCGCTCCAGTATGTTGGCGGCCGAACGCCCAATGCACTCGAACAGGATCCGCTCGATGGTATCGCAGGATTTCGTGTTTACCCACGTCGTTGGTTCGGCTTTGGTTTAGCATATCGGTACAACTTTAATCAGCAGGATGCCGACTATTTCGACGATTTCAGAAATACAAGCTCAGTTACCGTTCTTTGCCCGGCGGGAGCACCGACGAGTTGCCAGCCAGTACCGAATCCGACTCCCGTAACGTCGACTGGAGTTCCTGCTGGCCTCGTTACATCGACTGATCCACACGGGTATATTGCTCAATTCTGGATCGGCCGCCGCGACAAGCGTGCTGGTGAGGTGATCAACCTTCCGGCAAACGTTGATTCGGTGACGCTTAGCGACACGACGATCACGCTGCCGTGTCCTCCGGGAACGTCTTCTAAATCTGGCTCGTGTGCTGACAGTTCGACGATCTCCGTTGCTGCGAAAGCGACCGACCCCGAAAATGATGTCCTGACTTATAACTATACAGTTTCAGGCGGACGTATTGTTGGGACCGGTGCAAACGTTCAGTGGGACCTTAGCACTGCGACAGCGGGAACTTACACGATCACTACGGGTGTTGACGACGGCTGCGGATTCTGCGGCCGAACGGATACAAAGACGATCACGATCGTAGCTTGTCCTGACTGCGAGGCTCCGGCGATTCCTTGCACTTGCCCGACCTTGACGGTAAGTGGGCCTTCAGGTATCACCCGACCGGGTGACTCGATGACCTTTACAGCCAATGTTAGCGGTGGTGAGAATATTACCTATAACTGGACAGTTACTGCCGGCACTATCGAATCGGGCCAGGGCACACCGAGCATTACCGTTCGCACTTCGCCTGATATGGCTGGTACCAACGTAACTGCTACTGTTAATATCGGCGGAACTGATCCGGCGTGTCGGTGTGATACAGACGCAAGTGAAACGGCGGGTATAGACACGTTGCCTCGGAATATCGACGTCGACGAATTCGGAGCGGTCGCCAATGACGACCTCAAGGCTCGTATCGATAATTTCTATGTGCAGCTGGGCAACAATCCTGGTGCTCAGGGCTACATCATTAATTATGGAACGGCTGCCGAGATCAGAAGGCGTAACACGGTCATCAACGCACACATCAGAATGCGTGGCCTTGATGCAAGTCGTGTGACCTTTATCGAGGGACCGAGCGATGGAACGGGTATCCGGACCAAGCTGATCATTTCACCTCCGGGAGCTCCGCAGGTCACTCCGTAGTTCAATAAGCGCTTTGCGTCTTAGATGATGCAAACATGTTAAAGCGGCCGGGACGGTCATCACGAGTCCCGGCCGCTTCTTTTATTTATTTCTTTCCTTTTCTCGTGTATTTCGTTAAACTACGCCTGTTCGGTTCTACGTTCTATAACTTGTTAGGCCGACGCAATATTTACATATCGCCGCAACCCCGCGGACAATATTAAACATCTGATTAATGACCGATGCGGAAATGCCGCATCACGTCTCTTACAACGACCAGGGAAAATACACTATGCGACGAATCAGGAAATATCGATCGATCGTATCGGCCATGCTGGCCGTTGCGATGTTTCACGCTGTAGTACTTTCTATACCGCACGATGGCTCTGATCTGGTTGCGGCGGCAGATAGCTTTGGAGACTGGCAGGTTATGGGTCCGACCGGTGGGGATGTAAGGGTGATCGTCGTTGACCCCAAGGACAAAGATCGGCTGTATGTCAGTACCCTGGATGGCCAGATCCATACCTCAGCGAATGCGGGAAAATCATGGCGTTTGTTAGTAAATCTGAATCAGCCCGAACTGATCCTCGACCAGCTTCTTGTTGATGCGCGTGATTCGAAGATAATCTATACTTCGGGGCATCGACACAAGCAGCCAGGCGGTTTCTTCCGTTCGACGGACGGCGGGGCAACGTGGAAAGAGTCTAAGGAGCTAAGACAGGAGTCGATCCACTCGATGACCCAGTCGGACAAGGATCCAAGCGTGATCCTGGTCGGCACGACCCACGGCGTTTGGAAATCGAAAGATTCGGGCGAAAGCTGGAAAAAAGTCGAATCGCCGACGATGCCGGTCAACATAGATTCCCTGGCCATGGATCCTCGCAATACTGAGACGATGTATGCCGGCACATGGTGGCGTGCATATAAATCGACGGACGCGGGAAAGAATTGGCGGTTGATAAAGAACGGGATGATCGACGATTCTGACGTTTTTGCGATCACCGTTAATTCGAGGAATCCTGAGCACGTGATCGCCTCGGCCTGCAGCGGCATATACGAGTCATTCAACGGCGGTGAAAAATGGGCCAAGATCCAGGGTATTCCGTCGCAATCAAGGCGAACCCGAGATATTCTCCAACACCCTTCGGTACCGGGCACCGTATACGCCGCCACGACTGAGGGATTTTGGATGACCACAAATGGCGGCAAAGCCTGGGCTTTGACGACACAGCGAAACCTCGAGATCAATTCCATCGCGGTCCATAAGGATGAGCCGAACAGGGTCTTTATAGGTACAAATAATCACGGTGTGATGGTTTCACACGACGGCGGTAAAAACTTCGTCCCTACTAACGAAAATTTCACCAGCCGTTTTACGTATTCGCTGACACCGGATGTCCAGGATTCGAACAGGCTTTACGCGGCTACGCATAACACCGCTACTGGAGGTGGATTTGTATTTACCAGTTCGGATGCCGGACGTTCCTGGCGACAGGCGCGGAATCTCGACGTGAATCGTGTTACTCCGTACGCTTTGAAACAGGATCTTTCAGATCCCAACCTGATGTACCTGGGGACTAATATCGGAATATTTCGATCGATCGACCGTGGTGAGTCGTGGACGCATCTTTCGCCCCCAAAGAAAAAAGCGCCGGTTAAAAAACCAGTTAGGAAGCCCGCAGCGAAAAAGCCGGTCGCTAAAAAACTGGTCAAGAAAACTTCGGACGCGAAGGCGGTTAATGAGCCCCCTGCAAAAGCACCGGATGACTCGGTGCGAACATTACTTCCAGCATTGACCGAGAGGGTCAAAGTGATCGAATTGCTCCCGGACGGCCGTGGATTACTCGTTGGTACCGATAATGGTCTCTACCGCTCGGCTGATCCCCTAAAAGGATGGGAAAAGGTTTCGCTGGGCAGCGGATTTAATGAGAATGTTTTTGTGATCCATGTTCCGGCAGCCAGTCCGCAATCTATATGGTTAGGGACCGCGACGTCGGGCGTTTTGGTTTCTCACGACGAGGGCAAAACCTGGACGCGCACCGGGGGAGCAGTCGATAACATTCCGGTAAGCTCGATCAAGACCGATCCGAAAAGGCCGGAAATAGTCTATGTCGGAACGGTCCAGACCTTTTACGTAAGCAAGGATGGCGGGAAATCCTGGAATCGCCGCGGGGGTAATTTGCCGCTTGGCAATTACAACAGCATCCTTATAAGCCCTGACAATCCGAATGAGATCATCCTTGCCAGCTCACTTGAGTCTGATGGCGGTATCTACATTTCTACCGATGCCGGCAACCGTTGGAGACGGATAGATACCAAAGATATGCGTCTGCCAAGCCGACGTGTTTGGGCTCTCGCGTTTGATCCTCAGGACGCTCAGCGGATCTTTGCAGGTACGCATTCATCCGGAGTTTATCGCATCGAACGCACGGGCCGCACAGCGGCCGGAATGTGACTTTCACTTTCGATCGACATAATTGGAGGCTGTCTGAAAAGGCGGCCTCTTTTCGCTTAAGTGTTTCGCGTACTATCAATCTGGATTCATGGAACTTTTTTATACGCCAATTACGCCAAACCATACACTTTGCGACAAATGGTATATCCATGCGTGCTGAAAAACTTTATAGTCGGACAGGCATACGTAGATGTTTGACAGTTTGGGATACTGGTCTGCAAGACAAAGAATTTCAACCGAAATTTTCGGGGATCGCAATTCCCGTAAACGCGTGGTACAGGGACGCTGGCCGTAAGTGCGGTGTTAACAAAGTTTACGGCGTTTTCTCTGTCCCGGCCTGGGACAAAAACACGTACTTTTATGCTGACACACTCTCGGGATACGTTCGACACCGGCCTCAATCGGGCCGATTGCAACGAGGTAGAGGTCGCGGAACGACAGATCTTTGAAGAAGCCCACGTGGTAGCAAGGGCTTAACATTCAGCGATCTGGACGAGGCCCTCTCTGGCGAGGGAGTGCCCCCAGCACCGGTATACGACTCTTCAGACATCTTCTTTCGAGTGGTTTGGAAGTTGGATGTATGAATCCTATAATCTGAGCAACAGGAGCGCGACAATTTGAAACAAGAGATCGCCCGCGATGCTTCGCGTGACAGAATAAAAACCAAGTTGTCGGGCATATCGTTTTCCGAAATACCTGGCCAGTCGGCCCTATTCACAAAATATCTCGCAGACCCTTTTTCACTAAAATCCTACTATCCGAATGTTGTCGAGTCCCCGATAGATATTGCAGGGTACATTCCTACGGCCTTGGCGGAGTACGAAACGGACCGAGACGCTCTCTGCAATTCGCTCGTTGAGATCAACGCAGTACTTGGCTCTGGCAGTGAAACGATGGCAAATATCGAGCTGCTGCGGCGGGATGACGTTACGGCAGTGGTGACGGGTCAACAAGCAGGTCTTTTCGGTGGGCCGTTGTACACGATCTATAAGGCTCTTTCTGCGATCCGCCTTTCCGAAGAATTGACGGCGAAGGGCCAAAGGACGGTGCCTGTCTTCTGGATGGCCACAGAAGACCATGACCTCGAAGAAGTTTCGACAACTTATTTCCTTACACGTGCGGCGGAACTCCATCGGGCACATTATTATCCACGAACGTATAAAGAGAATTCGCCTGTCGGGAATGTGGAAATAGATGGCGACATTTCGTTGGTGATAGACGAATTATTCGCACAGTTGCCGCCATCGGCTTTTACGTCCGATGCTCACACGCTTCTCGATAGCTCCTGGCGCAAGGGAATTAATCTAGGACGGGCGTTTGGCGAAACCATAGCGAATCTTACCTCGAGATATGGGCTGATCATGCTCGATCCGCTGGACCCGGCGTTGAAGCGACTTTCGTCCCCGGTTTACGTGCAGGCCGTTGAGAGATCAGACGAGATCGCCGCCAGGATTATTCGGAGAAACAGGGAACTTGAAGAAGACGGATTTCATTCGCAAGTGCTGGTCGACGAAAACTACTTCCCGCTGTTTTGGCATGATGACAACGGCGGCAGGAACCCACTCCGGAAGGTTGCTCTCGGTTTTTACGGCACTAAGGGCCAAAAGCGGCAGTTTTCAGTGGACGAGCTACATAAAATGGCCGAAGCTGCGCCAGAGCGATTGAGCCCGGGCGTGATGCTGCGGCCCGTTGTCCAGGACCATCTCTTGCCGACAGCGGCATATTTTGGCGGCGGGGCTGAGATATCGTATTTCGCTCAAAACAGCGTCGTGTACGAATCCCTCGGTCGTCCAGTAACCCCGATTTTTCACCGCCAGAGCTTTACTATACTCGAGCCAAAATTCGCCAAGACCATCAGGAAACTTGGACTCAAGAACTCGGACCTCTTCAAGAATCGCGAAGCGGCCATTCTCGACTGGGCGAAGGAAAATATTGACCTCGAAACCGCCGGCGTTTTTTCATCCGCAGAAGAAACGATCAACACCGAGCTTAATAGGATCGATCGCCGCCTAGCTCTGATCGATCCCACACTTTTGGACAATCTCGCAAAGAGACGTAGGAAAATGCTCTATCATATTAGTGCGGTTCGAAAGAAAACCCTTCTGGCTCTAAGCAGGAAGAATGGTAATGCCGAGCGGCTTATCACAGAACTATATTCGATCGTGATGCCAAACGGCCATCTGCAGGAAAGATCGATCAATGTGTTTTCATTCATAAGTAAATACGGCCCCGATTTCGTAGAATTGCTGTATAAGGCAGTGGACCTGAACGACAAACGACATCGCATTCTCGAAATATCGAATGAATAAGATCCAGATATTACCGGATAATCTTGCGAACCAGATCGCCGCCGGTGAGGTGGTTGAGCGACCCGCATCCGTGATCAAAGAGTTGGTTGAAAACTCGATCGATGCGGGAGCCTCCAGGATCCAGGTCGATGTTGAGCTTGGCGGCCGTCGATTGATGAGGGTAAGCGATGATGGTGGCGGGATGACACGAGATGATGCCGTTCTTTCGTTTGAAAGACATGCTACGTCCAAGATACGCACTCAGGACGACCTGGCCCGTATAGGCACCCTCGGCTTTCGCGGAGAGGCTCTTGCTTCGATCGCGTCAGTGGCCCGCGTTGAGCTTATTACGAAACAGAAGGAGGATCTTGCCGCCACGCGTGTTCTCGTCGAGGCGGGCCGTTTGATGGATGTAAACGATGCAGCCCGTGACGTGGGAACGACTCTGTCAGTTCGCGACCTTTTCTTCAATACTCCTGCACGGCGAAAGTTCATGCGTTCTGAGGCGACCGAGAACTATCATTTAACGAGCATTGTTACGCATTACGCTCTTGCCCATCCGGAGATCGCATTTACCCTTACAAATAATGGACGCGAGGTCCTAAGGGTCTCGCCGGCCCGTGATCTGCGTGAACGTGCGTTCCAGGTTTTTGGCGGAGGCCTTCTTGAGAGCCTGATCCCTGTGGGCGGCGGCCGAGACTATGTCGCCAGGATCAGCGGGTTTGTTTCGGCACCCCGCGAGCGCCGCACCACCCGCGACGGACAATACTTTTTTGTAAACAAAAGATTCGTAAGGGACAAGACTATTGCGGGCGGGCTCCTTGAAGGATATCGTTCGGTGCTTCCACACGGAATATATCCGGTCGCGTTTTTGTTTCTTGATGTTCCTCTCGAAGAGATCGATGTAAACGTCCATCCGGCGAAGACCGAGATCAGGTTTAGGCGCGGTGAGGCCGTGAAGGACGTGATCGCGGAGGCGGTTCGGTCCGCCCTTGCACAGGCTGGTATAAACGGTGATGATCCACCAATTGATCCGTTAGAAGGTGATCGTGACCGCTCGCCAGATCTCGCCGTCACCAGTGAAACTCTCGAGGTGAAAGCCGCGGCCGCAGGTGAAGCCGGACGCGAGATCGTCGATGTTCGACCCACAGAGAACCTATTGGAGGAGGTACCGGCGCGGACGACCCGATCGGAACCGGCGCAGCCCGAATTTCGGCTTGAGGAGAACGGCCGAGTCTTCACTTCGCCACTCTTCGAAGCGACGGCAGCAATGGCGGATAGGCCTGTGCAGACGATTCGCGAGGTCGAGCTTCCGCCTGTGGACTCGGCGGCAAAGATCGCGAAAGCCGTTGAGACGGACAGGCTTAGCGGAAGTCGGATCAACTGCCTCGGGCAGCTGCACGAGAGCTTTATAATCGCGGCGGATGACGAAGGCTTACTGTTGATCGATCAGCATGTTGCGCATGAACGGATACTTTTCGATAAATATCGAAAAGGCGAAACCGAACGTGAGATCGAGAGCCAGAATCTGCTTTTGCCAGAAACGATCGATCTGTCACCGGCACAATCACAGGCTTACGAGCTCATCGAAAACGAACTAGAGAGCCTCGGTTTTGGACTCATGCAGTTGTCCGGACGGACCGTGGCGATAAAGAGCATCCCCACAGATCTTGCGCCGGGTGATGCCCGAAACTTGTTCGCCGAATTGCTCGACACGATCGACAGTGAGAAAAGAGGAGCCCCAAAATCCACATTTCGAGATGAAATAGCGGCAAGCCTTGCGTGCAAAGCTGCCATAAAGATCAATATGAAGTTAACTCCAGAAAAGATGAGCTGGCTGGTTGACCGGTTGTTGCTTACTACATCGCCGACAACTTGCCCACACGGGCGCCCGATCATTCTGCGGCTCGCCATGCGGGACATCGAACGCTCGTTTCACAGATCATGACCGAGAAAGAAAAAGAGGATGGGTCGCTCAGGCCGGCCACCTTTTGGAACAAGGTATATATTAGCGTGGTTCTGACAACGGTCGTGGTCATCGCCGCGCTCTGGTCGTTTTCAAGATACTTTAGATAAGAACGCTAGAATGAGATCTCTCGATTGGGCAATCGTCGCCGCCTATTTGATCTATGTCATCTGGGACGGCATCCGGATGACGAAACACAGCGGCAGCAAGGAAGGATACTTCCTGGCCAATCGCGGCTTGCCATGGTGGGCTGTCGGATTGTCGGTCATGGCTACACAGCTGTCAGCGATAACCCTCGTCGGTACTACCGGACAGGCCTACAGCGACGGAATGCGTTTTATCCAGTTCTATTACGGGCTGCCGTTCGCGATGATAATTCTCTGCGTTACGGTGGTCCCGTTCTTTAGCAGGGCCAACGTTTTCACCGCCTACGAATATTTAGAGAAGCGATTTGATGTCAAGGTGCGAACGCTTACCAGCTTTTTCTTCCTGATCTCCAGGGGACTTGGCGTAGGAACGATCATTTCAGCTCCAGCGATCGTTCTATCTATCGTGTTCGGTTGGAACCTGATCTTCACTATCTTTGCGATTGGGATGTCGACCACTATCTACACCGTTTTCGGCGGGGTACAGGCTGTAACCTGGACCGATGTTAAACAGATGGTGATCATCTTTTTCGGCCTGACAGTCTGTTTTTTTATTATTCTCTCAAGCTTTCCAGCCGGTGTTTCTTTGACCGACGGTCTTCATCTCGCTGGAAGCCTCGGAAAGCTGAATATGGTCGATACCACTTTCGACCTAAAGGAAAAATACACGATCTGGTCCGGCCTGATCGGCGGACTTTTTCTAATGCTCGGGTACTTTGGATGCGATCAAAGTCAGGTTCAGCGATTTCTGACAGCCCGATCTGAGGACGAGGGACGGACGTCGCTTCTGATGAGCGCGTTTCTTAAGATACCGATGCAGTTCGGCATACTACTGATCGGTATTATGGTGTTCATTTTTTATCAGTTTACAGCCCCGCCCATAGTGTTTAGCCCTGTCGAGGTTGCTAAAGCGGAACAGAACGAGCAATTCAGGCAGATACAGCAAAACTATGCACTAGCCCACTCGCAGCGGCGGGAGGCGGCCATCAGCTTTGATCCTAAAAATTCCGAATTGCGTCAGCGCTACGTGGACGCGGACAAGGCCTTCAATAACAGCCGCTCGGAAGCTGTGGCATTTGTCCGCTCTACCAGCAATCCTTCCTTCAACGATGTGAACTACGTATTCCCCACATTTATCCTTGAAAACATGCCGATGGGAGTTATCGGACTGCTGATCGCTGCAATCTTCGCCGCGGCTATGTCGTCGATCGCTGCCGAGCTCAACTCCCTGGCGACCGCAACCACCATCGATTTTTACCGTCGGTTATATAAGCCGGAGGCGACTGACGCTCATTACGTCGCGGTTGGCCGGCTCTCAACCTTTGTCTGGGGGATCTTCGCCTGTTTTGTAGCCATTTTTGCCAGTAACCTAGGTTCACTGATCGAGGTAGTCAACAAATTTGGATCTTTTTTTTACGGTTCGCTGCTGGGGGTGTTCGTGCTGGCATTTGTCGTAAGACGTGCCCGTTCACGCGGTGCTTTCTTCGGTTTGCTTTTCGGTATCGCTTCGGTGTGGGTGGCAAGCCTGTATACCGAAATAGAGTTTCTGTGGTTCAACGTGATCGGTTGCGTTGTTACTGTTCTGGCCGGATATCTAATCAGTTTAACCGTCCACGAGGACAAGGGCATCCCGGACGAAATGACTTTATGAAGTTAAAAGATCTCAGATGGAATCTGAATAAAAGAGCCGCGATCGCATCAGTGGCCGTACTGATAGGCACTTTTACTTCGACGGGCCAGGTCAGGCCCATCTACGATCGCGGATCAATGGGGCTCGTCCAGATGCTTAAGCGGCTAAATACTTCGGCGAGCGTCCTTATGGTCGGGGCACATCCGGACGACGAAGACACTTCACTCCTTGCATACCTCGCCCGTGGAGAAAGCGCTCGTACAGCGTACCTTTCGCTGACCCGCGGCGACGGCGGCCAGAACATTATCGGGTCCGAACTCGGTGAAGCCCTCGGGTTGATCCGGACCGAAGAACTCCTGCAGGCCCGGACCCTCGACGGCGCTGAGCAGTACTTCACACGGGCTTATGATTATGGATTTTCAAAAACGCTTGCCGAGGCGAAGCAGAAATGGGATGAAAAGATCGTTCTATGTGATGCTGTCAGGGTGATCCGCCATTTCCGCCCGCTAGTGGTCGTATCACAGTTTTCCGGCACACCCGCGGATGGGCACGGACAGCATCAGTTTGCTGGTTACATAACCCCAATCGCCGTAAACGCCGCGGCAGACGCCGCTCAGTGCACCGCGGCAGGTCCGGCATGGAAAGTGTCAAAAGTTTATGTCCGGCACAGGGGATCGGGCGAACCAAAACTCAGGATCAATACGGGAAGTTTCGACCCGGTTCTCGGCAGATCGTATTTCGAGATCGCCATGGAGGCAAGGAGCCAGCATAAATCTCAGGAACAGGGTGTATTGGAACTTAGAGGTGCTCAGTTTTCCAGCATGAATCCTGTAGGTATCGAGGCTCCTGAAAAGGGAGTTTTCGACGGGCTCGATGTTTCGATAACCGGAATTTCCAAAGTGCTGGGCGTCAGCAGAGAAGCCGAAATTAGGACACTGAGCGATATTCAGGCGGCGTCAAGTGCGGCGATGCGGGAACTAAATGTCTTCTCGCCGGACCGTATCGTCCCCCATCTCGTCCGGGGATATGCTTTGGCCGCTGCAGGCGAACGTTCAGCGAGCGATCCGGCCATTAAAGGATTTTTCAGCTACAAACGTAAGCAGTTTGGAGAAGCGGCTTCACTTGCATCCGGCGTCCAACTCGACGCTTTGGCAGACCGCGAAACTGTTGCTCCAGGCGAAACATTATTGGTCGGGGCCCGGGTCTTCCTTCAAAATGATTCGGTCAAGGTAAAGAGCCTGGTGATCAGTGGTCCCGCCTCGTGGAGTATTGCGTCGACAGAAGTACCAAAAACGAACAGCCCTGCGTTTGTCAGCAGGGAAGCGGGCGACGCTTCGGCCTATTTCAACGTCACGGTTCCCCCAGCGTGGCAGCCGACTCAGCCTTACTGGCTTGTCGAACCTCGCGCGGGCGACCTGTTTGACTGGAATAGGGAGCCAGCATCCCATACCTTGCCTTTTCAGGAACGCCCTGTAAAGCTCGCAGCGACTCTCGAAGTGCATGGTGTTGAGATCGTTGTCGACCGACCGATCGAATACCGCTTTGCGGATGATGTGCGTGGCGAGATACGGCGAAACTTGGATGTCGTGCCGAAAATCTCGGTGGAAATGGACCAGTCGATGCTTATAATCCCATTTTCTGAAAAGGAGAGGACGGTAAGGGTATCGATGACCGTGACAAATCATTCCGCGACTCCCGTTAACGGGACCCTCGCCTTTAAGACTCAGGCACCTTCAGAATGGCGTAACTCTGCACCAGCGACGACCTTTTCGCTGAATCGCAAAGGCGAGAAGTCTGTTGTACCTTTTGACGTTACGATACCCGCCGCTGCCAAACCCGGCAGATATCAAATATCGGGAAGCGCAATGGTGGGTGGCATGCTCGCGGAATCGTCGATGCGGATGATCGCCTATCCCCACATCCAAACCCATCGCTATTACCGGAAGGCCGAGGTTGACACACGGATCATTGATCTTAAGATAGCTCCCGTCAAAGTCGGCTACGTCGTGGGCAGCGGCGACCGCGTGCCGGATGCGATCCGTCAAATGGGCTTCAGTTTGGAAACGATCTCGGAAACGGATCTTGCGAGCGGTGACCTTTCGCGGTTCGATGTAATTGTTGTTGGGATCCGAGCATATCAGGTGCGGGAAGATGTCGTCGCAAATAACGGCCGGCTTCTCGATTACGCCCGCGAAGGCGGTACATTGATCGTGCAATACCAACTGCCCGGATATGCACAGCAGAAGTTGATGCCCTTTTCCACGCAGATGGGGCCGAGAGTGGCGGACGAAAACGCGCCTATTACTATCCTTGTGCCGGATCATCCGATATTTAATCGTCCGAATAAAATAACCGCCGCAGATTTCGAGGGCTGGATCCAGGAACGAAATTTATATAACTTCACAGGATTCGGGCCGGAATACACCGGACTCCTCGAATCCCATGATCCGGGTGAGGCGGAAAATAAAGGGGGGCTTGTGATCGCCCCTTTGGGAAAGGGAACTTACATCTATTCCAGCTATTCTTTTTTCAGACAATTGCCTGCGGGCGTCGAGGGGGCATATCGTTTGTTTGCAAATTTGCTGAGCAGTTCCGCAAAGGATCAGAGAAAATGATGCGATCGGCAAGTGCTACCGTGTGCATTTCAGAGGCCCTTGTAGTAATTTACGCATGCGACTAACGGTAAATGATCCGCCGGAAGCGAATTGGCGCCGGCACCTACACGTTGTGATTTTCGAAGCCGAGACTCGCTCGGGGCGTATCTTCGATGTGATTGTGATCGGCCTTATATTGTTGAGTGTCGCGGCCGTAATTCTCGAGAGCAACCAGGAAATGCGAACGTCATACGGCCGTGGACTTTACATCGCCGAGTGGTCTTTCACTATTCTTTTTACCGTGGAGTACGTCTTGCGATTGATCGCCGTCAAGCGGCCGATGCGATACGCACGTAGTTTCTACGGCGTTGTCGACCTTCTAGCGATCCTTCCTACATACCTGAGCCTGCTGTTCATCGGCACACAGGCATTTCTGGTGATCCGCATCCTCAGGCTGCTGAGGATATTCAGAATTCTCAAATTATCGGAATACATTTCCGAGAGCCGTGTGATCACGACTGCCCTTAATGCTAGCCGTCGAAAGATACTTGTTTTTTTGGTCGCTGTAATGACGATCGTTTTGGTCGTCGGATCGATGATGTATGTCGTCGAAGGCGAAGAGAATGGATTTACAGATATACCGACGAGCATTTATTGGGCGATCGTCACTCTAACCACCGTCGGTTACGGAGATCTGTCGCCGAAGACAGGACTGGGAAAATTCCTGGCTTCGATGGTTATGATAATGGGATACGGAATAATTGCCGTCCCGACCGGTATTGTTACAGCAGAGCTCGCAAGAGCAGGTAAGCCGGCATCGACCGAAGTGTGTCCTGAATGCCACGCCGAGCCTCACGATCTAGACGCGGTACACTGCAAATACTGCGGAGCGAAACTATAGGCGTGCTACTCAATAGTTACGAGCACATCCCCTGACGAAACTGTCGAGTCGACACCCACACGGATCTCTTTTACAACCCCATTCTTCGGCGATTTAAGCTCATTCTGCATCTTCATCGCTTCAACGACAATAATGCCCTGGCCTTTTTCGACATCTTCGCCTACCTCGGCGAGTATCCGCACGATCTTGCCGGGCATCGCCGAACGTATCACGGCAATTCCTTCTGCAGCCGCCGCGTCAGGGCCCACGCCCCGGAGCCGTTTCGGATCGATGAGCTTGATCTCAAAATGATCATTGCGAACCGATACATCTACTTCACCCAAGGCCGACACCGTCGGCGACAGGCAGGCCTCAAAAATTTTGCCCTCATGTTTGAATAAATAAACGTTTGGTTCGGGCTCGGAAACCTCAAGATCATACTCTCGCCCGTCGATATTCGCGACGACCCGTCGGCCGTCGCGTCGAACATCAACCTCGTATTTTTCTGAACCGACCTCCGCCTGCAGTTTCATCAGGGTTATTCGGCGCCCTGGGTGTTCGACCGATTCACTTTATTTGGCTGCGGAGTTACGCGAAGGTACGGTTTCACTGTGTTCCATCCGGCGGGGAACTTCTCCCTGGCCTCTTCATCCGAAACCGACGGCACGATGATGCAGTCATCTCCGTCTTTCCAGTTCACTGGAGTGGCAACGCTGTAGCCGGCCGTCAATTGTAGGGAATCGATAACCCGCAGGAGCTCGTCAAAATTGCGTCCCGTGCTTGCCGGGTAGGTCAGTGTCAGCTTTACCTTTTTGTCGGGGCCGATAACGAAAACTGACCGCACCGTGAATGTGTCGTTCGCATTCGGATGGATCATATCGTACAGGTCAGCAACCTTCCGATCGCTGTCGGCTATCATCGGGAAGTTGACGGCCGTACCCTGCGTCTCCTCGATGTCTTTTTCCCAGCCGATATGCGAATCGAGCGGGTCGACGCTCAGGCCCATCACCTTAACCTTTCTTTTGTCGAACTCGGGCTTAAGCTTCGCGGCCATTCCAAGCTCTGTCGTGCAGACCGGCGTGTAATCTTTGGGGTGCGAGAATAACACTCCCCAACTGTCCCCTAGCCATTCATGAAAATGGATCGGCCCTTGCGTAGTTTCTGCAGTGAAATCGGGCGCGGTGTCGCCCAAACGAATTGCCATATGTAGCCTCCTGTCTAGGAATTTCGACGATTATAACATGTAGGAAAAGACTTGCTTAATCCCGCAAAGCTTATTCTTCCTCGGCCCCTTCCTCGTCAATTACGGCCCTGAGCCGGACCAGATGTATCCGTTTTTCATCTGCATTTAGTATTTCGATATCGAGGCCCCGGATAGCCAATCTTTCGCCAGGCTTTGGTACGTAACCGGATTCGCTCGTGATGAGCCCCGCCACGGTCGTGTAGTCCTCATCTTCCAGGTCAGTTCCGAAAAGGCGTTCGATCTTGTCGATCTCGGTAGACCCGATCACGTCCCAGTAGCCATCAGCTCCTTGAATGATCTCAACGATCTCTTCGCCCTCGTCTTCGTCCTCGATCTCGCCGACGATCTCCTCGAGAATGTCTTCGACAGTGATAATTCCAGCCACGCCGCCATATTCGTCTATCACCACAGCTATCTGGACGTGGTTGTTCTGCATTGTCTTTAGCAGCTCGGCCGCGGTCTTGGTCTCGGGAACGAAAAACGCATCGCGTAGGAGCCCGCTCACCGGTTCGTCCTGCTTCCCCTCGGCCCATGCCTGTAGCAGGTCCCGGACGTAAACGACGCCTTCGATATTGTCGATTGTGTCCCGATATGCCGGAATGCGGGAATATTTTTCTTCAAGAATGAGGTCGCGGGCTTCCTTGATCGAAGCGTCGATCGGGATCGCCACGATCTCTGTTCGAGGCGTCATGATCTCGCCTGCACGAGTATCGCTGAATTCGACCATCGTCTCGATCAATTCTCGTTCGCTTTCTTCGATGATCCCCTCAGCCTCGCCAACCTCCATCAGCGCATGAAAATCCTCGGCGTTGTCCTCCGCACGCTCCTCGGCCGTTTCCGGAGTTTCAGTCGCGTCAAGTTTAGCCCGCGCCTTCGAACGCTTCGAGATCGGTTCGAGAAAGAAAGTTGCGATGGCGTAGATCGGCCGGATAGCAGGAAGCAGGAAGATGAGCTTACGCTCGGGATTATTCCTGACCAATATACGGGGAAGTATTTGCCGGAGGATAACTGTCGCTCCGATTCCGATCACCAGCGCAAGTAGTAGTGCCAGGTTTCGGTCGATCGATGACCGAAGAATGATGTCGGTCAGAAGTACGGTAAAGCCGATTAGGAGGACCTGGATCGTCGACGAAAGGGCAAAGCGGAACCGCTGCCTGTTATCGAGGATCTCACGGAGGAATTTGATCGAGCTCTTTTCCGCAAACTCTTCGTCCGAGGAGATGCGCCGCAACCCCACGTCAGACAAGTCCGAGAATGCCATGTCAACTGTGGCCAAAAAGACCATCGCTAACAAGATCAGCGACGCGATGATTATCTCCAGCTCCATCTTGAATGATTCTACGCTGTTTACGACCGGGAACAAACCTGTATCTAGGGCTGGGCCGCGGGCAATCTTGTCTGCGGTTCAGCGAGATCCTGATCCTCGAACGGGCAACGATTTGCTAACTTTACGGCGCGGGAAGCGGCGTTGGGACAGGAGTGTCCCCGCTCCCGTGGTTAGCCTATTCCAGCGAGGCGGATGCGCTGATCGGAGCGGGCGTGTTTGACCATAGCGGAGGTTTCGGGTGAGCGCCGGCGATTTGTCAAGTAATCTTCTGCCTCTTTGCGGGCGGCGACTAATATATCTAGGTCCCGGACTATGTTGCCCATGCGGAAGTTTTGAATGCCGGATTGGCGGGTGCCTAGAATCTCGCCCTGGCCCCGGATCTCGAGATCCTTTTCCGCGATCTTGAATCCATCGGATGTTTTCTCCATGATCCCTAGACGCTCTTTTGCTACAGCGGTCTTTTTAAAATCAGTGAGCAGCACGCAGAAGCTTTGTTCGGCGCCGCGGCCTACGCGGCCGCGCAACTGGTGAAGCTGTGACAGGCCGAAACGCTCGGCATGCTCGATCAACATCAGAGAAGCGTTTGGCACGTCGACGCCGACCTCGATGACGGTCGTGGATACGAGAATATCGAGATTGCCGGCGACGAATTCGCGCATGATCTCTTCTTTTTCGGCGGGCTTCATCCTGCCGTGTAGTAAGCCGACTGTGTATTGCGGAAAGACACGAGTTCGAAGATCCTCGTACATGATGGTCGCGGCCTTTAGGTCCATCTTTGCGGACTCTTCGATCAGCGGATACACGATATAGACCTGGCGGCCGAGACGAACCTCGCGGTCGATGCCCCTATAGACACCGCGGCGCTGGTCCTCGCCGAGGACAACGGTTTTGATGGGCGTTCGCCCGGGCGGCAGCTCGTCGATGATCGATACATCGAGATCCCCGTAAACGGTCATCGCCAGCGAACGGGGTATCGGCGTCGCCGTCATAACGAGAATGTCGGGGTTGAGTCCGAGAGCCTTGAGCTGGGCACGTTGCAGCACGCCGAAGCGATGCTGTTCGTCGATGATCGCAAGGCCGAGTTTCTCAAACCTGACGGCATCCTGAATTATCGCGTGTGTGCCGATTACGAGATCGATCTCACCGGCGGAGATAGCAGCGTGGAGATTTCGCTTTTCGGCCGCTTTTGTACTACCGATCAGCTGGGCGACTCGATAGCCTGAGCCTTCAAAAAGATTCGTTGCGTTGCGGTAATGCTGCTCCGTCAGAATTTCGGTCGGGGCCATCAGAGCAGCCTGGTAGCCGTTCTCCATGGCGGCGTACGCAGCGAGAAAGGCGACGATAGTTTTTCCGCTTCCGACGTCGCCTTGAATGAGGCGATTCATCGGTGCATCTGATTTGAGATCGGCGAATATCTCGCCGATCACCTTTTTTTGGGCCGCAGTCAAGGAGAAAGGCAACAAGTCCGTCAATCGATCCTTTGTCTTGTCTGAGATCTCGATGATCGTTCCTTTGGGCTCTTTTTGCCGCTCGCCGCGAAGAAGCTGCATCGCGAATGAGAGCCAGAAAAACTCGTCAAAGATCAGCCGTTTGTGGGCCGGGCTTCGGAACATCTCGTATTCTACGATCGAAGCTCCATCGGGCGGGAAGTGGATCTCGGCGAGAGCTTGTGTTCGCGGGATCAGAGCCTGACGCTCGCGGAGATCCTGAGGCAGATCGTCAGGAACGGAATCAGGATCGAGTTTTTGTAATACACTGTAAACGATCTCGCGAAGCCGCTTTGTTTGGAATTCGCCAAGTTTCCTGTAGATAGGGACGCGGCGGGCCGTATGTACTGTGGCCAGTTCCGGATCGCCTACGTCTTCTGCGAGCTCTTCGGCTTCGGTCCTGGGTTTTGTACTATCGGGTCGGTCGGGCCCGGCCGCTACCGCTCCCGGTTCTGACGGGAGGGGCGGCCCATTTGCTCCCGCTTCAGGTTCTGACACGGATGGAAGTATCTCGAGTTCTTCCGGTTTGTTTACCATAAGGGCATAGGTCTGGAGACGTGGGTCCCATTCCCATTTACCATATGCCACAAAACGCGTGCCGCGTGGAAATCGATCCTCGTAATAAGTGACGATCCTTTTGGCCTGTTTACCCGAAACGAACCATTTGACCGCTACGGGTTTGAACCGGTTCTTAGCGTCGCTGCCGCTAACCTCGAAAATAAACAAAGGCGGCTGGCGAGGGTTGCGGTTCTTTCCTACCTGAAAACCGCCGCGGACCTTTACAAAGATCTCAACCGCGGCCTCCATCCCGTCTCCAAGACGGTCGATGGTAATGAAGTTCGACCGATCCTCGTAACGGGCGGGGAAGTAATTGAGCAGATCCTCAACGGTGACATCGGCAGGATCGCTTTTTGCCGAAACAGGGGCAAGGGCGATAGTGAGCTTCCTCGTCATCGCAGGTGAAAGCTTTGCGATACCGTGCCGCGTGAAGTCCAGGACAGGCGTATGGAAGGACAAGCTCATACTCACGTGCTTATCTTAAAGGGATTGAAATCTGTATCCGTATCGTAATAATCTTCGTGCTCACTTCTTTTGAGATGTCCGACGATTGCGTAGGTTGCAGGGGTTGCGACGGTTTCCCATAAGACCTTCAGGAAGTAATTTCCGATCATGACTGCGATGACTTGTTCGATGGGCCAGGTGCCGAGGAACGCCACCGGATAAAATATGAGAGTGTCCACGGCCTCGCCGGCGATGGTCGAGCCGATCGTCCGGGTCCAAAGATAACGCCCCCCCGTTAATATCTTCATCTTCGCCAGGACGAATGAATTTGTAAATTCTCCGGCCCAGAAAGCGATAAGGGAAGCGAGGACGATTCGCCATGTTTGCCCGAAGATCGCGTTAACAGCGTTTTGCTGTTCGATGGGCATTGTACTAGCGGCCGGGAGGCTGGTAACGATGAACGTCATAAACGAGGCGAAGATCAGTGCTCCGAACCCTGCCCAGATCACTCGCCGCGAACGTTTGTACCCGTAAACTTCGGTAAGTATGTCGCCGAACAGGTAGCTAAGGGGAAAAAATAAGACACCGGCCCCGTAGATATATTCGCCGACGAAAGGAAGGTTGATGTAGGTGACCTTTTGCACGCCGATCAGATTTGCGCATAAGAGCACCGCAACAAAAGCTGCCGTTAAGAGGTCTAAATACTTGTATTGCCGAGGCTTCGCCACCAGCGAAGAATTGTAGCAAAAAATAGAAAGCAGGCCATTAAAAGCCTGCTTTCAAAAGTCATGATCGATATATTTTAGCTTTACGCCAGGTTATTCACGTGTTTGGTAAGACGCGACTTGTGCCTGGCGGCAGTATTCTTATGAATGAGGCCCTTGTTAACAGCCTTGTCGATCAATGAGACTGTAGGGAATAAAAGCTCGGTACTTACCGTCTTATCATTGCCCGCCACAGCCGTCCTTAACTTCTTGATCGAGGTTCGAAGCTTGCTGCGGTTGCTACGATTGATCTCCTTGCGTTTGGCGTTCTGCCGCATCCGCTTTTCTGCTGATTTATGATTAGCCATGCTATTAAACTAAGTCTCCCGTAACTCTAAAAACAAACTATTAACTTTATCGGGAGGGAGGTGATGTTGTCAAGCATCGGGGCCTATGATTCCACATTTAGTATAAATCCGTGTACGGCATCCACAATAAGAACGAAGATAGGCGGGTAAAGCAAGACATCGACCTGGGGGAAGTCGGAGAAGAGTCTCGGGTTCGTCACCGAACGAAGATCAAGTCCATACCCCACGGTAAGACCGGCGGCCAACGCGATGACGATGCCTAGAATGATAAGAGCTGTCATGGAATAACGCGAGATGCTCCGGAATGGAATTTCCTTGTCGTCGAAAACGGATTCATGAATTGATTCATCGTCATAGGCATAGCGGTCAATAGCATCTCGAATGCGTCCGACGAGGTGAATTATACCCACGACAAAAAGGGAGATGAGAGTAATACGCACCAGATTCCCCGCCCAAGAAGACAATACTTCCGACAAAAATATATGTGGCCTCACAAGGCCAGTAACGAACGTCGACATTAGCAGTGCGACCATGGGGAAAATGAATTTCTGGAGTGCAATCGACTCGCGACGTTCCTCCGCGATCAATCGGTCAATAATGTCGTTGTATCGTTTCTCGTACACCATCTGCCGCCATCGTTTAGCGTGCGGATTGGTCGAAGCGAACACGGTGTTACCGTTATTAGTGTTGAACTGAGCATCGAGCAGACGCCGATCATATTTTGTGCGTTCGTCTTTATTTCCGAGGATCTCGTATGCTTCTGCGATCGCGGCGAATTTCAGGGCGGTTTCCTCTGATCCATTGTTGCGATCGGGGTGGAGCTTTCTGGCCAGTCGCCGGTACGCCGATTTGATCTCGGTACGCGACGCCTTATTAGACACCTTGAGAATGTCGTAGTAATTGACCATTAACGGGGAAGGCGGGAGAAGCACGTCCGGCCAAAACCAGCCGGTATCGACACCCAGATTATATCACAACCCCGGCTTATGATCCTCAGTCGAGGGCATCGATCTGCAGGCTGATCGGAAAAGCTCCGGCCAACTTCGCTGAATCAACCACACGTGCGACGCTGCCGTAATCGAGTGATCGCGGGGCTTTGATAAAAACCGTTCTTTCGATGCGGTCCGCAACCGGCCGACCTGGTTCGTCTGCAAATGCCGTCGATACGGCCCCGTTAGCCAGCCGCATGGCGAAGACTTCTTTGAGTCGGTTGATCAGGCTCGCATGGTCAGTCACGGTTCCCACACCTTTCTCCCTGTTAAGATCGATCGAAAGATCGGAATTAATGATCACGGCGAGGGTTTCGGGATGAGGGTCAGTATTCTGGATGTTTTGAGGTTCCGCTGGCAGTCGGACCTTAAAGGCATTGGGCCGGATCGGTGCAACCACCATAAAGACGATAAGAAGGACGAGCAAAACATCGATAAGCGGCGTGACATTGATCTGGGGTGCGTTCATAACGGTCTCCTTTTTCTTCGATCTGTAGGATTAGACACCGCTTCGCTCAGACGGTTCCAAAATCAATTTTTTAATTCGCCGTTGATCGCAACCAGGAGTGCCGATGCCTTTGTAAGAGACTCGTCATATTCGGCTTGAGGGTCGCTGTCGATAACAATGCCGCCGCCAACGTTAAATACTGCTCTGCCGTCGCGGATAACCATTGTCCTGATCGCCACGCTGGTGTCGATCGTCGCTGGTATTCCGAATGCGCCCGGTGGCACGTAATATCCGATAGCACCCATCGAAAGCCCTCGCGTTGATCGTTCGATCTCATCGATTATTCGCATTGTGCTTATCTTCGGAGCACCGGTGATCGAGCCGCAGGGGAACAAAGCCCGTAACACGTCGGATAAAGTAGCCTCGTCGCGAAGTGTGCCGGAAATAGTGGAAACAAGGTGGAAGAGCGATGGGTGCTCCTCGAGAGCGCAAAGCTTTTCGACCTTCACGCTTCCGTATTCACAGACCCGGCCGAGATCATTTCGAATGAGGTCCACGATCATGGTGTTTTCCGCCCGGTCCTTTGAGCTTGTGAGGAGTTCGTGACGCATTGCATTGTCTTCGGAGGGGGAAGCACCCCGTGGGCGGGTTCCTTTTATCGGCGAGGTCTGAATCGTTCCTCGATCGATCCGGAAAAAGCGTTCCGGAGAAGCCGATACGACCGTCGAATCGGATCGGCCAATATACGCTGAAAATGGTGCCGGGTGGCTTGAGCGTAGGCGGTGGAACACTGTCGCCGGCGTGAGGCCGACGGCGAGATCGACTGTAAGGTTTTGCGTCAGGTTAGTCTGGTAAGTGTCCCCTCGCCGGATCCTCTCCTTTATCGAAAAGATCGCATCCAGATACGCATTTCGTGTGAGATCTGACCGCACAACCGATCGAGAATCAGAAAACAAAGGCTTGAATTTCGGGCCCGCAATTAGTTTTTTCCTAATTGCCGAAAACTTCTCGGCATTGCCGGCCAAACGAGTCGTACCCAGGCTGTAATCGTGAATGATCAAGACATCAAACAGCGCGACGAACAAGTCTGGTTCTGTTGCAGGTGCATTCACAGGGGGACCTACAGCCAACAGTCTTCGGCCCAATTCATATGAGATCGTGAAAACCGCTGCGAGGCCGGATGACAGATATTTGTCGAAAGCCTCAAGCGTTTGAGAAGGATCTGCTGAACTATGCTCCACCGTTCTTACCGGATCGATGCCGGCGATCAATACGTGAGAACCGAGATGAGAAACACCCGAACTGTCCAGGACGCAAACGGCTTCGGTCTCAGCCAAGCCGAGCAGCGAGGCGACAAGATCGTCTACCGTAATGTCCAGGTACTCCACAGGATGCGAGTTTAGCATGAACAAACTTTCACTTGACCACCTGTTTAGCGTAAGATGTTGCGTGCCCTAAACGAGAGCTTATGAACCCTGATTTAACCGAACGACAATCTTTGATACGTGGTCTTGGGTTGATCGCGGCTATCTCCGTGATCATCGGCAATGTCATCGGCACCGGTGTTTTCTTCAAGGCACGAATAATGACCTGTAATGTCGGCGACGCGCCCTGGGTTATCCTTGCCTGGATAGCCGCCGGCCTGCTAGCCCTCGCGGGTTCGCTAACCTACGCTGAGCTTACTGCCATGAAACCGCAGGCCAGCGCAGAATATGTTCTGCTGCGGGATGCGTACGGCAAGATATCAAGCTTCCTATACGGATGGATGCAGATATTCATTGCTAAGACCGGGTCGATGGCGGCGCTCGCTGTAGCGTTTGCGATCGCGATGAACAGTTATCTTGATAAACAGCTAAACTACACGTTGCTGCAGATACCGGTCGGTTCGTCCGCTATCGAGATCACAACATTACAGATCGTGGCCATAATGGCGATCATTATTTTCACGACCCTAAACAGTGCCTCCGTCGCATTGAGCGGGCAGATCGCGACCGTTCTTACTTTCATTAAGATTGCGCTTGTCGTCCTTGTCGGCCTGGGAGCCTTTTTATTCGTGACGGGCGGTGGTTTTGCCAATTTCGGGCTCACAGCTGAAGGAGCTCAATGCCTCGACGTCGCCGAATCGCAGAGATACGGACACGCGAACTATTCTTTCTTCGCAGGTTTTGCGGCTGCCATGCTCGGAGCTTTGTGGGGATACGACGGATGGAATCAACTTACATTCGTCGCGGGCGAGGTCAAGGACCCGAACAGGAATATACCATTAGCGATCATCGGAAGCACGATCCTGATAATCATTCTCTACGTCTTTGTTCATGTGGCTTATTTTTATGTGCTTGATCCGACTTCAATAGCGTCGGTTGACAAGGATGTAGCAGTGGCCAGCGATATAGTCCAGAGATTCTTCGCCGCCGACGGAGCGAGCGTGATGACCGGTGTCGCCGTGGCGATATTCACTATGGGGTTGATGTTCTCTTCGCTTGGGTCGCTTCATACATCGGTCCTCGCGGGTGCTCGAGTGCCTTATGCAATGGCAAAGGACGGGCTCTTCTTCAAACTTTTCGCCAATCTTTCCATCAACGCCGTACCGGTCGCATCACTCGTATTGCAGGGCGTGTGGGCGATTGTTTTGATCCTGTCGGACTCGATCTGGCGACTTTATGATCCCGAGAATGCGTTGTTCGACACTCTAACTAACTACGTGATCTTCGGCTCGTTTATCTTTTATGGATTGATCACATCGACCGTGTTCATTTTCCGAAAGCGTGATCCGGATGCAGAGC
This sequence comes from Pyrinomonadaceae bacterium, assembly GCA_041751735.1. Lineage (GTDB taxonomy): Bacteria > Acidobacteriota > Blastocatellia > Pyrinomonadales > Pyrinomonadaceae > OLB17. The sequence continues at coordinate 24,460 of JBGSWW010000048.1, read as the reverse complement.
GTCCATATCGCACGTTTGGCTATCCGGTAGTTCCGGGGATCTTCCTGCTTGTAACAGCCTGGTTGCTGCTGCAAACACTCTATGACGATACGCAGAATTCGTTGATCGGCATCGGGCTCATCCTTTTGGGTCTGCCGGTTTACTATTACCTGACCCGGAACCAACTAAAGGAAACAGAGGTCAAAAAATAGGCGCATGGCAATAAGGGACCGACGAAGCGGCGATGAAAGGCGGGGCGTTAATCGCTATCAGGTCGAAGTGGATGTCGAATGGCAGACCGCCGGCGATCGCGAGCCCGGAACTATCAGCGATATAAGCCTGGATGGCTGCTTCGTTCTATCTACCGCCGACGTGGTAGATGGGGACGGCGTAAAGATCTTCATTCCGCTAGCCGACGGAATGAAGGTGGAATTTACCGGCCACGTGACGAATCATGTACACGAGATCGGATTCGGCGCGAGGTTCGACAAGATCTCGACAGCCCAACGTGATCTTTTAGCCCGGTTGGTACACACGGCCGATCAAGCTTAAACATCCGCATCCTTTCTCTCCAACGCCTCAGAGGCTACCTCGCGGTCGTCGAAGTGATACTTATCGGCGCCGACGATCTGATAGTTTTCATGGCCTTTGCCGGCAATTATGACCACGTCGTCTGGCTTGGCTTCCGCGATCGCCCGGAAGATCGCATCCCGGCGGTCCGGGATGATCTCATACGAATCCGTTTTATCCCGCACGCCCGTTTCGATCTCGCCGATTATTTTTAACGGATCTTCGTTCCGCGGATTATCCGAAGTGATGATCACATGATCGCTTATTGTACCGGCAATTTCGCCCATTGGGCGGCGCTTCGTTCGATCTCGATCGCCACCGCAACCGAAAACGGTTATCACGCGTCCTGACGTCAGCGTGCGGGCCGTTTTGAGCGTATTTAGCAACGCGTCATCCGTGTGTGCATAATCGACCACAACTGCAAATTCGCCGGCATGCGGAACGCGTTCAAAACGGCCGGGTGCGCCTATACAGGAAGCGAGGGCTCTGCGAACGGTCTCTATATCTATCCCCAGCTGACTGCTAGCCGCGGTCGCCGAAAGCATGTTGTAGACATGCGGCCTACCCACCAGCGGTGAATTTACAGTTATATTTCCAGCCGGCGTGTGCAGCGAGAATGTCGTACCGCGAATCAGAGAAACCTCGATATCCGTCGCGAAGAAGTCGGCTTCGCCGTCTAGGGAGATTGTGATCACATTCTGTCCCGTCGACCTCAACTCCTTAGCAAGCCGTGCGCCCCATTCGCCGTCGATATTGATCACCGAGAAATTAGGGATCTCGCCCAGGCTTCCATCGAAAAGCTTTCTCTTTGCAGCAAAATAATCTTCCATTGTGCCGTGATAATCCAGATGGTCCCGGGTCAGATTTGTGAAGATCGCCACCTTGAATCGAAGCGCGTCACATCGGTTGAGGTCTATGGCTTGCGATGACGCCTCCATCACCGCCACCGAAGATCCCTCGTCAACCGCCCGGTGCAGGAACTTGTTTGTATCCGATGCCTCCGGCGTAGTTCGAACAGCAGGTTCACTGTTTTTGCCGATCCGGTATTCAACCGTAGTCAGCATCGCGGCGGAACGGCCGGCGGACTCGGCTATCGCGAAACAGAGATATGTGGTGGTCGTTTTGCCGTTCGTCCCGGTTATACCGATGAGGTCTAATTGGTGTGACGGGTCACCGTAAACCTCGGCAGCAGCCTGAGCCAAGGCCTGCCGGGCGTTTCCGACCTGCAGCCATGCGCCCGAAAACGCCTCGGGCCGCTCATTTTCGGAAACGACTCCAACGGCACCGCGTCGCATAACTTCATTTATGAAACGATGGCCGTCGGCAGTCGCCCCTTTGATGGCAACAAATAGAGTTCCGGGCCCCGCCTGGCGCGAATCGTGGGTTACATCCAGGACGATTGAGTCGGCGTCACCCGAAATTTGTGCTCCCAGCCGTTTTGCGACCGCGCCAATTTGTGATCCTTTAGAAGTCAAAGCAGGTGAATGAAGAACGAATGTAGAATTATACGTCACAGTAATATTTTCCACGAACATCAGTGCCCTGATTTCGTATCATCTAATAAGTCGGAGGTAACAGACGTGAACATTATTAAATTTATTCTTGCCGCGATCGGCCTCATTTTCGTGGGAATGGCATTGCTCTGGATCCTGGGCTTCCTGTCGTCGATAATCTGGTACCTATTCTGGATCGGCGTTGTGGGGGCACTCGCATATGGCGGATACAAGATGTTTCGAAAGATCGAGGACAAGGCTCTCGGAACTGATCCGCACGCCGGGATAGGAAGCGGCGTCGACATCAATATGTCCTGGGACGAGTACGAACGAAAATATCTTCAGAAGTAGTTGAGCTAGACATTCGTTTTCCGATTCGCTAGATTCGGATATATCGGCCTGTTACACGACAGCCGGTTCGAGCCGAGGTGGCGAAATTGGCAGACGCACTAGACTTAGGATCTAGCGTCGAAAGACGTGCGAGTTCGAGTCTCGCCCTCGGCACCATTTTTTGAGTTGTCAGTGGCCGGTCATCAGTTGTCAGAAAGGCAGTTGACGCCGGCCTATCTGCGCCGCGACCCGAACTATTCTTAACAGGCCCAAATCCAAACACCGTCACAGCATACCGGGACGTCCATCGGCCACCGTCCCGCTGTCCCGATCACCGTCCCGCGTGGGACAGCAAATGGGACAGCTAACCGCCTTACACTGCAACACTTACACCCGTTTGTCCCATTTTCAGGAAATCGCGGGTGGTGTTTCACGTTCCGGACGCATTTTTCCCCGGGTCGAGCGGGCTGACGCATTCGGACCTGGCTCGATCGACATTGAACAAGTAGTTTTCAAAGATCATTCGGAATAAATTTCCGAGGCGTTGCAGTTATAGCACAACATTCTGTCTGTGGCAAGAAATTTGTGATTTGGACTAGGATAGTGTCCTAGGATTCCGCGTCGGAGACGCGAGCAGAAATTACCCGACGCGAAGCTTCTGTCGTCATTTCCTGTGGATTTCCACGCCTCAGGAGTGATGCCTAGCCCGTTCTTGGGTCTACACGGTTAGAAGATAATATTCTTGTAGCTATCCGCCGTTAAAGTAGTATTTCCGGGAAACGAAACGAACCATTCTCTTAGTGCACGAATTATGAAGAAAATGCTTTATACACCTGTTGCGATTTGCACCTTTTTTATTGCGGTTGCAATAACACCACTCCCGGTCCGGCAGGTACCCGAAACTATGGACAAAGGTACAGATTTGGTTGCGTTTGACTCCGATAGGTTTTCCAGCGAGCCCACTTCGCGTTTTATGAGGACAAAGGACAATAAATATCTATGCGCGGTTGAGATTCTTCGGCACGATCCTGGTACCGAAATTAGCGAAAGGATCGAAACGAACTTAACGAAAGCGAATCTTGATTTTGAGTTGGGTTTAAGCGAGTCCATAGAGAACCAATTTATTTCCTTAACGCCTTGTATACGTGACGAGCGGGAATTCAAGATTGAACAACAATTCGAAACGAGTATGGCAATCGGCGACGAGGGCCCCCATTTGGACTTCACGGATTGGAAACACTATACATCGGATTGGAAGCCCATTGAGAAGATATCCGACAATAGATTCTTAACCTCAAAGCTAACGGAATCCGACTACACACGGTTTCCAAAGGTGACGGCGCAGGAAATTCGTCTTTTGGTTTCAAAGGAAGGTGGTAAGCGTTGGGAGAAACTTGCCTCACATTGTAAGACCGCTAACGATGGGCCGTGCTATGTGACGGTTAGCAGAATTAGTCTTCGGATCTCAGCAAAAGAACTTGGCAAGTGGAAGGAGATCCACAGAATCAATTTCTCGATTCCGATGGGTTGTTAATAATGTCGTAGCGGCGTTGGAGTCGCGGGCAGAAATTAGTCAGATACGAAACTTCTGGTAAGATGCTGTTCAAACCGTCGAAGACGGTGTTATATTTGTAGCCCACATCGCAAGATGTGGGTACGAAAGTCCGATCATACCGAGCCGTCGAAGACGGCGGCATAATCACCCATGTCGCACACGCACTAGTCTCGTATATCACGTTGTATTCTCGACCCAAGGCTACCTTCCGCTTATCAACCTGGAGTATGACGTTCAGTATTTGTGGTCTTGATATACCACCGTCTTCGACGGTTCAGATGTTATGGGTTGACATACACCCACATCTCGCGATGTGGGCTACAATTATGCCGTCGGCTTCGCCGACTGTATCGGGCAAAAACTAGCCAGATGCGAAGCTTCTGGTAAGATGCAATCAATAGCATCCCGCCTTGAAGACGCGGCAGAGAGATCCCCACATGGCATCAGATCTCAAATCTAACGACGGTCCGCCAGACGGAGGTAAATGGCCGATTTTTCTGCTTACCTTTTTCTGCCTGTTAATAGCACTCATAAGTATTTCGTACTCATTGCCATATTTGTTTGCAGCCAGTACGGCTGGGGTTCTACGTAATTATGAAGCAGCTAAAGATGAAGAGGCAGTGAGGGCTCATCTCCTGGAGTACCGTGGGGAGGCTCAGGGACAAGAAACCAGTATCGCTTTTATAAATTGGGGAATGGAGCATCCAGATGACTTCATTTTTATCGTCGACGGTGTCGATCCGGCGATGCGCGATCAATTATGCGAAAGGCTAGGTGTTGCTCTTTCGGGTACGCAAAAAGTTAAAGAGTTTGGAGCGGCCTTTAACACTCGGGATTCGGCATGTCTGCGAATTATTAGGTCTCGAATAGCAACTTCACTCTGAGCCCGCATCGGAAACCCGGGCACATATTAGCCAGATGCGAACTTCTGGTAAGATGCAATCAATCATCGCGAAGACCCGGCATAATGTGGAACGTTACCTTTTGCCGCTCCAACCTTGATCGGTGAAAATTCGTCCCTGAATTGGCTCATACTCATCTTCAGAGAGCCAAAAGCTTGCTTCTTCATAGGTCCGAGCGCGAAAGACGATCTCCTTGTTCTTTCCCCAGTCGATCACAATTATCCCCTCGTCGCCGTCCTTGGCAGGGGTTACTACCAAAATATTAGTAGGTAAAGTTTCGATCCCATCGATGTACCAGCACTCGAACCAATTGTTATCGGCGGCGATGCTAGCGAACTCCGATTTCCAATCGACAGCTGTGTCCGGATGGCGTTCGACGTAAGCTTTTTTGGCTTCAGCCAAACTCATTCCAAATGCCTGGGCCGCGTGCTTTGTTTGGGTGACACTTGTAACATCAACACTATCCAATTCATCAAAAAAGGTGTCTAGAGTGATTTTGCCGGAACGAGCTTTTCTGTAAAGCGTTCCAATTTCAAAACTCGTATCTTCCGTTTCCCGATCGATCATGTTCGTGTGGTAATGGATTCAGCTTTGATTAAATCGCGCAATCAATATTCGGCAAGCCGCTTCTGCATCCTTTCTGTAGAATGTCTCGACCTCTTTGATTTCTTTATCCTTTTCGGCGAGGGCCGCTTCGCTCCAGTTTTTTCGTTCCCAGTCAACCGGTAAATGATCCGTTTCCGAACCAATCGCCAGAAATATCATAAGGTCCTCGTCATACTCGTCGAACAATTCCATTCCTAATCTCGCCAGCCATCGCGAACCGGCAATTATCCCAATCTCCTCGTTCAATAGGCATTGACAGATGGCAGCGATTTCCCCTTCGACAAATGCTCGTTGATAAGGATTGTTCATCGGATGATTCTAGCATGTGCCAAAATGTCTGGAGCTTGGGCAATATATGCAGCCACCTAACTTCTTCATTCTATAATCTCAGGGGAATCTAGGTTTCTCCCGCTCCAGGAACGAATCCTCGTAGATCAAATACGTTTTGTTGTAGGGCGTGCGCGGGGCGGCCTCTAGGGTTCCGTCCTCGCACATGCCTCAGATAGTGCTCCATGTCGGCGACGCGGGCAGAAATTAGCCAGATGCGAAGCTTTTGCTAAGATGCTGATTGATGAAGAAAAATGTTATTTCAGTCGTCGCTTTTCTAGGGTGTTCCCTGAACTCCTTTTTGGCGGGCGTGCACACAGGTTACGACGAGGGTGTCGAGTCTGCTCGGGCTTTAACAACGCAGGGTCTGGAGTTGTTCACGATTAGTGATGGCGGACGTTCGTATTTGGCTAACTGGCATCTTTATATCGCCTTCTGTTTCGCGTTTCTTGTCTTCATTGCTGCGAGAGATGCTGATGGGCAGGTCCTGAAGTTCGCGAAATTCCTTGCGATCGCCGCGGCGCTCTTTATTTACATACGATGGATCGGCTCATTGTTTTCGAACAGTGAGTTGTCGTTCTGGACAAATCTGGAAAACACATTTCATTCGATCGACTACATAAGCATATTTCTCGTGGTTACATTGCTCGGGGTGATGACCCACGATCTTATCTCTAAACCAGGAAAATAGGCAGAAATTAGCCAGATGCGATGCTTCTGGTAAGATGCAAACAACAGCAGCCCGCGTTGAAGGCGCGGCAGAGAGCCGGCAAAGAATTGCAATATTGCATGGCTGACCCCAAATTTTCCAAATTTTGAAAGACCCGGCCAGGAAACCGGCCGCCCTTAATCTTTAATCGCATTTATATCCTTTTTGTTTGGAACGCCACTTGACTGTGCATATGTCCACCTGATTCATGCCGTGTTTTGCGATCATCAAGGGACCATGACTTGTGGTATTCAAACTAGTTTTCGATAGATCGCTGTCCCTATAAAGCCAAATAGGATCCTCATACCCATCTGCCTTAGCATTAAATATGATTAGGCCAAACCGCAGCGGGTCATTTCTCGTTACGTCCACGATAATTAAAGCAAAGTCCGAATATTTCTCATCTCGATTAAAGTCTCCTGAACCGTACCAATAAGGGGCATGGCGTGGCCCATTCGACTCGGAGAAATCAAAGTCAGAAACATTAGCGATTCTATAATGGTTTACCTTAGCAAAGTGGCGCCAAGCCTTTAATTGTTCGGGATCCGAAATCGTAGTTTCAGTTTGTGGTTCCAGAAAATCAGGCGGATTTATTTGCTTCGTGGATTGGTTTGGATGGGCCACCGGCTCACCTTTCATGCAACCCATTAACAAAACAAGCAGAATTAAGTTTAACGTCAAAATCAATGGATTACTCATAATGATGGAACGATTTGTTCTTCGACTCCTAACGCCCTTAAACACTCAATCCTCACGAGAAGCAAAGGGTCAGGCCTACTTTATTATGATTCTCCATAGTCACTGTGCCCCAAAAAGTGTGATCGGGCAAACGGTCTCATTCTAACAAAACGACCGAATCCAGGCTCGTTACCCAATCCAAAAACGAATCCTCATAGATCAGATACGTTTTGTTGTAGGGCGTGCGCGGGGCGGCCTCGAGGGTTCCGTCCTCGCACATGCGTATGATGTTGCGCCGCGTCGGAGACGAGGGCAGAAATTAGCCAGATGCAAAGCTTCTGGTAAGATGAAAATTCAGAACGATCGCTAAGAGAGGTTTGGTCTGGAGGGAAATGACATGAGCAACGGTCTGGACGTAGCATTGATGAAGAATCCCTTTGGTGAGTGGTCGCCGAATGATGGAGACAGGTATACAGATATTGTTATTGACCCCTCCGGCTATGGCGAGTTCTATTACATTGTTCTAGGTATTGAGTTATCCCTCCCGCCTGAGAGTGAAATAAACACTTACGAAAACTGTTGGGAAATGAGAGTTTTTCGCAGTTTTTTACCCCAGTTTCCTTTGTTAGCGAGAGTCTATAATTATTACAGGGACGCGGCCTTCGCATACGACGAAATCCCGAAACTTCTCAGAGAGCTAGACCGTGGTTCCGCCCTTGCCGCCGATAACGATGTCGCTCAAATATACATAGTAGACATGCGGTCTGCTTCTTCGTTAGCCCTGAAGAACGGCATGGGTATTAGACTGATGTCCTCTTAGACGGTGTTGACATGCGTGGCGCCCGACTTTTCGAATCCAATATCTGCTTGCCGATCCGCGTCGGAGACGCGGGCAGAAATTAGCCAGATGCAAAGCTTCTGGTAAGATGCAATCAATACACCCCGCGTTGAAGACGCGGCCGAACGCTCGTAACCGAGCCGAAACAACTTTCACCGGGTTGTCGCATCTATTCACGCAGGATGAAAATCAAGTTATCTCGTCTAAGGATTTTCCTGGTCACCTTCCTGTTTGGTTTGGTTTTGACCGACCTTCACACAGCTGTATTTCATTATTCAAACGAGATCCCGGTAAACCTGCCGTTGGTAGAGTCCGAAACACCGATCATTATCAGGCTTTGTCCCGAATGGACCTCAGATGGAAATAAGGTCACAACAAGAACCGGATTTATCGAGAATGGAAGTCTCTACTTTAGCAAAGAAAAGGCAGTGGATTGCCTGCCTGGCGGCGGCAGTGGCTCTGGTGTCCAAGAACCTTAGATCCCGCGTTGAAGACGCGGCAGACGTAGCATCCAATCAGTTAGTCTTGTGTGAAGAAAATGACGAAAGCCCTTTTGATCGTAGTCTTTTCGATAGCTTTTTTGTTCGGCCCTTCCAATTCGATAATGGCCTGCACCTGTCGTACGTTCGTCGGGGAGTCAGATAAGGAATTGGTTGTCAGGGCAAAGGCTGCGGCGGATAGTATTTTCGTCGGACGCGTGGTCAAGATTCTTAAAGAAAAGGATAGAAGAGGCGTTCCGACGGGCGACTACATTGCAGTCTTTAACGTTACCGAAATGTGGAAGGGCAAACGGAGGAAACAGATCAGAATCGTTAATGGTGGCACTGATCGATGCTGCCTCTGCGGGTGGAGATTTACTAAGAGTGAGGAATATCTTGTCTTCGTCGATGTAGGGACTCCAAATCCGTCAATTTGTGGGAGGACTAAATAACTATCCTGAGGTTACGATAACTCGTCAATATCTTGGTACTTCATTTGTTATTCAGTAAATAAAGATCAGATAGGTTTTGTTGTAGGGCGTGCGCGGGGCGGCCTCGAGGGTTCCGTCCTCGCACATGCGTAAGATAGTGCACCGCGTCGGAGACGCGAGCAGAAATTAGCCAGATGCGAAGCTTCTCGTACCAATAAATCCCGCGTGAAAACGCGGCAGGTTCCGACAAATAATCGCAATATCGCAGGCCTGACCGAATTGTTCGTTTAACAAGGTCCATGAAGAGATATGCCCTTAGACATCCCGCTGTTTTCGGTTTTCTTATTTTCCTTATTGTTTTCTTAGGAGGAAGTATCGCCGGGATTCTGGTTGGCATGTCCGCAATGGCGGAACCATGTGAAGCTCCCTGTGATGGAGGTGCTATGGCTGCGAGTGTGATCTGGCCTCTATCGATTGCGGCGAGTTTGATTATGGGTCTTATTGTCAGTGGCCTTGCTTGTGTTGGTATAAAGAACCTCAGGAAATAGGGCGATCCGCGAAAAAGATGGACCTCGACAGTGATTCCCACATCCACAGTATTGCCTAACGTTCGACATTTCACACCTGCTTCGCTATGCTTTTTGTGTAAATGAAAAGCGAAATAAAGGAAATTTCTCCAACTCAAAAAGAGATCCACGTTGAGATCGACGGTGAGGCCGTTAAGGAAGCGTATGGTCGCGTAAGCCAGAAATATGCAAAGAGGGCAAACGTGCCCGGATTTCGAAAGGGGTACGCTCCGCTCGATGTCGTGCGGATGAGGTTTCGCGAAGAGATCAAGAGCGAAGTGCTTCAGGATCTGGTGCCGACTCATGTTGCTGCTGCTATCGAAGAGCATGACCTGAATCCCCTTTCCGAGCCGCATCTCCATTTGGACGATTCGGAAAATCTGAAGGTAAACGGCAGCCAGCCTGTTTCGGTTCATGTTCATGTAGAGGTGATGCCGGAGATCCCGGAGCCTAAGGTCGAAGGTATCGAGGTGAACCGCCGGGTCAAGCCCGTCGAAACTTCCGAGGTCGAAGACCTGATTGCAGAACGACTGCAAAAAGAGGCGGCTCTTATTCCAGTGGAAGGCCGCCCGTCTGAGATGGGCGATACCGTTATTGCAGATCTGGAAGGCCGATTTGAGGATGAGCCGGATGCTGAGCCAATTACGGCCGATGATCTTGAGATCGTACTAGGCGATGAGGTCATCGAAAGGGCATTTACCGAGAATTTGGTGGGGGTACAGGCTGAAGAAGAAAAGGAATTTACCGTGGTGTACCCCGAGTCTTTTTCTTCCGAGGCGCTGGCCGGAAAAACGGTCCACTATAAAGCTAAGATCAAATCGGTTGGAAAAACCGAAGTGCCGGAAATGAATGACGAGTGGGCGACGAGCCTGGAAGAGGGATACGCCTCACTCGCAGATCTTCGAGAACAGCTGCAGGCCGATCTTACCAAGTTCGCGGAGGCCGATGCCGACGCTCGGGTCCGCAATGACGTGATCGCCAAGCTGATCGAAAACAACGCATTCGAGGTGCCGAATACGCTGATCGAAAATCAGGCCCGTAACCTGCTCAACGATTTTGTGCGGGACCTTCAGCAACGCGGGGTCGACGTAAAAAAGGTCGAGAATGAGTTCATCAAGATGGCATACGGTAATATGCGGGGCCAGGCCCAGCGTGATGTTATGGGGGCCATGCTTCTGGATAAAGTCGCCGATGCAGAAAAGGTGGTGGTTACTGATGCGGAAGTTGACGAAGAGATCGAAAAGATGGCCGGATATTACCGGGCCTCTGCCGATGAGATTCGCGAGTCTCTCGAAAAACAGGGCGGCGGTGTCGAAAGCATCAAAAACAATCTGAAGACGCGAAAGGCCATCGAGGCTGTAGTCGCAAAAGCAAAGGTCACGGACGCACCGTGGGTTGACGAAAATGTCGCCGAAGACGCTGAGGCTGACAAGGCGGAGAAGCCAAAGAAAGCTGCAAAGGCAAAATCATCTACTAAAAAAGCAGCAAATAAGGCCTAAACGAAAAAACGCCTTTGTTTTCTTGTTTGAAATGTGTAAAATCGATTGCCGTCCGGTAATCTTCTCAATAACTTAACTACGTTGATCTAAGGTATTTCGTAAAGTATTTCCAAAAAAGAGAAATTATATGGCACTTGTACCAATGGTTGTCGAGCAAACGTCGCGAGGCGAACGGGCCTTCGACATTTACTCGCGGCTGCTCAAGGACAGCATTATTTTCATCGGAACGCCGATAGACGATCAGATCGCAAATCTCATCGTGGCCCAGCTTCTTTTCCTGGAGGCCGAGGATCCAGAGCGTGACATCAATCTCTATATCAACAGCCCGGGCGGATCGATCACCGCGGGCATGGCGATATATGACACGATGCAGTTCATTAAGAACGATGTAACCACGATCTGTGTCGGGCAGTGCGCCTCCATGGGAGCCCTTCTACTTTGCGCGGGGGCGCCGAAGAAACGATTCTCGCTGCCCAACGCGCGCGTTTTGATCCACCAGCCTTCCGGCGGCGGTTCGGGCCAGGCGACTGACGTTCGGATCATGGCTGAAGAGATCATCCGTATGCGATCCCTGACGTCAAAGATCATTGCCCATCACAGCGGCCAGTCATTTGAACAGGTTGAGCTCGACGTCGAACGCGACCGCATCCTGACGCCTTTGCAGGCAAAAGAGTACGGTTTGATCGACGAAGTGATCGAGCATCGCGAGAAATAGTTGTCAGTAGTCGGTTGTCAGTTGTCGGTTGTCGGTTGTCAGTTATCAGTTGTCGGTTGTCAGTTGTCGGTTGTCAGATGAACGAGAATTTGACTTTTGCCGAAGGGCCAGAGTTACAAAGAATTAATTGTTTGGCAAAAAGCAATGAAACTAGTAACGGATGTTTACAAGATGGCTGAAGGGTTTCCTAAGGCGGAACTTTTTGGTCTAAGTAGCCAGCTAAGGCGAGCAATCGTCTCAGTACCTTCAAATATCGCTGAGGGACAAGGCAGAGACTCGACCAAGGAGTTTATTCGTCATTTATCAATTGCGTACGGGTCATTGATGGAAGCGGAAACTCAGATTCAAATAGCCGCCAATCTTTTATATATTACGCAAAAAGATGCTGACAGATTAGTCGAACAGGCCGCCGAAGTTGGCCGCTTGATGAACGGATTATCAAGATCATTGCGAAAGTCTTTAACTGACAACCGACAACTGGCTACCGACAACTACTAAGAATATGCCCCAGTTTCATCGTCCCGAAGAATTGCTGACTTGTTCTTTTTGCGGCAAGTCTCAAAACGATGTGCGAAAGCTGATCGCGGGCCCGGGTGTTTACATCTGCAATGAATGCATCGATATCTGTAATGAGATAATTAACGACGACGAGCAGACTGCGACAACGGCTGTACGGACCAGTCTACCCAAACCTCACGAGATCAAGTCGTTCCTGGACGAGTACGTCATTGGCCAGGACGAATCCAAAAAACGCCTTGCGGTTGCAGTTTATCAGCACTATAAACGTCTCGAACTCTCGAAACGCCGCGGCGAGATAGAGCTTCAGAAATCGAATATTCTCCTTATCGGCCCGACCGGGACCGGCAAGACCCTGTTAGCGCAAACGCTGGCGCGCGTCCTTAGCGTCCCGTTTTGCATCGTTGATGCGACCAGCCTTACCGAGGCAGGGTATGTCGGCGAAGATGTGGAAAACATACTTCTCCGCCTGCTCCAGGCGGCCGGCGGTGAGATCGAAAAAGCCCAACAGGGAATTATCTACATTGACGAGATCGATAAGATCTGCCGAAAGGATGACAATCCTTCGATAACCCGAGACGTGTCCGGCGAAGGCGTCCAGCAAGCACTATTAAAGATCCTTGAGGGGACAGTGGCAAATATTCCGGCCGGGGGCGGCAGAAAGCATCCGCAGCAGGACTTTCAGCAGCTGGATACTTCGAATATCCTCTTTATTTGCGGCGGGGCGTTCATCGGACTTGAAAAGGTCGTCGAAAAACGGTTTCGAAATAAATCGCTGGGGTTTCAGGCGGAGGTCAAAACCAACAAACAGCGTCACATCGAATCGATCAACAAACTGGAGCCGGAAGACCTGATCCATTACGGACTCATCCCTGAATTCGTCGGCCGCTTACCCGTCATAGGGACGCTGACCGAGCTTGACGAGGCAGCATTGATCAAGATACTGACCGAGCCGAAGAATGCGCTCATCAAGCAGTACCAGCGGAAGTTCGAGTTCGACAATATTTCGCTGAAATTCAGCGACGGTGCTCTTCAGGCGATCGCCTTTGAGGCCCACAAGCGAAAGGTCGGCGCCCGTGGCCTGATGATGATCCTCGAAGAGGTCCTGCTCGAATCGATGTATCATTTGCCATCCGAAAAGAAGGTAAAAGAGATCTTAGTGACGCGCGAAATGATCGAAAGAAAGGCTCCGGTGTTTGAGATCATGAGCCGCTCCGAAGAGGCAGCATAACTTCGCGCTTCCAACACCTTGTACGGTATATAATATTGCGGGATAACCTCCCGCAGCTTCCGCCGGCTGCTCCCGAAAGGGAACGTCGACAATTCTTTTCAGCTAATTATAAAAACCGTCGACTAATCGCTCTTTATTCGAGCATAACGGGCGTGAGAGATTTCAGGATTGGCCGAAAATAAGGTTGCTTTTGATCCGTGATTCTGCGTAAATATAATTAATCCTTAATAACCCGATCCGCTTGTCTCGTATTTTTGCCGAGTTTTCCACCGAAGTATGCAAGAGTTTACCGACCAAATGCCCTCGGACATTGAGCGTTTTCCGATGGTCCCCATCCGCGACGTCGTAATTTTTCCGTTCACGAAAGTCGCTTTCAAGATCGGCCGGCCGAGCTCTGTTATGGCTCTCGAGCAGGCAATGGCGGGCGAACGGCAGATCTTTCTCGCGACTCAGCACGATGCGACGATCGATGACCCGAGCGCGGACCAGATCTACCAGGTTGGCACACTGGGCCGGATCCTTCAGGCTCAGCGTCAGGATAACGGGCAGATCAAGGTTGTGGTAGAGGGACGAGAACGCGGACGTTCAATACGTGTCGAGCAGGACGCAGACGGGATGTTCTTCGCTCATGTTCGCAAAGTCGGTTCAACAGATGAATCGGGTTATCGAACCGATGGGCTTCTGCAGAAGATCCACGCTCTTGTCGAGCAGTTCCTGCGTGTTTCGCCCGATGCTTACACTGACGCATTGCATGCGAGCCTTCGCGGCGTATCCGCGGCCCAGATCGCTGATTCGATGTCATCGCATCTCAGGATCGGGGTCGAAGAGAAACAGGCACTGCTCGAAACGGTTTCGGTCCAGGACCGCCTGCAAAAACTCGTCGAGGTCCTCGAAGCCGAAATTGAAAAGCGCCAGCTCGACCGAAACATCCATTCGCGAACGAAGAAGCAGATGGATAAACATCAGCGCGAATACTATCTGAACGAGCAGATCAAGGCCATTCACAAAGAGCTTGGACGCAAGGATGAAAAGGCTGAACTCGACGATCTAAAACGGCGGATCCAGGAAGCCGGGATGACCGACGAGGCGGTGGAGAAGGCCATGGTCGAATTCTCGCGTCTTGAGGCAATGCCCCCAATGTCGGCCGAAGGCACGGTCGCTCGAACGTACCTTGACTGGCTGATCAGCGTTCCCTGGCAGAACCGTTCTGACGAGATCGAGGACCTTTCCGAAGCGGAAAAGACGTTGAACGAGGACCACTACGGCCTTGAAAAGATCAAGGAACGCATTCTCGAATTCCTGGCTGTCCGCCAGTTGGTCAAAAATCCAAAGGGCACGATCCTCTGTTTTGTCGGGGCGCCAGGAGTAGGTAAGACGTCGCTCGGTAAATCGATCGCAAACGCGACGGGACGAAAATTCGTCCGGCTTGCGCTGGGGGGCGTCCACGATGAGGCAGAGATACGAGGCCATCGCAGGACCTATATAGGTTCCATGCCGGGACAGATAATCCAGCTGATGAAACGGGCCGGCACCACTAATCCGGTGATCCTGCTCGATGAGGTCGATAAGCTCGGCCGCGATTACCGCGGGGACCCGAGCGCGGCCCTTCTCGAAGTGCTTGATCCCGAGCAGAACAACACATTTCGCGATCATTATCTTGATGTTGATTACGATCTATCGCATGTATTTTTCATTGCGACGGCGAATGTTCTCCACACCATTCCACCGGCCCTGCTCGATCGTCTGGAGATTCTTAGCCTTTCCGGATATACGGAAAGGGAAAAACTCGAGATCGCAAAGCAGCACCTGATACCAAAACAGTGCGAGAACAGCGGTATCAATGCCGAGAGCGTTAAGTTCACGGACGAAGGAATTCTCGAGGCGATCCGGCATTATACGCGTGAAGCGGGAGTGCGTAACCTCGAGCGCGAGATCGGGTCGTGCCTGAGAAAGATCGCGAGAAAATACGTGTCGTCCGACGATAAAAACGACTTTCGAGTCGTTGTCGACGCGGAAAAGGTACAGGAACTGCTGGGTACGATCCGTTTCAGAAAACAGGACATTGCCCGCAAGAGTGAGATCGGACTTGTAAACGGCCTCGCCTGGACTGAGGTCGGCGGCGATATGCTTCAGGTTGAAGCAACGCTCGTGAAAGGAAAGGGCGACGTAACCCTGACCGGGAAGCTCGGTGAAGTGATGCAGGAATCTGCCAAAGCCGCGCTGACATGTGTCCGGACCAGGGCCGAGGAGCTTGGAATCGACCCGGCTGATTTTCGAGAAAAAGACCTGCACGTACACGTTCCGGAAGGAGCGATCCCGAAGGATGGCCCCAGCGCCGGAATAACGATGGCAACAGCGATGGTGTCTGCTCTGACGGGAAAACCGGCGAGGCACGATGTTGCGATGACGGGCGAGATCACCCTTCGAGGTAAGATACTGCCCATCGGGGGCGTAAAAGAGAAGCTTTTGGCAGCACATCGATTCGGTGTGAGAACACTCATACTTTCGAAAGAGAACGAAAAAGACCTCGCAGATATTCCCGACGAGGTAAGGGACGACCTGACGATCCATCTGGTCGATACGATCGACGAAGTTCTGAAATTTGCCCTTGATAACACGATCGCTGCCGACAAGATCGACGCGCCGCAGGTGTGGGGTCCGGACGCGAGCCCGGAGATCACGGCAACCCTCAAATGAAGGTAAATTCAGCGGAGTTTGTTCGAAGCTCGTTTTCCAAAGAACAATGGGTAACCGACGGGCTCCCTGAGATCGCTTTTCTTGGACGTTCAAACGTCGGCAAGTCCTCCCTTATCAACTCACTGCTTCTCCGGAGAGGTCTCGCCCGCACATCGAATACACCGGGCCGTACGCAGAGCATAAATTTTTTTCTGATAAACGGGGTGCTTTATTTCGCAGATCTTCCAGGCTATGGATATGCACGTGTATCCAAAACAATGCGGGCCGACTGGGGCAAAATGGCCGAGGAGTATCTATCGGACCGGGACCAACTTGCACTTTGTGTCCAGCTGATCGACTCAAGACATAAGCCTTCGCCGTTGGATGTGCAGCTAAACGAATGGCTTGTCTTCAACGATAAGCCGCATATTGTCGTGGCCACAAAGGCTGATAAGCTGTCTAAGAATGAGCTGCAAAAATCGCTTGCGGCAGCCCGAAAGGTCTTCGGCGACACGCCGCTCATGGCGTATTCGGCTCAATCCGGACGCGGCCGGGATGAGTTGTGGTCTGCAATATCCATGGCAATTAAATAATTTATATTTGAGCATTGATTTTTGTTTCTGAATGCTGTAATAATTATGTTTCCCTATATTTCAGGGTCCGTGCAGAAGCTATAGTGCTTAATTCTTAAGTATTACTACATACAGTCCATACAATTTTCTCCGCCTATAATCGAAGTACCGGCCCCGAAGCGTTCAGGCGCAAGAAAGTTGATTGTAAACCTCATTAGCTGTTGAATCATCGATTTTATTTCTAGTCCTCTTTTAAAACATGGCTACCAAAACGACACAATCGCGCAGGCCCAGAGCCTCAAAATCCTCCGATGAGACCGCTGTCTCCGTCGCAGAAGAATCTGAGTCACCGGACGGAGAAGTTAAAAGAAATCAAAATTCGTCGTCATCCGATGATACGGTGCTGAACCTCGCCGGGCTTAAAGATATGTCGATCAGCGAACTGACACATATCGCAAAGGAAATGGGCATCGAAGGAGCGACGGGTCTACGCAAACAGGAGCTGATCTTCAAGCTTCTGGCCGCACAAACGGAGAAGAGCGGTTTGATCTTCTCCGAGGGTGTTCTCGAGACTTTGCCTGACGGGTTTGGCTTCTTGAGAGCCCCGGAATACAACTATCTGCCGGGCCCCGACGATATCTATGTGAGCCCCTCGCAGATCCGTAAATTCGATCTGCGTACCGGTGATACGGTTTCCGGCCAGATAAGGCCGCCGAAAGAAGGCGAACGTTATTTTGCCCTGATCAAGGTCGAGGCGATCAATTTTGAGGCACCCGAGCAATCGCGTGAGAAGATCTTTTTTGACAACCTGACGCCGCTGTATCCCGACGAGCAGCTGAACATGGAGATCGAGAAAGATCCCACCAAGATCTCCGCCCGCGTGATCGACCTCGTTACCCCCATCGGTAAGGGTCAACGTGCTTTGATCGTTGCTCCGCCGCGAACTGGTAAGACGATGCTGCTGCAGACGATCGCGAATTCCGTGACGGAAAACCATCCCGAGGTCACGCTGATCGTTCTGCTGATCGACGAACGTCCCGAGGAGGTCACCGACATGCAGAGGTCGGTGCGCGGCGAGGTTATCTCATCTACCTTCGACGAGCCGCCGACGCGGCACGTTCAGGTGGCCGACATGGTCATCGAGAAGGCAAAACGGCTCGTTGAGCACAAACGCGATGTCGTTATCTTGCTGGACTCGATCACTAGGTTGGCTCGTGCTCATAATGCCGTTGTTCCTCCATCAGGCAAGATCCTGTCAGGTGGTATCGATTCCAACGCTCTTCAGCGTCCCAAGCGTTTCTTTGGAGCTGCCCGTAATATCGAAGAGGGTGGCAGCCTGACGATCATCGCTACAGCACTTATCGACACCGGATCGCGAATGGATGACGTTATCTTTGAGGAATTCAAGGGTACGGGTAATTCCGAAATCCATCTTGATCGTAAACTCTCTGATAAGAGGCTTTTCCCGTCGATCGACCTTCAGCGTTCGGGCACTCGAAAAGAAGAGCTGCTCATCAGCCCTGAGGACCTGAACCGCATCTGGGTAATGCGTCGCGTTCTCAACCCTCTCTCGCCAGTGGAGCAGATGGAGGTTGTCCTGGAACGTCTCTCCAAGACAAAGACCAACGCCGAATTCCTGGCTTCAATGCAGTCGTAATATTTGCCGGTTATTAGTTGTCGATTGTCAACGGTCAGTTTTCGGATTTATCTGACAACTGACGGCCGACAATCGACAACTTTTTTGTTTATGCGCGTTGCCATCATTTCATCTGAAGCGGTCCCGTACTCTAAAACAGGCGGTCTTGGTGATGTCGCGGGCGCGCTGCCAAAGGCGTTAAAGCAGATCGGCATCGATTCGCTGCTAATAACCCCCTGCTATCTGCAGACGAAGGGAGAGCACTTGTGGAGCGTTGCCATCGACGATCTCTGGATCAACTGGAGAGGCCGGCCGTATCACGCGAAAGCTTTCTACAGCGAAGCCAACGGGTCACCCACTTTCCTGATCGACGCTCCGTACTTGTTTCATCGCGATTCGATCTACGGGTATACAGAGGATTACGAGCGTTATGCTTTCTTTAATCATGCCGCCCTCGCACTCCTCGAACGGATAGGCCGAGCCCCGGATATTGTTCATCTGAACGACTGGCATTGCGGTTTTGCCGCGGTCGAGCTAGCCGCCCGACGACGCCAGCAATCGTATTGGGCTCGTTCGAGGTCAGTGTTCTCGATCCATAATATGGCTTATCAGGGCGGGTTTGGTCTCGGGGAATTGCCGACTCTTGGTTTTACGTCCGGGTTTGCCCGTGATGCTTTCAGCTTTGACGGGTACGCTTCCGCAATGAAGGCGGGCCTTGAGGTTTCGGACACGCTTTCAACAGTATCGCGGCGATACGCGAAGGAGATCCAGACCCGCGAATTTGGCCACGGGCTCGACTGGCTGACCCGGCAGCGTTCCGGCCGACTGATCGGCATCACGAACGGCGTCGATTATGAAGTGTGGGATCCGGCGACAGACCCGGAACTCCCTGCACATTTCTCGATAGAGGATCTCTCCGGAAAAGCCGAGTGCAAGCGGGCCCTATTAGAACAATTTGGCCTGCCCTTGGAATTAGAACGTCCGATATATGCATGTGTGACGAGGCTAACGCCGCAAAAGGGTGTCGAGCTTATCCGGCAAGGAGCCGGTGATATACTGGCGGCGGGTGGATTTTTCATCGCCCTCGGTTCAGGCGAGAAAGACTCAGAGCAGTTCCTTCAGGCACTGCGGGATTATGCTCCGTCGCGTGTCGGCGTCTATATCGGCTACAATGAGTCACTTGCCCACCTGATCGAGGCCGGAGCTGACATGTTTCTGATGCCGTCGAAATTCGAACCGTGCGGGCTGAATCAGATGTATTCCTTGCGCTACGGCACCGTGCCGATAGTGCGAGCCGTAGGCGGACTCGACGATACCGTGGAAAATTGGAATGCGGTGAACCGGCAGGGGAACGGGTTTAAATTCAGCGATTTCCGGGCCGACAAGCTGCTCGAGAAAATATACGAGGCCCGCTTCGCGTACGAAGATAAGGAGACCTGGACGAACATACAAAAGAACGGGATGACGGTCGATAATTCGTGGGAGAACGCGGCCCGAAATTATCACGAGCTTTACCAATGGACGATGGAGCATTAACGAGTTTTGATCTGGACGGCGGCTTTACACTGAGGCGCTTCCGCAGCGAAGATGCAGAGGCCATCTATTCGGCGGTTATCGCGAACAGCGACCACCTGCGGGAGTATATGCATTGGATGGTCCCGGACTACTCCATCGAACACGCAAAGGCGTTCATCGCATCAAGCACAAAAGCGGCAGAAGAAAAAAAGTCGTTGGGCTTCGGAATTTTCAGAGAGTCCGTCTTGATCGGATCGATCGGTTTCGTCAATTTTGACCATGCGGCCCGAAGGACGGAGATCGGTTACTGGATCGATAAAGCCCACGAGGGCCAGGGCATCATTTCTAGGTCATGCCGCTCGCTGATAAACTATGCTTTTGAAGATTTGGGAATGAATCGGATCGAGATACGATGCTCGACGGAAAATGTCCGCAGCGCCGCCATACCGTTACGGTTAGGATTCACGCTCGAAGGCACACTGCGGCAGAGCGAAATGCGAAACGGGCGGCTCCATGATTTTGCGGTATATGGACTTCTGGCCGCCGAGTGGAAGGGTTGATTCACGTTCGAGTGACATCTATGATCATTGTAATAATCGGCGCCCAGTGGGGCGATGAAGGGAAAGGTAAGGTCGTTGACCTGCTGGCGGATAGGTTTGACATTGTTTCGCGTTACCAGGGCGGGCACAATGCCGGCCACAGCGTTTATGTCGGCGATAAGGCCTTTGTTTTGAGGCTTTTGCCGTCGGGGATAATCCATCCGGATAAGATCTGCGTCCTCGGCAACGGTATGGTCATCGACCCCAAAGCCTTTTTTGAAGAAGTTGATCAGATCGCTGAAAAGGGAATTTCCGTCACGCCTGAGCGCCTAAAAGTTTCCAGCCGGGCCCACCTTATAATGCCGTATCATCGAGCTCTCGACCATACGTCCGAAGAGCGGTTGGGAAATGAAAAGATCGGTACGACACTGCGGGGCATCGGGCCGGCTTATGAGGATAAGGCCGGGCGGCGAGGCATCCGTGTGGCGGACGCAATGTCGCCCGAGATACTGAAACTAAGGGTCGAACGCAACCTCGAGGAGGCAAATCGTATAATCGTGCTTTTCGGCAATCAGCCGCTCAGGTCCGACGAGATCCTTGAAGAGATCACCCCGCTTGTGGAGCGTCTACGGCCGTTCGTGTCGGAAACATCGCACTTTCTCGCGGAAGCCCGCAAAGCCAATAAGAAAATATTGCTCGAAGGAGCGCAGGCAACGCTTCTCGACGTCGACCACGGGACGTATCCGTATGTCACTTCATCAAATCCCACATCCGGCGGTGCGGCCGTGGGAGCCGGCATTCCTCCGCACCATATCACCGGCGTTCTCGGTATCGTAAGGACATATGCGACCCGTGTGGGCGAAGGGCCATTTCCGACCGAGATGATCGCCGGAGAAGAGGATATTGCCGATCTGATCCGCGAACGGGGCAATGAATATGGCTCGGTGACCAAACGCCCGCGTCGCTGCGGTTGGTTCGATGCTGTTGCGACCCGGTACGCGGCCGAACTGAATGGCTTCGACTCTTTAGCGCTGACTAAGCTCGATGTTCTGGACGCCCTTGATGAGGTCAAGGTCTGCGTGGGTTACGAGATCGACGGCGAACTCGTAGACACGTTCCCGGCCGTTTCGAGCGAACTCCGGGCCATAAAACCGGTTTATGAGGTACTTCCGGGCTGGATGGCAGACACTGTGGGGACAACCGAGTTCGATAAGCTGCCCGAGAAGGCACGGAATTATGTTCGATTCCTCTCTGAACAGGTCGGCGTGGAGATCGGGCTAATTTCGACCGGCCCCGAGCGTGATCAAACAATAATCCTGCGCGATTCTGTAATGGAAAGCTGGTTCACAATTTAAGGATCGTTGATATGGCTGACGTGCAGATCGTGCCGTTCGATAGGGCGTTTTCGGCCGATTTCGCACGGCTTAATTATGATTGGATCAACGAATATTTCGAGGTCGAACAGCCTGATCGCGAAATGCTCGACAACCCCGAAAAGTACATTCTTGAGCCGGGCGGCCAGATCTTTTTTGCGATGGTAAATGAGATGGTCGTGGGGACAGTTGCGTTGATACATGAAGAAAATGACCAATTCGAACTTGCCAAAATGGCGGTTTCGCCAGATTTCAAGGGCCAGGGGATAGGTGATAAGCTGATCGAGGCCTGCATCGACTTTTCCAAAGAAAAACAGATGTCGAGCATATTTCTGCTATCGAACACAAAGCTTGTCCCCGCCATCAATCTATATCGAAAACATAGTTTCGTGGAAACGCCTCTCGATCACATATCTCCGTACCAGCGAGTGAATATTAGGATGGAGCTTGCCTTAGGCGGGCGTAATAGGTAGAATTTTCAATTCGGCCGGACGTCGTTCGGCAGCGTGGTCCGATAGCTCAGTCGGTAGAGCAAGTGGCTTTTAACCACTGGGTCGCAGGTTCGAGTCCTGCTCGGATCACCAGATATCAAGGGGGCTGGACGTTTATTGATGTCCGGCCCTTTCTGTAAATTGCAACAATAATGCAACAGTACTGCCTATGCAGCTGTCAAAAATGGCTTCTTGGGATGGACCAAGATCCTCGTTCCCATAACTCCGCCTTATCAAGGCTAAGATCAGGCCCCGATTACGGGCCTCGGCGACCAGGGCCCGGTAGTCGGGGTTTTTGAAAGCTTTCCTGAAGGCGGCGCGCTTCAGTTTTTCTTGAATTGTGCCCTGCCTGCTGTGAACCATTGATCACGCTTCGGGTCATGCAGGGCAAACATCCACGGTCGGACGCGTGCTTTTTTACTGGGCGATAAAAGCCGCCGGCCCGTTTCCTTTCTATTCTGCCAAGCCAACATATCGGCGGCTTGCAACTGAGGTTTAGCCTTTGATTCAAAAGAAACGTTTTCGATTTTGTATCCTTCCTGCTCGGCTTGAGCGATCGTTTCTGTCCACGACCTAAAGGGCCCGGCATCAACGGCTCCGTCTTCGAAGACATGCCATATCCTCTCGCGTATGCCGGCACCGTCAGCCCATCTAGTGATGTGCTTGAAGCAATTAATCGCGGCGTACCCATGCGGCTTACCAAACGCATATTTAGCGAAATCAGAGAGTTCCTCGTAATCGGCGAGAATTACACTCGTCGAGAAGCTTTGGAGGTATGTGTCCCGAATTATCTGGATCAGCTCCTTCTCCAGGATCTCTCTATCTCGCTGTTCCCACGAGCCATAAACCCTGCTGTGGGGATTGACGAATTCTTTCATTGAGAATGGTGGCAATTTGTGTTTGTCGAGAATTCCCTGCCACCGTTCGCCGAAAACTTCCCACTTGTGATCCTCTGCAAGATATCCGGCTACGGTATACACGAGGGGTAACCCGTGGTTAGTCGCATTTGCCTGGTTATAGCTCTCGTCGAAATAGCCAATCATCATTGCTATATGCTCTTAAAGAGAGAGCAGTTATTGAAAATTGCTGAGGCTCCTTCAACCGGAAATCGATTTGGTATCGTGTTAGGACGAGCTTCGTATTTGACTTTCTGCCAGCGGCTCCAGGACGAGCGAAATCCGACGCAAGTCGGAGCCTAAAACCCTCGAGCGAGGCCGCGGCGGCATGCCCTTCAACTTGTGATTCTACCAGCTCTCTTCCCTCGGTCGGGTTAAGAACCTGACTAGCTGGAGTATAAAGTTAACGCAACCATCTCATATGGCCGACGTCTTACTTGGTAGTCCAATGAATAATCCTGTCGGATCTCGGACTTTTTAGATATTCATTTTTGAAAGCGTTCGATCGGAACATCGTGAATATTCTGTATGGCATAATGTTCAATGCGCTCCAGAAAGGCAAAAGAACAGCACGAAATTTTCCCCTATTAAAGATGGCAACTTTATGTCTGACGGTCTTCTTTATGTCATTACAGACGGAAGGAACTGTTGAGAATAGCGATCCGCATTTATTCATAGCTCAAAACCGCCATATGTATTTAATGACAAACTACTCAAGCCCTATTAAATCGAAGTTCAAGAGATTGCCGCTCAGGTTTACAGTCTTCGCATCGAATCTGTATCGTTTACTGGCGGTGCGAAGAGTGTGGTCCACGCCGGTGGCGACGTTGTCGAACGAGTAAAAGCCGAGGGTACTGCTTTGCGTCGTCCGCCGGTTGCCGGCCGCATCCGTGATCGAGACCAGGGCGCTGCGGAGTGCCTGGCCGCTTGGAGTCAGTACCTGGCCGCTGACGGTCGCAAACGGAGGGCCGCTTGCAGCCTGCTGGAGAGATATCGGCTCGGGACGGCCGCTGATCGTGATCCCGCCTGTTCTTTGCCCGCCGTTGTTTGCGAGAACCGTGAAATGCACCGGTCCGCCGCCCACGCCCACACCCGAGCTGATGACGATCCACGGGGCCTGGCTGATGGCTTCCCACGCGCAGGTAGGGTCGTTGGTGTTGATCGTAAACTGGCCCGACCCTCCAGTCCCGGGAGCTTGTGTCATGTCAGCCGGCGTGTATGTGCACGTCATTTGAGCCGATATGTTTATCACCTGGTCCGTTTGCAGGTTAACAGGCGAAGGCGGTGTAAAGACAAAGCCTTCTTTGCTCGCTTTTAGCTTGTATGTATTTGCCGGGA
>JBGSWW010000047.1:0-52692 GCA_041751735.1 Pyrinomonadaceae bacterium | reverse complement strand
CACAGTCAGCGATCCGGTAATATCGGCAACCGCAGCAATCGGCCTTTTGTCGGGCAGTTCCAGATTGATCTGGGCGAGCCGGCCGTTTTCGGCATTCAGTGACACTCTTCCGACCTTTATGCCAGGCAGATGGGATGCCGCTAGTCGTGCGATCTCGTTCGCTTTCTCCAAACGAGCCAGTTCGACCTCGGCAGCCAGGTCAGAAGCAGGTGTCCGGGGGACGAGCCGCAAAGTTTCTGAGGTTTCGTCCGAGTCTCCTGCGACCCTGATCGATATTTCACCACTGTCGAGTGAGTAGTCCGAAAGCAAGCGTCTGTGAACGCCACTGTCATCGAGAAAACGAAACGCGGCCCCGGCGGCATCGCTCTCGATGCAAATCTCACTGCTCGTCAAGGCAAAGCTACGGCCAGTCTCACGGACGAGCAGCCATTCATAATGAACATCGACTATTTCACGTAGCTCCTCGACGTTCACCATGTGTAGTTCTCTGTGAAGTACTTCATCATCGCGGCTGACCAGTCGGCGTATCCCTGTTCCGAAGGGTGAATACCATCGGCGAAGAAACCTTCGAGATCAACATCCACCGGCTGCGGGTAATAGAAAACCTTGTCCATTTCCCGGGTGAATTCACGAATGTTTTGGTCATGCATTTGCGACAGCTGCCAAAGGATCGTCTTTATCGGCTCGGGCATGATCGGCGAAAGGATGATCATCGGGCAGTTCGAAATGAAAATAACCGCATCGGGGTTTTTCTCCCTTAGAATTTGAAGGAGTTCGATCATGTCTCGCCGCCACTTGATGGGGCTGGAAAGCCTCATTACGTCGTTTCCGCCGAGTCCGACCAGTATGAAATCGAAGTTCTCATTCGGCACTTTCGGTATCAGCTCATCGATGGTCCTACGAGCCGTCACGCCATTTTTCCCGAGTACGTGCCATGCTACCGACCTGTTGATATGGGCGCTAAGACGGCTCGCGAATTGGCCGGCCAATGCTAACTCGTGGCGTCTGGCCCCGAGCCCGGCAACCGTAGATTCACCGATCACGAGGAGTTTCACGGGATTCGGGCCCGTGCCAGCTATCCCAGATCGATCGCCCTCGGCATCGGGCAGTATCCCAACCTTCCAGCGAGTGATCTGACCCTGGAGCAGCAGAAAAGGAGAGATAGGAGCAATAGCTGCAGCCCCAATCAAGTATTTTCGCTGCCATGAGCGCAGATTGGACATAAATATTATGAGCAGCGGTCAAACCCTCGGCTTCTCGGGCAAAGGCTATATGGTAAAATTTAAATACTTCGATGTTTCTGTCAACATTGACCGCGTTATTCTTCTTGGCGCGTACTCTTGCATTCTATATGACTCGCGCCGATTTAATATGCTTCAAATAAAATCTATCAAATTTGCATTCGTAATTCTGTCAGCCATTTTTGTAGCGGGATGTTCGCCACCCGAATCGGCCATACCGCAGTCGAGTGCCCAACCGACTGAACCGCCTTTTTCGAACGAAGAACCGGGAAGGTATCAAACATTTATCGTTCAAACAATGGCCGACGAGGCGGATAAGTTCTTCGTTGCACGTGATGGCGATAAATGGCGCATCGATTCCGCTTACGGGACGCCCGGGCAGACCGCGACGCTACACACAGACAAGGACTACATACTTGCATTCATCGCAAAGGCGTACAGTGAGATGGAGACGGCCCATGGCTTTGACGAGCGCCCCAATATGGTGCAGGAGATCTCGCACGGCTTGCTGAATTCGAGGGAGCAGGCGTCATATGAGAAGATCGATTCCGCGAACTCTCTTACTAATTATCGCTATAAAGACGCTAAGGCTAAAGAAGTCGTCCTTACTTTCGACGAAGCCAAGAGGGTTCCGGTCAAAAAGGAGATCTTCGGTATTGTCGGCGGAACCAGGACGCTTGAAAAAGGGATTACCTTAGAAGGCTTCACCACAGAAGTTGATCCAGGGCATTTCAAGATACCTGAGGACTTCAAAAAGGTCTCAGCAGCCGAAATGAAAAAGATCTTGACTGCAAAATAAGCGATAGATATGGATAGTGCTCAAAAACGCATCGAGATCACCGCCGAACAGCGTGTGTTTGCCGAAAACGCCCTGCATAGCCTACCGTTCTCGAATTTGATCGGCATGAGACTCGTTGATCTACAGCCGGATGTTGCCGTTATTAAAATTGAAATGCGGGATGATCTCAGGCAGCCAAGCGGTGTGCTTCATGGCGGCGTAACAGCCGCCCTTATTGATACCGCCATGGCCTTTGCAGTCCAGACCAGGCTCGCGCCTACTGAGTCGACAGCTACTATTGACCTTACGGTTCACTATCTCCGTCCCCACATGAGCGGCACCTTTACCTGTACAGCCAGTGTGGTCCGCGCCGGAAAGAGGATCTTTACCGTGTCTGCCGACGTTGTGAACGAAGACGGCAAGCATATTGCCACAGCCGTTTCGACCTATACAAGATTGTGAAAAGACATCGTGGTTCCGTCGCGTGACCATTCGATAAACTCTGGATCTCCACAACCTCCGGAAATCTCAGGAAATGGAACAGCTCAAGAAATTCGCTCGGTATTTCAAACCGTATAAATGGACGATAGCCGCCGGCATATTCTTTATCCTGTGTTCGATGTCCTTTGGGCTGTTTATTCCATACATGGTTGGGGCGGCAATCGACGACCTCAACCGAGAGATCACTCGCGATAAGATCATCTATTATCCGCTTGTTATACTCGGCATCAGCCTGATGAGCGGCGTTTTTCTCTTTCTCCAAAGACGTCTGATCATAAATACCTCCCGGCATATCGAATTTGATATGCGCGAGGATTTCTACGCTTCGCTCGTAGACCAACCGCTTGGGTATTTTCAAAACAATCGGGTCGGCGACCTGATGGCCCGGGCGACCAATGACCTGGCCGCAATACGCCAGATTGTCGGGCCGATGATCTTGTACAGCTTTCAGGCAATATTTGCATTGGCCATCTCGCTGCCAATAATGCTGAGTATTTCCGTAAAGCTGACTTTACTGCTGCTGATCCCAATGCCGCTTGTCACGTTAACGGTTAAATTCCTCGGTGCTCAGATCCATAAACGGTTTGAGAAGATACAGGAGTTTTTTTCCGATATCACGGCGAGGGCGCAAGAAAACCTTACCGGCGTCCGTGTGATTCGTGCCTACGCCCAGGAGGAGGCCGAGATCGAGCAGTTTCAGGTGCTCAACCGCGAATACGCCGCACAGAACCTGCGTCTCGTGAAATACGCCGCCGCCATGCGCCCGCTGCTATTTTTCTTCATCGGGCTTGGGTTTGTGATCATAGTCGCCGTCGGCGTGCCGATGGCGGTCGAGGGCCAAATAACCGCCGGCGATTTTACAGCCTTCATTCTCTATCTTCAGCGAATGATCTGGTACCTGATCGCCCTCGGATATGTCGTAAATCTATATCAGCGCGGCACCGCATCCCTGAAACGGTTCAACGCCATCCGAGAAGTAGAACCGACCATCAAGGATGTCGAGGGCACCGAACCACAGCCCCCGATCCATGGAAGAGTCGAATTCCGAGGTCTTAATTTCGGGTATAACGGTAAGGCTATTCTTCGTGATATCGATCTTGATATCGAGGCCGGTCAAACGGTAGCCTTCGTCGGAAGGACCGGCAGCGGAAAATCGACCCTTGTCAGTCTCGTCCCGCGCTTAATGGATGCTCCTGAGGGTAGCGTCCTTGTCGACGGACGCTCCGTGCGATCATACCCTCTTGCACAGCTTCGACGGTCAATCGGATTTGTCTCTCAAGAAACTTTCCTGTTCTCGGACTCTTTGGCAGCAAATATCGCGTTTGGTGTTGACGAGTTCAAAACCTCTATACATCCGAACACAGGAGATGCAGGTTCGGCCACCCAATCTGCGCCATCGGCGCCCGGCCAGCCGCGATCCAGCATGACCATCGAAAGGGCCGCAGAGATCGCTGGCTTAAGTGATGATATTAGGGGTTTCACCGGAGGATACGAGCAACTCGTTGGCGAGCGAGGCATTACATTATCCGGTGGCCAAAAGCAGCGTACCGCCATCGCCCGAGCCATCATGCGCGACCCGCGCATCCTGATATTGGATGACTCGCTATCGGCCGTAGACACCTATACCGAGGAAACGATCCTTCACAACCTAAGGTCCGTCCGAAGCGGTCGAACAACATTGATAGTCTCGCATCGGGTCTCGACGATTCGGGATGCAGACCTAATCTGCGTGATGCACGACGGGCAGATCACCGAACGCGGTACTCACGATGAATTGCTTCGGCTCGATGGCGATTACGCTGACCTATATCAGCGTCAACTCCTTGAAGAAGAGTTAGATGCCACGGAATAATTTCAAAAAACAAAAATGCCCCGGTCTCCCGAGGCATATATTTTATGTAAGATAGTGTTTCTATTAATTTGAAAATATCTGCACATTCCTGCGTCCGAATTTGCGTGCTTCGGAGCAGTTTGGCATCCAGATATCTATCTTTTTGCCCTTAATACGGCCTCCCGTATCGGAAACGAGATAGCTGCCCGCGTAACCGCCGCCCTGAATATTTACAGTAGACCCGAGCCTTAGCACTCGCGGATCCGCCGCGATGATACCCCGGCGAACCTTATGGCCCAAAGCGGTTTTTCCTGAAAGACAGTACGCCGTTGCCGAAAATGAGCCTCGGCTGGCACCTTTGCCCGAAGCAGAAACCATAGCGGTCGTTTTGACCAGCTTCTTATTATCGGTGCTGTTATCTGATTGCTTATTATTTAATTGAATACCTGACTGAATATTTGCCTGAATTGTATTATTATTAGCGGTCTTTAAGTGCGAATCTTTCGCTATACTGAGTGCGTCGATCGGTTTGGTCTGGGCGTACATGATTGCGGCCAGCATACTCAAAACCATCAGGAGCGCTCCTCCTCTAACGAGATTTTTCATCAATAACTCTCCTTTTCAAAACGTCTCCGTACGGGCTAAACAATACCCCTGAAAAAAGTCTTTCAGTTCGTATCTGCCCTGATTGATTCTAGATACGAAGACCAGTGGCGGCGGACGGATTTCCACCTTGTTCGAGCCGTCTACGGCCAAACATTTAAGAAGTCTATCAGTTTGAAGTTGATGTGTCTACCCTGGTCGCGCCCACAACCCCTTATGATATATGCAATTATTGGATTCTAAGGTGTTTAGGTATGTCAATTTTTTTCTGATTTGGTAGACTTAAGACGTTCAATTCGGGTATATTCAAGGCCGGGTTCCCGGTTGCCGGGCCATTTCTTAAGGTGAATTTATGCGCGACAGACGAGGCGGTGAGCGTCATGTTATTTCGTTTCCTATCCGTGTTAAATGGAAGGATGAAACCGGAAAAGAAGTCGTTCAGGACGGCCTAACCGAAAACGTCGGCCCTCACGGAACCCTGGTTTATCTTCCGCGTTCGCTTCCGCTCGTCGGTGGTAAAGTGCTTCTCACTGTGACCGAGGATCCGAAGAATGAGATCTCGGCCACTGCTCAGGTAATACGCCTCGAGCGAAATGTTGCACATCCTCAGGCCGCCCTCCAACTCCTCGATAATCTTCGTGAATGGAAAAAAAAGGTCTGGGAAGTAGCGGGAGCCACCATAGCCGCTCAACAGCCTGAAAGGGAAGATGAGTGGCTCTAAAGCCAACAAACATCGCGACTGACATCAGATGAAAATACTCGTACTCGGCGCCGGGCGAATGGGGCACGGCGCCGTTTTTGATCTCATACATAACTCTCCCGGCGTCGAAAATGTCACTGTAGCCGACTTCGACCTGAAAAAGGCAGAAGCTGTAGCCGAAGCTGTAGGGTCCTCACGCGTGGACCCGCATCACGTGAATGCGGCCAACATATCTGACACTGCCCGTCTGATGAAGGGGCATGATTCCGTAATTTCGTGCGTCAACTACTGGCACAACGCGGCTCTCTCGCGAGCAGCGATCGAATCCGGCACCAATTTCTGCGATCTGGGCGGTAACAACTACATCGTTGACGAGCAGCTAGCACTCGACCCGGACGCGAAGGCGGCGGGCATTAACATCATTCCCGACTGCGGGCTCGCACCCGGAATGGTGTCGATACTTGCCATGCATGGAGCGTCACAATTCGACAGCGTTGACGAGATCCATATTCGCGTCGGGGGCCTGCCGCAAAACCCTCAGCCTCCGCTAAATTACCAGCTCGTTTTTTCGGTCGAGGGTCTGATCAACGAATATGTGGAGGTCGCACGCGTCATTCGTGACGGCCGGATAGCCGAGATCGAATCGATGACCGAACTAGAATCGCTGGAATTCGAGGGCTTTCCTGCGTTGGAAGCATTCCAGACATCCGGAGGCACCTCTACCCTTCCCGATACTTTCCTGGGGAAGGTTCGTGGCCTCGATTACAAGACGATTCGTTACGCCGGACACTGCGATAAATTCAAGACGATGATCGACCTCGGCTTGTGTTCTAGTAACGAGATCGTCGCCGACCATCAAAGCGTAAGTCCCCGGAAATTATTCGGTGAGCTGCTCCAGCGTAACCTGCCTGCAGACGGCCCGGACTGCGTGCTCATTCGCCTCGAGTTCGTTGGAAAAAAGGCAGAAACGCAACACCGCCTCTGTTATGACATCGTCGACAGCTTTGACGAAGACACCGGCATGAGCGCGATGATGCGGACCACCGCTTTCCCCGCGTCGATAATCGCCCAGATGATGGCCCGCCGCGAGGTACTCACGCGTGGGGCCACACCACAGGAACAAGCCATTGACCCCGAAAAGTTCGTCTGCGAGTTGGAACGGCGAAACATCCGAATAAGATCGTATTAGAGAGACGTCTCACAGGCCGTTTTCCTGCGTTTAAAACAAAAACGGACAGTTCCAAAAGGATCTGCCCGTACCAGAAGTATTGAGGACCGGTGGGCTAGTTAACCCACTCTTCCTCGTAGTTTATTTGCCAATGCCTGGTTACCCACCTTTGAGCTGCCGACATAGCCGTATTTTTCCATTTTTTCATGTTCTCCACAATGGAAAGTGCGGCCATTGGTTTGCTGGGATCACGCTCAACGCGAATAACGTGAGTCAACACATCGATGATCGTCTTATTTTCTTCCATGATCTTAAGACGCACCTCGCTGCCAACCGGCGGCAAGGTCTCGAGATTTACCAAGGCGCTTGCCTCGCCAACATTCTCAGTTAAACCCTCAACATTGATCGTTTCCCCGCTTTCGTCAACCCAGCTTGCCTTTACTGGCATGCTCGCAATTATGCGATGATGCAATGGCGTCTTGAAAGACGAATCTGCGTATTCTACCTGTGCCATTATTACTGTATTTCCCCTTTTTCTTGCTCCTAAGTTATATACGTCCGGCAGCCGAATATTTATTCGCTCCGCCGAACGCGAGACTAAGTTAGACCAAATTTACAAAAAAGTCAAGTTTAGACGATTTTTGTAAACGTTGTATCTAAAACACTTTCGTTTTCAATGTCGCTGTCGGGCGATTTTTGTAACCAAAAATGATACAAAACGCATATTTGTAATGCAGATTCTAGGTAATAAGTTGTACGGAAATGGTACGGATGCATACCAAGCGGTAAATTTAGATTCTATTCATTCAGATTTAACATCGTCTTCATCTGGAAAAACTATTGTGGTCAGTTACTGACAAAGCGAGGGTAAGTTACTGAAGCGGTACTCAAATTGCCTTACGACATTATGAATCTTTGACAGTGTTTTCCGAACGTTCGAAATGCTTAACGCCTTCGACCGCGAACTCAAACATAAGGGCATTTTTTATAACAACTTAAATTAAAACCAATACGAATTCCCTTCTTGTCTTTAAATAAAAAAACGGATATTGTGTTTCCACAAATCCGAAAATACATATAAAAATCCGAAAAACGATAAAGGTGGGATTGTTCACCCGCAATTAAAGGCATTAAATGTACGATGAATCAAAACCAACGAGGTTCAAAAACCAGCATGATTAAAATATTTTCAGTAAAATTTCTCGGCCTGCTAATCCTTTGTTCATTAGTATGCATCGGCCAAGCAGAAGCACAATCAACGGTATCAGGCGGTATCAATGGACGCGTTACCGATCCGCAGGGAGCGGTGGTGTCTAACGCGACTGTGAAGATAACTAATATGGGCACTAACAGTACTGTGACGGCAAATGCCGACAGTGATGGCGCGTTTCGCGCAACCAATCTCCCGCCGGGGTCCTACATTGTAGAGGTGTCATCGGGCGGCTTTGCTGCTTCGCGGGCCGAAAATGTAATCGTCGAGGTTGGTAAGTCGACAAATATCGACGTCGCTCTAACGGTCGGTTCAGCGACCGCTCAAGTCGAGGTCACGGCTGCCCCGGTTATCAATACCATCGATCCGACGAACTCGACTAATATTAACCAAACAAGCATTAGCGAACTGCCGATCAACGGCCGTCGAGCCGCAAGTTTTGTGCTTATGACTCCGGGCACTGCTCCGGATGGGGGATTCGGTCTGGTCAGCTTTCGAGGTATTTCTGGACTGCTGAACAATAGCACCGTTGACGGCGGCGACGACAATCAGGCGTTCTTTTCCGAAGCTCGTGGCCGCACGCGTATTAGCTCGTCGATCAGCCAAGATGCGGTTCGTGAATTCCAGGTGAATACTTCCAACTATTCGGCCGAGTTCGGACGAGCAGCAGGTGGCGTCGTAAACACTGTGACGAAGAGCGGAACCAATGAGTTTCACGGTTCAGCTTTCTGGTATTACCGAAATAACAGATTTGGAGCTCGAAATCCCCTGGTCTTTCCGAGCGCTGTAATCCCTGGCGGAAAGCCGGAGGATATCAGGCATCAGTTTGGTGGCTCGGTTGGCGGCCCTGTCGTGAAGGACAGACTCTTCTTCTTCTTTAGCTATGATCAACAAAAACGTGATTTTCCCGCAGTTGCCCAGCCGGGAAACGCTTCTTTTTTGAATCCGATCACCGTTGTCTTACCTGCTAACTGCGTAGAATCGTCGACCAACGTACTTACGCCGGGGAATGTTTTGGCTTGTCGTGGCGTGACCCAGACTCAGACAGATGCTGGCATCGCATATCTTAGAAATCGAACGGGGGTCGTACCGCGAAAGGGTGACCAAACATTGATACTTCCTAAGATCGACTGGGTCATCAATGACAAACACACTTTTACGGGAGTTTACAACCGTCTTCGATGGGACTCGCCTGCTGGTGTTCAGACCGCGGCGACTGTGACCCGGGGACGTACTTCATTTGGAAGCGATCTGGTCTTCCTTGACAGCTACAATTTCCGGCTCAATTCAGCGTTTAGTCCGAGTTTTCTGAACGAAGTCCGCGTACAATATAGCCGCGACCTCGAGCAGCAGGTGGCTGAGTTTCCGGACTCCGACGAGCCCACGACGGGCGGCGGCTATGCGCCGAGCGCGGCGATCGGTGGCGGTGGAGGGATCACTATAGGTAAGCCTGATTTTCTTAACCGCAACGCGTTTCCCGACGAAAAACGCTGGCAGTTTGCGGACACTGTGACATTAAACCGCGGCAGCCACACGGTAAAATTCGGAGCGGATATCAACCAGGTAAATGACAGGTTGGCCTCCTTATTTAGTGAATCCGGCGCTTATACATATGCAAACATTCAGAACTGGATAACTGATTTTTCACTCGCTTCCAATCCAGCCACAACAGTGCGAAACTATTCCGCGTTTAGCCAGGGATTCGGGCCACTGGAGTTTAAGTTCAGGACACGTGACTACAATTTTTTCTATCAGCACGATGTCCGTCTTGACTCGAACCTTACGTTAAATTTCGGAATGCGGTATGAATATCAACAAATGCCAGAACCGCAACTTCCGAATCCGGCCTTGCCGCTGACGAGCAAATTCCCGAGTGACAAGAATAATTTTGGGCCACGGGTCGGGTTTGCTTTGTCATTTGGCGATAATAGCGAGAACGTTATACGTGCGGGTTACGGGATGTTTTATGGACGGATCACGAATTCCGCTATCTCGAACGCCATCACGAATACCGGCCTCGCCGCCGGTCAACGGACTTTCTCGACCAACGCTACCGGGGCATTCGCTCCGGAATATCCTAATACGCTGCCTGCATTCCCCGGAACCGCGAGTACTTTCGGAGGCGATGTCATCATGTTTCAGGATGGAATGCAGAATCCTCGGATCCATCAGCTTGATGCGATCTATGAACGGCAACTTGGCCGGAATATGGCAATATCGTTCACCGGCATGATTAGCCATGGCCAGTACCTGCCGATTTTCATCGATACCAATCTGAAGCAAACTGGTACCGCAACCTATACTTTCAACGGCGGCCCGCAAGCCGGTAATGCCGTGACTGTACCGGTCTTTGTTGGGTCTACAACCACTATTAACAATCGCTTAAATCCTAATTTCGGCGGCATAACTGAAATCCGAAGCTCAGTATCATCCGAATATTACGGCTTTGTTACCCAGTTCACCCGGCGATTGACCAACGGAATACAGTTCCAAACGAGTTACACATACTCTTCGGCACGAGACAACGGACAAAATTCCCAGACCTTTACGTCACGTAACAGCCCGTTGATCCCGGGCGATCTCAATTCGGAGTGGTCACGTTCTAACTTCGATGTTCCGCACCGTTTTGGGGCCAGCATGGTTTACTCGCCGAGGACATTATTCTGGATCGGTGAGGGATCGCGGGCAGGACGAGCAATCTTTGGCGGATGGACTATCGCGCCGATCTTTACTGCTTCGTCTGGTTTTACTTATTCGGGATCAACAACAAGTTCCTTACCGGGAGCCCAGGGCTCCGGAGCCGGACTATTGGGTGCCGGAGGGTCGAATAGAATACCGGGTATTGAACGAAATGCTTTCCGAGCACCGAAGGTCGTTAATATCGATCTGCGAGTTTCGCGAAGGATAAGATTCACCGAAACCATGAATCTTGAATTTCTTGCGGAGGCATTCAACTTGTTCAATCGCTTCCACTCTACGGGAATCAATACGACGATGTATTCGCTTTCCGGAACAACGCTCAACTTCTCGCCGACATTTGGATCTGTAACAGCCGCGGGGAACAGCATTGTCCGTGAACGGCAGGTCCAGTTTGCGGCAAGGTTCCACTTTTAGTTTTTCGTCTAAGGCGGAAAACCTTTCCAGGCACGCTTCTGATTGAGGCGTGTCTTTTTTTGTCCGGTCTATGGGTATAAACTTCTACAAGTGCGAATACTGCATATCTCATCCGCAAAAACGTTTGGTGGTGGCGAGCGCCATCTCGTAGACCTGACGCGAGAGCTTCACGGTCGAGGGCATGAATTGTTTGTTGCTCTAAGGCCCACGAACGAATGGCAGGATCGGCTTGATTTCCTGCCGGCCGAAAATATTCTTCATGTTTCCATACGAAATTCTTTCGGTATGTTCAGCGCCAAGCGGATCGCACGTTTCATCGAGAAACACTCTATTCAGATCGTTCATGCTCATGTCGCCCGAGATTACCTGACTGCCAGCATTGCCACACGCTCGGCTGGGAAGGCTAAGATGGTGCTCACCCGCCACGTCATGTTTCCTCTGAAGCCGTTTCACCGCTTTGCCCTGAGAAACGTAGCCGCCGCGATCGCCGTATCACCGCCGGTTCAGGAGCAGTTATTAAGGATCTTTAGTCCGGATAAGGTGAGGCTGATACCTAACGGGATCACGATGCCGAACGAGGTTCCCGACGGTCAGAACGCTGTCAGTCGAGAGTTCCGGGACCTTCATTCGATCCCTCCTGATGTTCCGCTCATTGTTACACTTGGCGAACTCAAGCCGCTCAAGGGCCAACGTGACTTCGTTTTGGCCGCTAATGAGATCGTAAAGCGTGTGCCCGATTGTCACTTTGTTATTGCCGGAAAAGACAATTCTATCGACCAGCGTTTCAGGCGAGAGCTCAAAAGGTTGGTTCGCGTCCTTGGGATGGAAGCCCGGTTCCTCTGGCTGGACTGGCTCGAGGATCTTACGCCCTTGCTCGCGGCGACCGATATTTTTGTATCCCCCTCGCACACCGAAAGCTTCGGCCTGGCGATACTCGATGCCATGGCCGTGGGCACACCGGTTGTTGCTACCGAAACCGACGGAGCACGGGAATTGATGGGAGAAACGAATGCGCTCGTTCCGGTAAAAGACCCGCTCGCCCTCGCCAATACGATCTGCCTTTTCGTGGAAAACCATGATGCTCGGCGAAGACTCGGCGAGGCTCTCGCCAGTAAGGCCCGTGAGCGGTTTGGCCTGCCTGCGATGGTCGATGCCACCGAGCAGCTTTACATGGAGATCATGGCTCGCTAAGCTGCGGCGATGCCTTGATGTAAACATAAGGGGCGGTTTATCTTATCTTATATATGCTTCGCGGTTTTCTTTCTCTCACTACCATTTTCCTGTTTCTTATGAATGCCTATTCCCAAGACGCCGAGCGGTTTTCGTCTGCATGGGAAACGAGCCATATTACAAACATCTTCCCCTCTGATGTGCGGCATGGCGACCTGAAGAAATATCTCGCTCAACTGTCGGCGACCGGTGTTTCGGTCAACGAAGTGGGCCGCTCACTGCGTGGTCGGGAAATCTTCCAGATCGAATGGGGCAAGGGGCCGCAGAAGATCTTTCTGTGGTCACAAATGCACGGCGATGAGCCCACGGCAACGTCTGCATTGGTCGACATGTTCGCCTATCTCCAAAAGAACCGTGAAACGGAGTGGGGCCAGAAGCTGTCCGAGGCCCTGACCATTAGGGCCGTACCCATGCTCAATCCCGACGGTGCCGAGCTATTCCAGCGGCGAAATGCTCAAGGGATCGACATCAATCGCGACGCCCTCGATCTTAAGACCCTCGAAGGCAGCCTTCTAAAGCGTTTACGCGATAGCTGGAATCCCTCGATCGGCTTCAATCTGCATAATCAGGGCTCTTTGACAACAGCAGGCCCCACGTCGCGTCAGGCCGCGATCTCGCTGCTGGTGGTCCTGGGCGACGAGGCGAAAACCATTACGCCCGAACACCAACGCAACCAGCGGATCGCGGCGGCGATAGCTACAGCTCTTCAAAAATTTATCCCGGGCCATATCGCACGCTACAGCGATGAATGGACGCCCACCGCGTTCGGCGATAATTTCTCGGCCTGGGGAACTCCAACGATCCTTATCGAAACCGGAGCACTGAATGGCAAAGATGAAATGTTCCTCGTCAAGATGAATTTTATCGCCTTTCTGACGGCCCTTGATTCGATCGCTACTGGAAGCGAGCGGCTGCAAGACCCTGCCGTCTATTTGAATCTGCCCGAAAACCGTTCCGGTGGTCTCGTCGATTTTGTTTTTCGCGGTGCGAATATAGTCGATCCCGCAGATCCGATGAAAATATTGGTCAGTGATATTACCGCAACGATCGGTCGGCGAAGGGCCAGTTTCGCAGCGCCTGTTACGATCAGAAGCATCAGCACTTTTGCCAATGTCCGGGGCCTCGTCGAATATGATGCCAGCGGATATAATGTGATCCAGCGATTTGGACGAACGGCTGCCGGCGAACTGGCCGAATTTTACTTTTATCGCCGGGACCGGCAGGTTGACTGGCGATCGCCGGAGATCGAAAAACTATTTCCGCCCGACGCGATCTTTTCTACCGGCAAATGGCTAAAAGGTGACAACCTCCTGCCGCGAAGATAACTACATCAAGTGCTGACGCTGCTAACGATCAAGAATATCGCCCTGATAGACAAGCTTTCGATCGAGTTTGGCGGTGGCCTGAATCTTTTGACAGGTGAGACCGGGTCCGGAAAGTCGATCATTGTGGATAGCCTGGGAGCCTTAACGGGCCAACGGGTCTCGGCCGATCTTATCAAAAGCGGGCAGGCTTCGGCAGCTATCGAAGGGTTATTTACCGTACCGGCGTCGCGAAGTCTTGAAGGGCTTCTTAACGCGAGCGGCATAGACGTCAACGCTGGAGACGAGATCGAATTGATCGTCCGTCGGGAGCTGTCTTCGATAGGCAAAAATCGGGTTTTCATTAATGGTCAACTCGTCACGCAGGGTTTCCTCAAGCAGCTCGGCCCTTTTCTCGTCGATATTCACGGCCAGGGCGAGCAGGCTGCACTCTACCAGACCGAAACCCACATACGGATGCTCGACCGTTTCGTTGGAACGGCTGAGCTTCTCGGCAAAGTTGCTGAAGCATACAAGGCGATGGCCGCCGTCCGGGATGATATCGCCGCGCTTGAAAAGGACGAATCGGAAAAACTGCAGGTCATGGATATCCTGCGATTTCAGGCAGATGAGATAAAACGGGCCGGACTCCTCCCTGACGAGGACACCCAGCTGGAGGACGAGAAACGACGGCTGAATAATGTCGAAAAACTGACGGAGCTTGCGGCCGATGCGTTTGACTTGCTATACGATAACGCCGATTCAACTTCAGCCACCCTCGATAGGTCGGAGCGCAAGATCGAAGAGCTTGCCGAGTTTGATCCGCGTTTCGCGGATTACCGCGAAGGGCTAGCCTCCGCTCGGGCCGTCATTGAGGACCTGGCCATTACCCTCAGGGATTTTCGCTCCGGTTTAGAGTTTTCCCCTGAACGCCTTGAGGAGATCGAGGCCCGACTGGCCGAGATATCGAGGCTCAAGCGAAAATATGGCGGAAGCGTGGATACGGCCCTTGAGCACTTAAAAACATGTGAACAACGCCTGGCGAATATAGAGTCGGCCGACATCCGGAGAGAAGAGCTGATCCGCAGGCATTCAGAGCTGCTTTCAGAATATAAACAGTTTGCAGATACCCTGCATGACCGGCGATTGGCCGGTGCACGAAAATTTGAAAAACACGTCATGCGGGACCTGGCGGCCGTTGCTCTCGACAAGGCCCGGCTCCAGGTACTAATCGATACCGTTGAGACAGAGGCTCAGTTTTCAGCGAACGGTTATGACCGGGTCGAGTTTTATTTCTCCGCGAATCCGGGCGAAGATCTAAAGCCGCTTGCCAAGGTCGTCTCAGGTGGCGAGGCGTCGCGATTGATGCTGATCCTCAAGACAACCGGCGCATCTGAACAGAGCCGTACGAGCGTTTTCGACGAAATAGACATCGGGATCGGAGGCCGCGTAGCTGAGGCAGTTGGGCGAAAGCTTAAGGACCTCTCATCAACGCAGCAAGTTTTCTGCGTGACCCATCAGCCTCAAATTGCATCCTTGGCCGACAAGCACTTCCTGGTCGAAAAAGAGATGTCAGGCAGCCGAACTACTGTTTCCGCTCGCGAGCTCGATGCTAATGAGAGGATCGAAGAGATCGCCCGCATGCTCGCAGGTGAGACAGTCACGGATGCCGCCCGCGAAAATGCAAAAGCGATGCTCGCGAGCAATTAGAACTGTCACTCGGCCCTTGCAGCATCCCGGTTCGTCTCAACATAAAGACTGTTTGAAACGTGAGTTTAGCCGCGAAGCGGCTTCAAGACATTGGCCATCTCTAAAGACAGCGCCGAGCGTGCGTAGCATGCGGTATATGCCTCGTCTCAGTTCTTCTGAATTGCCACTAGCTTCAGCTAGTGGAAAGGAAGGGCAAAAATGTCTGGGCTTTTAGCCCAAATTTGGCTGAGACAAAATTCTCAGAGGTTTGGCTAAAGCCGGGATCATTTTCTTGCCTGGTGTCCACGCTCTAAAGAGCGTGGCAATTCATAAAGAGGTGACAATTCAAAACGCGTGGCAATTCAAGAGAACATGGCAACTCATGAGATGTATCCCTGCTGCTGTCAAAATTTCAAAGATCCAGATGTGAGACACATGTCTCTAACGTTCTATAACTAATGCCGGAGGGACATCTTTCGTTCGGAGTGTCCCAGGTTCTCCGACGGACGCGGCGGGGAGAGGCCCGACTGGAACGCAGGCACCCCTGCCTGCCATGCCGCCCACGGCGGCAGGTGATGGGGCGGTTTGAGAGCCTTCAACTGGAGCGCTGGATTCCCTGCCTGCGATCCCGCCCGCGGAGACGACAACCTTGTTGCTGACACACAGGGAAATCGTTCGTTAAATTTTAGTCGGATCGGTCCGAGGCAGATGGGGATGGCGGGCCAATGGGATGGCAGTTCGGTCGGGAGCTCGCGTTGTGTGGTATCGGAAGAGGTCAAACCACCCCGCCCTACCGGGCACCCCTCCTTAGCCAAGGAGGGGAGCTTGTTGATCTCGCTATCGGCAAAATCATCGTGTCTTCGCCGGCACCCTTCATCGAAGAGGCCGGTCGGTTCTGGCCAAGAAGACTTGCCAGTGCTAAAGCCGCCGCTCCGCGGTTCTGACACGGAGGGGAGCTCCGGACGATTGACTATCAGCGGGCCCAGAAACTCGTGCGTGGCGAAGTTGTCTTTGATACTCAGCAAGATCCTGGCCCTGTGAGGCGGGCACAGATCGACTATCTCGCCCGCCGGGATCTCGTCGGCGTAGCGGCCCACGCGGATGCCTTCGAGGTCCAGTTCGACCGTGTAGTTGATGATCAACCCCAACGGCTCGCCCTTTTTCGCCGCTGATTCATCTAGCTCGTCGATCATCCCAAAGATCGCCCGCCGCATACGATCATCGGAAAACGCCAGGTGAAACGCATCGCAAGTGACCGCGGCATCTTCAAGACCGATGCCAAGCTCTCCCGCTATCCTGTAAACCTTCTGAACGTCACTCTCTGTGGTGGGAACATGTTCCATGCATCCAGATTATGAGAAGTTGTGTCACCGCTGCAATACCAGATGGCACACTTTGTATAACTTGGCACAGAATGACTAACTTGGCACACAATGCATTAGATGGCACAAATGGCACAGTGGGCATAATCAAACTCTGTCAAAGGGAGTTGTGGTTTGCTAAGAACTAGCCTAAAAATGTACGGGCCACCGGAGCATCTATTTTGCGGGCCATGCATCTCACAAGTACAGACCGACAAATTTGGCAGTCGTTAGCAACTAAACTCAAAAAAGCTTAACGAGGTGATCTTATGAAAGGCTTAATAAGTAGTAGCCTTACGTTAGTAGTGTGTCTTTGCGTCGCGGCAGCGTCGTTATTCGGGCAAAGTGCGACCCGCGTTTCGGTCGGTTTCACTCACAGGAATTTAACGATCTTTCTCATTCACGGAGCAGATACGAGTTCGAGCCTCGATCTGTTAACGCTGGAAGAGGCGATGGAGATGAAGATCTTCATCGTGCATGAGACCGAGGACGTGAACGAGCTGATCGTCGAAAACATTTCGCCTGATCACGACGTGTTCATCCAGGCGGGCGATATCGTGAAGGGCGGCAAGCAGGACCGGGTGCTCGCGATCAGCGTGATTATTCCGCGAAATTCGGGCAAGGTCTCGATCGAAGCGTTTTGCGTCGAATCGGATCGATGGGAAGGTAGGGGCGAGGAAAGCAAGAAGGTCTTTTCCTCAGCAGAGGCACGCATAGTCTCAAGGGAACTGAAGATAGCCACCTACGGAGATCCCAATGGTTCTATCTTAGGATCAGGATCAGGGCAAGGATCAGGCCGAGGATCAGGAAGCGGCAGTGGAGATGGAGTGGCAATGGCCGCGGGAGCACCACCGCCACCGGCAACACGCGGTTCACAGACGCAGGTTTGGAGTGAGGTAGCCAACGCGCAGAAGAATATCTCGAACAACGTGATGGTCGACGTAACGGCGAACTCATCGGCGTCAAGCCTTCAACTCTCGCTGGAGAACAAGAAGCTCGAAATGGCGACGGCCCAATTCGTCAATAAACTTGCCGACATCACGAAAGGCAAAAGCGACGTCATCGGCTACGCGTTCGCCATAAACGGCAAGATAAACAGCGCCGACATCTACCTGTCCAGTCACCTGTTTACCAAGCTCTGGCCAAAAATGCTGAAAGCCGCCGTCACCGAGGCGATCTCGCTCGCCAATAAGCCTAAAGCCAGAACAGAACCGACCGCAGCCGCCATCAGCAAGTTCCTCGCCGACGCCGACCGCGGAGCAAAAAAGGAACGACAGACCGTCGCAAAATCAAAGGTCATTACCCGGGCATCAAAAAATGGGGCCGTCTACGAAGCCCGCGATAAAGCCGACCTCGTCGTTCATCGCAGTTATGTGAGATTGAAGTGATCGAGGCGAGAAGCCCAGGGTCGGGTCTGTCAAATTGGCAGCCTTGGCGTACGGCTTGCCGCTTTTTGAGCGGAACCCTGTTGAAAAGGAAGACATATTAATCGGATCCTTTGTAGGCTTATCGCCATTAGTTCTGGTGATCTTGCTTGTTTCGGTTGCGTCCAACGTTAGAACCTATTTTTCACGGTTAGATCCGTAGGGCATTCGCATAACCACCGTACTACAAATCTATTGACGCTGGCAGTTGTTCAGCGGTATTCTCGGAAAGCTTCTTAGTGAAATGTTCTTACGTTGCGTCCTCTACTTGCATCTATATTTCGTGTGTTTCGGCGTTGGTCTGGTTAGCGTTCAAATGACTGGCGTTGACGGTCAAGAGAACCAGAACGAGCATTTGGTCGTTGCAGACTCCCCCAATGTATCTGTGCTGCATAGTCACGCGGCGGACGAGTTTCCTAATGACAACTGTGGCAGCTCTTCGACCGACAACGTGCCCATGGAACCCATCGTTGGCAAATGGCTTAGGAACGAAAAGATTAGTGACGTAGCCTACTGTTCCGAGATTGCTATTGAAGCTACGGGCGGATTCGATCCGATGAACGTGTTGCCGGAGTTTGTTGACTTAAACAATGACGGAATAGATGAGTTGGCCGTGCGGTATATGTGTTCGCCGACTAGCAACTGTGCTATGAAGATATTCCAACGAACAGACGGATCTTACCGCCAGATTTTTGCAGATCGTCAGATGGTTAGCTACTTCGAAAAGCTCAGTGGAAAACACGCGGGCATGCTCGACCTTCAAACTCGTTCGCATGGGAGCTGTTGTGATGGGGACCAAGTCACTTATCGGTTCAACGGAATGAACTATCAACCGATCTCATGTGCCGAATACTCGTATTGGGATCAAGAAAGTCTCGGAGAAACTACAAAAAAGCCTTTGATCACCAAGCGCTCCTGTCGTAAAGCCCTCGATCCTCTATAGAATATATTCGCGAGCCTCCTAATCCCGAAATCCGCCGTGTGTCATTGCATTCTTACGATACCAAGATGATCAATACTCGAGCGGTTGCGGTTTGGACCGCGTGAGCTAGGGAACCACCCGTCACCGAAGCGGTGCCACCCCTCCTTCGTAAGGAGGGGAGCTTGCTACCAAACCGTTACGGAAAGATAACATATAACAGTGGTCAGTGGCCGATGGTCAGTGAAAAGTGAAGAGCTGGATCAGTGCGTTCTAAACAAGAACCTTTGGGTTTTTCTTTGCGATCGACAATAGTTTTAGACTCGCCCCGCTTGGTTTACCGAGACCTTGCTCCCACGACTGGACAGTCCTTGGTGAGATATTAAGGTATTTGGCGAACACGGCCTGGGATACGTTCAATTGCTCGCGAACCTGTACGATCTCCTTTGCCGATAACTGCTTTGGGGCACGGGGAAGAGTGGTGGTCCGCAGGTCTTTTCGCTTGCCTTCCGCGTGCTCGATCGATGCCGCGAGACCCGCCTTTAGTTCTTCAAAGAAATCATTTCTTTTCTCAGCTTTTTTCGCCATATAACCTCTTTAACTGCTTCACCAGATCCGCGAGTTCGTTTCTTTCCGCCTTCGAAAGGTTCGCCTTTTCGTTCTTTCCGAAAAAGTGGATCAGATAAATAGTTTCCGCGATCTGGATGTAAACATAAACGTAACGAAAAGCTCCGCTCTTGCCCCGAGCTGATGCCTTGTCACCCACACGTGCTTTCCTCGC
The DNA here is from genome assembly GCA_041751735.1 of Pyrinomonadaceae bacterium. Lineage (GTDB taxonomy): Bacteria > Acidobacteriota > Blastocatellia > Pyrinomonadales > Pyrinomonadaceae > OLB17. The sequence continues at coordinate 32,841 of JBGSWW010000047.1, read as the reverse complement.
CCCGGCGCAACCAGCCATTAGGTCGCCAAGTTCAGGGTCCTTGACGAGGGCGTTTTGCAATGAAAAAAGCACCTCCATGGAGGCGAGCTTATCTATACGCTTTGTGAACCCGGGTGATTCTACAAAGTGGATGAGCTCCGGTTCCATCGGATTAGACTGTACTATTCTACCGTATAGTTGTCAAGAATTTGTGCAACGCATAAGGCCCCGGCGGGTGCCGAGGCCTTTTGTGTATTACCACGCTTTCTATTGTGCGAGCTAGAGAACCACCTCGTAACCGAAGCGGTGCCACTCCTCCTTTGTAAGGTGGGGAACTCGCATTGCCGCCCACCTGTGCCGGAAATATCGATGTTCCCGCCAATTTCACCGGTGTGTCTGCGATAACGGCTTTGAATTTTTTTGGGGCGACAGGCATAATGTTCGGAGCGATATAGCAGACGCTGCTCCCTCGAACCGCGACATTCATCCTCAAACAACGACATTATGACAACTAAGATCACACGCACTATCGGACTGTTTTTCGCGCTGATGTTCTCGTCGGTCGCGGGCTTTGGCCAGGCGTCGCCGAGGGACATGTATGTCGGGAGTTGGAAAGGCGAGATGAATATGGGGCGTGCGGTGCCGGTCGAGTTCGCGTTCGAGAAAGCGGGGGATAAGCTGAACGGCTTCGCGGTCGATGCCGGCGGCCAGAAGGCGGCATTCTCCCAGGTGATCGCCATCGACAGCGGCATTGTCTTCAGGCTCGATCGCGGAGAAGGCTCGTTCATGGTCTTCGCAGGCAAGCTCGGCGTGGACAAGGCTTCGCTATCCGGTTCGGTCACCGTGATGGAGGGCACGACGGAACGCGGGAAGGCGGCGTGGACGGCGAAGAAGGTCATCGCGGGAGCTGCTTCTGCGAACACCGGGCCGGCCGCAACGGCACAGCCTCCCGCAGCCCAGGCCGCATATGACCGGGGATTTCCTCTTATAAGATCGAGGGCCTTCAACGCGGCGGCAGCGGCTTTCACGGAATGCATCGCCGCCGCGCCAAAGGACCTTTCGTGTCTATATTTCCGCGGCGTCGCATTAACCCGCATTGGAAAATTCAAGGAAGCGATCGTGGATCTCAACAATTTGATCCAGCTCGCACCCACGGCCGCTGCTCCTGCGCTCATCGCCCGCGGCGAGGCTCGCATTATGGCCGGTGACGATGCAGGTGCGATCGCGGATGCGGACGCGGCCTTTAAGCTGAACGGCACTCCCGATTCATACATCGTCCGCGGCGCGGCCTTCCGATCTGAGGGCATCGACATCCGGATGAGCAGCCTGGTTTACGACACCGAGGCAAAGGATAAGCCCGCAGCGATGGGCTGGATGACGAAGGCACTGGCCGAGTTCAACAAGTTCATCGAGCTAAAGCCGCAGGACCATCGCGGTTATCAGAGTAGGGGAGGACATTATTTCGATCTCTGGAACGCGTTCTCCGACGGCACACGCCTCAAAGACGCCCTCGCCGACCTGGACAAGGCGCTCAGCCTTTCGCCGCAGAACGCCGAGGTGTTCTACTCACGCTCACTCGTTCACGGCGCCCTCGGCAATAAGGCGAACGCCACGGCAGACCTCGCGAAGTCTAACGAGCTGTCCAAAAGGTAAGTTGACGGTTCGAGAAAAGGAAAGAGGCCTCGTCGGGTTATGAGGCCTTTTTGTTTGGCGGGCAAGCCCGCCGCTAAACTGTCGTGCTGGCCAATGACGAACCACACCACGATATCCGTTGAACCCTCTCTTGGGGGGAGCTTCTGCGAACAACTGAGATATAATCCTTTCTGCATTATCAAAAAGATCCAGTAACCTCACCTTGATGAGGAAAGTAGAAACGCCGCGTTCAATGTCTGAGATACTTGCCCACGTCATTCGTGGAAATACGCTCGAGTCGATCCATCGCGGTCACTTCGTTGTGATCGATGGTGAGGGCCGTACTGTTGCGTCGGCCGGCGATCCGTCGACCGTCACCTATTTTCGATCGGCGTGTAAACCGCACCAGTCTATTCCCCTGATCACGAGCGGGGCCGCGGATGCTTTTGGATTTGCGGAGGATGAGATCGCGATGTCGTGTGCCTCGCACTCGGGCGAGCCGATGCATGTCGAGAACGTGAAGAGAATGCTCGGGAAGATCAGGATGACGGAATCCGATCTGCGATGCGGAAGCCATTATCCTTTCTCAGAGGCTGAAACGCGACGGATGAACCAGGCGGGGGAGTCTCCGTCACAGCTGCACAACAACTGCTCAGGCAAGCACGTAGGTATGTTGGCCCTGTCGAAACATATCGGCGCGGACGTTGCCGATTATGACCAAATTGGTCATCGCGTTCAGCAGCGTATACTTCGCGCTGTGTCCGAATTCACGGAGCTGCCTCAAGAAGATATCGCAATAGGTATTGACGGCTGCGCCGCGCCGAATTTCGCGGTCCCGATCAGCGCAATGGCCCGAAGCTTTATCAATCTGGTCAATCCCGATAAATTCCATCCAGCGATACGTGCCGCGGCTTCCCGGATCGTATCGGCAATGCTTCATTACCCCGATCTGATAGGTGGGACCGGCCGTTTTGACACTATGCTGATGCGGGCGGCCCAGGGCAGATTGATCTCGAAAGTGGGAGCCGAGGGTGTATGGCTGTGCGGGGTCCTGCCTAGCGCGGAGTTCCCTACTGGATTGGCGATCGCGCTTAAGATCGAGGATGGCGACGATCTCTATTCTCGTTCGGCGGTCGCCGTCGATCTGCTGCGGCAGCTTGGCGTACTAGGGGCAGACGACCTTGCCGGGCTTTCGCCCATGCCGATAAAGAACCGCCGCGATGCTAAAGTCGGCGAGATCGTTTCGATCATAAGAATATGAGATAGTTCCGGAGATCAATTTCTATGACGCGCGACAGTACCCATGAAAACACCGGCAATTCTCCAGCGTCGATCTGGCTCTTTCTGATCACATTCACATTAGTGTTCTACGGGATGGGAGCCGCTTTTGTAGAAAGCTTCGTAAATTACCCGACATGGAAGCTGATCGGTGCAGCCGAGTTTCGGGATTTTCATCAGGCGCTCGGCCCTCTGATAATCGGCTACATGGTCATCCCCGTGTTTCTGGCAATTCCGTTGACTGCGATGCTTCTTTGGAAACGGCCATTTCCCATCCCAAAATGGGCCATTATACTGGCGCTCGTTATGCAGTTGATCGGGGCTGTTTCGAGCTTCGCTATTCAAATACCCGTACAGGTTCAATTAAGCACCAATGGGCTATCATTGCCGTTGATCGATCAGCTGATATTCACTAATTTCTGGTTACGCAGGATCCCGATGTTTATCAACAGCGCTTTGTTCTTTTGGATGATGTCGCTTGTTTTACGGAAGAATCGTTGACCATCAATAACGGATCTAACAATTTGAATTTCGTCTGGAGGAAAGAAAGATGAGTAAAAATATCACCCGACGCGACTTCGTTCGAACTGGCGTAACCGCCGGCCTGGTTTTACCGACCGCCGTTAGCGGCGCACCGACCTTTCTTAAACAGTCCGGGGTCAAACCACTCGTCATTGCCTCGGATAACGGCAACAGTTATAAGAATGGCGGCAAGGTAACTTGTGTCCAAAAGGCCTACGAGATGATCGTCAAAGGTACCGATGTCATGGATGCCCTGATCGCCGGCGTAAACATAGTCGAGCTTGACCCCGAGGACAACAGCGTCGGGTATGGCGGGATCCCGAACGGCGACGGTGTGGTCCAACTCGATGCATCGGTCATGCACGGCCCCCGCAGAAGGGCCGGTGCAGTTGCCTCACTCGAAGGTGTCCGCACTCCGTCGCTGGTGGCGCAGGCGGTGATGGACACGACAGATCACCACTTACTTGTCGGTCCGGGTGCTCAAACTTTCGCCCGTAATATGGGCTTTTCGATCGAAGACGACCTGAACACACCCCGTTCCAGACAGATCTGGCTCGAGTGGAAGCGGCGGACCGATCCATCACGTTATCTCGACCCTAAGACCCGCGCAGAAATTGGCCATCGAGAGACCCTTCGAATGGCCGCCGCGGGTCTGATCAACCCGGCACACATCTATGGAACGATCAATTGCAATGGCATCAACGCCAAAGGGGACATTTGCGGCGTGACGACTACCAGCGGCCTGTCGTTCAAGATCCCCGGACGCGTGGGCGATTCGCCCATTCTTGGTGCAGGACTTTACGTCGATAACGCCGTTGGGGCGGCGGGCTCAACGGGCCGCGGCGAAGCAAATCTCTTTAATCTTTGTTCATACCTTATCGTCGAAGAAATGCGGCGTGGGGCGCATCCCAAAGACGCGGGAATGGAGGCCCTCAAACGGATCCGTGCCAACACAGTGGAAAAGAGACTGCTAACCGATGGCGGTCGGCCAAATTTTGGGATCAACTTTTATATTCTCGACGCCAAAGGGCGCCACGCCGGAGTTACGATGTACTCGCGGCATCAATACGGCACCCAGGCTTATAGGCCCCGATACGCCGTCTGCGACGATAAAGGGCCGAGATCGGAACCTTGCGAACCGCTGATCAGCGAAAGTCTGCCCGGAGAATAATATGTATATCAGCGTCCTCGGCTTGTCAGTTCTTGTAACCCTCTTCGGCGGTGCCGTTTTTGCTCAAGTCAAACCGCCATTGCTTCCGGAACCGGTCTTTGCTGCCTTGAGTGCCGAGCTTTCCGGAGAATCAGCCAAACGAGACCTTGAATTTGTCTCACGGCAGCATCGGATGCGTGCGTCTAAGGGAATTCGCACGGCGGCTGAATTTATTGCCCAACAGGCGCGCATCTATGGTCTCGAGGGCGTTGAGATACTGCAGTTTCCGGCTGACGGGAAGACGTTTTACGGTACTCAGAAGGCCCGCCCCGCGTGGGATGCTGAGTTTGCGGAGCTATGGGAAATGGGCACCACGCCGGTACGAGTCGCAAGTTGGGATGCGATGCCGCTGGTCCTCGCTCAGGACAGCGAAAGCGCGAATTTAACCGCGGAGCTTATCGATGTGGGCACCGGCACACGCGATTCCGATTATGCGGGCAAGGATGTAAAGGGCAAGCTCGTTCTGGTTTCGTCGCAGCCGGACGCTGTGTACCGATTAGCTGTCGAGAAATACGGGGCGGCTGGAATTCTTAGCTATGCGCAAAACCAGCGGACCGCTTGGTTTGGAGAGAATGACAATTTGGTTCGGTGGGGACATCTGGACAGTTTTACCGCAACGAAAACCTTCGGCTTCATGCTATCTCTAAAGCAGGCCCGTGGTTTTCAGGCACGTCTAGCTGGCGGTCAAAAGATCACTCTCAAGGCTGAGGTCCGAGCTGGGCGGTATCCGGGTAACTACGATATTCCCACCGCCATAATAAGGGGCGCTGATCCGAAACTGAGAGATGAAGAAATTGCCTTTAGCTGCCATCTCGACCACCCTCGACCCGGAGCCAACGACAACGCAAGCGGCTGCGTCACGATCCTCGAGGTAGGGCGCACGTTGGTTAAATTGATACGCGAAGGTAAGATCGAACGGCCGAGACGTACTATCCGATTTATTTGGCCGCCTGAGATCGAGGGGACGCTCGCGATCCTTAATGCACGGCCCGACATCGCCCGCCGTATCAAGGCTGTCATTCACATGGACATGGTCGGCGGGGGACCCGAGACCAAGGCTGTTTTTCACGTGACCCGCGGGCCGGCGAGCCTGCCATCGTTTGTGAACGATGTGGCTGAGGCCTTTGGCGAGTTTGTAAACGAGCAGTCATATCGGCACGCAGCAGGAAATACTGTCCCTTACCCAATGGTCGCCCCCGAGGGCGGCAAAGAGCCGCTCAACGCCCGGATGGCAGAATTCTCGATGGGGAGCGATCATCAGGTCTATACCGATAGCTCATTCGGCATCCCCGCGATCTACCTCAACGACTGGCCCGACCGCTATATACATACAAATTTCGATACGCCCGCGAATATTGATCCGACCAAGCTGAAACGTGCCGGGTTTATCGGTAGCGCAACGGGGTATTTCTTAGCCAATGTCTCCGCGAATGATGCTCCTGGTCTGTTGCGTCTTTTAGCATCACGGAGCCTGCTGCGGGCCGCCGCGTTGCAAGGCCGCGATGAAGGACTCGGCGCCGACGAGGAGGCGAATCTAACACGCTTTTTCTTAGGTTATGAACGAGCTGTCTTCGAATCTATGTCCGCTTTTTTCCCTATTCCGCAAGATCTGCAAAACCAGATCGCCACTGGTTGGGCAGCCCAACAGAAAGGAATCGCTGAGATGCGGCGACCGGTTACGGCTCAGGGTGAGGGCCGATTGATATTCAGGCGCAATCCTGCTATTAAAGGCACAATGGGTGCCTTTGGCTACGATTATTTCACCGACAAATACGGAACCGAAAACGCTCGTGCTCTCAAATTGCCTGGATATCAGGGACTTCGCGGTTCAGGCGGCGAATACACGTATGAAGTATTGAACTTCGTTGACGGGGTTCGAAATGTTCAACAGGTCCGCGACGCAGTTTCAGCCGTTTACGGCCCGGTGCCGCTCGACGTCGTGCTCGAATATCTGAAAGCCCTTGAATCTATCAAAGTCATTGGCAGGTAGATCAATACGGCCGCGACGGTTGGGCTCGGCACGCCTGAAAGGCTCCTGATACGGTTAGACGACGGTCATTATCTCCGAAAGTTCTTTTCTCTTTATATCTGGAACTTTGGCGTTCTGCGCAGGATATCCGACCGGTATCAGTACAAACGGCACCTCGTTCTTTGGCCGCGAGAGTATCTGCTGCAGAAATTTCATCGGTGACGGTGTGTGGGTAAGGGTCGCGAGTCCAGCACTGTGAAGGGCCGCAAGAAGCAGGCCGACAGCTATGCCTACGGATTCCTGCGAGTAGTACGTCGGTTCGGTCTCGCCGTCTTCCTCGACAGAATTGATGCGAAACACCACGATCAGATAGGGAGCTACCTGGAGAAACTTCTTGTGCTCGTCGGTGCCGAGAACTGCCAGACGCCGCAGCCATTTCTCGCTCATCCGTCCATGATAGCTCTCGTATTCCTCTTTCTCGGCAGCCTCCCGGATCCGCGTTTTTATATCGGGATCACGAACCACAACGAACCGCCATGGCTGCATATTTGCTCCTGAGGGAGCAGTTCCGGCAGCGGCAATTGCGGTTTCGATAAGCTCGAAGGGTACATCTCGGCTGGAGAAATCGCGAACCGTTCGCCGCGACCGCATGAGGTTAAAAAATTCACGAACGCGACGAAGCTGGTGCTCTTCGTCGATCTCTGCGAAATTGAACGGCACCATCGCCGGCTTCTCAGAATTCATATCAACTCACATTTTGACCGAGCAAAGGGTTTTCTTCGGCATTAGATCTCAACGCATAATAGCAAAAAAGGCCGAGGAAATTGTCTGTATTGAGTCGTAACTGAACTAAACTAAACAGCGGCGGAACCTGTCAGACGGCTATACGCTTCGCCTCGCAGAACGCGGTCCAGCCATAGGTTGGTCAACTTTTCCTGGATACTGTTGGCGCGGAGTCGCTCGTTCAGGTTCTTAAAGTCGACAAAATCCAGGTGCTGGTCCTGGTTAAAGCACGAGAAGACGAAGAACTCCTCGCCGGTGTGGGGATTAACATGCCGCTGCAGGCATTGTGCGCAGACTTCCTTCATCATGCATTGCATCGGACTATTGATCGAACCGATCGCAACGTGATTCTCTTTCAGGAACGGCTTCAAGGTCGTGTGACGGGCCTCGCGGACGCCATTCATCATCCGGTCTGAGCCGATAGCAATTATACGGTCAACCTCGTTAAGATGGACGAGAGGTGTGCTCAAACGTCCCTCAGCATAGGCGATCATTGCCTGGACGATGTTGCCGCGAAAATGAGCGTCCTGGGGCCGAGCGGGCACTATCTCCGTACCAAAATCGGTGGCCCAAACGACCTGGTCCGTTGCGTTCTCGATCTCCTCGCGTTTGAAAAGGTCAGCCCCGTCTTTGTATCCTGCAAAATAGACGACCTTGTTAATAGCCGCGCGCAATGCCCTCGCGATCGAGAAAAGGACGGCATTGCCAAGTCCTCCGCCAGCCAGCAGAACGGTCTCGTTTTGAGTGATCTCAGTCGGCGTGCCGGTCGGGCCCATCACCAGTACCTCTTCGCCCTCTTTAAGCAGCGAGCAGAGGCGCGACGAAGTTCCCATTTCGAGGACGATCATCGATAAAAGGCCCTTGTCTTCGTCAACCCATGCTCCCGTGAGTGCCAGGCCTTCCATCACGAGCCGAGTTCCATCGATAACCGGAGCAGACGTTTCGAAGTTTTGTAATCTGTAAAACTGCCCTGGCTCAAACTTACGCGCCTGCAGGGGTGCCTTAACGATCACATCCACGATCGTGGGCGTCAGGCGATCGACCTTAACGACATAAGCTCTCAGCTGCTGGTCGAGCGTTTCTACGAGCCTTTCGAATATCACATCTTTATCCCACTGCGGCAGTGAGTCTTCGGCGATTTTGTCTGCAAACAGGTCCACAACGCGTTCATACCCATGCTTTGCGGACGCCATAGCTTTCACGACATTGCCGGCATATTGAGGATGATTATCGCCGTAATAGCTTATGAATTTGCCCTCATGCTCGTAGGAAGTGAAGAATCCCGTCTCCCCAGGGGCCGACTCAACAGCCTGAAGTTCACCGTCGCCATTTCGTTCGACCTTGAAAGGCTGGAAAAACTGACGCCATTCGTCCATCTTGAATGTGCCGGGTTTTTCTTTCTCATAAATGACGTTTGGGGAGGTGCCCGCAGCAACACAGACCGTGTGAGCCGGAAACTCTCGCAGGTCAGCCGTCTTCTCAAATTTACCTGTTTCGGCGACGTACTCCAGCCGCTCGAAGATAAGTGCTTTAACGGCATTAAATTCATCGGGAACGGCTTCGACGGGGTTCATGCATTCGACGATATCTATACCTTCTTCGAGCGCTTTTTGGACCTCTTCATGGTTTAGCCGGTAGGCAGGCGAATCCTGCAGACGCTTCCGGTAAACAAGAGATACGCCGCCCCAGCCGCGAACGAGCGGGATAAAATTTGGTTCTTCACGTGCCGCGGCGGCTCGGGCACGCTCGGCCCGTACTTCTCGCCCGTGCTCGAGGAATTCCTGTAGAACGCGGATCTCTTCTTCATCGAAATGTTCGACGACCCTTTCCTCGCCAAAATCGGCCACGACCTGCTCATATTTGGCCAGCATCTTTTCGACTTGGACCGGGTAGTAAGCAAAGAGCTCGGTAGCCGTGTCGATACCCGTCAGCCCGCCGCCGATCACGATCGCGGGTAAACGAACCTGAAGGTTGGAGAGCGTGTCTTTCTTAAAGGCGCCGGTTAGCTGCAAGGCCATTAGAAAATCTGACGCCTGGCGAATCCCGCGGATCAGATTGTTCTTCATCGGAACGATGGTCGGACGCCCGGCTCCGGTAGCGATGGCTATATGATCAAACCCAAAGTTCCAGGCATCTTCGATCGTCAGCGTGCCGCCGAACCGAATGCCTCCGTATGAGCGAAACCGCTTACGCCGTGTCAGCATCAACTGGATCATCGTGAGGAAATTTTTGTCCCACCGGACCGTGATCCCGTATTCCGATACTCCTCCGAATCCGGACAAGATGCGCTCGTCCAGCCGCTCGGTTATCTCCGAGATATCTCTTATTGGCTTAGGGCATTCCTGGCCATTGGACCCGGTCCATTCTTCGGGAAGCGGTTCTATCTTTAAGCCGTCAATTCCTATCACGCCAAAGCCCTCGTTCAATAAATAATGAGCGAGAGTGTAGCCGGCCGGACCCAATCCGACTACCATCACATTCTTTCCGTTGTATGGCAGGGAATAGGGACGTTTCACATTGAGGGGATTCCACCGCGTCAGCAGGCTGTATATCTCGAATCCGTACGGCAGCTTGAGAACATCTGTCAGCGACGCGGTCTCTGCAAGTGGGATGTTGACGGGTTCCTGCTTTTGGAAGATACAGCCCTTCATGCAATCGTTACAGATCCGGTGTCCCGTTCCGGCGCACATCGGATTGTCGATCGTGACAAGGGCAAGAGAGCCGATCGGGTCGCCCTGGCCCTTTAGCATGTGCATTTCCGAAATGCGTTCGTCGAGAGGGCAGCCCGCTGCTTTGATCCCGAGCGGATTGCGGTGGATCGAGCCGTCCTTTTCATGAAGGCCGGTACGACACGCATCTTTCTCGCGCTCGTGACAGATCATGCAGTAGTCGATCTCGTATAAGGCGTCGCGCATCGTGCCGCGGTCGTCGGTCAATTTGAAACCGTCGCGGCGACGGAGTTCCTTCTGGGCGCCACGCATGATGTTGTGGAGCTTAGGTTCGGGATGGATCAGGTGTACAAGATTCTGATAATCAAGCGCGTGCGGCGTCCTGAAGCTATACCACTTTTTCGATTTCTTGAAGAAGGCGACTGCTGACCACGCTTCGACGAGGTGAAGGGCTGCCTTGATCGTAAGCAGATCGCCGTATGCATCTTCTACGAGCACGTATCCGGAATACAGTTTTCCAAAAGCGGAGTCTTTGAGTTTTGTATACGCAGCGTTGACCTTGTCGATCGTAGCCGTCACGCTCGCGGTCCTGACATTCTCATCTTTTGTCAGGCATTCTTCCGCCTCGAGCAGCTGAACCGTCATCTCGGCGATCGAAAGCTCCTCGTCCCGCACCAGCGTTTCGTCGAAACCGGCATTTCGCAGTTCGGTTAAGGCTATCCACAACTCATTCTCATTCATCGTCGCGATCTCGTCGGCCTTGTATTTCTTGATCGCCCGTCTTTGCACGAAAAACTTGAACTTCCATACAGGATTTTGCACCGTGATGGCCTTACCTAACTCGCCACGTTCGCTCTCTATGCGGAACAGCCTGCCTATAAAGTCCGAAAGGTATGGAGCGGAGTCGGTAAGGATCTTCGATTCAACCTTTCGCTCGTAATCAGCGCTCTTTGTCGCTATGTATCGGGTTAACGCCGAGTGAAGTGTCGGGTCGCTGTCTTTTATTTCCGAATAGAATTTTTCGGCAAGCTCACGCAGTTTCACTGCATCAAACAGGTCAGAAAAATAGAAGCCGTCAATGCCAAGCTTGAGATTATGTCTATTATTACTGCGTCCGGAAATGTCCGTCATATCTGCTTTTTTTCGCTGTTTTTCTCGCTCACAGGGCAAATGAATAGTGTAGCACCCCGCGGTGAGGGCAGACAATCAAATGGGGCCAGAGTCGGCGGCGGGTTAGTTCAGATCTGATGACCCGAAGATCGAAAAGTGTGATAATTTGGCCCAAATGTGTTATAAAGCAAGTTTACGTAGTTGCGTTGAGCGAACTGATATAGAGGACCTAGAGCAGTAGTATGGAAAACGATCAGCGGTTGACGCCTTTGCCAGTCGTAGCCGATTTACAACCCGCCCACGTTGATTTTTCGCCGGGGTATTCTTCGTCATACGACGATTCTCTTGAAAGCAGGCGGTCCATCCGTCAATACGTTAATGTCATTTATAAGCGACTGCCGATCATCGTTGCTCTGACTGTTTTCGTGACGGCCGCCGCCGCATTTTACTCATTTCGCCTGCCGGATGAATTCATAGCCCAGACGAGCTTGATCATCGAACCTCGGAGCCGGCCGGTGACACAGAAAGATGCGATCAACATCAATTTCGGTGACGACGAAAAATACTATAAAACTCAGCTTAAGCTTCTCCAAAATCAAGACCTCATGAAGAGGGTCGTGATCGCATTAGGGCTCCACCGTGAGGCGAATCTTCTTGGAGAGGAAAACCGCGGATTTTTGTCGGGTATTCGTTCCCTGTTTTCAGGGGGACAAAAGCCGACGGATCCGGGGGTTACGACTTTGCCCGTTATAAGCGACAGCGCTCCTCAAATGGGAAAGACCGAGCAGATCCAGCTCCCGCCCGAGGAGGATAGGAGAGCCGATCTTTATGCGGCGAAGCTGGCCGGCGGCCTTCAGGTCGAGCAGGTCGAACGCACAAATCTCGTCAATGTTAGGGTGAAATCTGCAAAGGGGGAGATCGCTGCGAAAGTTGCGGACAAGGTCGCCGAACTATTTAGGGACGAAGATCAAAAGCGCGAGACGCAGGGTGCTGAGAAGGCCTATGAGGAACTTCGGGCCTCGATCGAGGACTTGAAGGCAACGATCATCAATCAAGATAACGAGTATCTTGCGGCTTTGCGTCGCGCCGGTTTGCCGCTGCAGGATAAAGGGGGAGAGCTTCGGGCCGGAAATCTTGAGGCCCTCCTGGCCCAGTGGCGTGACGCCCAGAACGAGACCGGCAAGATCCTGGCATTGTACACGGCCGCCGAAAACGCCAGGGGAAAGGGAGATATTCTGGCTGTCGTTGGCGATAATAAGGCGATCCAGGACGCCCGAAGCAATAATCTAAAACGTCAGTCCGATCTCGAAAAGTTGATCGAGGATATCGACAGAAAGATAAACGAGGCCAACGAAAAGAAGCAGGCTCTACTAGTCAAATACACCCCCGAGTATAGAGATGTGAAGGCCGAAGATGCGCGGATCGAAGAGCTGACGGCGCAAAAGGAACGAGTGCGCAAAGAGGTTAGTGCCAAGATCGAGACCGAAGGCCAGGTTCTCGTTAAAAATGCGGAGCGCGAGGTTCTCGCAAGCCTCCGTTCACAATTGTCTGCGGCTCAGCAGCGTGAGGCCCGTCAGCGTGACGCCTTTGAACGGGCCGCCGCGAGGGCTAATGTGGAAGGGCAGTACGAAACAGAATTGACCCGCCTCAAGCGGGAAACGGAATCCAACCGGCTTCTCCTTGACACATACATGCAGCGTCAAAAGGAGCAGGAATTGGCTCTCTCGACCGGCCGCCCAACAAATATCAAGATCCACAGTAACGCCGTGACACCCTTGACCCCGTCAGGCCCTCAGCGAAGCCGTAATATTCTTGTTGCTCTGCTGTTGTCACTCGGAGCTGGTATCGGACTCGCATTTCTGCTGGATTATCTTGACGACTCCGTCCGTACGTCTGACGACATCAGTCGTCATTTGGGGCTGCCGACGCTGGCGTTGATCCCTCATTATATTAATTCTGAAAAGAAAAAACTCCTTTCAGGAAAGAACGGAACTGCGGCGAATGGATCATCCGCCTCCACGGCGCTTATCGCGATCGAAGAGCGCCATTCGCCGGTTGCTGAGGCTTATCGACATTTGCGTACGTCTCTATTGTTCTCCAGCGCCGGGAAGCCGCCGCAGACGATACTTGTAACGTCGTCACAGCCGTCCGAGGGCAAGACGACGACGGCTATCAATATAGCTATTACGCTGGCTCAATCAGATGCTGACGTAGTGGTCGTCGATTGCGACCTGAGGCGTCCTCGGCTTCACAGCCATTTCAACCTTGAGAATTCACGCGGCCTTACAAACTACCTCTCGGGCGACAAAGATACCACCGGTTTGATCCGAACATACGCCGATTTGCCGAAACTTAAGGTCATTACCAGCGGACCAATACCGCCTAATCCCGCAGAACTCCTGAGTTCCAACGAGATGCGCAACTTGCTGCAATTCCTGAGCGGCAAGTTTAAGCACGTGATCATCGATTCGCCGCCGGCGATCTCATTCACCGACGCGACCATCCTGTCGACCCTCGTTGATGGGGTCGTGCTTGTGGCGATGGCAAACAAAAGCTCGATCCACCTTATGCGGCAATTCAAGCAGCGAGTGGGCAACATCGGGGCCCGGATATACGGCGTTGTCCTCAACGGCATCAAGGCCAATTCCACCGAATATTACTATTATGGTTCCGGGTACTATAAGTACTATTCGCAGGCCCACGACGACGAGACACCGATGCTTGAAGACCAGGCAAAAGTCGAGAGAAACTAAAGCGGCTTGATTCCGAAGATGCAGGGGAAGGGTTTTTACTCTTCCCCTTTCTCTTACCTTTCCAGGCGTTTCATTTGCCTGAGCAGCACATCAGCATAATGCCGCGGCTTATTAATATTAGTCAGCGTTACTTTTTCACCGTCGTCGCTAGCATTATCGACCACCAGATCCCCAAATCCCAGCATTCTCTGCAGCACCGTCATTGAAACGGTAACATCCTGGATACGGCGGATAGGCAGGTTCCTCGTTCGGCGAGAAATAAGCCCCTCGTCGATCTCGAGTTTCGATTCGGTCAGTGTATAGCGAACGAGTTTTTGCTTAAAATGGTAGAACGCTGGCACGAGAAACAGCAGCAACCCTGCTACCACCGCCCAGCCGCTGCTTACCGAAGTAAATGCGGCGGTGATGGCAACAAGAAAGATCGCGGCCACCGCGGCGGCTACATAACCCAGCTTTACAAAAAGCAGGGTCGGGCTGATCGAGAATATCTCGGCCTCATCGTCTGTTCCTGCGGTGTCTCCCATGCGATCAGGCAGATCAACTTTCTGATCCGCTAGCAACGAGCCCCTGCCCCGTGTAGCCACCCGCGTTTCTTCCTCCTTTTCCAGAAGAGTCCCGCATTTTCGACAATAAATGGCTGATTCCGAATTGTCGGCTCCGCACTGGGTGCAGTATGTATTCATATTTCTCCGTTCGGGGCATTATAGCTCTTTTCAATCAGGCGTTTCGACAGGCGGTCCCGTACGCCAATAAAAACGCGGCCGGGTGGTCCGGCCGCAGGTCTTTTCGACTAGTTTTGGAGAAACTTTTTACGGAGAAAGACCCTATTGGTTTACGAGTCGCATGCTGCCGTCAGACAGTCTGACCGCAACAGCATTGGGCTCGTAAACGCTTAGGGGACGCGAATCTTTTTCAACTAGCTTTGCAGCCAGTGTTGGGTTTACACGAGGCACTGCCCGGGCGATCGACGGGTCCGAGATCGAGGAATAGCGTGCGGTGATGCGCCTTACGTACTCACGGGTCTCATTGTAAGGAGGGATATTGCCGCCGTACTTCATCACGGCCCCCTCGCCCGCATTGTATCCGGCAAGAGCGAGCCTTATATCGCCACCAAACATATCCAGCAGCATACGCATGTATTTGATGCCGCCGTCAATATTCTGTTTTGGGTCGTAAATATTCGTAACGCCCAGACGGCGTGCTGTCGCCGGCATCAGCTGCATGAGGCCGCTTGCTCCTTTGTGTGACAGTGCTCGCAGCTTAAATGACGATTCCTGATGCATCTGAGCATAGATCAAGAGCGGATCTATCCTGTACCGGCGGCTTGAATCAACGATAAAACTGTCGATTGTGGAGTTTCCGGTAGTGAACCCGTTAAGGTGAGACGCCGTTCCCATCGTCAGCCTGTCATAACCAGCTTTTAACGTCGGTCGCCCAGCAAGGCCTTCGTCCGCACTCATCGCGGTTTTCCGGACGAGTTTTTTGCCGGACACGGCTTTTTGGGGGCCCGCGGTCATTGCGGGCTTAATTGCGACTCTAGGGGCCGGGTAATATACCTGCACACCCCGAGACGTGTCAAAGTTGTCGAATGCTCTTTGGATCTCCTGCGCGTGAGAGGAGACTGTTGACAAGAGAAGGGTGACGGACAGGATTGCTAACTTCATGCGGGTTGGAAAGTTTCAGGCAGGAGAGCCCTGGGGACTGAGAAGGGCCTGGGAAGGCCTTCCCACTATTTAAAGAAAGGCATAAGCTAAATCAGTTTCCACAGAATTTAAACTTATTTGCCACGTTGATCTGGGGCCGACTAATATAATTGACGAGAGCGCGGCAAATTTCTACCTTTCGCCGATTTGGGTTATCTTCGTCGTATGCTGTATGTCTCTCAGATCATCAATCGAGCTGTCTTCGATGCCAGGAACGAGAAGATCGCGGTCATAAAAGACGTACTGGTCCGCTATGGCGACGAAGAGTATCCCCCTGTTATCGGTCTCGTGGCGAGGTACCGCCGGCGCAATTTCTTTATGCCGAGCCGTGATTTTTCGGATCTCGGTCCCCAAGGAGCGAAGATGACGTCTGCCATCCTCGACCTCACGCCTTTCATTCGACGCGAAGGCGAGGTGCTGCTTGAAAAGGACGTTCTGGATAATCAGCTTATCGATGTCGACGGAAAACGGGTCGTGCGGGTGAACGATGTGCAGTTGATCGATACGGGAGACGTATGGCGCGTCTCGGGTGCCGATGTAAGCCTGCAGGGCTTTTTACGACGCCTGATGCCGAAGGGGTTTTACGGCAGTGACCGGCCGGTCGAGGTCATCGATTGGGCAGACGTAGGATATCTGGCGACGGACACGGCGACCGTTACCGTCCAGCTCAAGTCGTCAAAGGACAAGCTTTCGCGTCTGCATCCGGTCGAGATCGCCCAACTTGCTGAAACACTTTCGCCGATACATCGCACGGAGATCGTGGAAAGCCTCGACGATGAAATAGCTGCGGACACCCTCGAAGAGATGTCAACCGAGGCTCAGGCCCGGATCCTTGAGGACATGGATGAGGAACGTGCGGCAGACATTCTCGAGGAAATGTCGCCCGATGATGCCGTGGATGTTCTCGATGAGATGGACGACGAAAAGTCCGAGCAGCTTTTCAACCTGATGGAGGATGATGAAAAGGCTGACGTTGCGGAGTTGATGCACTTTGAGCACGACACCGCCGGTGGGTTAATGACCACCGAGTTTGTTGTATTTCCACGGGATCTTACGGTTGGCGAGACCATCGCTCGGCTGCGAGAGATGGCCGAGACGCCTAACATGATCTACTACCTTTACGTCGTAGAGGAAGAGACCTCCTGGAAGATCTGCGGGCTGATCAGCCTGCGATCACTTATCCTGGCAGATCCCACATATAAGCTTGCTGACGTAATGCGAAAAGAATTCCGCTTCGCACATCCGTCAGAATCGGCCGACTCCGTCGCCCAGACGATCTCAGAATACAACCTGCTTGCGCTTCCGGTGATCGACGACGAAGGAGATATCGCGGGCATTGTCACCGTCGACGATGCGATGGAGATACTGCTGCCCAAGAATCTCCAGCGGCGGCTTCCAAGGTTGTTCGGTTAGAACGCTGCCAAAAAGCGCCGCGACCCGCAAAGGGATCGACTCCGCTTTACCGCGGGCAACGGCCCTCAGTTAGAGATCTGCTTTAATTCATCAAACAAGCATCCGTGCTGGCAAAACCAGGCCCATACAGCGCGTTCATGTCAAGGAATTGGAGCGGTTCGTAGTTAGATCCGAGAAAGGCTTCTATATTGCAGATATCGGATTCGGGAATGCAGATATCGCCGCATTGCTTCGTCCCGGAAGCACACCCACCGCCGGCTAGTCGTTGATTTACTCCGCCTGTGCCCGCATCGGGAGCAACAGGTGCAAGTTCGTTCGAGTTGACCATTTTTACGCAAGCCATCTTCAAAGCATAACCAACTAGTCGGTCATGGTCGGTCTTCTTATTTGTGTAGCCTTGTAGCTTAATGACCAGGTTCAGAGCGGTCACGTTGATGTGCCTGATCTGCGATGCAAGATTCTTGTCGCCCTTGATCTTGGCATACATATCAGTCACCAGTTTTTGATCAGTCGCACTTTCGCATTGAGCCGCAGCTGGTATTTGAGCCAGCATCAAAACGAATAACGCAATGAAAAACATCGCAACTCTTGTTGTGGATTTTGAATTCAATAGCATCTTTCTCTCCTTTCACTCGAAATTGGTAACCAGAGAAAGCATACTGAAACGCGTCTGCTTCCCAAAGATTATGGTACTGCCGTTGTTTGACCATGTGAGTCTTGACAGGCTCAGGCCAGTGTCATTGTTTGCCGTGAGCTTCCGCGGGACTCCGCCGGCGGAGGGTACGCTCCAAAGGTCGTCCACGTCATTATTGCGAGCGGCGAACGCAATATTTCGTCTATCTTTCGATAGAAAAATATTGTAATAGTAAGCGTTCTTTACGCGGACGATCTCAGCCACACTTTCCCCGATCACGGGAACACTCTTAATGAGTGTTTCCGGCGGAAGACCCCCACTTCTTTCGGTCTCGGCAATAATAAGACCCTTCTCGTCTGAAGTCCAACCAATAAATCGAAACGAACTTTCAGATTCATACACATCTGAATGCTGTCCCGTCGAAACGTTAAGAATGCTCAACCCACGGATCGACTTCTTGCCCTCACCGGGCGATCTTTTTTGGAAAAAATAGGCCAACCTGGTGCCGTCTGATGACCATAATGGGCAATATAGGGTTCGCTCTCCATCTGTGTAGGTAGTCATCTGGCTCTCAGTTCCTTCACGAGACACGGCCCATATGTTAGCAGAGCCGCTTTTGTCTGAGATAAACGCGATCCGGGCGCTGTCGGGTGACCATGCGAACGCGGCTGTCTGGATGTGGTTATATGGCGAGACGGAGTATCCGATCAGAGGTATTCCCCCTGAAGCGATTGATCTGGCACCGCCGCCATTGGGATTAGCGATCCATAGCTCAAGCGCTTTGCGTTCGTTCCTCCTGAAAAAAGCGACCAAAGAACCGTCGGGAGACCAGGCGGCTAGAAACCCGCTATCAGAAAGAGCTGTTTGCCGCTCGTCGCGTGAACCTAGAACGCGGACCGCTAACGAAGTTTCGAGGAGATTATTCCCTCGATTGAGATTTTTTGTGGATTGATAGGCGATCGTTGAGTCGTCCGGTGATATCGCGGGCCAGAGCTCGGCGGCGGCTGTTCGAGCGACCGGCGACTCCTGGCCGTCGGCCACCCCGACCCGCCAGAGGTCAGATTCCTCCTTGACCGAGCTGACGATCAGGGTCTTCGCGTCCGCCGCGGCATCGACCACCACGCTGTCTGACTCTGACGTTGTTATGCGAATCGGGGAACTTCCGCCAGATACTGAATATATCTGATAGACTCCGTCGACGAGCGCGCTGTAGAAGTACCGATTTTTCTCAGCTAACCAAACGGTGCCTCCGAGGGAGCCGCTGCCTGACGCTATTACATTGGGAGGTGATCCGCCCTCGAGGGCCGATGAAAGTAGTTTCCAATTTCCCTCTTTCTCGGCTACATAAGAGAGAGATCGTTCGTCAGGGGCGATGTCGATCCATGTTACCGATCCACTATCTGCACCGATCGAGGATACCCGCGTAGTAACACCCGTTGAGATATCAACGGCGTGAAGGTTTCCGTTCGACTGAAAATATATTCTTCCGGCGCTTGTCCACCTCCTGAGCTCAAAGCTGCCGTCGCCGACCGGGCCGACCGACTTAGGAACGCCGCCCAAAGCAGAGACCCGCCATATTCCCGCTCCGGCTCCACTTCCGGGGTGGTTTCCTTTTTGGGAAGAGAACGCGATCTCATCCCCTCTTGGCGACCAAATAGGGTCCTTGTTTGAAAATTCGTCATTCGTCACCGGAATGGCCTCTGTCGACGTGGTCTGGGTTACCCAGATGTCTTTTTTGCCGGACCTTGTTGACGAAAACGCGATCATTTTACTGTCGGGCGAAAAGCTGGCGTTGCTGAAAAGCTCACCGGGTGCACTGATCCAGTTTGCAAATTCAGCGGATCTGGCTTCAGGAGTTGAGGAGCTGTTCGCCATTCCCGGTCGAAAATAGAGTACAGCACCGATCATCAGAGCGATGCCCGCTACGATGCCGGTCAAATGCAAAAGCGTAAACCGTCGGGTTGAGATACTCGTTGTGAGAGTCTGCCTAAGGCCCACCTTGCTCGTGAGCTGGGCGGGGACCTGCTGATCCGTAGTGCTGTTCAGCTTAGCTTCGAACTTGATCTCTTCACGCAGATCTTCGAGATCGATCTCGAGATCTTTGACGTGCTGGTAGCGGTTTTGGCGATCCTTTCGAAGCGCCTTGGCCACTATCCTCTCTAATTGCCGCGGAATTTCCGGCGACAACGAACGCAGCGGTGCCGGCTCGTCCTTTAGTATCGAACTGATCAAATCCAGCTGCCCCTCGCCATTGAACGGCCGCCTTCCGGAGAACAGCTCGTACATAACGATGCCCAGGCTGAAGATATCGGTTCGGGCATCCACCTTTTGGCCGCGAGCCTGTTCGGGCGACATATACGATATGGTCCCGACGACCAGTCCCGGCTCCGTCGTGAAATGCGCCCTAGTTGGGTCGTCAGGCGACGCAGGCACCGGCGTCTGCTCCGTCAGCTTTGCCAAGCCGAAATCGAGGACCTTTACGACACCATCGTGTCGGATCATAATATTCTCGGGTTTGATATCGCGGTGCAGTATGCCGGCCGAATGCGCCGCATCGAGCGCCGACGCCACTCTCTCCGCGATCGATATTGCCTCGGTAAGACCGAGCGGGCTTCCGTGCATCCGCTGACGAAGGGTTTGCCCCTCAATCATCTCCGTCGCTATGTAACGGGTTTCCTCGTAAATGCCGACGTCGTAAACGGTCAGGATGTTCGGATGGCTCAACGCCGAGGCTGCTTTAGCCTCTTTTTCAAAACGTCGGACCCTATCGTCATCTCGACCGACATCAGGCAGTAGGATCTTGAGTGCGACGTGCCGCTCTAGTCTCGTATCAAATGCGCGGTACACCTCGCCCATACCCCCTTCTCCGATCTTGGAGATGATGCGGTAATGCCCAATTTCTGTCCGAGCCTTTAACGTCATAGGTGAACCAGAGAAAAGCTTGTCACTGAATCAAAAAAATGTCTACAAATGAGTGATTGGTCGGGCCCGGGCCGCCGTGAAGAGGCGATGACATCCGCCCAAGGCAACCAACTTCAAGTAAACTTAGACCCCAAACTGTCTTAAGTGGTGATCGGTATGTTTGTAAGCAATAACCGCCATGCCTGCACAAGATGCGACATCATCTGATCGACATTCATCTTGCCCCAGGCGGCACTCTCGTCCCCAACCAGCTTATTTAGTCGCGAGATCAGCTCGCTGCGGTATTTTTCATTTCGTATCGTTTTCATAATCCTTAGAGTAATCCAGCAGCGAAGGGTCGCAAACAATCTCATCTGCCTTCGCCGGCATCGTCTCACATAGGCCGATCTTCCGGAGAGTCATCTGATTCGTCGAGCATGCGCGGAAACCCTATCTTATCTAGTAGTGGAAACCATCGCGGATCGTCATGCAGCGGCCTCAAGAAAGGGCTGACCTTTATACCGACTTTGCCGGGATCCTTTCGTACGACCGCCTGTTCCAGCGATGCAAATGCTTCATCGATCTCTCCCCTCACGGCATACACTTCGGCTATCTGGAAAGCCGAGTCGTCGCCCAGGTCGATCAGTTTGGCAAACTCTGCGTCGGACTCCGCGTGTCGCCCGACCTCATGGTGGATGATCGCCAACGACCAGGACCGCCAAAAATCGTCAGGTTCGCTCACTGCCTCGGCGAGTGCGTCCTCGTTGCGGCCCTGCTTGTGGAGAATCAGGCCGAGCAGCGCATGGCCAAAGACACGCTGCGGTGCCAGCTCTAATGTTCGTCGAGCTGCGATCTCAGCCTCGCTGAGATCACCCGCGAGGAAGCTTGCATACGCAGTAGCTTGCCACGCAAGGATACCTACCGGATCGAGATCTGTCGCCCGGCGACAGTACTCAATAGCCTTTTCGAACTGCCCAAGGTCCTTTAGCATACTCGACGCACTTATGAGGACCGCGGCGTTTTCGGGCATCATTGCCAAAGCCCTGGACAGGTACTCCTGGGCATTTTGGTAGTCACCGTCCCGATACCAACGTATGCGACCGAGGCGGGCTAGCCCCTCGGGAAGATCGGGTTCAAGTGCAATGGCTCGTCGTAACGCTTCTTCTGCGTTCTGATAATCGATATCCAAAGAGCGCCATCCGAAATTTGAAGCTTCGAAGTATGCCCGCCCCAGAAGCACCCAGCAAAACGCGTTCTTCGGATCGATCTGGACCGACTGCCGAAGATATTCAACAGCCTTTGTCGTGTCATTTTCATTGGATCGGTCGAGCAGGTGCCGTCCAATAAGCATCAGTCTGTGCGCTTCAGGGTCGGTTGCTCGGCCCCGGATCGCCCGCGCCACCTCGTCCGCAACCTCTTCTCGGGCCATGGTGCCCATTCCCGCGTGCAGCAGTCTTTCCCGCAGTTCCCCGACGACCGATTCCGCGATCTCATCCTGGATGGCGAAGATATCGTTCATCTTTCGATCATAGGTCTCAGACCAAAGATTGTAGCCGTCCTCGACATTGATGAGCTGGACAGCGACGCGAACTCGATCGCCGGCCATTCTCACACTTCCGTCCAGAATGGATCGGGCACGCAAGATCCGGCCGATCTCTGCGACACCTACCTGCTGCCCTTTGAACGCAAAAGCCGAGGTTCGGGCCACGACTCGGATGCCCTTGATCTTTGACAAGACGTTTATAAGCTCTTCCGCAAGTCCCTCGGCAAGATACTCGCTGTCCTCGGCCCCACTCAGATTTGCAAAGGGCAGCACAGCCACAGCGTTTGCGTTCTCCTTGTTGTTCGGCAGTCGCTGATCAAACACAGATCGGCCGGGTTCAGCCGACGCACCTTCCCGCCTAGGCATCACCAACGTCGCAAGGTCGGCCAACGGCATTCCAGGCCCCTCAAGAAGCGCATTGCCGTCGTCGAGACAATACAGCAGCGTATCGTCGTAATAATCCCGCCTGCATTCAGGGCATCGTTTCATATATTTCTAATCCGGAAACGCCATGCGCTTTACCAAATCTTTGAATCGTGGATCGTCCCTGAGATGTTTAAGCGGCGGGTACCACCTAGTTCTTCTCAGGTCGCTGCTGCCTGCGTTGAAATCTTTTTCGAGCCATTCGAAAGCACGGTCCTTGTCACCAAGGCCGGCGTAAACCGCTGCAATCGCCTGGCCGTTGCTTTCCTTATTGGTAAATCTCTCTTCCAGCTCTCCGATGATAGCGATCGCTTCGGAGCGTCTGCCCTGAATGGCATAGGCGTAACCCAATACACTTATCGACGGTCCGGTCCGGTTCGTCAGTTCCGAGCCTTTTCGTATCTCTTTTACGCCTTCGTCAAAAAGACCTAACTCCAGATAGGCAAGGCCCAGGTAAAAGTGCCCTCCCCACCAGTTCGGATCGAATTCAACGATCCTCTTGAATTCCGTTGCCGCGGCTTTGGAATCGCCATTTCCCAAATGAATGATCCCGACATTGACTCCGATTACGGCAGACAGCGGATCAAGCTGCTGCGCTTTTTTTATCTCGGCCATCCCTTCTTCCGTTCGGCCGACAGAATGTAGAAGAACGCTATACCAGTGGTGGGCGGTTGGGTAATTAGGATTGAGTTCAATTGCTCTCTTGAGCTCTCGTTCTGCCTCGGCCCACTGCCACATATAAGTGTAGGTAAGCCCGAGACTGGCGTGGGCTTCACCGATAGAGTCATCCATCTCCAGCGCTTTTTTCGCAAAGGCCTCGGCCCGAGGAAGACAATCCTTCGAGGGTACTCCCGCATATTCCTCCAGCAGCACCCAGGTATCAGCAAGGCCCACATAAGCCAACGGATAGCCGGGATCCAGATCGGCTGCTTGCTGGAATTCCGATAAGCCCTTACGCAGGTCGTCGGCCGTCCTCTTGTTCCAGTGATACCGGCCGCGAAGATACCTCTGGTACGCCTCAGGATTCTCAGTAAATGTTTTTGTGAGCTGCTGCGTCTGAGCTCCCGTAAGCTTTAGTTTTAGTCGGGAAGAAACGTCTGTAGCGATACGCTGCTGTATGCCGACGATGTCGGCCGGTCTCCCCTCGTATCGATTGCCCCAGATCTGGGAGCCGTCCGTGGTATCGATAAGGTCAACCTGGACGCTTAGACTGTCCCCCTGTTGCAAGAGACGGCCGGTCAGGATCGAGCCGACACCAAGTTCTCGTCCGACTTCCCGTGGCTCTCCCTCGCGTCCTCTATAGCGGAACGCAGTGCTTCGGGCAGCGACTTTAAGCTCCGGGATCTTAGTGAAGTTATTGATGAGTGTTTCGGCGATACCATCTGCGAGAAAATCCGCTTCCTTGTCGCCGCTGGCATTCGAAAAGGGCAAAACTGCGATCGAATTGATCTGGCCGCCGTTAGGGTTGAAATATCTATACCCAAAGAAACCACCGAGAATAAGTACGGCAAGCACCGGCAATGCGAGCAGTAACCTTTTGTCGAATCTGCCGGCCGAGTCGGAACCACCGTCTGTTGCCGATGGTTGAAGAATTGCGGCCTTCGGTTCTTGCCGATCTGTTAGCTGCCTTGAACCGCCAGCCACGACAGCTGGTTCTGAAAGTATCGCTGTCGCCGGCTCGTCAGCAGACGCCGGGCCATAAAGCAATTCCGCTCCGTCATCGAGACAGAACATCATCGTATTGTCGTACTCACGTCCGCATTCAGGGCAGCGTTTCATAAAATTCTATTCCGGCAGATTCATCCGTTTCAGCAGAGACTTGAATCGCGGGTCGGCGCGGAGCGGCACCGTCTGCGGCCACCACTTAAGTCTCGCGAGCTCCGAATTGCGGTCGTCATATGCCTTCTCTAACCATTCAAATGCTGTATCTTTTTCACCTAATCCGCTGTATATGGCAGCGATGTTGACCGCAAAATTTCCCGCCCGCTTGTAGTCCCTTTCAAGTTCGCGCGCGATCTGGAGTGCCTCGCCTTTTCGTCCAGACACGGCGAGAGCGAACCCGTAGGTTCCAAGCGTGCGACTCGTCCGGTTCATCTCGACGCCCTTCTCAAGGTTCCGAAGGGCGTCATCCCGTTTCCCGGCGATAAGCTCAACCAGACCAAGCCAGAAATGCCCGCCCCACCAACTTCGATCGAGTTCAATAACTCTCTTAAGCTGCTCCTCGGCTGAACCTGTATCGCCACTGAGCGCGTACGTTAGCCCGGTATTGACGCCGATTATGCCGGAAAGCGGGTCGAGTTCCCTGGCCTTCAGAACGATCTCTAACGACGTCGGATAGCGGCCCATATCTCGAAAGGTCGCCGCATACCATTGATATGCCGTAGCGTGGCGGGGGTTCATTTCTATTGCTTTCTTGAAGTGTGACTCGGCCTCCGCCCACTGATAAGCGTAGTGACTCGCGAGTCCCAGCGTGGCATGAGCCTCACCAAGGGAAGGGTCGATCTCCAACGCCTTCAGCGCGAATGCGCGGGCATTTGAAATCGTTTCATTGCTCGTACCGCTGCCGTACTCTTGCTGCAGCACATATGCATCGGCCAGACCTGCATAACCCAGTGCATAAGCTGGGTCCTTCTCAACGGCTTTTTGAAACTCGGCAACAGCCGCCACCATTGCGTCGGATGTTCGTCGGTTCCAGTGATGGCGGCCGCGCAGATAATGCTGAAAGGCCTCGGGATTCTGTGTGTAGGTCTGGGAGATCTCCTGTTGTTGCGCGCCGGTCAACTTTAGCCTTAATTGTTGTGATACGTCCGTTGCTATTCGCTGCTGGATACTGACAAGGTCAGAGGTCCGTCCGTCGTACCGATTCCCCCAAAGCTGCGCTCCGTCCGACGTGTTTATGAGATCGACCTGAATGCTCAATTGATCGCCGCGGTGCATCAAGCGTCCAGTCAGCATCGAGCCGACCTTGAGTTCACGGCCAACCTCCATTGGCTCGCCCTCCCGTCCGCGAAAGCGAAACGCCGTGCTGCGTGCCGTCACTCTCAGCTCAGGGATCTTTGTAAAATTATTGATCAGCGTTTCAGCGATGCCATCCGTCAGGAAATCCGTTTCCATGTCGCCTGTGGCATTAGTAAAAGGCAGCACAGCGATGGAATTGATCTGGCCGCCGCCGGGAATAAAATACCGATAGCCGACGAATCCCGCAAGGACCAATACCGCGAGTGCGATCGGGACCATGACAAGGCGTTTGTCGAGGCTGCGGGACTGCGGGACAATATCACCGGTCCCTGCCGACAGCACTGCCGTCTGCTCGCTGAGGTGAACTTGAGTTCGAGTCGGAGCTTCGCCCGGAGGCGCCGTCGCATGCAAGATCGCCGTCGCCGGCTCGTCAGCAGACGCCGGGCCATAAAGCAATTCCGCTCCGTCATCCAGACAGAACATCATCGACTTATCGTACTCACGGCCGCATTGAGGGCATCGTTTCATATAATTCTATTCCGGCAGATTCATCCGTCTCAGCAGATTCTGGTATCGCGGGTCATCGCGCAAGGGATCCATAAATTGGTCGGACTTCATTCGCGCCAGCCACCAGTCGCGGCTGTCGAATGAATTTTCGAGTGCCGCAAATGCCTTGTCCTTGTCCCCGAGAGCGGCATAGATGGTGGCAATATAGTAGGAGGGGACATATTGATTCTTCTCTATTCCCCTAAATTTATTGATGAATCCTTCTGCCTCCTGCCTGCGTCCGGATTTTGCATGGGCGTACCCGCCGATCCAAAGCATCCATTGATTTGCCGCCTCTGGCTGCGCGACGTTCTCTATGAGCCGGATCGCGTCATCATACATCGCGTTACCAATATAAGCCGACCCGAGAGCGAGACGACCGGTGATAAAAGTCGGTTCAAGGCCATGTGTTTTTCTTGCCAACTCTAATGCTTTTTGATTTTGTTGGGCGCGCAGCAAGACGAGGATGAGATTTGCACTTGCAGTAAGTGAGAGCGGTTCCAATTCAACGGCGCGGGACAATTCCGCGATAGATTCATCCAGACGCCCGACTGCCCAAAGATGCTGACCGTATCGAAGATGCGCGGTCGCATTATTGGGATCGATCTCAAGTGCCCCTTTATACTCGTTTTCGGCCTTCTCCCAGAGCCAATCGTGGTTTGAATAGATACTCCCTATTTGTGTACGGGCCTCGGCTAATGATGGATCTATGGTCAAGGCTTTGTTTACAGCGGCTCTTGCGGGCGCCGTAGCCTCACCCGGCGAGAGATAACCATGCGACGGCATTACGTTGTAAGATTCGGCAATGGCGGAATATGCCAATGCAAAATTCGGATCGAGCTCTATTGCTTTGTGGAAATACTCGATGCTTTTCAGCATGTCTTCCTTGGTTCGCTTGGCAAAGTGGTAACGGCCTTTGAGATACAGCTGATAGGCTTCGCTGCTATCGGTGTATTTTTTGGTTATTCCTTTTTCTTCACCGGAAAGTTTCAATTGCAGCTTCTGCGTGATCGTCGTCGCGATCTCACGCTGCGTCGCAAGCAGTTCTGCCATTTTCCGATCGTACTGCTCGGCCCAAATGATCTTTCCGGTGCGGGAGTCGATCAACTGAACACTGATCGACAGATCATCACCACGCTGAACCAGTCGGCCCGACATCACCGCATCGACCTCTAGATCTTTCGCGATCTGCGCGACATCTGTTTCCTTTCCCTTGTACCGCATCACAGAACTCGTAGGGCTGACCTTCAAATTCGGCAACTGTGAAAGACGATAAATAAGCGAATCAGCCAGCCCATCCGACAGGTACTCGGCGTCGCCGCTGCCGCTTCGGTTCTCAAACGGTATAACCGCTATGGAATTGATCTGTGCAGACGTCGCAGGATTCAGGTAACGATACCCAACGAATCCGCCGATCACGATGACCACGAAAGCCAATGGCGCCAGCAGCAGGCGTTTATCAAATCCGCGAGCCGAGTCAGAACCACCTGTGGCAGCGGGTGGTTGAAGAATAGCGGTCTTCACGCTCGTCTCGTCTGTAGCTGCGGTCAAACCACCCGCTACCGCAGGTGGTACCGACAAGATCTCCGTTGCCGGTTCATTGGCAGAGGCTGGCCCGTCAAGCAGCGCATTACCGTCGTCGAGACAATACAGCAGCGTGTCGTCGTAATAATCCCGCCTGCATTCAGGACATCGTTTCATAAGTTTTAGTCAGCCAAGTTCATTCGCCTCACGAGATCGATGTAGCGCGGGTCTGAGCGTAGGTCGTCATAGAACTGCCACCATGTGATGGTATGCAACAGTCCGCTTCGATTTGTGAAATCCTTTTCGAGCCAGGCAAATGCCTGATCTTTGTCACCAAGCCCGGCATATACTCGAGCGAGGTACTGTGCGACCGACTCGCCCTTCGCATATCTCTCTTCCATTTCCCGCAATATCTGAAGGGCCTCGGCGCGTTTGCCAGCAACGGCATAAGCATAACCCAACGCGCTCAGGTGTAAACTCGCCCGGCTGGACAGGTCGACCGCTCGCTGGCACGAGGCGATAGCCT
The DNA here is from genome assembly GCA_041751735.1 of Pyrinomonadaceae bacterium. Classification (GTDB taxonomy): domain Bacteria; phylum Acidobacteriota; class Blastocatellia; order Pyrinomonadales; family Pyrinomonadaceae; genus OLB17. The sequence goes on along the minus strand of JBGSWW010000047.1, from coordinate 4,765 downwards.
CTTCATAGCGACGCTGCCTGAGATATACAAGTCCCAGATTTGCGTGAGCGGGCGCGAAATTTGGATCGAGTTCGAGCACTTTTTTGAACTCCTGAACGGCAGATTCCACGTCGTCGTTGATCACGTACATCATTGCTAGGTTCTGGGTGATATTCGGCGCAAGCGGGTCAAGTTCCTGGGCGATCTTCATCTCCCGCAGGCCTTCGACGTTCCGCCGTTTTGCACGCAAGAAGATCGAAAACCAATGCCGTGTTGTCGCGTATTTCGGATTGAGCTCGATGGCTCTCTTAAATGCTTCTTCGGACTCAGCCCATTTCCACTGGTTAAGGAATGTCATGCCTTTGGAGGCATACGCCTCGGCGAGCGACGGGTCTATTTGCAGGGCGCGATCTGCCGCGGCCTGGGCCTTCGGCAGCGTCTCGGTGGCAGGCGTTCCTGCATATTCCTCCAGCACAATGTAGCTGTCAGCCAGCCCGACGTATCCGAGCGCGTAGTTCGGATCGCGATCAACCGCTTGCTGAAACTCCGTGATCGCTCTCTTGATGCCGTCTCCACTTCTCCGATTCCAGTAGAATCGACCTCGCAGATAGGACTGATACGCTTCAGAGTTTGTTGTTTCGCGTGCATTCATCTGCTGTTGCTGTTCGCCGGAGAGTCGCAACCGCAGCTTATCCGTGATCTCGCGGGCGATCGCTTGCTTGATAGAAAGGGCATCCGCAACCGGGCGATCGTACTCCTCGCCCCAAAGTTGAGCGCCCGTGCCTGCATCGACAAGATCGACCTGTATATTGAGCCGGTCGGCGACCTGCCGTACTCTACCCGTCAAGACCGCCCGGACACTGAGTTCGCGTCCGACCTGCTCGGCATCGACATCCTTGCCCTTGTAGCGAAACGCGGTATTTCGCGCCACCACCTTCAATTGCTGGAGCTGTGTAAGACTATTTATCAGCGATTCGGCGATGCCGTCCGAGAGATATTCGAAGTTGGGATCGCCGCTTACGTTTTGGAACGGCAAAACGGCGATGGAATCGATCTGAGAGGGGTCCGCGAATAAGTATCGATATCCGAAAAGGCCAACCGCGACTATGACCACCAGTGCGATCGGAGCCAGGATAAGCCGTTTATCAAAACCCATTCTCGTTCCGGGACGAACATCTGCCGACGGCAGAACTGCCGTCTGCTCTGTAGTATGTATGTGGGCTCGAGTCGCGGCCTCGCCGGGGGCTGCGGTCTCGTGCAGGATGGCGGTTTGTGGCTCATCGGGCGACGGCACCGGGCCCTGAATCAGAGCACTTCCATCTTCCAGACAAAACACCAGCGTGTCGTCGTAATAATCTCGTCGGCATTCAGGGCATCGTTTCATAAATTCCTATTCCGGCAGATTCATTCGTTTTAGCAATCCCGCGTATCGCGCGTCGTCGCGGAGAGGCTCGAAGATGCCTATAGCGAACCAGATCGGCATCTTTTGATCCCGCGATTGAAATTCCTTTTCCAACCAGTCGAACGCTTGATCGTTATCGCCCAGTCCGGTGTACACGCGGGCGAGATCCAGACCGCCTGCTTGATGTTTCTGATATCTTTCCTTTAGTTCTTCGACGATCTTTAAGGCGTCGGATCTCCGGTCGGCTTTCGCGTAAACAAACCCTAAGATCCCGAGCGATATGTTCTCCCGCTTCGACAGTTCGACGCTCTTTTCAGCCTCGACTATCGCTTCGGCGTTTCGTCCTCGATTGGCAAATACAAACGCGAGATTCATCCGGGCAAAATACCAGTTTGGATCGAGATCGAGTGCGATTTGAAATTGCCTGGCGGTGACATCGAGGTCGCCTTTTCGGTGATAAAGCTCGGCAAGATTGTTGTTAGCGATCAGCGAAAGCGGCTCAAGTTCAACCGCTCGCTTGTACTCAATTTCAGCCTCATCAAGACGACCTAGAGAGTGCAGCAGCTGGCCAAACCAGCGACGTCCCGTCCCATAGTTCGGATCCAGCTCGATCGACCGTCGAAGCTCTTTCTCTGCCTCAGCCCAGGACCACGACTGAAAATGTATATAACCCAGAGACGCGTGAGCTTCGCCGAGCGAATCATCTATCGCCAGGGCACGCGTCGCGTAAGTCTTGGCCTGCGGCAGGACGTCGGAGGACGCGTCGGTGCTGTAATAAGGCAAGACAGAATAAGAGTCGGCGAGACCCACGAGGGCAAGTGCGAAGTTCGCGTCTTTATCCGCCGCCGATTTAAACTGCTCGATCGCCTTTCTGAGATTTATTTCGTCACGCTTGTTCCAATAGAAACGGCCTTTCAGATAAAGCTGATACGCCTCGTTATTTTCGGTGTATCGTTTCGTTATTCCCTTGGCATCGTCGCCGGTCAGTCTTAGCTGCAACCTTTCCGTGATCGCCGTAGCGATCTCTCGCTGGGTGGACAGCAGGTCAGACATCTTGCGGTCGTACTGCTCTGCCCAGATAAGTTTGTCCGTCCTTGCATCGGTTAGTTGGACGCTGATATTGAGACTGTCGCCTATCTGGACCAGCCTGCCGGACATCACCGCATCGACATTCAGCTCCCTCGCGATCTGCGAAGTGTCGCCGCCCTTCCCCTTGTACCGCATCACGGAGCTTGTCGGACTGACCTTCAGATTCGGCAGCTGCGAAAGTCGATAGATCAGCGAATCGGCCAGCCCGTCCGAGAGGTACTCGGTATCGCCGCTTCCGCTCCTGTTCTCAAACGGAAGCACCGCGATCGAATTGATCGCTCCGGAACCGCTGGGGTCAAAATATCGATAGCCAAAAAACCCACCAGCCAGAAGAAGAACAGCGACGGCTGCTCCTGCCAGCGGCTTCGCCGCTCTATTTGCGAGGAAACTCTGCTTTTCAGAACGGCCTCGCCGATTCTCCTGAGGCTCCGCCTCCGCCGCGGTCGTATCTATCTGCGCCCGCGTCGCCGATTCGGTCGATGTGCGACCTAAAGACGGAACTCCAAACTCGGACAAGATCGCCGTCGCCGGCTCATCCACAGACGCCGGGCCTTCGAGCAGCGCATTGCCATCGTCGAGACAAAACAGCAGCGTCTCGTCGTAGTAATCCCGCCTGCATTTTGGGCATCGTTTCATAAAGCTAATTAGCGGAAATCGGTGATCATAATGGCGTTGCCTATGCCTTCGGCCCGAACGATTGCGATTCGTTTACCGTCGCGCGAATATTCGCGGCGGGCGATGCCGGGAACGTCAAAACCAGTCATTAATTTACCCGTCGAGCCGTCGACCGGCTGAAGCCACAGATTTTGTTTTTCGCCGGGCGCTACCACGACCGTTATTCCAAGATCATCAGGCGTCCAGATCGGCCCGCGGCCGACATTGGTATTCAACGGCGTGTCGAACACCTTTATCGGCTGGCCGCCTTCGGCAGGGACTATAGCCAAAGGATTCCAAATTTGTCTTTTCTCGTCCGGAATAAAACACGCGAAACGCGTTCCGTCGCGAGAATATCGCGGTTCGGTCGCGCGATAATCTGTCAGCGGCTCCGGTTCGCCTCCGTCTATCGCTACACGAAAAATCCTTTGCATTCCGTCTACCCAAGCGGAGTGAATTATCCACTTGCCGTCGGGGGATATGTCCGCGTTGTCGGCACCGAAATGTTTATCAAAAACGCGCGGATTTCCGCCGTTAATATCAATACGGACCAGTTGGCCCATTCCGACGCTGGTCGTATAGACGATATAGCGGCCGTCGGGTGATACGACAGGCGTGGTCTTAAATACCTTGTCGCTGGTCAGCGCTCTCGCGTTCGTCCCGTCGTCGTCCATTATCCAGATTTCGGCGTCGCCGGTCTGGTCGGAAACGTACACGATGCGGTCGTCGGGCGTCCATGAGATTCCCCAGGTGTCACCGGTCGCCGGCATTATTGGCTTTGCATTTTCCGGCTTGAGGTCAGGCGAGACCCACACGGCGGATCTGCTGTAGATTTCGCCGGTAACTATTGACTTGCCGTCGGCGGTGATCGAGACGGAAAAATGTCCGTTAAGATTATTTGTCAGTCGGCGAACCGTTCCGGTCGGGTAAGAAATTTCCCAAATTTGCGACTGGCTGAGCGGCGTGTCTTTAGCTGCGACGATGATCGAATCTCCGCTCGGGTGCCACACCACATCATCGAGCTCCGCCCACCGCGAGCTGCCCAGTTCGGATACTACTCCTTCCTCGACAGAGATGAGAGCAATCATGCCGTTAGGATTCGGTGCCAGCGAATCGTCGCCGGCCGGTATCGCGACCGTCTTACCGTCCGGCGCCCAGGCGGGCGCTCTGTCAAAAAATTGGGTTCCTGATCGAGAAGCGATCTTACGTTCATTCGCACCATCGGCGTCGGCCACAAATACCGCCGATTCATTTGCACCAAAGTCATAACGGCCGAAACTGACGCGGCGTCCATCTGGCGAAAACTGAACTTGAATAGCATTCGTCAATACTTTTATCGGTGTTCCGCCAAGTGTCGGGACGCGATATACGGACGGCATGTCGGCAGATTGGTTCTCCGCATTGAAATAAACAAAATTGCCGTCAGGTGAAAAAGCGATATTGGCAAAACGGTCTAACGCTCCGGGCTTAACGATCTCGATATTGCTGTTTGTCTGTATCTGTTTTAGCCAAAGCGAGCGCTCGCCACGCTCGGCTTTTATATAAGCAAGAAATCTACCGTCCGGCGATATCTTTGCGCCCCGGGTCTTGCCGTCTCCGGTCAGCCGCTGAGTACTAATAGCAGCACTGCTTCGAACCGGC
>JBGSWW010000046.1:0-24472 GCA_041751735.1 Pyrinomonadaceae bacterium | reverse complement strand
TGCACTTCTTGCGGACCTGAGACGTATGCCACAGCTCTTCGGCAAGAAGTTCCGCGGAGTAAAGGTTGAAACAGACAAGCTCACACGAGCCCTCCCATGGATCGCCCTCGCCGAAGAAGGCAGAGTGAGACTAGTAGCCGGACGATGGAACGAGGACTTCATCACCGAAGCCTGCTCCTTCCCCCACGGCCGCCACGACGACCAAATAGACGCCGTCTCCATCGCCGTTGCCATGCACAAGGTAAGGGAGAAAACGCTATGGCTATTCTGAAATTGCCCGTGTCCCTGAAAGGGACAAAGATAATAGCCCAGGGTAAGGCCGACAGGCCGCAACCCTGGGTACAAGACAAGAATGCGTTCCCGACCCTGAAGGGGTCGAACGATCACCACCAGATATTGCTCCCCTTCAGGGAGCGCAAAATGTCGATCTTTATTCCTGGGGTTCTGCTCGTTCCACTCGCTTCACCCCAGGCTATAATATTGGTCGCCTTCAGCGACCCCTTTGTATTTAATTCCTGAACGCCGTCGTCCGCAGAAAACACCATTCGAGATGTTTGACAACACATACAGACTGGACCGCGGGCGTCCACGCCTGCAACGCCGGTTCCTCCGGCGTGCCGGTGCTCGGTAACCTTGAAGTTGAAAAATTATTGTGTTCGTCAGCGTCCGCCGGACGCTTGCAGGCGGGGACGCCCGCGATCACGGCGGTTGTGTCGAATTGTTATCTTGCGGAAGGCAAACGAACCGTCCTCCATCAGAGCTCACTGAGCTTCTGCACTGTCCGCCAGTTCCGGGCTGTGTAGAGAATCTTGAGCTTTTTATCGAGGAAGCCCTTGGTAAGCAGGCTGTCGGCAAAGCGATCTTTGAGGTGGCAGTAGATCTCGCGGCCCTTAACTGCGTATCTTTCGCCTTCAAATGCTGCGGCCATCAGTTGGTCACGCTTATCCGTCGGCATCTCGTTCTTCATAAAGAGCACGTGCATCTCCTTATCATTCTCGAATTCGCCGTTAAAGGGATTGTCCTTGAGGATCCGTTCAATGTCGGATCGTTCACGAACGATGACTTGCACCGGCCTGCCGAAACGCTTTTCGATGGATGGTTCGATTTGGGAGATCAATGCGAGCTCGGCCCGTAATGTGCCCTTACTTCGTGCGGGCTTCTGCACATGATCGAACGCGATGTTACCGCTGTTGATATAGCTCGCTACATTGGTAAAAGCGAGAGCCTCGAACATAGCTCGAAGCTCTTCCATTTTGATCATCGTATTTCCGCCGACGTTTATTCCGCGGAGCAATGCAATGTACCTAGGCATTTTTCATGTCGATGACGAAACGATAACGGACATCTGATCTGACGGTCCGGTCGTAGGCTTCCTCGATGCGGTCCGGCGTGATGACCTCAACATCTGAGGTGATATTGTGCTCGGCACAGAAATCGAGCATCTCCTGAGTTTCGGGAATGCCGCCGATCAGCGAGCCGGCAAGGACCTTGTTACCGCCAATGAGAGAGAAGGCGTTAAGGGGAACCGGTTCCGTCGGAACACCGACGATGACCATAACGCCGTTAAGAGTGACCATGCCCAAATAGGAATTGTAATCATGATTAGCAGAGATCGTATCGAGCAAGATATCGAATCGGCCGGCTGCGGCAGCGACCTGCTCGGCATCTTTCGTATTGATGAACCCGGTCGCTCCCAGAGTCCGTGCATCGGCTTCTTTTGCTGGTGAGGTGCTCAAGACGGTGACTTCGGCCCCCATAGCTTTCGCAATCTTGACGCCCATGTGCCCGAGTCCGCCGAGTCCGGCAACAGCCACTTTCTTCCCGGGCCCTGCTCCCCAACGTTTTAAGGGCGAATAGGTTGTGATACCGGCGCATAATAGTGGAGCAACTCCAGAGAGGTCGCCCGTGGCGTTTACTTTAAGAGCGTATTTTTCACCGATCGTATAGTGTTTAGAATATCCGCCATATGTGGGAGTTTCACGGTCCATCTCGGTGCCGTTGTATGTCATCGCAGAGCCTTTAAGGCAGTACTGCTCGACACCTCCGCCGCATGCAGGGCATTCACTGCAGCTGTCTACAAAACACCCGATCCCTGCGATGTCGCCCTCTTTGAATTTGGTGACCTCGCTGCCGACAGCGGCCACGCGTCCGACGATCTCGTGCCCAGGGACCATTGGATAGATCGAAGGGATCATCGGCTCCCATTCGGCCCGGGCCTGATGAATGTCGGAGTGGCAAATGCCGCAATATTGTATGTCGATCAAAATGTCATTTGGTCCAACCTCGCGGCGAGCGAACTCGAACGGTTCGAATTTTGCCTCTGGTCCGTTCGTTGCAAATCCTTTTGTAGCAATTCCTTGCGATGCGGGTGCGTTCATAAAACTCCTTATGTTTAGTCTATTGTTGCAATTACTTTTAATTCTATCGCGATCGGTGTGGGTAGGCTGCCCACCTCGACCGTTGTCCGGCAAGGCTGATTATTCTCAAAATACTCGGCATAGATCCGGTTATAAATTGGAAAATCATCTTTCATATTTGTGAGAAATACGGTCACATCGACAATGCGATCCCATGACGATCCCGCCTCCTCGACGATGCTGCGAACGTTGGCGAAAACCGAGCGGCACTGGGCCTCTATATCGTATGAAACGATATCGCCACTATCATTTAGTTCGACACCCGGTATTGTCTTGGTTCCTCGCTCTCGAGGCCCGACCCCAGAGAGGAAAAGCAGATCGCCGACCCGCCGTGCATGTGGGTAAAGCCCCACGGGCTCGGGCGCCTTTGACGAGTTGATAAAAGTGTCGGACATCAGTTGCGAAATGTATAGATCCAAGTTTAACAGGAATACGGCAGAATTAAACGTTCGTGCGTCTGAATAGCAGTGAATCCGCAGGGGAAAGATCGGCGAAATCATTTCTGGGATGTATTACACGGGATGTACTACAATTATCGACAGTTAGCCCTTAAGGGAGGTAGACGAGATGATGTTGCACTTTAAAGTCATTTTACTCATGATCGCTGCAGCGGCCATTTCATGCAGCACGGTAAGCAGTTCGGGTCCGAACGCAGAAGTTAAGCTGCCCGCACAGGCAACCGACATAGAATCTAGATCCGAACCACAGGGTACGCAGACTGCCGTTTTCGCAGGCGGGTGCTTCTGGGGCGTCGAAGCTGTTTTCGAACATGTTAAAGGCGTAAAGGACGTTAAGTCAGGTTATGCGGGCGGCGACGCTCGGTCCGCTAATTACGAGATTGTCAGCAACGGGCGCACCGACCATGCCGAATCGGTCAAGGTTACCTACGATCCGACGATGATCTCGTATTCTCGTTTGCTCGATATATTTTTTTCAGTGGCACACGATCCAACGCAGCTCAACCGTCAGGGACCTGATGTCGGCAGGCATTACCGGTCAGCCATATTCTTTGCAAACGAGGAGCAGAAAGCTGAGGCTCAGGCATTTATCGATAAACTAACCGGCGCGGGAAAATTTTCAAAGCCCGTCGTCACCGAGGTCGTTCCGTTGAAAAAATTCTATGATGCCGAGACGTACCACCAAGATTACATGCGGAAGAATCCCGATGAGCCGTATATAGTCCAGCACGATAAACCAAAGATCGAGGACTTAAAGAACAAGTTCCCCGATCTTTTCGTGGCCAAAAAGTAAAGAACTGGATCTTTGACAACTTATCTGCCTTTTTCCGCCCAGATCTGGACCAGATTTACGAGCGTTTCGGTCGATTTTTCCAGTCCCTTGCGAGAGTTAAATTCGAGCTTGCCATGGAAATTATGGCCGCCGGTGAAAAGGTTCGGAGTTGGCAACCCCATCGCCGTCAATCGGGACCCATCAGTTCCGCCCCGGATCGGCCTCAGCCTCGATTCGATGCCGGCCCGTTTCGCGGCCTCGATGGCAAAGTCGGTCAGCTGCGGATAATCCTTCAGGACTTCCTTCATGTTCAGGTATCCCAGCTCGCTGCTGTACTCGATCTTAACGTCGGGAAATTTCTTCTGGGTTTCTGTGATCAATTTCTTCACGGTTTCTTCCTGGACGGCCAGGCCGGTTATGTCGAAATCCCGGAGAAGGATCTTGATCGAGGAAGTTTCTTCCGACATCGCAGCATTGTACGGATGGATAAAGCCGACACGGCCCTCGGTCGTTTCCGGGCGAGTTGCTACCACCTCCGGAAACCGTCCTAAGAAGTAACCGGCAGCGTACGACGAATTGATCATGATTCCCTTCGCGGTACCGGGATGCGTGGACTTTCCGCGAAAGGTGACGGTTGCCGTCCGAGCGGACCACGTCTCGTTAGAAATATCGCCGAGTTCACCGCCATCTACTGTATATGCGAACTTGGCACCCCAGCCTTTTATGTCAAATTTGTCTATGCCGCCGCCGACCTCTTCGTCAGGCGTGAATGCGATCGCGATATTCCCGTGTTTGATCTGCGGATTGTTCCGGAGTATGTCGATCATCGTCATAATCTCAGCGATTCCCGATTTGTCATCTGAACCGAGGAGCGTTGTGCCATCCGCCGTAATAATGTCATCACCGATCAATTTCTTAAGACCGGGATTCTGTGCAACGGTTATTACTTGTGATTTATCGTTGGGCAAAACAATGTCACCGCCCTGATAATTCTTGTGGATGATCGCGTTCACATTCGCCCCTGAAACCGCTGGGGAGGTGTCCATGTGAGCAATAAAACCAATAGTTGGCACTTTCAAATTGTCTGGCAGATTGCCGGGAACCATTCCGTAAACGATCCCCCACTCGCTCATTCGGACGTTTTGTACGCCGAGATCATTCAGCTCTTTCTCAAGCAAGCGTGCCAGATCCAATTGCTTCTTCGTGCTCGGCGGTGCTGGTTGATCCTCCGCAGACTGTGTATCGATCTTAACGTAACGCAGGAATCGGTCCATCGCGGACTCGGTGGGCGGCTTCTGTTGAGCGGAACTAGTTAGAGTTGTGGAGAGCAAAACGAGCAAAAATGCGAAGTATTTCATATGAATAAATATTAATCGATTGAAGCCGGATCCATATCATCTCGCCTCGGCTCTAACGCTGGGTCGGAATTCCGGGTAATACTTTTTATATCCAAGTAGCCGGGCGGTGGGTTCGAGCAATATCCTCATGGTCTTTTGAAAGATGATCGGCGGCCCGACAAGCCAAGAGTCCATCTCATTTCCAAATACCGACAACTGCATGATCAGGTCCAGGTTGCCGCCTTCTCTGTCCATGATCGGATACATCTGTGACAGAAAATATCCGAATTGGACCGGCAGGCTGTCGAGATCTTGATCGCTTTGAATAACCGCAGTCCGATCGGTTTCGTTAAAAGGCTTGTGCGGCGTCATCGGTGGAATCGTGACAGTTTCACCGGGCTTCAGCGTCTTTTTTTCGCCGTTGACCAGAATATTTACTTCGCCTTCGCGAACTGTGAATCTCTCCTCGAAAGCTTCGTGAATGTGTTCTGGCGGACCGGCTGCGTGAGGCAGGATCTCCAATCTGGTATGGATGTGATTCTGGTTCACAGCTAGCACGGTCTGTTGAAAGCCTTCGACGCGGCTAACGAATTGGTCTCCTGGTCTAGAATAATTGACTAGATCTACTTCGGGCGATGGGAAGACAATTCGGCTCAAGATCGTTCCGCTGACGAAGTAAGCCGCAATAATACTTGTCGTCAACAGAGCTATCTTCTTCAGTAACATAGGAATTGATAAACGCTTTGTAGATCTATTAGACGCCTTGTAGATCTATGTCTTTATACAAACATTCTTCTCTTCCGTAAAGAATCTCAGGGCTTCAAAACCGCCTTCACGACCGATGCCGCTGTCTTTCATTCCGCCAAATGGAGTTCGGAGATCGCGTAATAGCCAACAATTGACCCATACGATTCCCGATTCCAAGAGGGATGCAACTCGATGAGCTCGTGACAGGTTCTCCGTCCAGATCGTGGCAGAAAGGCCGTACCGTACTCCGTTAGCGTAACCAATGACCTCCGCCTCAGTATCGAACGGCATAATAGTCGCCACGGGCCCAAAGATCTCCTCGGCATTTGTTCGGCAGTCGTGCGACAGGCCCTCAATAATTGTAGGCTCGATAAACCATCCATTCGAGCATCTTCCATCCGGTTTAACCGCCTTGCCGCCGAGGATTATTTTACCGCCCTCTTTTGTGGCCAGGTCAACATACGACATTATTTTGTCAAAATGCTGATTAGACACGATGGCTCCAACGTCAGAGTCGGCTTCTAAAGGGTCGCCTACTTTTAAGGCGGAAACCCGCGTTACAAAGTCTCTTTTGAACTTATCGTAGATCGGCCGCTCAACGAAGAGCCTCGACCCGCAAAGGCAGATCTCGCCCTGATTCGAGAAGGACGAGCGGACGGTGGTCGCCAGCATCTCTTCGTAACTGCAGTCGGCAAAAATAATGTTTGGATTCTTTCCGCCGAGTTCAAGCGAGAGCTTCTTGAACATCGGCGCTGCCACTCGGGCGATCTCTTCGCCGGTTTTAGTTCCGCCGGTGAACGAGATCGCTTTTACATCCTTGTGAGCGACGATCGCTGATCCCACCTTCGGCCCGAGGCCATGAATTATGTTTAACACACCTGACGGCAAACCTGCCTCGATACAAAGTTTCGACAACAGGTAAGCCGTCATCGGCGTAACCTCGCTCGGCTTTGCAACAACGGTGCATCCAGCGGCAATTGCAGGAGCGATCTTCCAGGTGAACAAATAGAGCGGCAGGTTCCAGGGACTTATACAGCCCACAACGCCCAGCGGCTGCCGAAGGGTATAGTTGATCGCCTGTCCAACGGTTTCATGCGAATCCGAGGAGGTATGCATCCCGGCAGTTGCATAAAATTTAAGATTCGATATCGCTCTTGGAATATCAACCGTTCGGGCGAGAGAAACAGGTTTACCATTATCGATACTTTCGGCTATGGCGAGTTCTTCGAGATCACGCTCGATCAATGAAACCAATCGCATGAGGATGTCATGCCTGGCTTCGGGCGGAGTAGCCGACCAGCCTGGAAACGCACCCCTCGCGGCGTCGACCGCTAAGTGTACATCGCGGTCGTCAGAATCAGCGATCAGTGAGTATACTTGCCCGGTGGACGGATCGAAATTGTCGAGGTATGCGCCCGACGCAGGCTGCACGATCTCTCCCCCGATATAATTCTCGATCTTTTCCATACTAACGAATCGATGCCCTTACTTTATCTTTCCGTACCGCTTAAGTAGTTCACGGACCTTGTCGATCGGAACAGCCTCAATGGTGCGACCATTGCCGGTAACCGTGACTGCTTTGAACATTGAGTTATAGATGGCCTCTTCGGTAGCTTCGATGACGGCTTGAAACAGGGGCGACATTGCATCGTTGCCGAGGACGGCGATATTTCTCACTTTGTCACCTGCATTTATTCGGTTCGCGGTGGAGAAGGCAATGGCATAGTCTCCGCTGCCATTTGTCATCGAAGAGCCGGTTCGAGCAAGGCCTGACATCGAGCGCCCGGCTAGGCGTGAAAGCTGGCGATGATCGAGTGGTGCGTCAGTCGCGATGACAATGATAATAGAACCATCCGCGGCAATGTCAGGGGGAGAGATACTTTTTTGCGATGAGCGGATGTCTTTAAGATAATATCGGCCGAGTTCCTCGCCGATCGGAACTCCGTCTATCGATAGCACGCCGCCGAAATTAGACTGCACCAGGACACCTAGGGTATAACCACCGAGAGAATTCGGCAGCTTTCTCGAGGATGTACCGATGCCGCCTTTCCATCCGAAAGCAACTGTACCCGTACCGGCTCCAACCGAGCCTTCAAGGACAGCATTGCCACGGGCGATTTTTATCGCATTAAAAACGTCATCACGCGTAATATGTCGACCGCGTATATCGTTGAGGCCGCCATCATTCGTTTCGGCAACAAGGGGGTTGATCGAACGGACGTTCTCGTTGCCCGCAAGCCCGATCATGTGGTCGATAAGATAATCTGCAACGCGTGGAACTGAAAGCGTTGAAGTAAGTAATATCGGTGTCTCGATCTCACCGAGCTCGTTGACTTGTGTTGAACCAGCCAGCTTTCCAAAGCCGTTGCCGACGAATATGGCTCCCGGGACCTTTTCCAAAAAAAGGTTGCCGCCGTGCGGAACGATCGCCGTCACTCCCGTTCGGACATTCTCTCCCTTGATGATTGTCGTGTGGCCCACCGCTACGCCTGCGACGTCAGTGATGGCATTCAACGGGCCTGTCGGCAATACACCGATCTTTAAGCCCAGATCATGTGCTCGGGGGCGGTTCCCATCTATCGTCTGCGCGTTAACGTATGACAATACGGTCAACATCAGGACCAGGCATTTTGAACAGCGGCGATATTGTTTCACTTATGCACTCTCGCTTCTTATTGTTCAGACCTTTGCAAAGGTTAGGCCCGTTTGGCCTTGATATTTTCCGCCGCGGTCCTCGTACGAAACAGCACAATCCTCATCGGATTCAAAGAAGAGAATTTGGCCGATGCCCTCATTCACGTATACGCGTAAAGGCAGATTTGCAAGATTAGCGATCTCTACGACGAGCCGACCGGTCCAGCCAGCCTCGAGTGGAGTTGTATTCACTAATAACCCGGCACGAGCATATGTAGATTTTCCGAGGGCTACGCCGGTCACGTTCCTTGGCATCTTAAAAGTTTCTACCGTGACGCCGAGCCCGTAATGGTGAGGGGGCAAAAGATAGTATTTTGCTCCATCACCGGACGTGTGCATCTGAGGTTCGATCAGCGAGAACTGCTCGTCAAAGCGTTTGGGGTCGATCTCTTTTGCATGCACAGACGAGAAGATCCTAAAGCCGTCATCCGCCAGCCGCATGTCGTATCCGTAGCTCGAGCAACCAGCAGAGATGATCCGGTTCCCGTCGACCTCCCGAACGAGCTGCGAGAGAAAAGGCGAGATCATCCTGCTTTCTTCGGCCATTTTTCGCAGCCAAATATCTGATTTGATTGTCATATTCGCAAAAAGAAAAGGTGGTAAACCAAACTAGTTTACCACCTGATAACACGCTAATTCGAGTACAGGCCGGATTTTACAAGCGAGCACGAAGGGATTTGATCCTGAGTTTTCCGTCACCAACGGAGAATTTCATCGCCCCTCCGCCGACACCGGCCTTGGCAATCATCGATTTTTCTGTGAACGCCGTCTTTCGATCACGCGGTTTAAGGTCCGGAAATTCGTTCTCGATGCCGCCTGACCGCAACACCGACGCATCGATATCAGCACTTAACGTCGTGGGCAGTCGCACGGTCAAGTCACCTTGTGCGATCTGAATATTCGCTGACCGGCCTCGCCATCCTTTTGCTCCGAATGAGATGTCCGCTGTGCCCTTTCCCAACGCCACCGCGGCCATACCACCAACGATCTCGACAGTAGCATTGGATTCGAGAAAATTAGCCCGGATCGATCCCTCGACGCCCTTAATTGTAAGATCGCCTTTCCCGCCGTCGATCTCGAGATCCGAGTATTTAGGCACCCGGATCAAATAATTGATGGTGAACGGTGCCAATAGGAGTGCCTTGGCAAAGTTTTTCGGTAATCTCTTAAGGCCAAACTTGTTGTGGTTGCCAACCGTCATGATCCCGACGCGGATCGCCGAATCGTCCGCTACGAATCCAGTCGCCGTCGCAAGCGTATTAAGGCCCTCTTCACTCGATGCCTGTAATTTTATTTCAGCCGTAATTTCGATCTCATTAGACGCGGAACCTATTACCTCGATAGAACCGATTGGCGCTCCAGTTATCGCTATCGTTCCACCTGAGGCAAAGTCAAAACGGTCTGTTTTCGTGATCGTTCGTTGACTAGGAAAAGCGGTCTGAGCAAGTGAAAGAGTGGGAATGGCGAGGGCAAGTGCAGCTATGAATAATAATCTTCTCATAATCATAATAAGGCACGAATCGGTTCGCGAGGATGTGGAGGTAGGTTCGATCCAAAGGAGGACAAATGCCGTATAGACAAATGCCGATATATTTATAAGCTAACGGCCGATGAACGCGATACTACCAAGTTTGTTGGTTGCCGTAACCGAGGCGCTGCCCGACCCAAACTTCCCCATGACACGACGGCCGTCACCCCAAACATTCTCGCCATTGGAAAAAGGCCCAAGCGAAATGTTTCGGGTTGATGGCGCTGTAGCTACAAGCTTGAAAGATGACGAAAACGGTATTCTGACACTGATCCGTCCGCTCGTAGACGAGAAACGATAAATGCCGTTGTCATGTAGCTCGCCGTCGAAGAAAATATCACCGAGCCGGTTTTCTCCGGAAACACTGGGAGACGAGATATTGGTAAGCGTTATGTCGCCTTCACTGGTTATGTATGCTCGTACAAGGCCGCTACGAATATTCGTGACCGCAAGGTTCCCAATCCGTGTTTCAATGTCAACTACAGTGTTGAAGGGCACGCGGATGACAAAGTTTACGCTTCCCACATCGCGGCCCTGGTTGTCTCGAAGCACATTTATGTCGATACCGCCGCTCGTACTTTGAGGTGCGATGGTGGCAGCCGGAGCCTCAAGCATTGCCACGACGCTTATTTCTCGCCTTTCCCAACCTTGCACCTCCACGGTCCCGGTTCGGTTCATCAAATGGAGACGAACACTCTGACCCGCGGGATAGGTGCGCGAGAATCGTTTTTGCGCCGCTACGTCTTGAGCCATGCCCGCAAAGAAAAAAACTACGCTCAGAAGGATCGTAGTTTTGGCGTGGCCGATCAGCCAAACGAAGGTTTTTGATCCAAAGATCATTCTTTAAAGACTACAAATCAGCGAAATCCCGGAGTAGCTTCATCTTGTCGTCAAGGACAGAATCAAGCATCTCGCCGGAGAGTTCGTCATCCGGGTTTCGTTCTAAATTCACGGTAAACTGGCTAACGGACTGGTCGATCACTCGCAAATTCCTGTCAAATGCGGCACGGGTCATCTCGTCCCACTTCTCACGACGTGCTTCTACACGGGCATTCCAATATTCGATCGCCTCCTGATGTTGTTTGAGACGTCTATCCCGGATCTGCTGAGGCGTATCGGTCAGTCCGAGTCTTCCAAGTACTCTATCAAACCACGTCCGTTCGGCCGATAAATTCACAGCAAATTCCGGTGGAGCCGGAGGGAAATAGCTTTTGACTACCACAACCGTCATGAGCGAACTGACAATCGCCACCGATAAAACGGCTCCGGCAAGCTGACCGAAGCTAAACCGCCAGAATCGTCCGGCATTCGGATCGGGAGCCGCCGGTGCTACCGGTTTCACGTCGTTCTCAATAATGTTGTTTATGCGACACCAGAGCGCTTGAGAATTAGGGGGAAGATCGCCTGGTTCCTCAGAAACCACGTCCAGGATCGACGCAAAATCTTCGCAGAGCCGAGCGCATTCCTCACATAGCGCAAGATGCATCCTTACGGTCGCAGCGGTCGATTCTCCGAGTTCGCAGTCAAGGAATACGCTGATCAGATTTCTACATTCGTCGCAGTTCATTTGCAGGATAATGCCTAGCTACAGGCTAAGCCTGCAACTCGAACCGTTTCAATTTGGTTCACCCTTATAGATTATCCACGGAGTGCAATAGTTGCCTTATGAAACACTGTTTTTCTGCCGTCGATCGTCGATTTTGACACGAAAAGACACGAACAACGTTTCTTGCATTGTTCGTAGAGTTGAATACTGGATATTAGTTAATCCTGCTGCTTTATCAAAAGACCGCGCAGCTTTAGCCTTGCTTTGTGAAGTTGTGATTTAGACGTGCCTACAGAGATCCCCATCATTCGCGCGACCTCTTCATGCTCGAACCCTTCTACATCGTGCAGGACGAATACGTTCCGGTAACCGTTTGGCAGTTCGGCAATGGCATTCTTGAGAGCGATCCGGTCAACCACTTGCATTCTATTAGGATTTGCACTGCCGCGAACGGTCTGTTCAGGCATCTCTCCGTCATCACTGGTTCTTTCGTTCTTTACACTGCGCCTTCGAAAATGCATCAGGACCTGATTAACAGTCAGTCTGTGAAGCCAGGTCGAGAAAGCAGAATCGCCGCGAAAGCTACCGATCTTTCGAAAAAGCTGTATAAAGACTTCCTGAGTCAAGTCTTCAGCCTCGGTCTGGCTACTCGACATCCGAAGGCAAAGGCTGTAGGTGCGACGATGATACCGCTCATAGATGAGCTCAAATGCTGCAAGGTTTCCGCTAGCGGCCAATTTACAAAGTTCGATGTCCGGAGCAGAGGCATCGAACGCATCGGCTTCAGAAATCGGAGCGCGGAATTCCGCTCTTTCCCCTGAAGCAGCGTACGCGACGTCCATAATGCCAGAACGTGGCTCTATAGCTCCGCCTAGTAGGTCCGAACCTGGTTTCAGAACATCTTCGCTTGCTATATGAGTTACCTCCGTCGGCGATTTAGAACAGTGATACGCAAGGATTTTAGACGCAAAACGACAAAAGGTAAAGAAAAAAAGTGAGTTCCAGCATTTTTCATCATACCCCCTCCAGTATTTCGTGAATAGGATCTTTCTTGGAGTGACTCAGTGTTCATCGCTCATAATTTTTGCTCATCTTATTCTTATCGAGGCTATGCACTCGCTTTATTGGCTTGCGAAGGGTCGCATCTTGAACCCTTATCAAAGCATCCAACTCACGGTTCGCCCAAAAATGACAAACGAAGAGCACAATAAATATCTTGCCTGGGCTTTTATCGGCCACGGTTCCTTTCAGTTATTTATGACGTTGCTTATAATTGCGATCTTTGGACTTGCTCTTGGACTCCCGGACCAGCCGGGCGAGACACCGCCGCCAGTTGAGTTCCTGCTCGTGATCTTTGGCTTTATTTTCGTCTTCCAGATGCTGTTTGTTATTCCTTCCTACGTCGCCGCGTTCGCACTTCTGAAACGCAAGAGCTGGGCCCGTATCGCATCGATAGTGGCCGGGATGGTCGCCGCTATGAATGTTCCTTTTGGTACCCTCGCTTGTGTTTATTCGCTGTGGTTCTTTCTTGGTGATAACTGGAAACAAATCTATGGCGACAAATGGGAAGGCACCGCGACGGGAATGCCCCAACTTGCGGCCGAACGCGAAATGCGGTGGACTGGCTATCGCACTGATGAACGGGGCGAAATCGTCTTTCACAAGGTCGAGCCGCCCGACTGGCGATAGAGTTCGGTGTGTAAGAGTAGAGAGGTTGAACACCGAAAAGAATAGGTCGGTTCCTTCAAACAGTCTTCGGTCGATGGTTGGTGAAGCGCCAGCCATAATATCGAATTTACAAACCCGTTGCACGGTTAGTCCTCAACAACTCGGTTAATGTAACGCGAATTCCAGGTTAACCCCAAACCTGACGATATCCTTATTCTGAGAACCGCATGAACGACACCGGTTGCACATTCCTCCCTACCAATGCCGAGCCGTCCATTTTTTTGCAGAAAGCTCCATAAACCTGTAACACCAAAAGCTACCGGAACTCGTAACTCCATTCGATTCAATAATATTCCTTTCGGCCTTAAATTTGCTAGAAGATTGACTGAGTCTCCCGCTTAGTCAATCTCGGAAAACTGGAGGAAATATGGATAGGTTCTTTTCAAGCTTTGTTCTATCGATGTGTATAGTTCTTAGCCTCGGGTTTGCAGTGCTCGGGCAAACGACAACTGGCTCGATCTCAGGTGTCGTTACCGACGAGCAGCAAGCAGTTATTCCCAACGCGACCGTCATTGCAAGAAACACCGACACTGGTTTTTCGCGCACGCTTCAAACCGACGGTAGTGGCCGGTATAACTTTGTAAATCTACCGCTCGGCGCGTACGAGGTGACTATAGAAGCGCAAAACTTTTCGAAACATATTCAAAAAGGTGTCACGCTAACGGTTAATCAAAATGCTGTTGTCGACGTTGGTCTCAAAACCGGGGGAGTGCAGGAAGTGGTTACGGTCACGGAAGATGCCTCGGTTTTGAATACAACGACCGCCGAGGTTGCCACAAGATTCGATTCAAAAAGGCTATCCGAACTCCCCATCGCTCCTAATCGGAACGTGTTCAACGTCCTTCTTTCGACACCAGGCGTCAGCCAACTCAGTGCGGGTCAGACAGGTTTCGCCAATGGTCTTAGCTTTTCATCGAACGGAGGCCGACTTCGCTCCAACAATTTCATGCTTGATGGCCAAGACATTAACGATCCCAGCGTTTCTGGTGGCCAGGTCGCTCTTAACAACCCCGACGCTATAGGCGAAGTTCGAATCATCACCAATCAGTTTTTGGCGGAGTATGGCCGTAACTCAGGATCTGTTGTCAATTTCATCGGAAAGTCGGGAACTAACGACTTTCATGGAACGGGTTTTGTGTTCTATAACGGTGAAGAGTTGAACGCATGCAGCAATACCGATCGGATCGCCGGTTTTTGTAACCCTGCTTCGACAATTCCGAATCGGAGAATAGCTCCCTTCAGGAAGGAGTTTCAATACGGTTTCACCATAGGCGGCCCTTTCCTCAAATTCGGAGAAGGCGTTCCCGCTTTCGCTCGCGATAAAACATTTTTCTTTGGGGACTATCAGAAATGGACGGATCGGCAGCTGACATCCGGTTCGGCTATTAGTGGTGCGCCCACGGCGGAGGGACGGGCCATACTGCAGAACGTTGTTGGAAATCGACCGCAGGTTCAGGCT
The DNA here is from genome assembly GCA_041751735.1 of Pyrinomonadaceae bacterium. Classification (GTDB taxonomy): domain Bacteria; phylum Acidobacteriota; class Blastocatellia; order Pyrinomonadales; family Pyrinomonadaceae; genus OLB17. Next base: position 9,786 of record JBGSWW010000046.1, on the reverse strand, counting down.
CTGCTCAATTATCTACCAGCAGGTACGGCTTCTGGGCAGGCACAATCGACCTCGTTTGCGCTGGGAGGAACCACTTACACGATTCCGTTGGGGACGTTTTCAGGCACGTCGGCCCTCAAGTTCGATTCCACACAGGCCTCGTTCCGGCTTGATCACCGTTTTAGCGATCGCAACCTCATATATGGCCGTTATCGATATGACAGGAATGTATCCGCCGGCGCCGGTCAAGTAAGCCCTCCTGGCTTAACGAATGTGGTCCCGGCCCGCGCGCAGGCCGCCACAATTGTGCTCAACTCGATCCTAACAAGTCGTTTGTCAAATGAGGCTCGAGTTTCTTGGGCACGTTCCGGCTCGGCAACGAGCCCCGCAAATCCGGCATCGCTTCTAATTCCATCAATCGAAGTTTCCGCACTCGGGCTGACTGGATTCAACGCGGGAGCGACTCGCACGGCCCTGGGTCTAGCGGTTAACCTACCGCAATTTCGTTACAACGACACATACCAAATCCAGGATTCAATGGTTTACGTTACGGGAAATCACTCGCTCAAATTCGGGGTGGATCTTCGTCGCACAGACGCACGGGTCTTCTTTTTCCCGACCATCCGTGGCCGATTGTCGTACGCAACGCCGGCTGCGCCTGGGCTTCCCTTACAAAATTTCATAGACGACATCGCAGAGGTGTCTACTTTCAACTCTCCGCTTAAGGGCGGCGACACAATCAACTTCTATCGATGGAAAGAATATTATTTCTATGTCCAAGACGAATGGAGGATTAGAAATAATTTCACCCTGACATACGGCCTTCGGTATGAATATCCGGGCGATTCCTTTAGCTACCTTAAAGAGCTTAACCAGCGCGTTGTGGCGGCCAATGGTAACAATCCGGGATTTCTTCTGGACCCGCAGCCCCAGGCGGACAAGAACAACTTCATGCCGAGGATCGGATTTAACTGGAATCCGCGATTCGACAATGGTGGAATTGTCGGTTTTCTAACCGGGGGCGATAAGCTTGTTCTCCGTGGTGGTTATTCGCGTGCCTATGACGCAAATTACATCAACCTGAACCTGAACGTAGCGAGCGCCTTCCCAAATGTCGTAGCGACTACCTTCAGTGGTGCGCAGCTCACCAATGCTTTCGTGAATTTGCAGTCCGCCATCGCAAATCCGAACCCGATTGTCACCAACCCGCTCCTCCAGACGCGAACTGTAGTTGGCGCGGACTTCCGCGCACCTTCGACCGATCAATTATCGTTTGAGGTACAGCGTGAGCTGACGGCAGATACCGTGTTCAAAGCTGGTTATATCCACACCCGGGGCCGAGGCCTGTTCCAGACTATCGACGGTAATCCCCGAACGGCCTGCGCAACGGGTACGTCTGCTACGCCCTGTCCGCGTGTGGACCCGACTCGTGGCGTCATACGGTTGCGTGCGAATCGGGCCGAGTCCGACTATCACGCCATTCAAACCAGTCTTGACAAGCGTTTGAGCCGTAACTTTAGCGCGAACGTAAACTACACATGGAGCCGGTTCTTTGACACCGCGTCGGAGACGTTTAACCCTTCGAATGCCGAGGTTGCGGTTGCCCAGGATTCGTTCAACCTCGCCGCTGAACGAGCTCGATCAAGCTTCGACAGACCGCATCGTGTCTCGGGAAGTGTTGTTTATGAGCTTCCGTTCTTTCGTGAGCAGAAGGGATTTGCTGGACGTACGTTGGGCGGATTTCAGATAAACTCGTTTTTCACACTCCAGAGCGGAGCCCCGTTTACTGTACTGAACGGAAGCGATCCTGCAGGAGCAATTGCAGGGATCGACGGCTTAGTGGGCAACTCGATCCGTCCGAACCTGGTGGGCAACCCTAATTTCAGTGGTATGACTCCCAGAGAAATTCGTGCTGCTTGCGGTGCCCCGGTTACGACGGGTCCGCAGGCCGGCAACAGATGTCCGAACTTCTTCTCATTTACCACTGCCGCCCAGCGGGTCGGTAACGCGGGAAGAAATATACTTCGCGCCGATAAACTTTTCCTCGTCGATTTTGGCGTGATCAAAAATACCCGGATAAATGAAAATGTTCGGTTCCAGCTTCGGGCCGACATGTTCAATGTGCTCAATAGGAGAAATTACGGTGTGCCGCTTGACGGCAGACTTAACAATCCGAACTTCCTGCTGGATGGAGCTGTTCCAGCAGGTAATCGACGAATTATTCTTGGAGCAAGGCTCATTTTCTAACGCTCGTTTAGATGTTCTGCATAAGAACAGGACCGTTGGAAACACAGTTTCCGGCGGTCCTTTTTCGGTTGTTGATCCTCACAGCTCTGGGAATGCTAAACACACAAAAAGGCTTTCAAAGGACCTATGTCTGTGTTCTAAAACCACGGCGGGCTGGCAGGCTCGGCCGATTCAAGCACCCCTCCTACGCAACAAAAAATCCTCATTAGCTGCGATAGGGTTCAGATCAGCACAATGACGAGATTGCGGTACTCCGATCACGGGTAACAGGTGCGCCGAACCTCTTTACTTCGGTCACCGTTGCTCAGGGCGTCGGTAATGCCGGCCATAACATACCTCGTGCTCAACGTGCATCAACGATGCAGCTTTCCTAAATCAGTGGGCAACGAATGGCGGCTATCGGAGAATCGTCCTTGGCCCCGACTGGTCTTCTAGTATGTGACTTTTACTTTTTTGCGGCACCGAGATCTCGGTGCCCTTTTTTTATTCCGGGACCGTTATTGTACGCCGTCTAATCGCGAGAGCCTGTTTATAAGTCAGCTGCCGCCAGATCCACTCCATTGGACCGTATTCGAAGTATCTTAGCCATAACCTGCTTAGTACTATCTGAAATGCAAAGATTCCAAGGGCGATAAGAGTTGCATTGATCGGACCGACCTGGCCATACCAACCCAGGCCGTATCCGTAGAAGATCAGCACCGCAAAGACCGTTTGCAGCAGGTAATTTGTCAGGGCCATTCGGCCTACTGGTGCCAAAATGGCGAGAATGGAGGCGGATGCGGGCGCCTGCCAAAGCAGCGTTATCGCGGCGATCATGAAGAGCGCCATTGGTGCCACTCCAACCGCATAACCTACGACCGCCAGGATCCCGAGCGGTGAGGGGGGAAACGGGGCTTCGAACCACGCTACGCCGGCAAGAACCGCATTTCCGATCACGCCTAGTAAAAGGCCATATTTCAGGACTCTCCGAATCGTCGGCAAATGAGCAACCGGATCTTGAAAGAATCCCTTGCGATACGCATAGAACCCGAGCAGAAACATAGCCAAAAGCTTGGCAAATCGCATTTCGACGATCAGTCCTATGTAACGGCCGATCACATATTGTGGGTTAAATCCTGTTAAGATCTCCCAAAAGCTTGCAGTCGAGACCTGATTGATCGCGGCTTGCCACCCGGCAAGTGCCTTGACTGGGTCGGCCGTCGTAAACTCCGGTGGTAGCGGCGGTGCAAATGCAACAAAAAGCCCGTAAAGCAGAAGATAAACCGGGATGGGTGTCAGCAGTAGCCAAAACGCCCATTTGAGCAAAGATCGATCCGATTTCTTGCGAAAAAGCAGCAGGACAAAACCTGTAACGGCATAAATGCTCAGGATGTCTCCTGCCCAAAGCAGATAAGCATGCAGCAGCCCGATCACAAGCAGCCACAGCAGCCTGCGTTTGAATAGCCGTGCTTCCACATCACCCCGAGCTTCGGCACGGGCGATCTGAAGTGCAAAACCAAATCCAAACAAGAAGGAAAAGATAGAGTAAAATTTGCCGTCAACAAAAAAGTGGATGGCGAAGGCCATGAGCCGTTCGCTCAGCGGCCATCCCTCGACCAGCACATGCGGCGTCATTCCGTAGCCGGCAAACCACTGCATGTTGCCGATAAGTATCCCGCCGATCGCGAAGCCGCGAAGCACGTCGAGAAGCTCGATTCGTTCACCAACCGATATCGGCCTAATATTTTCTGATGTCATGTCCGAAAGCATTACGAACACTCGGGTGGTCAGAGTTCACTAAATCTTGCATATCAACAAAAAACGGCCGGAGTGAAAGCCCCGGCCGTGTATCCTCTTTCGCTATCACAGGAAGCTCTAAATTAATTGTGATACGGTCCCGATCAGTACGCTGACGAGGTCGACACCGCCGTTTTCAAACTGAGCGTACCCGTCGTACTCGTCTATCGCGTCTTGGTAACCGAGTTCATAGCCCTGGCTTAGGCAGCGCCGGTTGTCCCCTAAGCTGACCGAATAAGGGTCAAACGAAGCGTTATCGTAGGCGTACGGGTCATAGAATACCCGGTCGCGTTCTCGCACACGTTTTGCCGCAACTCCGTCCTGAAAACCCTGGTCGTAGCCTATTGCGAGCAGGTGCGTGAACATCTGTCGAAATAGTCCGCTTCCGGGCTGGTCGGCCACGAAGTACTGGATCGGCAGCACCTCAGCATACTGAGGATCTTCGTAAAAGTACGGATCATAATAATACGGGTCCGTCGCATACGAGTAGCCGGCCGGATAAGAGCCCTCGCCGTCATATCCTGCATACCGCGGAGAATATGTATCGTAATGGTCCGGCACGTAGTCCGACCCGTAATCCGCATAGCCCGCATTTACCGGCACGCCGCCGCCTAGTACTGCGAAGATCACGTTCCTGAAGATATCCGCCGCGCTCGGCCGATCGTCATAATCGTCCGCGTAATATGGGTTTGAATACCCACTGTCGTAGTAACTATACGAAGAACCGCCGTTATATCTGTAATCCGGGCTGGCGTAGGTCGACCTGCTCACATAGCTGTCGAAGAACGTCCGCGGCCGGTAAACCGGCGTATATGTCTGCTGCTGCCAAATCGGACTCGAGCCCGAATATCCCCACGAAGTGCGATCTCTCCACGCTCGCCGATCGGCGTTACGCTGAAAAACCTCGGCACGACGCTGCTGGCCGTAATTCTGCGGCCATGCCCCGCTAAATACCGGAGGCTGCCGTCGAACAAGAATACTGCGGTCGCGACCGCGGTCCCCACGCCCTCGACGTTGATCCTGCCAGCCATAAGCGGCTTGAGGAGACCAGCTTCGAGCCTTCTGCTGCGGGATTATCTGCGGCTGAACCGAGCCTTGCCGGTTGCGGTTCCATGCCCGCCGGTCAACGCCGCTGCCCCTCCGTCCGGCCAAACTGGCCACCGACCCCTGCTGCGTCTGAACTCGCCTGTCATTCCCCCGGTTCTGCCAAACTCTTTGCTGCGCCTGTTGCTGCCGCTGCTGTTGAATTTGCTGCATTCGCTGCTGCATCTGGATGCGCCGGTCACCGCCGCGATTCTGCTGAATAACCCGTTGCTGAGCTTGTTGCTGCCGCTGCTGTTGTATCTGCTGCATTCGCTGCTGCATCTGTATACGGCGGTCGCCGTCCCGATTATGCGGGATAACCCGCTGCTGAGCCTGTTGCTGACGCTGCTGTTGGATTTGCTGCATTCGCTGCTGCATCAGGATGCGTCGGTCACCGCCGCGATTCTGCGGGATAACCCGTTGCTGCGCCTGCTGTTGACGCTGTCGCTGGATCTGCTGCATTCGCTGCTGCATCTGGATGCGTCGATCGCCGCCCCGATTCTGCTGAATCACCTGCTGCTGCGCCTGTTGCTGCGGCTGCCGTTGGACATGCTGGACCGCGCGGCCGCGTCCTTGATCACCACCACCGCGGTTACCGCGTTCGACGGACTGCCCGCGGCCTCGCTGGCCGTCATTTCCGCGGCCTTTGCCTTGTGCCAGGAGCTCGGTGCCGGCGGCTACAAACAAAAGCGCCAGTAACACCGTAAATATCCTGGATAATCTAAAAGCTCGCATAAAACCCCCTTGTCACTCGTGAGAGTGCTCTCTAACCGTAAATATCGTTTCAACATCAGTTACAAGTGCAACAACCATTCCACTTACGGTTTCGCAACGACTTAACCCCGCTCGCCGCACCTCCCGGGGCCGATATCGTGTACGCTTAGACAATATGGTCGGATATGGGCGAAACCGATCGTGCGGGCGTGTCGGTATTTAGCAAGACAGTTGAGGATCTATCAAAAAGGTAATATCGCTTTCAGCAAAGGAGATAAATATGCAAATAGATCAAAATTTACCGCCAGCACCGAGTGATGACCTGGTCGAGCATCCTGAGATCCCGCCAACACCGGTCGACCCGACACTTCCGGAGCCGACTCCCGATCCGCCGCGGCCGCCCTCGGATCCTGATCCTTATCCGGTCCGCGATCCGGGATCTGAGCCGGGGAATGTTCCCGTTCAGGACCCGCCGGCGAATCCGGTCGAGCCTCCTAAAATCTATTAACGTCCGCGAAAAAGCCCGACACGAAAGCCTGTGACGGGCTTTTTCTTGTGCTATGCAAGTTGATCCTAAAGGAACAATCGCCTGCCGCGCATCTGCACGCCCATCAGTTTTCCGGGGAACACCCCAAAGTCCTCGATCTCGACGGTATCCGGACGGTTTCGATTCGCTTCTTTAAATCGAATCCTTGCCGCCGGGAAGAACGTACCGTCACCGCGGCCGGTCCGCGGGTCGATGACGATCTCCACATAGCTGAAAGGATAATCGACCGAGCGGTAACCCCCGCGAATCTCGCCAAAGCCTATCCAACGCTGGAATATCGCCCTAAGCCGTTTCTTGCCGTTATGATCGTCAACGATCACGGCCCTGAGCGGTTCGCCCACACGTCCGCCGAGCGAAAAGCGCCCGAGGTCGTTGTTATCCATCGCTCTCAAAAGCCCGATCTGGCCCTGGTCGTCCAGCACCTTCAGCAGCCGGTCGGCTTCGTTCTGGGTCGTGAGCCGCTCGACATGAAGCGTGAAGTTCCGCGTCACGGTCCGCGTATTCATCCCCGAACCATAAATAAGCGCCGTTCCCGTAAATGTCGTCCGCCCCTCGCTCTGCGGAAACGCCGGCCCCGCGATCGCCACCACCAGCAGCACCGCCGCAAAAACTACATCAAAAGTGATCCTTTTCATAATTAACTCCTCAGCTAATTATAAGATTCTAAAAGGACCAGGTCTGTACCCGGGCAAACACTTCGGAACAGTTGTCAGTGGTCGGTTGTCAGTGGTCAGTGATCGGAGGGCAGAAGCTAGAGGTCAGTAGTCGGTAGCCGGTAATGAGTAGCCCGTAGCCAGTAGCTAGCGGTTGTGCTGACCACCGACATCTGGCCACTGACAACTGTTCGCGGACCACCGGCGACTGGCCACTGACAACTGTCCCACTTGTCCCACGTGGGACAGCAAATGGGACAGATAAGTTTTTACGGCTCAGCGGTTTAGGCCCTCTGTCCCATTTTTTGGGATTTCGCGTAACGTGTTTCACGCATTTGACGGTTTTCTCCCTGCTTGTGCTCCCCTATTGTCAAAGATCTATCCGAATACAATTCGGAACGTTGCAAGTATAGCACAGAATTGCGTATGTGGCAATAATTTGTCGGCCGTCAAGATGCTTTACCGGGTTTTAATTCCAGCTTTCAAGGCCGTGTTTCGAGCGATAAAGGAATTGTCACCAACAGCGGTGTATTTGGTTTGGACAAGATCCGGTAAATAGTTTGCGGTGGAGCATCATCAGGTGTTAAAGCAGTGCGTCCGGATGCCGCGGCTCTTTCGGCTTTGCTCATAGCTGTACCTGCACCGCTTTCCAGTTCGAGCTGCTCCGTCATGGCTCCCCACTGAGTCTCGTATGAAAGAAACTGCTCGGGCAAGATCTTCAATGCCCTGCGGCCGATAACAATATCGGGCAATGGTTTGTCAGAAACGACCACGGTCAGCGATTCACCCTGATGATCGTCGCGGCTGCGTTTGAGCGTATAGTAGGGCGGTTTATCCTCTGCTGACGGGATCTCGATCATTTTTCCTGCTCTAACCTTGTTATCACCGTCGTTTATGTTCAACGTCGGAAAAATTAGATAGGGATCGCCGAATGTCCCGTCGGCGAAGATCTCGCGGTTGAATACATACAGGTATCCGGACCGCGGCGATTCGATAGTTAGCTGCACCTTCGAACCCTCCGCCAGAGGTGTGCCGCCGCCGACTCGCTCAGGGGTCCATTCACCCTCTTGATGCAGAAGCTGTCGAACTTCCTGATCATCCGACTTCTTTGAAGGGCGCAGGCGCCACACGGTCACTCCCACTACAGCAGAACCTATCGCCGTCTGGCTAGGAGTGGGCACAATTTTCGTCTTACTCACCGTTTTATAGCGTATCGGAGCGGCCCTTTTGACAGGGCTCTTTGCGACCGGGCGTTTTTTGATAAACGCCGTGTCCCAGAGATCTCGGGTAGCATCATCAGACTGCTGCGCCTGTGTCATTACCGGAAGCAGCACCACAATTAAAACGATAAGAACGTATCTATACATAATATGCCTCTCATATTAACAAACGGTATTTCGACACAAATTCGGTCACCATGTGCGAAACTTTTTTATCGCCACTCGCCTTGCATTGTGAACGCCGCCCAGTAATACGGCGACTGCCATTTTTTCTGTTTCCACATCTCGATCTGTGCGGCACGTAGAGCCGCGGCGGGGCGTTCGTTGTCTTTGAGCATTCCTCGGTAGAATTTGGTCATCAGGTCGCATGTCGCTTTGTCGTTGACGCTCCAGAGGCTGACCACGACGCGTTTTGCACCCGCGTACATGAATCCGCGCGTGAGGCCGATCAGGCCTTCGCCTTTCACCTCTTTGCCGAGTCCCGTTTGGCAAGCGCTTAGGACAACGAGCTCGGCGGGCAGTTTCATGTTGTAGATATCGTTGGCACGCAGGAATCCGTTTTGCGGCTTGCCTTGGGCGTCTACGGTCGATAGAACAAGTGACGACAGGCCGGGCCTTTCGGTGTCGAGTAGGCCGTGCGTAGCGAAGTGAACATATTTATACTGCGAGAGATCGCCGTTGAGCACATTTGCCCGGTTGGCCGAGAAGTCCATCGCGCGCCAACTAGAATCTTTTGGAGCGAGTGCCATAAGACCGTCAGCCTCCTGCCGGGTGAATGGGAGTCGGCGGATCACGAGCCGTCCGGTTGTGCCATTTGATGCTTCCGCAATATGCTCCAGGCCGCGTGTGTCGGCAGTCGAGGAGGCTTGAACATCGGTGACCGTTTCCGCTGCTGTTTTTTTGAAGCGGGCATCGCTTCGATCAAACACCGGGTCCGCGATCACTGCGAGCATCTTTGGGGCGGGCTGTCGGCCGTCCAATTCTGTTCGCTGTATCGCAAGTGCCGAGGCTGACGGCAAACTTACGACCTCGTGCCCGACGATGAGGGGCTGGCTGCTACCGGCTACCGGATCGGGAAGCATGGCAAACGGAATGTACTGCAACGCCCCGTCGGCAACAATTACAAGCCGTTTGCCGCCAAGCTGAGCGGCGGCGGGGCCGAGCAGCATCCGGCTAAGGGCCTCGGCGGCGACGCGAAGTTTCGATTCGGCGTCGGTGATGCGTGTTTTTCGCTGGTTAGCGGTCTCACCACTTTTTCGAGTGTTGCGGGCCGTCAGCACTTCGTAAACCTGCAAGGCGTTTTGCTTGATCTGCTCTTCCTTTGGCAGTTCATAGCTCGTCAGAGAGTCTTTTGTGATCGCCCAAAGGTAGCTGCGATCCTCGCCGAGCGCATATTCGAGCAGAAGCGTGTCGGCATCAAGTTGCCCTTGAATCTCTTTCAGCTTGAGCGGCTGTGGCTGGGTAAGGGCGGCATATTTCGGACTGGCTTTCCGGATGGCGGCTTGCGCCCGTTCGTAGTCGTCTTCGAGCTGGCTGATCTCCTGCTTCAAGGCGGCGGACTGTTCAG
>JBGSWW010000045.1:0-35665 GCA_041751735.1 Pyrinomonadaceae bacterium | reverse complement strand
CGTTACAATACTCCAAACTGCCCACCGAGCCCTCGAATCTATCACTCTGGACCGGGAGGTCAGCCGCTTGAAAGAAAGCCTCGGTACCAAATTTGCCGAGTCTATCTATTACGGCTTCTGGTTCGCCCCCGAATTCGAGATCCTCAAATCGATGATCAACCAAACCCAGGAAACCGTTAACGGCGACGTCCGCGTAAAACTCTACAAAGGAAACGTCACCGTCACTGGCCGGAAATCTCCAAATTCGCTCTACCGTGAACGCGTAGTAACCTTCGAAGACGATGCGGGGGCATATGATCAACACGACGCTGAAGGATTTATCAAGCTGCAGGCGTTAAGACTGCGATTAAGAAAGATGGAATGAAAACCCCGCCATATGATTAAAAAAGCCGCCCGCAAGAGTGCTGCAGGCGGCTATCCTCGGAGGATGATGAGGATTTAGCTAACCCTTTAAATAACCCCGGAACTTGCTTTTTGTTGCATTATAATTCGGAAATATCTTCGCCAGATCCTTAGCTCCTTTGTGCTTGAATGCCGCTTCGGCAAAAACATCGCGAAAATCAGTCGTCACTGCGAGGTCGCGGCCTTCGTGAAGCTGGTCCGCTCTTAAGCCCTTCCACTCTCCGTAAACCTTACCCCCGTTAACTGAATTACCGAGTACAAGCATTGCGTTTCCGTGCCCGTGGTCGGTGCCGCGGGACCCATTTTCACGAACTGTACGGCCGAATTCGGACATCGTGATCAGCACCACGTCGTCCATCCGCTTACCCAGATCGGTGCCGAAGGCCGCGATCGCGCCTCCGAAATCCCTCAGCAAATTGCCGAGTTGTCCTTGTGACGGGTTTTGGGGATTTCCCTGGTTGGTGTGTGTATCCCAGCCGCCGGATTCGGCGAATGCGACCTCGAGCCCGACACCCGCCTTTATCAACTGGGCGATCTGGCGCAGCGAACGCCCAAGCGGTGTGTTTGGATATTCTGCTCCGTTTTCGGGCTGATACTGAGCAGGATTCGCGGTTTTGAGATAATGGACCGCTTCAAATGTCTCTTTCCCGGTCTCTCCCAAGGAATCCTTCGCATTCAACTGCCACGCAGCTTCAAATCCACCTTGCATATCCCGCGTGTAGTCACCGGCCCTGATCGAAAAGTCTGCGAGATTCGTCATCGCGACGGACGAAGCTTTCCCATACATAGACCTCGGAAGCTGCTGGGTCATGGCTACGGAACGAAATGGCGATGCGTCCTTCCCCTCCGATGCTTGAAGGACCCGGTTAAGCCAGCCGTCTCGTGTGCCCTTTATCCCCGGCGTTCCGGATTCCATATAATCCTGAGCGTCGAAATGAGAACGCGTATTATCTGGCGAGCCAGATGATTCAATAACTGCAAGTTTCTTATCGCGCCAGAAAGTTTCAAGCGGCTTCATCGAAGGATGCAAGCCAAAGAAACCGTCGAGATCGATGGCTCCGCCGACCTGCCCTGGCTTTCGAATGGCTATCGAGCGGCGGACGTTGTAATACTCGCTCTCGCCATAGGGCACGATCATATTCAGGCCATCAACGGCCCCTCGCTGAAAGATCGTAACGAGGACCTTCTTTCGGCCATATCCTTCGGAGCTCCCCGCCGCGCTGGCAAATTGATGCAAAAACCTTGGGGCCGCCGCCATAAAACCAAAGCTGGCAATTGCCAACCCGCCGGACTTCAAAAAATATCGTCTATCCATACTACAAACCTCTTCAGTCGCAGATTTAGACGCGCACGTTCCGTGAAAAGGTGATTTTTTTGTTTCTCAAGGTTAGCCACCGGTCTCTACCGTATAAGAATTTCATCAATAAATATCCACGGATCGCCGCCGGCGCCCGGGTGCCAGTCGGGTATTTTGCCGAAGTTGAAAGCCCTGATCCGGACGTAGCGAACTCGGACGGGAGCGATCTTTTCAATTACCTCGCGAATTGTAGGCTTCATCTCGCGTACCGGAAATGCTGGGTTGATCTCCGCCACCTTGGTAAAATTGACGCCGTCTGTCGACACTTCGAACTCGACCCGGTCGGGCATCCAGATCCACGGCCCTGCTACCTGCAGGAAACTCGCTCCCAGCTCGCGTATCTCTCTCAGTCGCTGCAGATCGATCACAGCCTCATACGGCTTGCCCTGGATGCCCTGCCACTCGCCGCTGGCGAAATTCGTCGTGCCGCGAATGCCGTCGACGATCGCGTTCTCGCCGCCGCCGGTGTATTGGGTGCTGTAGCCCGCAACGACGTTAACGGTCCAGTCGTGCGGCCGTTTGGTCAGAATCGCCTCCACTGGAAAGCTCGACTGCCCGTTCGAATGCACTGCGATGGCCTTTACCTTGCCGCTGCGATCGATGGGGAAAGGAGCGGAGTAGACCTGGGAATTCGACGTTGGTGTGCTGCCGTCCGTGGTGTAGTGGATCTTTGCGTTCGGCGAGAGTGTAGAGAGTGTGACGGTGGTCGAGTTGCTGAACGTTCGCTCGGCAGAAATGACAGGAACCGCAACTGAATCGACCCCGAGAGTCGATGTGGGAAAATGAAGGAATGCCGTTGACACGGGCTTGTTGGTCATCTCAAATTCGAGCAGTCCTCCCTTCATTAGATCTTCATGCGTGATGAACGCTTTGATGTACCGCGTGCCGTTCAAACGCGCAGCGGAAATGTAGATGTTTCTGTCCGAGACATTCTTTGCACGTACGGTAAAGGCCTTGCCGTTTTCGAGCCGGTATGTCATTTCAGGAAACAACGGCGTGCCGAACGCGTAGATGCCGTCGCCCGGATTGACCGGATAAAAGCCGCTTGCCGAGAGCACATACCATGCCGACATCTGGCCGCAGTCTTCGTTGCCGATCAGGCCGTCGGGCGCATTGCGGTAGAACTCGTCCATAATCTTCCGCACATATTTCTGCGTTTTCCACGGCTCGCCGGCGTAATTGTAAAGATAGGCGTGCGCATGCGAAGGCTCGTTGCCGTGGGCGTACTGGCCGATAAGCCCGGTGAGATCGGCTTGTTCACGCCCCGCGAGTTTCTGTGATGTGGTAAATAATTCGTCAAGCTTTGCTACAAACTTCTGTCGCCCGCCCATCAATTCCATCAGCCGCGAAACATCGTGCGGGACGAAGAACGAATACTGCCATGAATTCCCCTCAGTAAAACCGAACGTCACCTCGTTCGGGGCAAACGGTTCAACGAAGCCACCATTTTTCTTCGGGCGAAAGAAACCCGTTTTTGTGTCGAAGAGATTTTCGAAATAGCGGGCTCGTTTCTCAAAATATAAACGATCACGCAGGTATTTAGATCCTTCGTTTACATCGGAATGGCCGTACACTTTACTGAACTTGGACCGTTCCAGCATCCTTGCCATCTTCGCGATGCACCAATCGTTATAGGCGTACTCCAGGGTTCGAGAAACGGACTCGTTCGCGTCCTCCATCGAGATGTAGCCGCGGCGTTTGTACGGGGCGAGGCCGAAGTGGTCGAGTTCGGCGGAGTGTTTCGCGGCTTGATAGGCTTTCCCATAGTCGAAGCCCTTAATGCCCTTGGCCATCGCGTCGGCGATGACCGAGACGGCGTGGTAGCCGATCATCGTGTCGGTCTCCTCACCCCATAGCTCCCAAACCGGCAGCCGCCCGCCCTGCTCGTACATTCTGATAAAACTACTTATGAAATCGACCGTGCGTTTTTGGTCGATGATCGTGTATAGCGGATGCGCGGCCCGGAAGGTATCCCAGAGCGAGAAGACGGTGTAGTGATCACCGTGTTGGGTCCCGCCTATAGGCGGGCTCTTTAAGCTCCCCTCCTTACGAAGGATGGGTGCCGCGTCCTCGCGGCGGGGTGGTTCTTTCCGCGCCGGAGTCTTAGCACCGTTATCTTGACCCTTCCCCGCCTGTGAGAGAACCACCCCGTCAGCCGAAGCGGCTGCCACCCCTCCTTCGTAAGGAGTGGAGCCGGGTTCGGCAATGTTGTGGATCTTCCTGTCATGCCCGAGGTATTTCCCATCAACATCATTGAAGACGTTCGGGTGGATCATCGTGTGGTAGAGAGCGGTGTAGAAGTTGGTGGTCTGTTCGGGTGTTCCGCCCGTGACCTCGATCTTCGAAAGCTCCTTGTTCCACGCCGCCTTGGCATCGGCACGGACCTTGTCAAAATCCCAATGCGGCACCTCAGCTTCGAGATTCTTGCGCGCACCTTCGATGGAGACATAGGAGATGGCGACTTTTACAAGGATCTGTTCGCCCTCTTTTGTGTTGAAACCAAGGAAGTAGCCATCATCCTTGTCATCTCCTAGACTCGACGGTCGGCCCGTCCCGACGCCGAATGATTTCGAGAACTCGGCAACAAAGTAAACGGTTTGGTTTCTCGCCCACGATGAGGATCGGCGATATCCTTCAATCCGCCGACTACCGATTATCTTTGAATCGCGATCGACTGTCTTGTCACGCCACAAAAGATCGAGATGGATACCCGCGCTTTTCGATCTTGGAAACGTGTAGCGGTGAAAACCTACACGTTTTGTGGTCGTCAGTTCGGCGAGCAGCTTGCTGTCATCGATCCGCACTGAGTAGTAGCCTGGTTCCGCGACCTCATCGCTATGTGAGAATTTCGATGAAAATCCCTCATAGCTGCCCTGTTTGTATTTTATCGAGGAGCCAAACACGCGCGACGAATCGATTATCGGCATGAACAAAATATCGCAACCATCAGGAATGCCCGTACCTGAAAGGTGCGTGTGCGAGAACCCGTAGATAACATCGTCGGAGTAGTGGTAGCCGCTTGAGCCATCCCAGTTGTCGATGCGGGTGTCGGGCGAGAGCTGTACCATGCCGAAAGGCACGGTTGCCCCGGGGAACGTATGCCCGTGCCCGCCGGTGCCGATGAATGGGTTTACCCATCGGGTGTAGTCGGGAAGCTTCTGCGGGAGGCATCCAGCAGCGAGCAGCAGGCCCAAAGCGCCGACGCGGAGAGTATATATGGCAAAAGCAAATAGCTTCATTGTTTTCCAGAGTCTACCAGCATTGCAGAGACATTGTGTGTTGCCCGCAATAACGAAATGGAACTTCCGACCCTGATAGCTGTCCCGCGTGGGACAGGCAGTGGGACAGATAAACCTCTGTGGTTCAATAAGTTAATCCCGTTTGTCCCATTTTTCAGAAAATGCGGGTGGAGTTTCACGTAACTGTGTCGTACTAAAAGCCGGCCACTTTTCGCCCGATCGATCCTGTTAGAAGTTGTCACCTCTGTCGTGGCCCTGAACGAATCTTCCTCCTGTTTTTTATTAATGCCGATACCTGTCATCGGCACATGCAAAGCTATTATACACAACTTTGCAACGATCGTTGTGTCTTTTATCTATGAAACGCAAATATTTTGTAAAGTATGCTTGACAGGGATGTAAAGCTTGCTTTACATTAATGGTGTCAAGCATGCTTTACACTTTTCGGGTATAAACGACGGAGGATCTTAAAGATGAAAGACAAATTAATTCATAAAGGCTGGTTTGTAATCTCGGTGGCGGCCGTTTGGATATTGACCTATTTCGTGGCCCGTGGGGTGTTAGAAACGGCCGATCTCAGTTCAACGGGGCGTGTGGTCGTCGCCCTCATTCCTGCAATACCCTTCGCAGCCTTCCTTTGGCTCTTTATCACCAATATCGGCCAGATGGATGAGATGGAAAAGAAGATCCAGATGGAGGCGATGGCATTTGCGTTTCCCATGGCGGTCCTGTTGCTGATGGTACTTGCACTTATGCAGCTCGCGATCCCGCTCTCGCCTGACGATTGGAGTTACCGTCATGTCTGGCCTTTCCTGCCGATATTCTATTTCGCCGGAGTCGCCCTCGCCTGGAGGAAATACAAATGAGGTCGAGCTTACGAGTGCTTCGCGCAGAGCGTGGCTGGTCGCAGGCGGACCTCGCCGAAAAGCTGGCAGTCTCGCGCCAGACTATCAACGCTATCGAAACAGAGAAATACGAGCCGAGCCTGACCCTTGCCTTTAAGATCGCAAAGCTGTTTGGGCAGAGGATCGAGGAAATATTTGAGGCGGAGACAGAACGAACGTGATCGACTGGACCGCACGCGTCCCGGCGTGCAACGCCGGTTGCTCCGGTGTAATGCTTGTTTAGAACTTTTCACGTTAAATAATGACCCCGTTTGTCAGCGTCCTCAAAGCAGGACGCTTGCACACATGGACGTGCGGTCCAGTCATCAGCGTAATCAAGAAAAACCAATATCCTTCTAATTATAATCATATCGACTGGACCGCACGCGTACGCGCGTGCAACGCCGGTTCCTCCGGCGTAAAGCTGTTTAGTGTTTTCACGTTGCACGATCACCTCACTTGTCAGCGTCCTCAAGGCAGGACGCTTGCACGCGGGGACGCGTGCGGTCCAGTCAAAACGGCATATCAGCGGTTCCGGTCAAGACATATTCCTTCTGTAATATGCGCTGCCGAATTTCCAATCTTCCGGGTTTTTACACAGCCGAGATTTGACGGGATTCTCCTCAATGTACTTCACCGTGGCCTGAAAATGCCGATCGTTTCTGATGTATCTGTCAAAGTACTCTTTGTACCAGAAACTGCCCTTACGTTGAAGTATCTTGTTACATTCGTGGGAAGTAAACGATTTCAGTGTTTGCATTATCTCGGAGATCGGGTGGCCGTCGAGTGGTCTAATTAGAATGTGGACATGGTTTGGCATTATCACCCAAGCGATAAGTTTGTAGCTCTTTCCGTCGAGATTCAGAATTGTTTCTTGAATAAGAGATGCTATCCGCGGGTCCGTAAGCCATTGTGAACCGTAATTTTGATCAAGATACGTTTCGATCCGGCGACGGAAGTCGGCGTCGGTTATCTCACCCCGTTCGAGCTCTGATCGCCATTTTTCGAGGACGGTTTGCGGCATCGAGTCGGCGAGGCGGAATGTTATGAATTGGGTATATTCACCGGGGTCTACGTGGGGTATGTAGCCGCGACTGTGAGAAATGCGTGGGTCGTACATTGCCGACATTATAGCGTTCTTATGAACGCTTGCACGCGGGGACGCGTGCGGTCCAGTCATTATGGTCAGAGAATTGTCAGTAATTGCGCCAGTTCTTTGGCTAGTTCGGAAGTGAAGGTAAGCTGCTCGCCGGTTTTGGGGTGTGTAAATGCGAGTCTCTCGGCATGCAGAAAGAAGCGGCCCATCGAGTGGACGGCGTTTTTTATGTCGGAGTCGGCGATGGTGTTGTCGCGGCCTTCGTTGTAGATCTCGTCGCCGACGACGGGGTGATTGATGTAGGCCATGTGGACGCGGATCTGGTGGGTGCGGCCGGTTTTGATCTCGACATCGACCAGAGTAAATTTTGTGAACCGCTGGCGGACCTTCCAGATAGAGATGGCGCTGCGGCCGTGGTTTGCGACCTTCATCCGCAGGCGGTTATGTTTGTTGCGTCCGATCGGTGCGTCGATCGTGGCGGAGTTTTTGTCGGGTGAGCCGTGGACAAGTGCTATGTAAGATTTGTAGACCAGTCGTTCGCGAAACTGCTCCGAAAGCGCCTCGTGGATCTCGTCCGATTTTGCGACTACGATCAGCCCGGATGTGTCTTTATCGAGGCGATGGACGATACCAAGGCGAGTGGCGAGTGACGAGTGGCGAGTGGCGAGTGAAAAATGATGCGCGATCGCGTTTGCCAGCGTTCCGCTCTGGACGCCGGCTCCGGGATGGACGACCATCCCTGCAGGCTTGTTAATAACGGCAAGGTGCTCGTCTTCGTATACGATATCGAGCGGAATATCTTCGGGTTCGAACCTTGTTACGGGAAGCTCGGTAAGCTCGACGTCGATCTCGTCATTTTCGCGGACCTTATAGGATGACTTAACGGCAAGGTCGTTGACCAGAACGTCCTCGTCTTCGATCAGCCGTTGAAGCCGCGAACGGGACCATCCGTCGATCTGCGAAGCAAGAAACGCATCGAGACGCGTCCCGGCGGCGGTTCCATCTACGAGGAACCGCAGGCTTTCAACTTCAACCGCCACTATTTGGTCACCGTTTCACGCGGCAGCAGCTCGGCATATTTTCCGAGGGCCTTCACAATGTCCCTTAGCGGCACGGTTTCCTTTCTGGATCGAATAATGATACGAAGCTTTGAGCCCCAATTTTTTCGATTCTCGGCGATATATTCGTTACGGAGAGCCAGGGCACGGCCGAATGCCGCACGGTTTCGCTCGTCCTGCTCAAGCCGCCGCATGCGCTCGGCATCGAGGTCACTTCTGACAAATGCGATGGCCGCAGAGGTTGTTTCCGCGGGAAGCCGGCGTTCCAGTTCGAGCTCGCGATCAGACTTCGCTACAGGAGCCGGTTGATCCAGTACGACCCTGCCCACAACCCAATCCCGACCGGGAGACCCGCCGCCGTCCAGCTCGAGTTCGATCCCGCCGCCGGCAAATTTCACTCCCGTGATCCGCGGTCGGCTGCCTTGCCTGATGGACACCCCACTGTCCTTGACGAGCTTTTTGTAATTGTCAGCGTCGAGCGTCACCTCAGAATTGTCGACGAAAACATTGACGCCGATGTCCGATGCAGGCATGTCCATCTTTACCAGCATCTGACGTCCCTCGAGTGATCGTTTGATACGGTCCTCGGGTGTCTCGGGTGCCGCCTGGCCAAATCCTAATTGAGAAAATGCAGCCGCGGTCAGGAAAGCGATATGGAAGGGTCTGGGAATTCGCATGGTTTCTCCTCTCTATAGATTAGAAATCACGTACCTTCAGGATCGGGCTTCTCCGTCTGCAACGCCCTGAGCCTCCACACCATAAATGCCGTAGATGCGATCGCCACCACAACGCTGAGCAGCTGCGACGTCGACAGGCCCGTCAGGGTGGTCAACCCAAATAGATCTCCACGCGGGTCATCGCGAATGAACTCGATCAAAAAACGTACGATTGAATAGATAATACCGTATGCGATCAATATCTGGCCATCAAATTTTTTGCGGCGGTGAAGCCAAAACAAAAGTCCGAAGACTGCGAACATTGTAAACGACTCGATCAATTGTGTCGGCCAGAGGTATAGATCTGCCCCATCCGGCCCAACGATCGGCACCCCCGTGTATTCGTGACCGAGGTCCGAGAAATGTACACCGAGCGGATTATGGCAAACCTGGCCCCAACAACAGCCGGCGGCAAAACACCCCTGCCGGCCAAAGGCCTGTCCAAGGGCAACACCCGGCGCGAATGCGTCGGCAACCTTCCAGAACGGGAGCTTGTAGTACCAGACAAGGCCAACTACCGACAGAAAACCGCCGATCAAGCCGCCATAGAAAACGCCGCCGGAACGAAGGAAATCGAGCGAGAGGACATTGACGTTGTCCTCGATCATCAGCATTAACAGCTTTGAGCCGATCAGGCCGCCGACAAGGGTCCACAGTCCGAGATCGTAAATGCGTTCGCGAGGGATACCGTCACGAGCACCGAGACGCGATGCCGCAAAAAGCGCGAGCAGCATTCCCACCGCAAGGAAAATGCCGTAAGTCGTGATCGGGAATGAGCCGATGCGGAATAATTCAGGGTACATCTTTCGGTAATTCCCGATTGGCCAAGAGTCGTCTTAAATTCTTGGGCGTCATCTCTTCAGATTGTAGAAAGTCACACTTCGCCTTTTCAAAGGCGCCGATCTTCTCAAATAGTTGCGCCCGTTCGGAAAATGTGAACTCGTTCGGTTCGCCTTCGTCAATTACGATTGAAAAAGCCGTGATCGCTTCTTCTATTCGGTTCTCGTCCCGCAATATGTAGGCTAAGTCCTGTGCTATTGGTGCCCTTTTCTTCGCGACTCTTAGGCCTCTGTACAGGACATCCAGGCCGATCTCGGGTCTTCTTCGGGAGTAGTAAAGCTCATAATCGCCATTGCCTTCTATGGCGACAGCCGGAATGATTTCACCGTCAACCTGTGGCTTCCATTTACGGACCACGAGACCATCAATCGACAGGTAAGCCATTTCGCTGATTCGTTCGGGTAGTATGATATCTATGTAACAGTTTTCGATCTCCCCGTCGTCTGCGATCCTTAGAGCCTTGAGCAAAAAATAGCCTTCCCACATCTCTTCCAAAATAGCTTCCTCGGACAAGGTGGCTCCGCTAACCGGTGTAATCCAGAATCTTGGAAATTCTCGAACCTACTTTCATCTCCCCACTCATCTCCTTCGATTTGAAAGATATTGATGTCGGTTTGTTTGAATAATGCGTCCTTTAAGATCATGCCATTACTTTATCGCCCGTTCAGTGTCAGGCTTTTTCTTGGATAAGAACATATCGAGAATCAGCAATCCCGCCCCAACGCATATCGCCATATCGGCGACGTTGAATGTTGGGTAATGCCAATTGCCGAATTGCACATCTATGAAGTCTATAACATATCCGAGCCGTAACCGGTCGGTAACATTTCCGGCAATGCCGGCAAGCAGCAGGGCGAGTGCTCCCATTACCCGGTCATCCGTGCGCGGGGTCCGCCAGAAAAAATACAGGACCAGTGTGGCCGCGATCAGTGCTACGGCCGAGAGACCCCAGCGTCCCGTGTCCCCTTGCTCGTCGAGCATCGAGAACGCGACCCCTGTATTCTGGGCATATGCAAAATTTAGTAAGCCGCCGATAACGGGCATGTCGCCGCCGTACCGCAGCGTCCTTGTCGCCCAGGCCTTAGTGGTCTGGTCGATCATGAACACGCCGCCTGCGAGGCCGAGGTAGGCTATTTTCCAGAGAATGTCCTTTTTCGTCACTGAGTTTTCTTTGGTTCAGCCGGTTGCTTTGGTTCGGCGTAGAACGATTTATTTACGATCTTCCACTCGCCGTTTATTTTTAGCAGCGACATAAAATCGACAAATCTGGTGGTCGGGTAATCCAGGATGATCTTGGCTACGGCCGCATTTCCGGCGACGTCGATCGCCTCAATCCGGCGTTTTCTCTGGGCCTCATCAGCGGGCGGTTTCCCGGTAAAGCCGGCGATATACTCGGTAAAGCTGCGGGTCGTATATTTGCCATCACGGATAAACATCATATGCCCGTCAGTATGAAACGCCTTCTTCATATACTCGCCGTCACCCGTCGCGTGGCCTTTCAGATAATTTTCAAGCGGGACGCGGACAGCATCGTGTTCGGGCGTTTGAGCAAACACCGCGGTTGCCGTAATTGCCAGGATCAAAGAAACGAATACCACTTTTTTCATTATTGCCACTCCTAATTAATCAACAAAGCCATTATCAGCGGGCTAGTATCTCATCCAATGCCTCGGCACACCGCTCGCAGACCGTAGGATATCTTTCGAAATCACCCACGTGGATCGAATAGTTCCAGCACCGTTCGCATTTCTGACCGTCAGCTTTCGCGATCTCTACGCCGAAGTCGGTGCCCTCGTGGACCTCGACCTGCGAAACGATAAATATATAACGCAGCTGCTGATAATAATCGAGCAGCAGCCTCGTGGTGGCTGCGTCGGTGGTTAAGATCACTTTTGCCTCGAGCGAGGAGCCGATCTGCTTATCGTTTCGAGCCGTTTCGAGCGCCTTGAGCACTTCGTCACGAACGGAAAATATTTTTTCCCACGCTGCCGCCAAACCTGAATTATCAGCCTCTTCAACTGCGGGGAATTCGGCAATGTGTACTGACGGTTCCTTTCGGTCCGGCAGGTTCTCCCATGCTTCGTCGGCGGTGAACACCAGGATCGGCGCCATCAGACGACACAGCGAATCGGCGATGTTATATAACGCCGTCTGAGCAGACCGCCTTTCCAAAGACTTTGGAGCAAGGATATAAAGTCTGTCCTTGATGATGTCAAAATATCGGGCCGACAATGTCACCGTGCAGAAATTGTAGAGGGCATTATAGGCCGCCTGGAAATCATAGGCATCGTATGCCGCCAGGACCTTGACGTTAACGTCATTCAGCCCGGCGAGCGCCCACAGGTCGATGTCCAACATCTCGTTCGGGCCGACTCGGTCGGTCTCCGGAGCAAAATTATCCAAATTGCCGAGCGCGTATCTTAGCGTGTTTCGCATTTTGCGATACGCGTCGACGATCCTGGAGAGGATCTCATCCGAGCACCGCATGTCCTCCGTATAATCGACGGCGGCGGCCCATAATCGCAGGATCTCGGCACCCGATTTACTTATGATCTCATCCGGTGCCGTCACGTTCCCGATCGATTTGCTTTGCTTGCGTCCCTCGCCGTCGACGACCCAGCCATGCGTGATGACGCGTTTGTACGGAGCATGGTCGTGGGCCGCAAGTCCGCACATCAGGCTCGAGTTGAACCAGCCGCGATACTGGTCGCCGCCCTCGAGATACACATCGGCGGGGAATCGAAGCGTGTCGCCGCGAGTCTCGAGCACCGCGACGCAGCTTGACCCGGAGTCGAACCAGACGTCGAGAATGTCCGTTTCTTTTCGAAATTCACTCCCACCGCATTTCCCGCATCCATAGCCCTCAGGCAGCAGCTCGCTTTCTTCGCTCGCATACCAGGCATCCGCGGTTTTCAAAGCGAAAATATCGGCAACGTGATCGACTATTTTGGGGTCTGCAACGGCCTCATCGCATCCCTTGCAATAAAAGACAGGGATCGGAACGCCCCATGAACGCTGTCGCGAGACACACCAATCGGGCCGCCCCCTGAACATGTTGCCCATACGGCCCTCGCCCCATGACGGGTGCCATTTCACCTTTGCGATCTCTCTTAGAGCTTTCTCTCTAAGAGAAGGCGTGTCGCCCGCAGCCTCGTCCATAGATATGAACCACTGCGGTGTAGCGCGAAAGATAACGGGATTCTTACACCGCCAGCAATGCGGATACCGGTGCTGGTAGTTTTCGGAGAAAAGTAAAGCGCCGCTTTCCTTGAGGAAGGCTACGATCTTTGAGTTAGCGGAAAAGATATCCTCGCCGGCCCAGTGCTCGACCTCAGACGTAAATCGCCCGGCGGCATCAACCGGAGCGTAGACGTCTAACCCATACTGTTTCGCAATGTGAAAGTCGTCCGCTCCGTGTCCCGGCGCGGTGTGCACGCAGCCGGTACCCGATTTCTTGCTAGACTTACCTTCGAACCGGACATCCAGCTCGACCTCTGCGTCTGCCTCACCGAGCGTTACGTGTTCGCCGTTCATCAACAGAGAAACCCGGTCGAGCCAAGCATGGCCAGCCTCGAGCCGATCTAACTTTGAGCCTTTGAACCGGGCGATTTCCTGGTACTCGGCAAAGCCGCACGTTTCGCCGAAGGCTTCGCTGAGTTCGCTGGCAACGATGTAAACTTCGCCATCCGAAACTTCGATCGCCGAATAATCGAAGTCCGGATGGACCGTGATGCCGAGATTTGCCGGCAGCGTCCACGGCGTCGTTGTCCAGATGACAACAAACACCTTCTTGCCGGCTAGCGCTCCGTCTATCAGCGAGGGATCGGATCTGAGCGGAAATTTTACGTAGACGGACGGCGACGTGTGCTCTTTGTATTCCACCTCGGCCTCGGCCAGGGCAGTCTGGTCGTGTATGCACCAGTAAACGGGGCGCAGTCCTTTATAGACGTATCCGCGTTCCAAAAACTTCCCGAATAGTCGCGCCGTCGACGATTCGTACTCGGGCGACATCGTGAGGTATGGGTTTTTCCATTCGCCGAGAATACCAAGCCGCTGAAAGTCGCGAGTCTGGTTGGTCATCGCCGTCGAAGCGTGTTCGCGGCAGATTCGTCTAAAGGTCGCGACCGGCAGGTCTGCCTTGTTCTTGCCTTTCTCAGCCAGCTTTTTCTCGACGATAGTCTCGATCGGCAGCCCGTGACAGTCATACCCGGGCACGTACGGCGCGTCGTAGCCCATCATCGACCGGGTTTTCACGACGAAATCCTTGAGAACCTTGTTAAGTGCCGTCCCGATGTGAATGTCCGCGTTCGCATACGGCGGGCCGTCGTGAAGGACAAACTTGTCGCGGCCCGTCCGCGCCTCCATCACCTTGTTATACAGCCCCATCTCTGTCCATTTTTTCAAACGGGCAGGCTCGCTCTGCCCCAGATTCGCTTTTTGCGAGAAATCGGTACGGGGCAGGTTAACTGTCTTTTTTAAATCTATCGGTTCACTCATTGTGTATAAAAGTATAAATGTAGCACGCTCATAATCTAATTTAGCCAATTGAAAAAGTCCCGCACCGCTGTTCGGCTTGGGACTTCTCGTTAACGAGGGTTGGCTCTTTCCGAAAGGACGGAAAGAAATATAGGTTAAAAGGTAAATAATTTGATCAAAGCATCGTTTTTACGCGGCCCGAAGATCAACCCCGGCCATCAGTCCCGCGACTGAAAGATCTTCATCAATTTCCGGCCAATGAATACCGCTTCCTGAGGGGCCGATCTCATAATTCTCGCGATCAATTTCCGACGCTGCGCTCAAACGCGGAAACCACACGATGGGAACGCTGATGATGCGCCCATCGGCCAGCCTGACGTGCATCATCTCATCAGCAAATCCTACCGAAACAGCAACTGCCGAGCTCGGAGTATAAACCGGCACGGCAACATCTATACTTAATATCGAAATATTCATTCCAAGCGTCTAACAAAATGCTTCTACCATCGAAGACTAGCCTTTCAATCTGCCGAAGCTCATGACCTCGGTAACCATAATTATACGCTAGACTGACCGGGGTAAGCCAGAATTTTGCTTCGCCTTCGGATCCACGCACATGATATGAGGTGGTTCGGATCCCTCGTTACTATAAAAGAAAAATCGGTGAGGGCCGCGACGAAAGATCGTAGGGCTCATTCTGACCTCCCTATTCCTCCTCCACCGTACACAACAGAGGATACTCCCTTGCCTTTGCGAGGTTCATTGCCTTTTCGGCTTTCATGTTCGCGATCTCGTATGGATAGATACCGGCGATGCCGAGGCCTTCGTTGTGGACCTTGAGCATGATGGTGAAGGCGTCGATGTCCTCGCGGTTAAAGACGTACTGCAGAACGAAGACTACAAACTCCATCGTCGTGAAATCATCGTTATGCAATATGACCTTAAAAAGCTTCGGCTTTTCGAGCTTTGTTTCGCTTTCTGTTAATACGTCGCCGGCAGCGTCGATGTCCGGAAGATCGGCCATAAAGAAAATTATAGACGTGCGGGCAGTTTTTTGTTAAATTTCAGTTGCGCTGTTTACTTAGTATGCAATCTGACGTCTTCCGCCTCGCCACGGTGCTGAAACCGGGCGATGATTGGTCGTTTTGTGTGCTACCGGAAAATGAAGAAAAACTCGGCAATAAAACTCTCGCCATCTGGACGCCCTGCCGCCGCGCGAGCTGGACGGAGCATCTCACACGAGAATATCGACGCTCTGTTTCGCAGTGTCGGCCAGAAACTGCGAGAGGGTCTGTCCGGCGAAGCCGAACGGATCCTCGTAAATACGATCAATGATTTCCAACATGTGGCAGACGATCTCGCAAATCTAAAGCGGCTGTTGTCATTCACCCTCGAGACGGCTGGCCGTTATAAGGAATCACTAGAGACCATTCAGACCTTTACTGAGACCGAGGACCTTTCATCTCTCCGCCTCGAGACACAGGTCAAAGTAACGACCCAGCTTGCCATCGCCTTTAACAATATGGGCGACATGCCGAAGGCCGTCACGCTGCTCAAGGAGTCGCATGAAAAGGCCGAGGCCGCAGAGCTCACTCAGCTTTTTGGGAGTATAGACATCGCACTCGCACGCGTCTACCGCAAGCTTGCCGAATTTCCAATATGCCGCGATTACGCCCAGAAGGCGCTTGATCATTTTCGCGACCAAGGCAACTGGCTCGGAATGGCCGAGGCCTACCGTGAGATAGCGAACAGCTATCATCAGGAAGGTAACAGCGAGAAGTCGATCGAGAGCTTCGAGCTTGGCATCAATATCATCGGTGCGAATTCGGCACCCTTCATGCTCGGAAGGCTTTATACGGATCTATCCGGGGCATACTGGTTTCTTCGCCGCCCGAAAGACGGAATTCAATGTCTCGAGAAGTCGATCCATTTCTTCGATCAAACCGAGCATGCGCTGACCAAGGTCATTGCGTATAACAATCTCGGCCTTCATCTGGTGCTTATAGGCGAATGGCCGCGTGCCCAGCAAATGATCGAGCGGGCACTCGAGATCGCTCAGCGTGAGAATTACGTCCATGTTGCTGGTATTTACGAATCCCTCGGCGAACTAAAACTTCTCCGCGGCGAACTCGATGAAGCAGAAGATCTCCTAAACAAAGCAGTCGATTTTGCCGAAGAGCGAAAGCACGACTGGTATGCGGTCCAGTCGAAGCGGATGCTCGCACGCTGTTACCTAGCACAGGGCAAGTTCAAGAGCGCTGTAAAGAAGGCTCGCGAGACCATACAGCTTTCGCAGGACATCGGGGACAAGCATTATGGAAACATGGCCGGTCTCGTACTGGCCGAAAGCTTGCTCCAGCAGGGAGCCCTCGAGGAATGCGAGGCGTCCTTACGGGTGATAGAGGAAAGCGATCCGCATGCAGATTTTTTTGTCCTTGGGAATATTCAGCGGATACGTGGGCTTTCGGCCCTTGCTGAGGAGGACCAGGAGCTCGCGATCCACCATTTCAGTCGTGCGTTGACGATCTTTGAGGCCGCGGAGGATGTTTATCACACTGGCCTTATGCATTTTTTGGTCGGCTCGAATCTCGAGGTCCGCAACACCGCACGCGCCAAACGGCACCTTACGTCGGCCGCGGAAATATTTCGAAAACTTGAATTGAGGTCGTACTGCGATCGCGCTAAGAAGGAGCTGGAACGTGTCGAAACAATGCTTGCCAAAGGCGAAAGCAACCGTTCCGAAAAACGATTTAATTCGGTTGTTTCACAGCTCCTCACCGTTCGCCTGGCCGAGGCGACCGCCTCACGCGAACTGCTATTTCGCGAGCTTGTCGCGGTTCTCCAGCAAGAGAGCAATGCGAAAAAAATACTCATCGCGGAATACAACGACCAAAAGCAGCTATGGCCATTTATAACGCACGGGTATTCGCCGCAGGAAAGCAACGAGCTTGTTAGAAAGCTCGGCGAGGCGCAGGACTCCGGCGATGAAAAGACATTCACCCGGACGAAGAATATTGCGGTCTTCCCACTTCGCGGATCGTCAGCCGCCGCACCGGCCTTACTCGTTCTTAGCCCGATCTCCGGAGCTTCTCTGAATGACGACACGTCGATCGCGCCGTTGCTCCGCGTAGTCGAGCTGGGAATGGATGTGGTCGCTCTCCGGGAAAAAGACCGGTCAACTCCGACGGAACGAGACCTTAGCCCATACACATCGACGAGCCTGATGCCCGGGTTCATCCATTCGTCACCCGCGATGACCGCCCTCGTTGAAGAAGTGCATAAGATCCGCTCATCGGACGTGACCGTGCTTGTCACTGGGGAATCCGGAACGGGTAAGGAGTTGGTATCCAGGGCAATACATACGCTTTCGAACCGAAAGGACCAGATCTTTGTCCCCTTCAACTGCACTGCCGTCCCTAAGGAGCTCGCCGAGGGCCATCTTTTTGGGTACAAAAAAGGCGCTTTTACGGGAGCCGTACAGGATTCGCCGGGAACGATCCGCACGGCGGATGGCGGTACTTTGTTTTTGGACGAAGTAGGCGACCTGCCGATCGATGTTCAGCCGAAACTGCTTCGATTTTTGCAGGAGGGCGAGATCCAGCCCTTGGGTGAGAAGAAACCTTTGAAGGTGGACGTACGCATCATCGCCGCGACCAATATGCCGCTCGAAGAAAAAGTCGCTGACGGCTCATTTCGCGAGGACCTCTATTACCGCCTGAATGTGATCCGCCTTCGCGTACCACCTTTACGAGAGCGCCGCTCCGAAATACCTCCAATAGTCAATTACTACATCAACCATTATTCGGCCCGCTTCGGCAAAACCAATATTACGTTCACGCCTCAGACTGTCGATATGCTGATGGTTTGTAATTGGGAAGGGAACGTCCGCCAGCTTTGTAACGAGATCCAGCGTGTCATAGCCAGGGCCGTCGACAATGAGGTCGTTACACCGGATCACCTTTCGCCGGAATTGAAACGCGCGGCGCGCCCATTGACGCCGTTCAGCATGGGATCCAACGTGACGCCGATCGCATCGTACGACGGTGCTATTACACCTTTCGCGAATATCACGACCGGCGGCACGCTGGAGTCCGCTGTCTCCGAGCTCGAAATGCAGCTGATCAAAAACGCTCTTTCCCGCCACAATTGGAATATCTCTCGCGTTTCCAATGAACTAGGGCTCACACGCCGCGGATTGTATCTGAAACTGGCCAGGTACGGCATTGAAAAGGCCGCTTGAATGGTGGGATATAGTCCTCTGGGCCGCGGTGGAGCTACGGTCGGGCAGGGGCACCCAATTTCGCTTTGCATCTTAGCCATATAGACGGTCATCAAATGAAAGTCACGAACACGACGCTTTACTCGCCTTTAGTTTTGGTGGTTTTAGTGTCAGGATTTTGTTAGAATTACGGTTTGTCCCTTCGGACATTCAATTCTCTACTTCAACCAAGAAAGGTAATATTCGATGTTAACGCTATTTAAACGTCTCGAGAAGACCCGAAATTTTGTGCTTCTGTTATTTGCGATATTGATGGTCGCAAGTCTTGTGTTCTTTTATACTCCCGCGAGCAACACAGTCTCTGCGAATCTTTCGCAGAGCTCCGAGACCGTCGCATCAGTATCCGGACACAACATATCGATCGGCGAACTCGTCCGGCAACAGGAGAACTACACCCAGTTTAGCCAGGGACAAGCGGTTCCCGCTAAAATGATGCTCACCAGTTTGATAAACAGCCGTATTTCAAGGGTCGAGGCAGAACGTCTCGGACTGGTGGCGAGCGATGCGGAAGTAGCGGCTGAGATCCGCAGACAGTGGTCGACTGATGGAAAACCTTTCAACCAGTCTGCATATGAGATGAATGTAACCGAGCAATTCGGCAGCGTCTCCACGTTCGAACAAAGCATAAGAAACGATCTCAGTACCAAGAAACTTGAGGCTTATATCACGGCCGGCGTGACCGTATCGGAAGAAGAGGCACTCAACGACTTTCAGAGAAAGAACGCGAAATTCGATGTCAATTATGTAACGGTCAACGCAGCGGAGCTGGCGAAAAAGATCACGCCTACCGAAGAGGAACTCAAGAGTTATTTCGAAGCAAACAAATCAGGTTTTTTTATCGGTGTGCCTCAAAAGAAGATCAAGTACGTATTTGTAAATACAAGCAAGATCGGCGAAAAGATGCAAATATCCGATGCTGACCTTAAGACGGAGTTTGATGCGCTGCCCGCGGACAAGAAGATCGCCGGGGTCCTCGGCCAGGAGTTGGTCCTGCGGCTACCAAAACCGGAGTTTGAGCCGCAGGTTCGGGCAAAGGCGACGGAATTGCTTCAGCAATTACGAAAGGATGGTCCGACAGTGTCAGAAGAGGCGTTCGCGACGATAGCCAAGGGACATTCTGAAAATCCGGCTACGGCCCCTAACGGCGGCAAGCTAAGCGGTCCGGTTCGGGAAAATCCCAATAATCCTGAGGATCCTTATCAGCGGCTATTGACAATGAAGCCGGGTGAAGTCTCCGAACCCATTACGTATCAGAGCCGAATATTTATCCTTCGCCGTGGAGAAGCGGTCCCGAAAACATACGAATTAGCAAAGAAAGAGATCGAGGCTGGCTTGCGCAATCGTCGCGCTTACGCCGTCGCCGCTGAACTCGCTCAGAAGGTGGCCGATTCATTGAAAGAAACTAAAGATCCGATGAAGACGGCACAGGCTTTTGCAGGCCAGGCTAATATGAACGTTGCGGAAATGGTCCGCGAAACCGATTACCTCAGACCCGGTGCCGACGTGCCGAACATTGGTATATCTCCCCAGTTTGAAGAAGGTATCGCACCTCTTCAGGCTGTGAACGATGTCGGCGAAAAAACACCTATCCAGAATGGGTTTGCAATACCGATGCTCGTGGATATCAAAGAACCGAGAGACGCAGAGTTTGCAGAGGTCCGCGAGAGGATCCGCGAGATCGTCGCGACCGCTAATGCCCGTGCGGACGTCGAAAAGATCGCGACGCAAATAGCGGAGAACGCCGCGTCTGCCGGAGCGTTAGGTGCTGCGGCGGCGGCCAACGGGTTGACGGCCAAAGAACAAAAGAATTTTGTTCTGGGCTCACCTCTAGGCGAGGGACCCGCGGCCGGCACAAGCGAAGCTCTTGAAAATGTTATCTACGGGCTAAGGTCAGGAGAAGTGAGCAAGACGCCTCTTAAGATAGGTGACAACTGGGTCGTGGTTAGTGTAACTAATCGCCAGGACGCTGATCCGGCCGACTTTGCAAAGCAACGCAGTGTGCTGATCCAGGAAATGCTCAGCAAGAAACGAACGGATCTATTTGTCGAATACATTGCGGACGCCAAGCAAAAGCTCGAAGCCGCCGGCAGCATTAAGATCTATAAAGAGGCTCTGGAAAAGATCGAACCGCCGACACCGGATCTTGATCCGACGGTCACCATGCAATAACTGGCGACTCTGTAATTAGACGAAAGGCGGAGG
The DNA here is from genome assembly GCA_041751735.1 of Pyrinomonadaceae bacterium. Taxonomy (GTDB): domain Bacteria; phylum Acidobacteriota; class Blastocatellia; order Pyrinomonadales; family Pyrinomonadaceae; genus OLB17. The sequence goes on along the minus strand of JBGSWW010000045.1, from coordinate 15,116 downwards.
GTAAACTAATACTCTCCGCCTTTTTATTTTCACACGAGCCCTGTTTACGCTATTTGGTATGAAGCTCAGCGTAATGGACGAAGAACCAGTAAGTGATGCCGATCCAAACCGCAAGATTGGCAACCGTGAGAGCCAGACCCAGATTGCGGGTCGGTGCGTTTCTCGCTGCGTTGCGGTCGCCCTTTCCGTACATCAGGACGAGGACCAGGACCCCCGTAATGACCCAGGCAAAGAGCCGTACAGCCATCTCGATCCATACCATGCCCCAAACCTGCCAGACAGTTAGTGCCATGGCAAGAACGATAGCGAGCATGGCCGCAATAGGAGGCTTGTAAGTCGATTCCGTTTCATCTCCGCCGCGTTCTTCCTCGATGCCCAATTTGCTGTGGTTATAACTGTAAGCAAAGTAGATCACGAGCCCTATCGACATCCAGACGATCAGCCGGATCCATGTATCGATCGGCAAACTATTCATCAAGTAGGCCGCTGACACGACCGTTGCAATCGGGATAAACGGTGAAAGCGGAACCTTGAATGGCCGATGCAGGGCTGGGTTTGAAGACCGTAGTATGATGATACCTACGCCGACAATGACAAACGCAAAGAGCGTTCCGATACTCACCAGTTCTCCGAGCAAACTGATAGGAACAAATCCCGCGAGAATAGCCACGATCACACCGGTGATCGCTGTCGTTATATGCGGCGTCTGGAATTTAGGATGGATCTTTGCCGCCCATGCGGGGAGCAGTCCATCTTTCGACATTGAGTAAAATACACGCGGTTGGCCCATAACCATGACGACCATCGTCGAGCTAAGGCCAAGCACCGCACCCACCTTAATGATCATCGGGAAAACCTGAAGGATCGTACCCATCGTCGTACCCTGAGCCTGCTGGAGCGCCGAATCGATTGCTACGGCGATCGGTGCGGCAGCGTTTGTCAGCAGTTTATAATCGACGACGCCGACCATGATACCGGCGACTAATATATATAAAACGGTACAAATCGCCAGACTTCCGAGGATGCCTATAGGCATGTCCCGCTGTGGATTCTTTGCTTCCTGCGCCGCGGTCGAAACAGCGTCAAATCCGATATAGGCGAAGAATATAACGGCCGCACCAGTGACTACCCCGCTAAAGCCGAAAGGCATAAACGTCGCACAGCCCGGATCGCCCGCACCGCAACCGATTCCCAGATTGCTCGGATTCACATAACCGACTGCTGCGACGATGAACAGCACAACGACCAAAACCTTGACGACGACGATGATCGAATTGAAACTGGCCGATTCTTTAATTCCGCGGATAAGGAGGAACGTCACCGCAACCGCGATGAGGGCCGCCGGCAGATTAAAGATAGCCGTTTCGATCGCCGGCGTTCCACCCGCTTGCGTTATGCCCTGGGCGAGGGCGTCGCTAAACGCGTTGTATCCCTCGACAGGTGTTAGGGTAGTTTCACCGATCCGGACGTTCGTCAGCTGCTTTGCAACAGCATCGGACACATATATAAACTTATTGCCCGGGGCGGAGCTCAAGGTCACAGGAAAATTAATGCCGAGGTCCTTTAGTAAACTTACGGCATACCCCGACCATCCTACGGCAACGGTGGCCGCGCCAAAAGCATATTCTAGTATCAGGTCCCAGCCGATTATCCATGCGACAAATTCGCCAAGCGTCCCGTATCCGTAGGCATACGCTGAACCCGAGATCGGCACGCTCGCGGCAAACTCGGAATAACACAAAGCGGCAAACGCGCTTACGATACCCGCTATGACCATCGAAATAATAACGGCCGGACCAGCATGTTTACCGGCCGCCTGACCCGTTAAAACAAAAATGCCGGTGCCTATAATGGCACCGACACCGAGCATAGTAAGGTCCAGAGCGCTCAGTGTTTTCTTTAACGTATGCGTGCCGGTTTCCTGTGCTTCGGCAACTATTCTGGAAATCGGTTTAGTAGAAAATAACGACATGATCTTTACTCCCCGACGGTATTGTTTTCTTGATCTATTGCAGGCCGCTGGCCCGCGGACGCTCCTTGAATTTCAATGACAACCTATTCTGTGCCTATTGGACGTAAAGTCAAGTTATGAATTGGGTTAATAGCCAAATGGAATAAAAAAATTGGGCCTCAGATCGAGGCCCAAAAAATCAAAATTTGGATGTGACGGAATCTTGTGATCAGGATCTTCCGATCGCCTGCAGATAACGGTTAAGCTCTTGCCTGACCTTAGGGAAAAGGAACAGCAGCCCGACCATATTTGGGAACACCATCGCGAGGATCATGGCATCGGAAAACGCGAGCACGGAACCAAGCGATGCAGCAGCGCCGATAACGACGAAGAGGCAAAAAAGGACCTTAAATGAGAGGTCCGCCGCCCTGGATCTACCGAAAAGGTACTTCCATGACTGCAGGCCATAATATGACCACGAGATCATCGTCGAGAATGCGAACAGTACGATCGCAACGGTCAGTACGGCGTTGAAGCCCGGCAGAACATCATTGTACGCACGGGCGGTTAGATCGACGCCATTTACAACCGTATCGCCGATCATCACATTCCCATTGACTCCACCATATTGGAAGAATCCGTCCATGTTGAAAAGAACGATCACGATCGCGGTCATAGTGCAGATCACCACGGTGTCGATGAACGGCTCGAGCAGTGCAACCAGTCCCTCGCTGGCAGGGTACTTGGTGCGTACCGCCGAATGGGCGATAGCCGCGGAACCCGCCCCCGCTTCGTTTGAGAAGGCAGCACGCCTAAAGCCCTGAATTATTACACCGGCGATGCCTCCGACCGCAGCCGTCGGGGTAAACGCACCCGCAAATATTTGGCCGATCGCCGCCGGGATCTCTGAAAAATGAGCGAAAATGATTATCAAAGAAGCAATGATATATATGACCGCCATCAACGGAACTAATTTTTCGGTCACGCTCGCGATCCTCTTGATACCACCAATGATCACTACCGCGACAAGTGCCGCCATTATGATCCCGATCAAAGTTCGGGCGGCGCCGCCGGTGCCAATCCCCAACATTGTGGTGATCTGTGAAGTCGCCTGATTCGCCTGAAATGCATTTCCTCCGCCGAATGAGCCTCCGACGCAGAAAACAGCGAAAATGATAGCCAGCACCTTACCAAACCCGCCCATTTTAAGCTCGTTGAAGCCACGCGAAAGGTAATACATCGGACCGCCGTGGACGACCCCATCCTTGTCAATATCACGGTATTTAACACCGAGGGTACACTCAACGAATTTTGAGGACATACCAAGAAGACCGGCGACGATCATCCAGAACGTCGCGCCGGGGCCCCCGATGCCTATAGCGATAGCGACACCGGCTATGTTGCCGAGCCCGACGGTGCCCGACACCGCAGCAGTCAGCGCCTGAAAGTGGCTTACCTCACCATGCTGCGACTCGTCACGTATCGTGCGCATGACGTCGCCCTCTTCAGTGATCTCGACCTCGGCAGGCATTGCGTGACTCTCAGTGTGCCCTGCCCCCAGCTCGATAGCGTCGAACTTTCCCCGGACCACTTGAATGGCGAGAGGAAATCGGCGCAAATTGACAAAACCGAAACTTAGAGTAAAAAAGACGGCCCCGCCGATCAGCAAGTAAAGAACTATCGGAAGATTTAACGGCGCCGGAAGAGGCATCGGAAAGAACACCAGCCATTCCCACCAGTCAGCGATAGGCTTGAATGACGCATCGATCCTTTCGTCAAGACCTTGTTCCTGGGCCCTTACCAGAACAGGCAGGAGCAGGCCAACTGCGGTAGCTAGAAAATACTTTTCAAAACTTAGCTTCATTGAATACCTCACTTTAAGAGTTTCGATTGCTTCTACGAACGTACGGCCATTGCCCCAAGAACTGGAGTTTTGGTTTGGAAGAGAGTGACGATACCTGTCTACAATTCAGCCTGGATTATACTCGATTTAACTCACATCTGGAAAATGCAGCAACAGGTCCTCCGCTCAAGAAGCTATTGAGGACCTGTTTATTATCGATGGAGGTAGGGGGTCAGCTGCAGGTTCGCGGGTAAGAGATCGCCAACTCTCATATGCATCCCCTTAGATACGACCATCTTACTACGTCGCGATCCTGAATATTCTAAGGAGGCGAGGCCCTAGTTCTGCCGGCGAATGATTGCCGCAGTAATGCCGCTTGAGCGGGTATCGATCGTGGGAGCGTGACCTGAATGCCACCATCACCTTAGCTCTTACGTTTTGCTGATCATCTGGCTCGAAATAACCTCTTACTCCAGCGCTAAAAAGTCGAAATTTGATACGTTGTCCGTCGCAGATACCGAACGTGGTTCAAAACGATACCTTTTAGAAACAGCCCCCAGGATATATAGATCGCCTGCCTCGACATCCTCAAAAGCGTAATAGCCAAGCGAGTTTGTGATAACCGTGCGTTGGATGCCTTGAGAATCGGTCATCCAGACCTTAACATCGCGAACGCCTCGCCCTGCTGTGTTCAACACTCGCCCTGAAATCGATACTGAAGCCGACGTTGTCCCTAGTGCACATACATTGGTAATGCTGTTGGTATCCATGGTGACCGCACCATCTAACGCCAAAGCTCGTCCATTGAGACGTGCGCGGGAATTTAATGTAATGCTGGCCCTCGCAAGTATGTTTCCGTAAAATGCCGAATCCGTACCAAGGGTTGTCGAGCTGCCGACCTGAAAAAACACGTTGCAGGAATTTGCGCTATTGATCAACAGAACCGACGAATTGCTGGCGGTCGTCAAAGTGCTCCCTATTTTAAAAATGAAAACGGCATTGGGATCACCTAACGCATTGAGCGTAAGCGTCCCGGTTAGCTGGGCTGAACCGCTGAAGCAATAAACACCCGGCGTCAAAGTCAGCCCGCCAAGATCCTGTCCTGAAAGTACGGTATCGCAGGCCTGACCTACCAGATCGTTATAAGCCGCAAGAGCGTTGGCCTGGGCTTGAGCGGGTACAGCACCTCCAGCGTAAATAGTGCCCACAACCATTCCAGATGTTAGCCCCTCGATTGCAGTTCCAGGGCTAACCCCAACATCTCCGACCACTTGGGTGTCACCGATGTTGGTGACGGTCGTGCCGGCCAATACGGCAAAACTTCCCGCGGCCCCTAGATTAGGCGCGGTGCCGACAGCGGAAAAAACGTTCGCGGCAATCGTAAAAACGAGTGAGATGCTCAGAAAAATTCTAGTTGTCATTGTTTTTTCTCCTCTAAATTTACCTGTGAGAGCTTCAAAAATTTGGGGTTCCTGAAAGACTGAGCAAGTGTCGGATGAATAGATTTTCCCGCTCGCTCCGCGGATTCGCACCCAAGTAATTTTTCCTGAAATGCGAGTTGGAAAAATGACCAACTCTTATTTAACGCGCTTAGCCTTGATTCAAGACTTGTCCTAGGTTACTTCGTTGCAACTCGTTTTTATGTATGCTTCCACACTTTGAACGCCAATGCTTTTTAGCCAAATGCATCACGCCAAATTTAGTCGTGAAGGTGATAGTAGGGATCACATCAACCAGATCATAGCTCCGGATTCTCTTCGACAAAATCGAGCAGATTCCCTGCGTATTTATCGAATGTAGGGCAGGCGATCTGATGCCTGGCAAGTAGATCGGAGGCTACGGCGGTATCGTAGGTTTGGGAAAAGAAAAAATACGGCACGGCGTGGGCCGGCAGGCCCGTGAGGCGTGGTGAGATGTTTTTCTTGAGCGACCACTCGACCAGTTTGGGCGGCGGCGTAAATTCGGACTTACGGCCGGTTAGTTCCATTGCGATCACGTCGAAGAGCTCGGCCGTTGTCAATGGCGAAGGGTCGGCGAGCGCGATCGTCTTGCCGACGGCCCGCTTGTCCTTGCTGAGTGCCGCGATCGCATCGACCACAAAATCGACCGGTACGAGATTGAGCCGGACATCCTGGTTGCCTACGTTAACGACGCGAAGCACGAAGGGAGCTTTTCGCAGATAGTTGATGAGGTAATAGATCCCGTCGTACTTCATGGTCTCGCCCGTAACCGAGTCGCCCACGACGACAGCGGGACGGTAGATCGTTACGGCAAGCCGGGCCTTCAGCTTTTCGACCTCCAGCTCGGCGAGGTATTTCGTTTCTTCGTAAAAATTGCGAAATCCGGCTTGGTGTTCCAGATCGGATTCGAGGATGCGGCCCTCCCGTTTGCCGGCTACATAGCAGGTCGAAACGTAGTTATACCGGCGAAGGTCCTTGATCGTTGAGACAAGCTCATTGACGTTTCGCGTGCCCTCGAGATTGACCGAATAAGCTGCGTCCTTCGGCACGGCCAGGTCATAGGCCGCAGCCAAATGAAACACGTCCGTAGTCTCAAATCGAATGGTGTCGAGGTCAGTTTCAGAGATACCGAGATTCGGCAGCGTTATGTCACCCTCGACCAGCACGAAATTCTCGAGCGGTGTTCTGGTAAAGTCGGCGATCTGCTCGATCTCCTCCATTGCGCGATCCACAAAGTCGGGCTGGACTAGCAGGTAAAACTGGGTTTCTGAGGCGGCGAGGCGTTCCACCAGGCGGGTTGCAATGAAACCGGGAAATCCGGTCATGAAAATCGTTTCTCGATAGAGCATTGACACGAATTCATTCTAGCAATTCCGCGGTCAACTTGCTGTGCGCCGATAAGTGTCGCGAAAAAAAGGATTTACAGACCGCCAGCCATATGATAATTTTGAGTTCGCGGGGGAGTTTATGAAGATCCAGGAAATGCGGCCGGGCGTTTTACACCTCAGCAAGAGGGTCGCGGCCAGGCAGCGAGAAGATTTTTTCGATATATTTGCCGGTGAGGACGAGTCGGAGCAACATTCGGAAAGGTCGGCCCCGTTGATCCTCAGCGAGCTCGATCAGCCCCGCTGGTCAGTGGTGTCGTTCGATAAGCTGGAGGCCGGCGGGTTGTCGTATAATCAGGCTTCGGCACTGATGGAGGACCTGGAGTATCGTGGGGTTGCGGGCCTATGTATCGTCACTGACGAGGCCGCCGAACGCATCAGACGCTAAAATCGAGTACGACCTTACCGAAATTCTCATTTGAAGCGACGTATTTGTAAGCCGAGGCTGCATCGTTTGCCAGAAAAACCCGATCGAGATTCGGCTTGATTGTTCCCGCTTCGATGGCAGGCATCAATTCATTAACGAAATTGCGTGTGGCAACTGCCTTTTCTTCCACGGTGCGTGGGCGCAAGACAGTTCCGATTATCTTCGCCCTTTTCTGAAGCGCCACGCCGAGGTTGAATTCGGCTTTGTTTCCGGATGTAAGCCCTACCAGGAGCAGACGGCCTCTTACTGCCAGACACGCCATATTCTGTTGGAAATAAGCCGCACCGACGAGATCGAGGATCACATCCGCACCCCGGCCGCCTGACCGCTCCAGCACGGACGGTGCCAGTTCAGCGATCTCCTTAACCTCGATCGCGTGGTCTAATCCGAGATCGCGGCATTTTTCAAGCTTTGCCGATGTTCGCGAAGTCCCAATAACGGTTGCACCGCGGAACTTCGCCATTTGCAGCGCTGCGAGGCCGACACTGGAGCCAACAGCATGGACCAGCAAGGTATCGCCCGCTGTCAGGCCGCCTTGAGTGAATACGGCGTCATGGGCTGTTATGAATGCTTCCGGTATCGCAGCCGCTTCTGCGTACCTGAGGCGATCCGGGATCCTGATAAGAAGGCGTTGATCTATACGCAGTAATTCACCCTGGGCTTCGCCCGCGGTGATCCCGCAAACGCGCTGGCCAACATCCCAGGCTGTTACATCGCTTCCTGTGGAAACGATCTCACCGGCAGATTCCAGGCCGGGAACATTGGGTGAATATCCGGCCGGTGGTGGATAAAGGCCTTTGGCCTGAAGCAGATCGGCACGGTTGACCCCTGCGGCATGCACTCGAACGAGCACCTCATTCGGTGCCGGTTCGCCAGGATCAGGCATCTCGAGCAGCTCGAGGTGCTCGAAATTGTCGCCGAACTCACTGATGTAAACCGCCTTCATTATTTGAGCCTGGCTTCAACGCTGTTGTCAGCCAGCGTGGTACCGGTTGCACGCTGCAGATCTGCAATTGCTTTGTTTAGTTCTGTTCGGGCCCGCAGCTCATTGCTACGAGCCACGGTGAGAGCGGTTTGCCTTTCCAACACCTTGTATATGTCGGACTGGCCCTCGTCGAGCTTTCTTTGTTCCGACTCGTACTGCAGAGTGGTGTTCTCCCGAGCGATCGCTGCCGATCTGAGCCGAGCCTGCGCCGTTCGGATCGCCTGCATAGCATTTCGCACTTCGACCTGGATGCCTTGCTCGATCTGCTCGCGCTGCGTTTCGATCCGTTCGGCCTCGACCAGCGATCGGCCGAGTTGGGCCTTCGCGGTCTTATCGCCGAAGAGCGGGAGGTTAAAATTCACGCCAAACCTGATCACGGGATAACGGTTAGAGAAAACCCCGCTCAGCGGATTACCGGTCAGGAGTGCAAGATTTGCCTGCTGCTGCTGGCACGCCGGCGACGTTGGATCCGTAGTACACGGCGTCGGAAAGTTGGGGCTGAAATTCGGATTCTGGCTGCCGCCGATCCCCGAGGCATTATAGCTGGCGACAAAATCTATCTGCGGCTTTTGCTGATCCCTGTAAAGACGCTGGTCGATCGCGTTGATGTCCTTCTGTGCCCGGTTGATCTCTAGTTCGGGGCGGTTATCGATCGCCGCTTCCATCGCCTCTGATAGCGTCTTGTCCGGCACCGCAGCTTCGACTGGTTCGACCGGCGTAAGTGCCTGGGCCCAGAGAGGATCACGCCGGTTCGGCGATATCAGATTCTTCAATACGTTTTCTGCCTGATTGACGATGTTCAGGGCCTCAAAAACTGCCTGTTCGAAATTCGCCACCTGCGTTTCAGCAGCAACGATATCGATCGGCGCAAGCTGGCCCTCTTCAACCAGGCGGCGATTGTGCTGCAATTGTGACTGGGCATCCCGGACACCGTCACGCTGGACCTGTAGATTTCGCAAGGCAAATGTGAGATCCCAGTATGCACGCTGCACACCGGCAACGACCTCGATCGACCGCTGCCTGAACTGTGTGTTCGTCAAATCGATATTCCGCTTCGCTATCTCGATCGTACGACGGGGCTGGTCAAACTTGCGCCCGCGAAACAGCGGCTGCGTAACCGAAAACCCGAGATTCGAATTGAGCTGGGGACTGAGTATCGATATGGGATTATCCGTCGTCAGACGTTGGTTGTTGAATGTCCCCGAAAAGACCGTTCCGTACTGTGGAACAAATCCCTGGATGCCCGCATTTGCTACCAGCGAACCTTGCGTCGTGGTCTGATTATTACTGAAGATGCTGACGTTCGGCACTGTGGAACGGTCATAGTACGTCTGGCCAACAAGCCGGGGCTGGTAGAAACCCCGAGCGGCCCGCAGCTCAAATTCGGCCATGGTGAAAGTCTTTCGAGTCACCTCGATATCACGGTTGTTCTCAAGCGCGATCTCGATCGCCTCGCGTAACGATAGCGTTCGCTGATTGGCGAGATCGACACCGATCCGCCCTAGATCAGGCAGGCCGCGGTCGTTCGATCTATAATCCGGAGCGACAGCCGGTACAGGCGGCAGAGCATCGATGCTTTGCGGCGTTGGCGTAGGCGTCGGGGTTTGAGCCCTCGCCCCGGCAGCGAAAACGAAAATGAATAAAAGTAAAATGTATAAAGGCCGCTGCATAAAAATCAATGCCTGCTCAGTATCGATGCGGTTGCACCTGCGAGCCTCCGTTTCACGCCGCCAAACATCCACGTCGCGAGCCGATTCGCACGGCCAAATAACCGCAATTCGGCCAGATCATCGAAAAGCGAATAGAACACGGGAACCGCAAGCAGTGTCAGCAGTAAACACAGGGTTTGTCCGCCCACCACCAGAACGCCGATCGAGCGATTTGTCCCGGATCCGGCCCCTGATGACATAACGAGGGGCATCATTCCGGCGACTAACGCGATGGTCGTCATCAGGATCGGCCGCAGGCGGTCTCGATTGGCCTGTATGATGGCGTCGTACCGGCTCGTGCCGCTCGCCCTTAGGTGATTCGTATGGTCGATCTGTAAGATCGCGTTTTTCTTGACCACTCCAAACAGAAGCAGCAATCCCAGACCGGAGAATATGTTCACCGTCTGACCCGCAACGAGCAGGCTCACGATTCCAAACGGAACCGATAAAGGCAGCGTCAGCAGGATCGTTATCGGGTGGATGAACGACTCAAACTGGGCGGCCAGAACGATATACATAAAGACGAACGAAAGAAGAAAGGCGAGCAGGAAATAGAATGCCGCCTTGCCCATCTCCTTCGACTGGCCAACGTAGCCCGTCTTGTATTCGATGGGAAGATTGAGTTCCTTTACGTATGAGTCGATAGCTGAGGTGATGCTTGCCGCCGATCCGCCAGGGCGTGTATTTGCGAGCAGCGTCACCTGACGCTGACGATTCGTACGGTCGACCGAGCTCGGGCCGGTACCGGGGACGCTCTTGACCACACGATCCAGCGTGACCAAGCCCAGCTTCGAGGATGGCACGATAAGCCGCTTTAGCCCCTCGACGTCTGCACGGAACGGCGTAGTCGCCCGGACCCTGACCTCGTATTGGTCTGTCCCGGCATTGAATGTCGTCGCTTCTTGCCCCGCGACCAGCGTATTCAGGGCCTGCGATACGTCGCCGACACGGACGCCCAGGTCGGCCGCAGTTTCGCGATCGACCTCGAGCTGCACCTCAGGCTTACCGCTGATCAATGTCGAGTCGACGTCAACGGCATCGGGGATCGACTTCATCTTCTCGAGTATCTGTGCCGAGTATTCCTCCAGCTTTTTGAGGTCTGGGCCCGAGATCAGGAACTGCACGTTAGCATTGCGGAAACCACCGCCCGAGAAAGCCTGTACCTGTTGGACACCGGTGCGTAGGTCCGACGGGAATTTTGACAGGATCTCTCGGGCGTCGGCCATCATCAATTCCTGAGATTTCGGCCGCTCACTGATATCCGAGAGCTTGACGTATATAGTTCCCGCATTTACGACCTGCTGCTGTCCGCCGCCGACTGTCGAGAGCGTATCCGTCACGCCGGGCATTCTGCGGATCTCCGACGCGATACGTTCAAAGATCTGCGATGATGCCGCGAGGCTCGAGCCCTCGGGCACACGCACCGAGACCTCGAACTGTGATTGATCATCCACGGGCAGGAAGTTCTTCCCGACGAACATGAAGAGAGGGACCGTACTCAGGAACACGAGTATGCATAGCGTCACGATCACCCAGCGATGGGCCATCGAAAACCTCAGCATGCTCGCATATACGGCGTCGACCCGGCGGAACCATCCGGTGTAGTGACTATTCTCTTCGTCTTTCTGGATAACTTCGGTTGCCGGAGCATCTTCAGTTTCTTTTTTAGCCGCCGCCTTCTTTTGCTTGATCATCCTGGCCGCAAGCATTGGCGTCAGCGTGAACGAAACGATCAGCGAAACGCCAACGGCAAACGATGCGGTCAGTCCAAAGCTCGACATGAACTTACCGATAATGCCCTGCATGAAGCCAATTGGGACGAACACTGCCATTAGTGACAATGTCGTTGCCATTACCGCCGGCCCGATCTCCCTTGTGCCTTCAATGGCTGCTTGAAAGGGGTTCATACCCTTTTCTTCGATAAACCGGTAGATGTTCTCAAGCACAACGATCGCATCGTCGATCACAATGCCGACCATCAGCGTCAGTGACAGCATCGTGATCGAGTTGAGCGTATATCCCATCGCATACATCAGTGCGAATGTCGAAATGATCGACGTCGGGATGGCGAGGGCAGCAATGACCGTAGAGCGGAAGCTCCACAGAAATAGAAATACTACGATCGAGGCAAATATAGACCCGAGTATCAAATGCTCCTCGATCGCGTGCAGCGCATTCTCGATAAAGATCGAGTTATCGCCGATGATCCGCATTTGATAGTTCCTGGGAAGTGTCGGCTCGATCTCGGCTAGGCGTTCCTTGATATCTCGTGCGACGGCAACAGTGTTCTGACCCGATTGCTTCGACACGATCAGCGTGACCGCGGGCTGACCATTTAGCCGAGCTTCCGAACGGATCTCCTCCGAGCCGTCCTCGACATATCCGAGGTCCTTGACGCGGACCTGATAACCGCCGCGGGTAGCGACAACGACATCATTGAACTGCTCGACCTTCTGGATCTTTCCGACGGTTCTGACGCTAGTCTCGATCTGCCCCTGATCCAGCCTCCCGCTCGGGAACTCCATATTCTGGATCCGAAGCGCTCCCGAAACCTCGGCAGGTGTCACGCTATAGGAACGCATTTTGTCCGGGTCGACCCAAACATTTATCTGGCGCTCGGCCCCTCCGATGATCGTGATCTGTCCGACGCCGTTTACCGACTCAATGCGTTCCTTTACCTGATTCTTTGCGACCTCAGTCACGTCCCGAAGCGATGCCGGAGCGGAGATCGTAATTCTTAGAACGGGTGCGGCATCCGTATCCAGCTTTTGGACAGTCGGCTGTTCGGCGGTCGTCGGCAGGTTCGGAATTACGGTCTGAACGCGGTTTTCCACCTCCTGCGCCGCGACGTTGACGTCCTTCTCAAGAATGAACTGGACGAAAACCTGCGAGATACCCTCGATCGACGTCGAGCGCAGCTCGTCGATACCGCTGATGGTATTGACCGCCTCCTCGACCTTTTCAGTGATCTCGGTTTCGATCTCCTGCGGCGAAGCGCCGGGGTTTACAACGGTGACAGTGATCGTCGGGAAATCGATCTTGGGAAACAGATCGAGCCCGAGGCTCATGAATGAGAACGCGCCAACCACGACCAGCGACAGGATCAACATTGTCGCGAAGACAGGACGCTTAACACAGATCTCAGCCAGTCTTTGCATAACTCTTTAGTTCATTTGGCGTACCATGACGCCATCGAAAAGTTCCCCTAACCCTGACGTGGCTACGACCTCATTCTCGGCAACGCCGGTCTTTACCTGGATCATGTCATTTTCGAGCAGCCCGGTTTGTACGATACGCTCGCGGGCGGCGCCGGCCTCGACGACAAATACCTTGTTCGTATCACCCTCGGTCTTGATAGCCGATACGGGGACCATTACCGCATTCTCAGGTTCTGACTGCGTTATCCGCACAGTCGCAAATTGCCCGGGCTTGAGCACGTTGTCAACGTTGTCCACCTCGGCCTCGACCGTTAAGGTTCTTGCCGTGACATTAACATTAGGAAGTATCCGCGCGACCGTTCCTGCGAAATTCCGGTCCGGGTAAGCACTCGTCTGAAGCGAAATGCCCTGACCAACCGCCACCTTCCCGATCGACTGCTCGGGAACGTCGATCCTAAGTCTCAACGTTCCGGTCCGCATGATGGTCGCGACCTTGGAATTCGGGGTGTTTGGCGATATGAATTCCCCGAGATCGGCAACACGTTCGGAAATATAGCCGCCGATCGGGGCGTAGATCACGGTGTCAGTCAGCGATTTTTTTGCCTGTTCTATCTGAGTTTCGGCTGTGGCGACAGCAGTACGGGCCGACGCGACAGCCGCCTCGGCCGACGTAATGGCCTTGGTTGCAACGGCCGCATTAGACCGCGCCTCATCAAGCTGGCCGAGAAGAGCGTCACGCTGCGCGCGGCGCTGATCAAGGATCGCTCTTGAAACATCTCCGGTGTCGAAAAGCCGCTGCGCCCGGCCGAGTTCTTTTTCAGCCAGTTCCAGATTTGCTTTGACAGATTTCACCTGGGAGAAAGTCTCGATATTAAAGGTCTCGCCGTCTTTTACGTTGAGCCGGATCTGCGCCTGTCTGAGTGCAGCGATAGCCTGGCCGACCGCTTTCCTCTGCTGCTCGGCCTGTGCCTGCGCCTGTTCGATCCTCAAGCGGGCGTCGCGGTCATCCAGACGAACGAGTACGCTGCCTTTCGTCACATAACTTCCAACGTCAAAATTTACCTCGACGATCTTGCCGCCGACGGCCGCGGCTACATCTGTTTGCGCGTCACTGGCCAGATTACCGGTCGCCTCGAAATAGGTCGGGATCTGCCGTACAACCGCCTGTGAAGTCGTGATATCGACGGTAACCGGCTGATTGTTGACGTTGACCGACACGGCAGATGAACCGCCGCAGCCTGCCGAAATTAAGGCAAGGGCCAGTGTTATACCAACCAATGATCTTTCAATTCTCATCATCGTATGTTCGCTTATGAACGGATCCCCCTTAGCAGGATCTCAGCGAAATTTTTCGCGGCTTCCTCGTTTGAAATGTCGAGCAAGACGCGTTTCTTGTCCCAAAGGATATTGTTGAGCGAATGGTGGATCAGCATTCCCATAAATGCGCGGACGGCGACTCGAGGTTCGATCTCACGCATCGCCCCTTCCCCTTGTCGGGTTTTTATGTAGCCGCCGATAAACTCATATACGCGCTCGATAAACTCCTTGAAAAAACGCTCGGCCAACTCGTGCTCCTCGAGGGCCGAATAAAATAAAAGCCGCATGAAACCGACGTCGGCATGATGCTTATCGAGGGCGGCGAGGGCGATATTGTAAAATACGGCGAAATCGTCTCTTTGTTCGATCGCAGCGGCGAGCACTGCATTTCCCTCCCATGGAAAACGGTTTACACCGTCCTCACAACCCTTGCTGTGAAGGATCGCGGCATAAAGTTCATCCTTAGAGTCAAAGTGACGAAACACCATTGCCTCGGACACCCCCGACGCGTTCGCGATCTCCTTCGTCGTCGTCCCCTTAAATCCCTTTCGCGAAAACAGCTCAACCGCGGCCCGGAGTATCTGCTCCCGCCGCTCATCGCCGCTCATCCGCACCCCATGTTCACAATTGAAAAAGTCTTTGATCAATCAGTCTCCTATCGAAGTAAGTAAGCACTTACTTATTTGATTGGATAGATTCGCATTTTGGTAAAGGAGTTGTCAATCTGAATTTTTGCAGGGTGTAGTTAGCACATCATATGTCCGGTAGTTGTAGCAGATGATATGTCCGCTTTCTGCGGTCAGAGCTGAAAGAGGGTAGCTTCGAAGTAAAGAAGCTATGAAGGAACAACTCTGGACCGCCTTGGAGAAGGCGATGAGAAG
>JBGSWW010000044.1:0-4114 GCA_041751735.1 Pyrinomonadaceae bacterium | reverse complement strand
CCCCCACGAGCGGATCGAAGGCCTGGAGCATTTCGACAAGGTCGTGGACATCGACCAGAGCCCGATCGGCCGCACGCCGCGATCGAACCCGGCCACCTACACCGGCGCCTTCCAGCCGATCCGCGACTGGTTCGCCGGGCTGCCGGAAAGCAAGGCGCGCGGCTACGGGCCCGGTCGCTTCAGCTTCAACGTCAAGGGTGGGCGCTGCGAAACCTGTACCGGCGACGGGCTGATCAATATCGAGATGCACTTCCTGCCCGACGTCTATGTGACGTGCGAGACGTGCCACGGCAAACGCTACAACCGCGAAACGCTCGAGGTGAAGTTCAAGGGCCGCAGCATCGCCGACGTGCTCGACATGACCGTCGAGGACGCGGTCGAATTCTTCAAGGCGGTCCCCCCGATCCGCGACAAGATGGCGATGCTGGCGGAGGTCGGCCTCGGCTACGTCAAGGTCGGCCAGCAGGCGACGACGCTGTCGGGCGGCGAGGCGCAGCGCGTCAAGCTGGCAAAGGAACTCAGCCGCCGCGCCACCGGCAGCACGCTCTACATCCTCGACGAACCCACCACCGGCCTCCACTTCGAGGACGTGCGGAAGCTGTTAGGCGTGCTCCAGGCGCTCGTCGAACAGGGCAATACGGTGGTCGTGATCGAGCATAACCTCGACGTCATCAAGACGGCGGATTACATCCTCGACTTGGGGCCGGAGGGCGGCGTCAAGGGCGGCGAGGTCGTCGCCGAAGGCACGCCCGAGCAGGTCGCCGCCAACCCGCACAGCTTCACCGGCGGTTATCTCAAGGACATGCTCGCCAAATCCAAATCCCCCTCCCGCAAGCGGGAGGGGTTAGGGGTGGCCAAAGCCTCCAAAGCCAAACTCGAACCCGCAAAATAACCCTCCTACTCCCGTGAACGGGATAAGGATGTGAAGCCTCGGGGCGAAGCCCCCTAGGCGAAGCTGGATGAGGGCGGTCTAAGTGATAAAACACTTAACCAGGGGCGTGCTATCGTGACCCCTTTTAAGCTGCTATCGATTTAAGCTTAGCCGCTGTACCAAATTCTTCAACTCGCCAAGCAGCTTCACCATCTTTGCTTCGGCATCGAATGTGTCCATGGGCACCCTCACGATATAGTTTTATGCTTGCTTCCCGAAGCGTCCGCTCGACAGAATTATGCTGCCGCGCGGCAGTGCGAAGAGATTCCAAACTGGCAGTGTAGGCATGCGGTGTCAGTTCACAAATCCGTTCAATGTCCGCAGGTGACGGCAACTTCTTTGGCCCCTTTCCAAACGGAGTAAGAACGGCGAATGGTTGATCTCTTAAGCAATCCAACCATATTCCCTCATAGTGCCCTGTAACGGATCCATGATGTGGTATTTTGAAAAACAGTGCCTCGCCTCTCCCGTTCCAAGCATTCTCGTGCACAGCTTGCCAACCACTTAACTGGCTCCGAACCTCAAGATCCGCGCCCAAAAGAATAAGCTTATCTCTGGCACCGCATACAATTGCGACCGAAGTGTCATTACGACGTGGACGTGCTGCTCGTCGGTCGAGACCCGCTGTAGCTTGCCACCGATCAATTTCCGCTAAAAACAGCGCAATGTCCTCATCGGAGGGCGAAAGAGCCTCGACCCAGAAGCCGTTCGCATTATCAACTAGCAGGTTGCGGTTAGCCATAGCAAAATATCTACGAGCGGGGGTACTATGGAGCTGCCTAAGCACAGCGATCATCTCAGAAACACCGCTTGAATATTTGACTGGTCTTATCGACGCTTGATGTCTGAGAAAGCCGGTAAATTCATCCCCACACATGACGAGGGGCATCGCCACCTTCGCGGAAGATGCCCATTTCGATAATAGCGCAGCGCCTTTGATGTGATCATCATGCCAATGCGTAAAAACTAATAGATCGACTTGAGCAGGGTCGACTTTTAAATGTTCAAGATAAGCCTGAGCAACCGGAACGTCCCCGTTTAAAAATGAATCAACGATCACCCAATGACCGTTACCAAGATGTAATACTATGCACTCCCCAATACCCTTCGAGAATACGGATATTTCAATCTCATCGCTCGCAGGTAGTGGCATCGCGGAACTCCAGTGTCAGCATATCCACAATATCCTCAATGTCTTCTTTCACTCTGGGCAATATCTTTCGTATGTAAATTATGCATTCTCTATGACTGCTACCATTAGCTCGCCGTGTGAAGGCAACGATCAGCCTAAATATGACACCCTCACTTAACAACGGAGCGTCATCAGGTGAAAAATCCGACAGAGGAATCTCTAAAAATTGGAGCTCAGAATTCGAATCTATGACAGAAATTGCATCAGCAAAAACAGTATCATCCACGATCTCACGGACTACGCACTCCCATTCTTGGAGAGTGTTGATCGCCTTTTCCCCATAGGAGCGAGTAGAAAACACTGCTGGAAAAGATATTAATACTTGATCTACTTCACTGTCTACTTTAGATATATCAGTAGGGTCAATTTTGTTTTCATACGAAAATGTCGTTCTTGGTTGAAACTTATATCTTTTGACGGACCGAGCAATGTTTTCGGCGTCCCAGAATGCCAAGTCCTTAGTGTCCAACTGGAAGGAAACTGCCTCAACGTCTTTATCAGGATTAGGAAATGCTTCACTAATTCTAAACTTTTCAGCAACAGCATTCATGTCGACCTACCTAGTTCGATAAAATGGGTGACAATATCGCGAGAATATTTTATTGCGGGATCGAATCCATCCACAACCGTTTCGATCCAGTCAGATGCAGGCTTCTTCTCATCGAAATCATAATGATGATTGATGTAAACAAAGACTCCGGACTGATCTGCTAACTTGTTAGATGGCTGTAAGGTGATATTAATCGCACTAGAAGCACTAACCTGTATGTTTACCGCTCTCATAGATAAAGTAGAAAACCCTCCGGCAAGTTCCTTATCTTCACTCTCTAGCTGCTGACCAAATTCCCCCCAAGGTTCAATTGGGGCGAGCAATCGGCCTAACCTCTGTCTTTGAGCCCAATCTTTAAGCTTTATATGTGCCCAATAGTTTATTCCGACATTATCGAGAATTGTGTGCGGCAAAAGCCGCCCAAATAACTGGGCCCATATATCCATGATTTGAACAAAAGGCTCTGCGGATCCATGGATAGCAGCCCGTTCAGTTTGAATGTCGAACCTTACGCCCGGAATTTGGAACTGCGCTATTTCAGCATGCACTAAATTTAGTTGAGCAGCAGCCGCTTCATCGTCGGTAATTAACCCGTTGGCGTTTAGCCAGCTAGGATGAAAGATAGACGGGTTAAACGTGCCGTTTGAAACGATGACGACGCCTTGGCCTTCAACGTAGTCCATAATTTACCTCAATCGCGAGCATATGCGGCTTATACGCAGTGTCATATTAGAAAGCCAATTTGGAGTTTGGTAGATGGTACAAATAGCGCAACCTTACAACCCACAGCTGGGTATCGACCCATTTCCATATATTTTTGAATCGAATTGACGCTACTCGGTTGCCATTAAAATTGAATGATCTCCCCTTCATCTTTCCCCCTTTCCTACAATTACCCACCTGTGCCACACACCCGATCCCCTTTTGTTCCTCAGCACAGCGAGGCGGATCGATGCAGCACGAGACTTTCCCGAAAGATGCGCAGGGCGCCCACGCCCCTGATACATCGGAAGCGGTGGTGCCCGCCACCGACGCCTATGGCCGCAACCCCGATCGCTGGGCCGGCTCGGGCGATCCCGACGACCCGACCGCAGGGCTGAGCGACCGCGAATACGACATCTACTGGGCGGGCGTGCGCGATTCGATCCGCCTCGAAAAATACCCGCGTCCGGGCGACGCGCCTCGCCCTTCCGCTCAGGATGAGCGGAGTATGATGTCACCTCCCGCCGACCCCGACGACGCGCTCGTCCGTCCCTGGCTCGACGATCTCGAATCGGGCATGCGCGCCGAGGCGTATCGCGACGGCGGCTGGAACCCGCAGCGTCAGCGCGTCTTCCTCGAAGCGCTCGCCGACAGCGGCATTGTGACGCAGGCGTGCCGCGCCGCCTCGATCAGCCCGCGCTCGGCGTACAATCTGCGCAACCGCGACGCGATCTTTGCC
>JBGSWW010000043.1:0-31378 GCA_041751735.1 Pyrinomonadaceae bacterium | reverse complement strand
TAGCTCGGCGGCAGCAGCATCGGTTGGCTCTGGTCGTATCTCTTGAATACCACCTTCTTCTTCATATGCAATATTTTAAAGCCACTTACCCCTTTTTGCGCCAAAAAAAAGAGGCCGCCTTTTCAGACAGCCTCTTTTTTTGACGTTTTAATCTGCCGAGATCAAAAGAACCGCCCCGTCCGCGAAGCGCGGCCTCCCTCCTTCGTAAGGAGGGGAGCTTACAGCAACTTGTTCTTCTTGATAAAGGTCGTTACCAACGCGTTGACTTCTCTGGGGCGTTCCATTTGCAGAAAGTGGCTGACGCCTTGCCACATATGCCATTCCATGTTCGGGGCAACTTCGGCAAAGCGTTCGCGTGTGCCAGGCGGCCACCATGCGGACTCCGCCATTACGGCTAGCACCGGCCGGTCGACCTTGTCGTCTTTCCATATAGCCGGGTCATTCATCTCACGCATCGCGCTCACTGCGACGTGCTCGCGTGCGGACGACATAGTTTCGCGGATCATCTTCTTCAGGCTCTCATCTTTCACGGGTACCAGCATCCCGTCGAGGAACTTGGGGCCATTCTCCTTGAAGTTAGTGAGAAGCGGCCGCATGAACTCCAGCATTTGCTCGGGAGCGACGACAGTGCGAAGCGTGCCGTCGACTACCACGATTCCCACCGTCTTCTGCGGGTAGATGCGGTAGAACTGACGGGCAACGGGCGTTCCCATGCTGTGGCCGGCAATGACCGCGCGTTCGACCTTTGCCGTCCGCATGACAGCGTCGATAGAACGAGCGAAATACTCCATTGAGTATTTGGTCTGCGGCTTATCGCTTTTCCCATGTCCCGGCAGATCGATAGCGATAACGCGATATTCGGGGAAGGCAGAGTATGATCCCTTCCAGAAATCGGCGTTGCATGTCCAGCCGTGGATGAATATCAGGGCCTTATCGGCGCGTTTGCCGACGTCATAGTAATGGACCTTGACGCCGTCGAAATCTGCCCAGCTGCTCTTTGGCTCGCCTGCCGTAACGGCCGCGGCCCCTAACAAAATAACTATCAGAAGGTAGCTAAACTTTTTCATTTTTGTTCTCCCTGGCCACGCGGGAAATGAACTCGTCCCACGTGATCGCGTAAAACACGCATTCCATGCCGTAGTGGGGCTCGGTTTTTTCGTAGCGCATGCCGCATTTTTCCATGATCCGCCATGAGCCCGTGTTGTCGGGGTGGGCAATGGCGACGATGCGCTGGAGGCCGGCCGTGTTGAAGCCGTAGTCGAGCCAGCCCATAGCACACTCGTAGCCGAGGCCAAGGCGCCAGTATTTTTCCGAGAGGTTGTAGCCGACCTCGATCTCGCCCGTGTCCTCGAGCGGCTGCAGCCCCGAGGTGCCGATCAGCTCGCCGGTCTCTTTGAACTCCATCGCGCAAAACCCAAAGCCGAATTTCTCGTAACAGTCTATGTAGAATTGGAGCCTCTTTGTCAGGGCCTCGGCATTCTGCATGGCGGTTCCGCCGAGGTAGCGGTTGACGGGCTCGGGCGAGCGCATCTCGATGAGCCACGGCAGATCGCCGGTGGTTATTCGGCGGAATTTCATTCGTTCGGTCTCGATCATTTCAAAAATGGAAGAAAATCCAGCGGCTCCACGTCTAATTATTAACTAATCAGGAGAAACGACAAAACTATGGAATACAATACAACAGACCGCCGTGATTTTTTAAGGCAGGCATCGATGGCCGCGCTCGCGTTCCCACTGCTTGCAGGCTGTAAGGGAGAGATGTGGGCTTCGCAGGTGGCGGAGAGCGATGTCCTGACAATGATAAGAAAGAACGCCCAGCCGGAATCGGCCGAGGGGATGGGAGCGATCGATTTTCCGGCAGCGGTTTCGTGGAAGACCGAGCTTGCAACCGCCAAAGACGAAGGCGAGCCGATGCTGATCTCGGGTACTGTCTACCTGCCGGACGGCAAAACGCCCGCGCCGAATACGCTCATTTATCTTTATCACACGGACATGTACGGCATTTACGGCCGTGCAGGGCAGCATAAGCACGGGAAGTTTCGCGGGTGGATGCTGACGGATGCGAAAGGGCGGTATGAGTTTCGCTCGATCAGGCCGGCGTCGTACCCGAATACGACATTTGCCGCGCACGTTCATA
Source organism: Pyrinomonadaceae bacterium (assembly GCA_041751735.1). Classification (GTDB taxonomy): domain Bacteria; phylum Acidobacteriota; class Blastocatellia; order Pyrinomonadales; family Pyrinomonadaceae; genus OLB17. The sequence continues at coordinate 29,241 of JBGSWW010000043.1, read as the reverse complement.
TGACGATAACCACGGCCGACAAACGCGAGGATTGGATCGATTCGATACTTTTCGAGGGCGACAGGTTCATCTCGACCCGCGAACGCGAACAGGCCGGGCGGCGAGGCGGATTTCAGCCGATAGTGAAGCTTGTCCCCGGTTCCGGCGGCATGATGCGGGCGACGCGGGACATACGGCTGTAAACAGGAGACTAGAATGCTTACGGGAATTATTTCTTTGATATTGTTGATCGGCTCGAGCCCTGCCTGTATGGCCAAGGGCGTCGCCGGCGGACCGACTGCTGCTCCAATGGGCAGCATCAGCACCATCGCCACGATGGGCAAAGCCCGGGCGGCGCATAGCTCGACGCTGCTCGACAGCGGCAAGGTGCTCGTGGCCGGCGGCTTCGCGGACGGTGAGAACGGCATAAGAGGGGCGGAGATATTTGACCCTGCCACTGGCTCGTTTTTGCCGGTATCGGATATGCACGTCGCCCGGGCGAGTCATTCGGCTACCCGATTGCGAAACGGCAAGGTGCTGATCGCCGGCGGTTTTAACGGGAATTATGTCGACAGTGCTGAGCTATACGATCCTGACACGGGGCGATTTTCGCCGGCCGGAAAACTCGTAAAGGCGCGAAGCGAGCATCAGGCAGTGCTGCTCGCCGATGGGCGAGTATTGCTCGTGGGTGGTGTCGGGACAGGCTGGACCTTTCTTGCCGAGGCGGAAATTTACGACCCGGCGGCGAACACGTTTACGACGACGGGAAGCATGACGAGTCCACGCGAATCTCACACCGCCACGCTCCTGAAGGACGGCCGTGTCCTCATAACAGGTGGCCACAAGGACCGACGTGCCGCGATCACCATTTACTCGAGCACCGAGATCTATGATCCGGCGAAAGGCACATTTTCGCCCGCCGCCAATCTTACGGTCAGGCGGCATAAACACGACGCGGTATTGATGGATGACGGGCAAGTGCTGATCGTCGGTGGTTCGGACGAGCGGGATTCACGCGGCGCCTATTCGACGGTCGAGATCTACGATACGAAAACGAACCGTACGCGCCGCGTAGGAGAAATGAACGTTTCCCGATACAAGCTGCAGGGCACGACCATACGGCTTCCTAGCGGCAGGGTCCTCATTGCGGGCGGTTCGACACTGGCGGAGATTTACGATCCGCGGGCCAATTCATTTACCGTCGCCCGCGGACGGTTTGAAACGACGCGGCTTTTTTCAACCGCGACCCTGCTGCCTAACGGCGACGTTTTGATCATAGGCGGTTACGACGACGACCTCGCGTCGAGCTCTAAAGCCTGGGTCTATACGGAGAAAATATGAGAGGAACTATCGTGTTCTCAATCATGTCGGTATCGATGGCCATCGTTGTATGCCGGTAAGTTATTCATGACCGGCGGCAAGTCTTCGCATACGGAGAATGGCGGGCTGAAATTTGTTAGCAGCAACGATGTATGGGCGATGAGCAGGAAAACGGAGTAGAATCACGTTGAGCATAAATGGAGACGCCGTCACCCGTGACCAACACCCCGTCGAATCGAGACTTGCTGGCTGCGTGCCGAGACGGCGACCGCGAGGCGATGCGGGAATTGTATGTCGAGAACCAGCGGCGCGTATTTTCGGTGGTGATGAACTATTTTGGGGGTAACCGCGAGATCGCTGAGGACGTCACGCAGAAGGTATTTGTGAAACTGCTGACGAAGATGGACTTTCGCGGGGAGTCGGAATTTACGACATGGCTCTACCGGATGACAGTGAATGCATGTACGGACGAAGCTCGAAAAATGAGAAGGTTTGTCGATCTTACCGGCCTTTTCGGGCTTGCCGGGCCTCGAGCTGTAGCCGTTCAGGAGCTCATGGCAGAAAGGGATGAGATTTCGAGTCTCGTTGCAAAAGAAGTCGGCTGTTTGCGGCCGAAGTACCGAGTGCCGATTGTGCTGAAATATGTCGAGGGACTCTCTTATAACGAAATAGCCGAGGTAATGGGATGCTCGGCCGGAACGGTTGCCTCGCGGCTGAATCGCGGGCTGAAAAAGCTAGAGGCCAGATTGGGCCATTTGCGTGGAAGCATTTGACGAGTTTTAGAATGGTTGAAAAGCATTACAAGGATCAGCTAGGGGCATTCGTCGATCACGAGTTATCGAAGGAATTGCAGCAGGAGATAGGTGCACATCTGATGCAGTGCGGCGAGTGCCGTCGGGAGCATGACCGGATCAAGCTGGGAGCTCAGCTTGCTCAGCGGATGGAGCGCGAGAACGCGAGCCCCCACATTTGGGAAGCGATCGAGGAAAAGCTGGACGGACGGCGGGTCCCGCAAATGTCGCTGATAGCTTCGACGCCGCACTTTGGTTTTCGTAACTGGGCGGGGTACGCGGTTGCGGCTGTGTTGGTTACGGCACTTGTTTCGGCCGCCTACTTTTCTTTGTTTAGTCCGACTGGGAACCAGCAGGGGCAGGACCACCTGGCTTCGGTACCAGAAGAGGCAGCGAATGATGCGGAGATCATAGCGCTTTCGGCCGATCAGGATAATTCAAATAATTCCGCGATGGAAGCCGACAAAACGGTAGCGGAGCAAATTGAGCCCGCGGGGACCGAGGCAGCCTGGGAATTCGAGACCCTTTCAGGCAGTCCGTCGGTGGGAGCGGTATCCGGCAAGGACAAGCTGGCGGTCGGCGATTTTCTGGAAACCGACGCTGGCTCGCGGGCGCGTATTGCTGTTGCGGATATCGGCAATGTAGAGATCGCACCGAATTCCAGAGTGAAGCTAGTAGGGACGGCCGCAAATGAGCACCGGCTCTCGCTCGAACGAGGTGCCTTACGCGCGCGGATCGTGGCACCGCCGCGGCTGTTTATTGTGGATACACCGTCAGCGGTCGCGGTAGATCTCGGGTGCGAGTATAAGCTCGAAGTGGACAAGGCCGGGAACAGCTTCCTGCATGTTACGAGCGGTTTCGTTGCCCTCGAGCGTGATGGGCGAGAGTCGATAGTTCCGGCAGGTGCAATGTGCCTGACAAAAAAGGGGAAGGGCTTGGGCACGCCGTTCTCGGCGGAAACTTCAAAAGAATTTAGAGCAGCTCTCGAAAGATTTGATTTTGCCGCCGGCGGCAGCCGTGCCGTGCAGACGATGCTCGAAACGCGAGAATTCTACGACATGATCACGCTGTGGCACTTGCTCTCGAGGGTCCAGAAAGCGGACCGCGAAAAGGTGTTCGAAGCTCTGTCGGCCTATGTCGAGCCCCCATCAGATGTCACACGCGAGGGCATTCTATCGCTTAATAAGAAGATGCTTGCGTTGTGGAGGGCCGAGGTCGAGTCTGCGTGGTTTGAATAGACCGTCAGGGCGACAATCGGCTGATCTTCCAATAATCATTGATAAACTTATAAAGAATACGATCGTGCAAACGGCTCGGGCGTCCCTGCCAAAATTCGATCTGGTGAGGTACCACGCGGTAGCCGCCCCAGTGCGGCGGCCTTGGCACGTTACCGCTGGCGTATTTTACAAGGAGTTTCGCCGCCCTGGCGGCCAACGCCATCTTCGATTCAAGGATCTCGCTCTGGTCTGAAGCCCAGGCTCCAACGCGGCTTGTAAAGGGACGGGTCTTGAAATACTCGTCTGATTCCTCGGCCGACACCTTGCTCGCACGACCGCTGACTCTCACCTGCCGTTCCAGCTCCGGCCAGAAGAAATTCAATGCGGCGAATGGATTTTCCGCAAGCTCACGGCCTTTCTGGCTATTGTAATTGGTGAAGAAAACGAATCCGTCACTGTCGAATCCCTTGAGCAGGACCATGCGGGAGGATGGCCTGCCCGTAGCGTCAGCGGTCGCGAGCGACATCGCCGTTGGTTCGGGCACCTCTGCGGCGATCGCCTCGTCGAGCCACCGGCCGAATTGAACAAAGGGGTTATGATCGACGTGCTCTTCGGAAAGTTCCTCACGCGAATATTCACGCCTTAGATGTGCGAGGTCCTTGCTTTCCATTCGTCAGATCATGTGCACCAAAAGGCCGTCTTTGAGCTTTGGCTCGAACCATGTCGATTTCGGCGGCATTGTACCGCCGATATCAGAGATCGCGAGCATGTCATCCATCGTCGTCGGAAAAAGCGAAAATGCGATGCATGCCTGGCCCTCATCGACGAGGCGTTCGAGTTCGTCGGTGCCCCGTTTGCCGCCGACAAATTCGAGCCGGTTGTCCGTCCGTGGATCGTGTATGCCGAGTACCGGTTCGAGAAGATAGTCTTGCAAAATGCTGACGTCGAGCCCCTCGATGAGGCCAAGATCGCCTCCCCCGTTGCGGTTAAATCGAAGCTTGTACCATTGATGATTGGTATACATGCAGAATTCGCCCGGTGTGTGCGGCACCTTTTCAATGGTCTCGACGACGATAAAATTCTTTCGTATACGTGAAAACAGGTCCTCGACATCGCATCCGTTTAGGCTCTTGATCACGCGGTTGTACGGCAGGATGGTCAGGTCCTCGGACGGGAACATTCCGGCGAGGACATAATTGTAATCCTCTGTCCCTTCGTGGTCCGGATTCTCAGCGCGGAGGCGTTCGCGGGCGAGCTTGGCGCTCTCGGCACGATGATGGCCGTCAGCGATATAAAGCGCGGGCACCTTGGAAAATGCCTTGACCCACGGGCCGGTTTTTACGACGCGCCATACACGCTGATGTATACCGTCGAAACATACAAAATCGTAAATGGGCTCTTCCTCGACCGCAGCCGCGATGAGGTACTTGAGATCATCATTATTGCGAAATGTGAGAAATATAAGGCCCGTCTGGGCACCGACGGCAAGCAGGTGCTCGGTCCTGTCGACGACCTTGTCGGGCCTGACGTTCTCATGTTTTTTGATCAGCCCCTCTTCGTATTCGTCGATCGAGCAGCAGGCCACGACGCCGGTCTGAACGCCGGTTTCGAACGCGAGCTGGTAAACGTAGATAGCGTCCTCGTCGTCAACGAAGTAAACGTCACTCTTTATCAGCTCGTCGAGATTTTTGCGCGCTCGGGCAAAGACCTCCGCGTCCGAAGGTTTGCTTTCGAACGGGAACTCCGCCTCGGCGCGGGTGACCCTAAGAAAACTCAAAGGGTTTTCGTCGACAAACGTGCGGGCCTCGGGTCCGTAAACTACGTCGTAAGGCACGCACGAGGTTTGTTCAGCTTTGTCCGGCACAGGGCGCAAAGCTTTAAAAGGGCGGATTATTGCCACTAAGATCTCCGAATATTAATTTTGCGGCGGCTTAATATGCTGGAACAGATGCTGTGTATTCGACGGCTGCGCATTGCTGTTTATTATCTCGTCGAGCCGCCGATTGCTCTCATCCATCTCCATCAGCATCTGGTCGGCATAGCTCCGCTTGTCTATCTTCCAGCTGCCGTCCTCCAAAACGAACGGGACAGTTTCCCAGGTGCCGTAGGGCGTTTTCACCTGAAGCGTCGCCTTATCACCGTCTATCTTCTCGTCCTTGTACTCCACGGTCGTCTGGCCCTCGCTAAACAGCGTTTCCCGCTTGACGATGTCATCTACCGTGATGCCCTGAGCCTTTGCTTCCTGCTCGTGCATCTTTATCGTAGCGTCCGAAAGCAGGACCTTCATCGTAGTTATGTCTTTTTGCTTTAAGGCCTTAATGTACGTTTCAAACGTCTTTTTAGGCGTCGTAGGCTCCCCGCCGCCGCAGGCAAACCCCGCCGCAGCCACCACCAGTATCATAATAATTGACCAAATACGCATTTTACAGATACCTTCTATGAAGTCGTCAAAAATGTCGATTATAACGTAAAGAGTGGGCAGTGGATAGTGGACGAGAAACAGTGGACAGTGGTCGGTGGTCAGTGGTCAGTGGTCAGCGTCAGAACCGGGAGCGGCAGCAGCGACTACCTCCCTCACTCCGTTGCTGTCTACATTTCGGTATACTGAAAACCGATCACAACTGACAACTGACAACTGACAACTGACAACCGACAACCGATGTATGAAACGCGAACTACTAACCGCAGATGAACTAACCACCGCCTTGGAGGGTCTCGACGGCTGGACCGTCGAGGGCAAGACCCTCAAAAAAAGCCTGAAGTTCGACAACTTCGCCGCCGCCCTCGAATACGTAAACCGCGTCGGAGCCCTGGCCGAAGCCGCCGACCACCACCCCGACATAACCCTCGGCTGGGGCTACGCCGAAATAGCCCTCACCACCCACGACCGCGGCGGAATAACGGACGTTGATATCGCCCTGGCAAAGCAGATCGATGCCATTGGGGAACAGTGAACACCGAATAGTGGTCGGTGGTCGGTGGTCGGTGGTCAGTGGTCAGTGGTCATTGGGTCATTGGGTCATTGACAGGTGATCGTAATCGATTTATCACTCGCCACTTTCCACTTTCCACTTTCCACTTTCCACTTTCCACTTTCCACTTTCCACTTTCCACTTTCCACTTTCCACTTTCCATTTCCCATTCTCTACTTTCCCGCTGTCCCACGTGGGACGGGAATGGGACAGAATAAACCTATGCTGCTCAATGGTTTAAGCCCGTTTGTCCCATTTTTCGAAAAGTGCGTAACGTGTTTCACACCGATTGCAGACTTTGCCTAAGCAACCCGCTTTGACGATTCCACACTACTGAAAGCCCATCTTTACTGGTTGCGTTGTCCCAACGTTTCAGCGCACGCACAACTTACCTTCAACATGGAACCCGAAGCCCTGACCTAACTCCCAAATTGTCAAAGATCTGTCCGGACAAAATCCGGCAGCGTTGCATTTATAGCACATACTTGCATGTATGGTCAAAAGATTTTGCGTGTGAGAAGTTGGGAAAGTGAATGTTGATTGATGAGGGATTCTCTCGATCATTTTGCGAGGTTGCTTTGAGGAGGTTTTGATGAAGCCGTGTCCAGGACGAGCTAACCCAGCTCATCAGATCAGGCAACGCGACTAATGAAACGTGAACTTCTTTTCGAAGGCGAATGTCCCCCCTCAACCCTCGGCTGCTGGACCGTCGAAAATAAAACCTTTCAAAAAAAGCCTGAAGTTCTACAATTCGCCGCCCTTGAATACGTAAACCAAGTCTGAGCCCTAGCCGAAGCCGCCGACCGCCACCCCGACATAACGTTTGGGTGGAGCTATGTGCAAACTGTACTTACCGCCCACGAAAGCGGAGGGATTACGAATGTTGACCTTGCGCCCGCTAAGAAGATCAACGGCATCCGCGGACATTGAATCGAACGCCATGCTCCTTTCGTTTGAAAGTCTGAGTTTACTCTATAAAGGGATGTGAATTAATCAGCCTGAGCCGTCAACAGATCATTCAACTTTTTCGTTAACTGCTTAATTCTTTGTTTAACATTGTCGGAGGGTGAGGATTGGGATTCCAAATATTGAAGTTCTCTAAACAGCCGATTTCTTTGATCAATGTCGTAGACCGTGGGTTGTAGATCCGGCGGTCGTCTTTCAACAATTGCTCCTAGTTTGTGAAAACTAGTAGTATGCGATTTGTCAATAACCTCACGGTCAGATTCACTAATTAAATTTTCCAGGGAATGCAGAATATCTAGTGTCCTTTCATACCCAAACCAGTCTTCAAAAGCGTTTGGGTTCGCCTGTATCAAGGACGCAAGAGCAGCAGGTGTTTCAACGGCTAATGCGTCCAATTTTTCCTTTTCTTCCGCTGAGAGCGGCAACCTTTTTAGAAAACCATGCATAGAAATCTCCTAAAAAAGGATTCTTTCTAGCTGATAGAATACGCCTCCGATCCTAGCTTGGCAATATATGCGTATGGAATAGACCCATAGCCGGCTACACCATAGCTGCTGTTGGCAGCCCAATTAGCTCCCCAGCTGTTGCGTAAAATAAACCGCCCGCCGCCTAGACCAGGATTGTTCTTATCTTCATAACCAACGAAACACATCGCATGGCCGCCCACACTGATTTCGTTCGGTACGGGCATGGTAATATCCCCAGTGTAGCCTACCCATTGACTCCCGAGCCAAGAGTTAAACACTGGGATAGAAAAAGCTACGCAGCGGCCATTGGCAAGTTCGCTCTTTATATCGGTGACTGAGTTTGGAGCAAGTCGCCTAAAGTTCGGAATACGATATGTCAACGCTTGAATTCGAGCGTTATGTGGGGGTGGTCCTTGCCCCTCGTTGCCAGGTATTTGATTTGGCACATAAGTCCACGTGCTTTCCAGACAACAGCCGTCGCGTTGGAGCAAAGGAACTGCTACACCAAGCCAAGTTCCAGGCAGGTTCGGAATTTGGTCGTTGCCTTTACAATTCCAATAGAGAAATTGTTCGGACAAATCCTGATATGCGCCGTTGACGTTTAGGAAATGCTCGTAAGCCGAAAGGGCGGCGTGTGCAACGCAGGTTCCGCGGTCGAGTTGATTTCTTATAGGAGGCATATCCGGAATCATATTCACGATAGCCTGCGGTGCGGCTGGCGGCAAGCTAAATTGTGGAGCTGTCATTAATGGGGGAACTCTTTCAATATTCGCTCCGAGAGAGAATACTCCGTTATTGATAACTGCCAATGCTGCCTGTGGAATCGAGCTTGCGAATCCCATGCTATTGCTTACAGTTTGGTTGAGCTTTCCAATATCGACACCGAGATAGTCCGCAAGTTCTGGACCTGCTATGTGGGCCATACTAACAAATTGTTCCAGGCTTTGTTCGCCACTTAATCCTAGTGCCTGTAATTTTTCCAAATGGCCGTTGATCACTGGGACGTTTACAATATTCATAAAATCTCCTTATTGAATCTTACGTGTTGTTGCCCAACCAAAACTCTTTGACTTCCTCGCATTACTCACTTGATCTTGCCTGCGTTAGCGAGGAGCGTAATAATCGTCGAATAGAATAATGCGATGATCAGGCCCCAAGGGTCGGGCAAAACTTTGACAAACATTGAATGAAATGCCCCTACTTCAAACGCGAACATCCAAATCACGAATGCGAGAACGGAAGTTATCATAACCGCCGTACTCGCCCCGGCGAGCCATCGGACGATGATTAGAACGACCAGCGACATAGCAGCAAGCAATGAAAGGGTCATTGTACCGGGATCGTTAAAGGCCCCGGAGGCCAGAAGGTACATTCCGCTTGCTTCGCCTGGGATATGCAGCAATAGATTTTGCGCCGACTTCTGCAAAGCCGTCGGTTCATTGACCGACGTCGGCGCCTGTGGGGCTCCGACGCCCCCAGCATTGATCCCGCCTTCAGGGAGCGGCATTACATCGGGTTTGAATGCTATGAAAGAGAAGCCTCTTGGTCCGCTGCTCATAGCGCTGCCTGATGGAAGTGCGGATGGAGTGGGTTTGAAGATGCTGCTTATATTATTTACCGCATCGATTAAGGCGATCAGTCGGGCCTTAAGGTTGGCTTCGCTATCACTGATTTTGCTAATCATTTCCTTAACTTCCGTTACGGTCTTGGTCGCTTTGTCCAGAGCCTCCTTTATTTGAGTTAATAACTTCGCATCCTTCTGGCCCAACTCACTTTGTTCATTTAATTCCTTGGTCAGGTTCTCGAGAGCATCATTTCTCGCCTTTATTCGGGCGATACATTCGCCGACCGTGCTCATTGCCAAAGCGAAGGCAAGATCGTTTGAATCCGACGTCATTCTCCGAAGTTCCAGAATATGAGTGGGAATCTTTCCTATGAAATCATTTACGAGGGTTCCTAACTGGCTTTTATCGGCATCCGAGGTGACTTCTTTTGAAGCATTCGAGATTTTCCCGAAAACCACGAGGAATTCAGGACTAGGACTATTGTCCTGGCTTAAATTGTCGACCCTCGTTCTAAGATCGTTAAAATCTATCATTTTTTAACTCCTATTAAACTACTAGTTTTCTTTCGCAGGTCCTTTTTCTATGATTTCCCAGATTTCACGGACCTTGGACACGAGCCTTGAAACAGTGAGAGGCTTCTTAGTATTGACGGCAACACGCAAATTCGCATGACTATCTGTCCAGGCATCAAGGGCATTAGTACTTGTGTCTAACAGCTGATCTAGTTGCTCTTGTCTATCATGTATTACTTTTATTTCCGCCATTACCCGTTGATAGGTCGGATTTATTCTTTGTAAATCGGCATAATTTAGGTCGATTCTTTGTGTCAAGGCTTTGCGTTTGGGTTCCATTCTTAGAGCGATGATTCCTACAACCGTTGTGAATTCCGGGCTGTCAATTTGTTTGACCACGTTTTCCATAAATTGACAGTATTGTTTATTGACGTTTTCGGCCTTCCCGCATTCGTCGAGAGCGACTAGTTCGGGAAAACTCATGATATTTTTGTCTATTACTGTCTTCGACCGACTACAAGCTGCCCCACACGTAGTAAGATCGGTGTCAATTTGTGCTGCGAGTCCGGGATCGAGAGCAAAAATTGTCCTCATTTCCGTATTTAGCAATCTAAATCTCTTTTGGATCGCATCCGAGCCAGTAGAATTATTGTCGTAATCTTCTTTAACAACGCTGGATAGGTTTTGAAAATTTAGGACCCCAACCATCTCGGAGTCCAAATTAGCATTGTTACTATTTAATTGTTTGTAAAGGCTAATAACGGCACTGTGTTTTGACCGAAAGCCAGTGAAGAGCAGATTTGAGAGGGTGTTGTTAATAACTTTCAATTCGACGATGTTGAATTTGATAAAATCGACAACGCCACACCCTTTGTCCGCCACGTCCGCTTCTTTGGTGCCACCGGCACCCCTCAAAATGGCATCGATTTCACCCTTTGTCTTATCGGTGCAAGCCTTAACCAGAACGGGTTTTCCGTTCGAATCTTTAACTATTTGACCGTTTGAATCCTTTTTTTCCTGATACTTGCCTTCAACTATTTTGCTTGCAATATTTACTCGCTCCTTAAAGGCCTTCGCCGTTCTGAATTGTTCCGCGAGTGTTAGCAGGCCAGTGGCGATATTGACTGCGGCGCCCGCCAGTTTTATGCCGGCTACAGCGTCAACTAAGCCGGTAACTGAATTAACAACTGCACTAGAATTGTCCACACTTTTATTGTTGGCTTGCGCAAGTGCATTCAGAGCTTCAAGATAAGCGTCTAATGCCTCTAGGGCCCTAATGGTAGGCTTGACGGCAGTCTGATATTCGGTCAGTTTGCCTTTAACGGTCTGCAACTGGGCGCTGGAATACAGATCTTCTCGTACGGACAATGCCCTAAAGACACTTTCAGTATCTTTGACTCCCTTGCGAATGCCCCGTGTCATTTCGGCCGACTGCTCGGTAAATTTAGAAATATCCGGAACATCGCAGGCCGATGAAAATATTGCAATTACCAGACAGAACGCGAGTATTTTTGAAAATGATTTAGGTTTTGCTTTCATACTTTTCGTATTTTCCTCGTCTTTCGACGGTTCTAGTTAAATTCTCCGGCGATTTCCGTCCATTTCTTCCACTTAATGTTTCTTTTTAGGTATTTCGAAAGCTTCTTTCTTACGTTCTTGTCTGACCCCCTTGACGACGTGAAAATTGTTTTCCAAGCGTCGGTGACAGCATTTTCATTAATAGGGTCAAATTCCGTACCGAGCCTTTCGCCTATCTGTTGAATCCAGCTGGAATTCAAGGATACGATGCCGCTGAGCTTATTCTGAGCCTCCGACACTGAGGTAAAATCCTCTTTATTAATGGAGTCTATCGTCTTATTAAAGAAGTCGCTCATGTCCATGTACCCCGAGATGAACATCCCCGCCCCAGACGTACCCAACTTCTTTTTTGCGGCACGCATTGCGTTTTCGGTCTGAATCTTTTTGGATTCAGTTAAGGTAAGAGCTTTCTGTAGAATTGGATCAAAGTCAGTTAACTTCTGGGCGACGCACTGCGAACCCAAACAGAATATGAAAAGTAGTCTGATAGAAATGTGCATGGGTTTCGAGTCAGCTGACAAGAATGATCGGCTTTTTTCCTTTGATAAGTGCTTCGGCGAGTGAGGTACTACCAAATAAGGCGTTCAAGTCGATCGTTTTTGGCCGAACAAGAAGCGGCCACCGGGAAGAATGTGTGAAATCCAGTTAAACGTGTAGATATAAATCGCCAAGGTTCGGGAGTAATACATGGGATCTCTCCGACCGATTAATGTGAGAAAAGCTGTCGCTAACGTCGGAGAGCGACTCTCGGACCCCTTGTGTGGAAGCGGTGTTGCTGCTTGATTGGGGTTAAATATACACCCGTTTTTGTTCTTGTCAAGAGCTTTTTTCATTGCGAGCGTGCTAAACGGTTTACTCGATAAGCGTGATTCCATTTTCCAAGATCTTCGCACCGCTTCTGTTTTGTTTCTTCAATTAGGAATGACAATTTAGTTCGAAACCTTTCAAAGAAAATGTGGCTTTTTTGGGAGATCGTCGCGGCGAGTGAACGGATGCTGGCACGCACTCCCTTACGGTCGTGTTTGAGCCTTGGTGAAGGGCCGTTCGATGACCATTTCCGCGTGGGGGCGGCCGTCGAGATCGCTTGACCGCTCACTCGACGGCCTTATTTCATGTAGATCTTAGTCCCCGGGCTAATGCCCGGGCAATTCATTTAGGCAGCGGGCTACAAATATGCCGCTGCTATGCCGCTTAAGAAAACTAGCCGACTGAGCATCCCTTTATCCGTGGCTGCAAACTTGGCGCTGTTTCGATTGGCTCTGCTGCGTGGGGACGCTAGCCGTCGGAGCCCGGTAAACCAGGGCTTCGACGGCTGGCGCTCTTGGTGCGATGAACCCCCAGGTTCCGCATAGCTTCACCTGGGGCTACAAATATGCCGCTGCTCCGCAGCTTGAGACTCAGAAGGCGGCCGACGTTTTTGACGGGGAGGACTACGACCGTTGGATCCATGAAGGGACACAACGAACTGGCCGCCCGTTTACGCAGGCGGTTCTGGCGGGTTCATTCCACAATTTCCAGATCTACACGAATGACGCCCCAGGAGTTGGGTTCGTCGGGGATGAGGGCGGCGGAGTCGCGGGTACGTGCCGGATCGTTTTAGGTGGCGTTCGGGGAGCGGATCGGTGCCGGCGGCTGGCGGTCATTGAGGCGTCGAGATCGCCGGCTCCGGCCTCGGCCCGGAGGCGGGAAATTGGAGATTTATCGGGCTTCTTCTCCGAAGTCAATAAGTTTTTTGGCCGTCAGGTGTAATGGATCGAGGATTTTTTGCATTTATTAGCGAGATCTCGCGTTCAGGGTTTCTATCTGATCCGTTTCGACACGAAATGTCGCGTTTTATTATGGGGTCTGAATTCAAATTTTTAATTTTAGGAGAAAGAAAATGAAATTAACTTTGCATGGCTTTATCCTCGCCGTACTGGCCATAGGCATGTTCGCCGTAGTGCCCGCAGTGGCCCAGTCGGAAATAAACCGGGCCGAGTTTTTTGCCGGCTTTTCGCATAACCGCATCGACACGGGGCTAACCAGTGAGGATGTCGATGAGATCGGGACCGCATTCGGAAAGCGTCTCGGTGCCAACGGGGCTAATTTTTCGATAACTGGGAACGTGTCCAAATACGTCGGGCTGAAATTCGATGTTGCGACCCACACTAAAACCGAGAACATCAGCTTTGACGGCGACCAGTTCTCATTAAAGGGCCGCGTGACGAACTATCTGGGCGGGGTGCAATTTAAGAACAATAGTAAAGACGGCCCGCGGGTCAAGCCATTTATGCACGCGCTGGCAGGCATCGCACGCCAGACGATCACGGTCAACGGGCCAAACTCGATAATCGGCGGGACCGGCAATTCTAACGTTCAGCTCCTCAAGATCGGGCAGAGCAATTTCGCCCTGGCTATAGGCGCAGGCATTGATGTTCGAGTGCACAGGCGCGTCGATATACGCATATTCCAGATCGACTGGAACCCCACGTACTTGAAAGGCGAGGAATTTGACGATTTTGAGATCGACGGAATGATGCAAAACAATTTCCGCTTCGGATTTGGGATCGTGATCCACTAGGCAAAATCTATAGTTGACCAAATGCCGCTGTATTCTAACGGCGGCTTTTATTGTTGAGCTTGCCGAGACCGGCAGCGATATTCGTTACCTTTTTTCAGTCGATGATATCCAGATCGACGCGGATGACGCCCCAGGAGTTTGGTTCGTCGGGGATGAGGGTGGCGGAGTCGCGGGATTTGGTGCCCGATTGCTTCAGGAGGCGTTCGAGGGCGGATTGGGGGCGGCGGCTGGCGGTCATTGATTCGTAGAAGCCGAAATCGACGAAGGTTTTTGAGACGATGACAATGAGTTGCTCGGCCCCGGTCGGTTTTGAGGCGATGTAGCCGCCGAAGGTGCGTTCGATACCGTCGCCGAGGGCTTCTTTTGAGCCGAGCCGGGGATGGATGACCTCGATATCACCGTTGTTGAGCAGGTAGATCGCGGTGATGTAAAGCGGTTCGCCGGCAGCGTACTGGTCGACCTTGCGGCGAATATCGCCCGAGATATTCTTGACCTTAAAGTTGAAGATCGAGCCGACGGGAACCTTGCCGTTCGTGACGGTGTGCATATCTGACGGAGCAGGCCGGTTGCCGAGCCGCTGTACGACCTTACCGTCGCGGCAGTCGTTGACGAGCGCGGCGTTTGCGATGCGGTTAACGGTGAGCGAGATATTCGACGGTAAGGTGGATGCCGAGTTGTTCAGGCTCTCGAGATTGGTCCGTAGAACGTAATTGCGTATGACCCTCGCGATCTCGTCAGCGGTGTTTTTCCCGGGCAAGAAGAACCGGCCGAACAGCGGCGGATTGCCGGGTACGCCGTCCTCGAGATAGTAGCCCACGGTATCTGCGGTTACCTCAGGCGGTTTTTCGATCGAGATCTCGCCGTTCTCATTTGTGCAGTTCACCCCCTTCGGCAGCCGGGCGAGGGAACGCATATGAGCCGGAAACGCCGCGGCAAATTTATCGCGTTTGAGCCTCAACACGCCCCGTGCATCCTTGATGGATGAGGGAGTGATTGCCTGCGGTTCGACCAGCTTGACCATCTGGTTGTCGATCAACTGCTCGGCCTTCAGCTGTTCGGTGACCCGAGCGCCGATGTCGCGGTCGGCATCAGCGTTATTAAGAGTCGGCGCTTCGAGGGCCAAAAGCACGGGGCCGCCGCCGAAGACCGGTGATGTAAGAACGACGTGCGAGGCCGTGTTGACCTTTGATACGTTTGGGCTCTCGGCTGGCGGAGGCAGCTGGACCACCGCTTGAAAATCGCGGACCTCGGCCACCACGCCGTTAGCGAGCCAGTCTTTGTCGCCGGTGTTCGTGACCGACGCGGCTGAGTATACGGCGACCTGGCTGCCTACTTTCAAGCCCTGAACGGCTCCGGCTTTGATGACGACCTTCCCATCATCCGTGACGCGTTCGATCTCGATATAGGGCCGGATGCGTTTGGCGGCCCCGCCGAAAAGAAGCGTGTCGCGGTTGCCTTCGACCCTGGGATCCTGCCTCGACCGGACGGCCACGGCCGCTGCGATCTCCTGCCCGAGCGCCCGATATGTGGTGCTGTGGCTCGCTCGGTTTAGCGCCTCGACGAGAGCCTTTGTCATCAGGCTGTAAGGCTTTTCGCAGTTGCAGTACGCCTTTGTTTCGGACTTGGCTGTATTCGAACTAGCCGATGCTGCGATCTCTGTGTAGGTCAGGACGTCCGCGTCGCTCGTTGGCGGGAATCGGCGTTTGTAGGGCGGATGTTTCTTTTTATCGCCCTCGGCCTGCTGGCTTATGAGCGTATCGCCGTTTCGCGATCCGGTGCCGGAATGGCAGCTCTCGAGGATGAGCGTTGTGTTGGTCGTAAAGGGACGCAACTCGGCCTTGAGGTCGTCGATCTCGTCATCGAGGATGTCGGCGACATTTCCCATACGACTGTCGTAGGCGACAAACGTCTCGTCGAGGCCGTCGTTCTCATCACCGTCCTGATCCGGATATTGCGAGCCGTGCCCGCAGAAGTAGTAGACGACGACGGCCTCTTTCGAATCCTTTTTGGCGGCCTTCGCGTTGTCGATCAAGTGGGCAAAAAACTGGCTGACTATCGCTTCTCTTGTAGCCTGCTCGTTGAGCAGCGTGCGGACATTTTCCTTTTTGAATCCGTAAGAATCGATCAGGCTCTGGGCCAACAAAGGCACGTTATTCTCACACCCGTCGATCTTGTTTATCGACGGCGCCTTGTAATTAGTGATCCCGATGAGCAGCGCATATTTAGGAGGGTCTGCCTGTGTGGCGGCGGTCACAACGGTATGTCGAGGCGCGGATAGAAACGCAGCGAACAGAAGGACGATGAGAACAAAGGCTGGATAACACGTGCGTGGGGTCATACTCATCTCCAGTTACCGATCATCACGAATGGAGCCCAGTAATGAGGATGGGCAAAGGGTTTTGTCGGATCTTTGACAAAGGGCTTTTTGCCCGCGGCCCGGTCACCGAGATCGATCGGGTCCGAGCGTCGCTCGCCGTCGGGTTCACCTTTCTTTACACCCGTCAGGATTGCCAGCTGGGCCTGACGAAGCGCCTCGGATTTCGTCCAGGCGGGATTTTCCTTGCTCAGACGGTAAAATTCGCCCATTAGAAGCGCGGTACTTTCATCGACCACCGCCCACAGTGTAGCCATCACGGATTTGGCACCGCGAAGCTGGATGAACTGGGCGAGCGAATCGACCTCCTTTCCATTATTCTCGGCGAGTGAACTTTTTTCTTCCAGGGCACCATAACCGGTGTTGCAGGCGGACAGGGTGACGAGCTCGACATCTGTCAGGTTCATCTCCGGCGAGTCTGCAACGTCGGCCAGCGTCAAGGTTTTGTCGTTCCCGAGAAGCAGGAATGAATCAGCCGTGTCGGTGCCCAGTCGAAAATGAGTGGCAAAGTGGACGACGTTGTATTTGCGTTTGTCATTTATGGTTTGAGTAAGCTCGCGTTTGAGGGCCGTGTCCGTAAATGCGGCATCCAGCAGGCTGACACCCGTCGAGGACATCTTTTCCGCGCCGGCGATCGATGACAATTCTTTAACGACGCCCTTTAACTCATCGAAGGCAATGGTCCGCGAGGTCGTCGCGTCGGTGACCTTGCTGGCTTTGGTGACACCCGCACCCAGGATCCGCCAGTCTTTGTTGACATCGACCAGCAGGCTCTGTCGAGTCGTAGAGGTTACGACCACATTCTGGTAGCGCTCAACAAGATATTGCCTGCCGTCCCACAACGCGGCGATCGGTATATAGCGAAGCGTGCCGTCCAGGCTCCACAACAGTGTCTTAGCACCCGCGGCGGCCAGGTCTTTTTCGATCGGCTTGATGAGGATGTCGTAGAGCTCTTTACCCTGCGGACGCGGATCGGCCGTGTGGTCGAGCAAAGTATCGCGAAAGTCTGAGATCTTTTTGTTGAGAACGGCTGCCGTGATCTCGGTCTTGGCGTCGACCTGAGTGTTTGGAGTGGTTAGGATCATCCGGTACCGCGTTTCGCCCACAATGGTCGAGATCGCTACCGTGCCGGCACCCCATTGCCGCAGTTTTCCCTGCAAAGCTTTGTCGGCGTCGACCTCTTGCTTTTTTTCTTTCCCCAGTTCCGCAGCCAGTTCCTTGTCTAGAAATATCCTGAAGGCGGCGTTGGCGGCCCGGATCTGCTCGGTTAGCTCGTCGTATTTGGCCTGGTCAGGGAACAATTCGCCGGGAGCCAGTCGTTTCTTCTTATCGTCGAGCGCCGTTAGCTCCGTACCTACGGCAGTGATCCTGGCAGATATAGCACTATATTTTTCCAGAGCCATTCGCTCATTTGCCCGCAGATCTGCTCGTTTCGACAGGTTTTCGATCTCCTTGGAATCACGCCGGACAAAGCCCGTTAGCTCTTCTTCCTTGAGCATTCCAAGCACCTGCTGCGCTTCAGGCAGACGTCCCTGGGCGATGAGTATCTCGGCAAGCAGGCGATATGTCTGTTCGTTGTCCTTAACGAAATGCGTCTGGGTCTCTTTATCGATCTTTGCGACCTCGCCGCGGGTTTCCTGAAGCAAGTTGATCGACTGTTTACCAAAGAAAACTGCGAGATTGTGGTCACCCAACCGGTTCCAGGCGTTCATCAGTCCATCCAAAGCAGCCGACGCCTGGTCGCGCGCGTTAACGGCTCTCGCCGCGATCAATGCCCGCTCAAAGCCGGCGATCGCGAGCTTCAGATTTTTCTGAGCCAGGTGGTCGAGGCTCAGCTCGTAGTCGGCGAACGATTCGTATTTTGCTATTTTGTGTAACCTGGAAAGCTCAGCCGCCTCGGTATGCATCTTGACAGCTCGAAATAAGTTTCCTTGCTCACGAAGAAGTTTTCCGTAGTAGATCTTGGCGTAGATCACTTGAAAGGCGGCCTTTTTTCCCTTAACGACAGTGAGGGCCCGTTCGAAATACCTGGTCGCCTTTGCGGGTTGTTTCATCCGCATGTAGATCGTTCCGAGATTTGTGAACGTGAACGAATCACCGTTTCTCGCACGCATTCCCGTGCGAAGCTTTACCGCTTGTAAGGTTGTTTCCTCGGCTTTTTTCAGATTGCCGAGACGCATATAGATCTCACCGAGATTAGCGAGATTGATGGATTCGGATTCGGTATTGTTAGTTATCTTGTTTAGGCCGATGGCCTCAAGATAGTATTTGACCGCTTCGTCGTAGTTACCGCGTTCCGCAAAAACGACCCCAATGGTCGCGACGGACGCAGCTTCCTCGTTCTGATTTTTGATGTCACGTGCGATCTTTAGCGAGTCACGAACCAGACCGAGCGCCTCGTCATAGAGCCCCAGCATCATCTGGCTTGTGGCCACATTCCGAAGGCTGTTGGTCTCAAGCACTTTGTCGCCGACCTCCCGGCTGATCTTTAGAGCTTCGTTGGCATCGGCAAGAGCCTGCCTATGATCATCCAGCAAAAACCGAGCGTGCGAAAGGCCGTTATAGGCATAACCTTCCTCCACACGTGCTTTCGATTCGCGAAGCAGCTGTATCGCCTTTTGATAATCCGGTATTGCTTCTAAGGGTAATTCAAGAGATGCGCGGTTATTGCCGATTCGAAAGAGCACACTGCCCTGACCACCGATATTCTTTATTTCCTGATACGCGTTCAGCGCGCTCCGATAAAACACAAGTGACCGTTCGAAGTCGCCGACGGCATGGGCATTGTCGCCCCGGCGCATGATGACGTCGATCTCGAGAAGCTTATCGTCCGTTCGGACAAGCAGCCGGGCCGCACGTTCGTAATAGATATTTGACCGATCGTAATTCGCAAGTACCGCACACGCGGCGCCCGCGAAAACGAGGCTTAAGGCTTCATCGCTCCGCTGTCCCAGACGAGCGTAGATCGGGGCAGCCCGGTCGAAATAGCCGATCGCCCGGTCAAATTGCTTCAAGCCGAAGTGAGTTTCGCCCAGTTTGAAAAGGAGCTGAGCAAGCTCAACCGATTCCGGCAGGCCGCGGCGAAGTTCGAGCGCATTCTCGCGGTACATTGCCGCCGCAGAAAGATTCTTTTTCTCAAATGCCGAATCGGCGGCCTTCTCGAGTTCGACGGCGGCTGGTACAGCCTCGGCCGGTGTCAATGATGCGGTATTTTGCAGCAGGTAACCGCCTTCACTTCCATCCGGGCCGCGCCCGAATATACCGAAAACATAATTGCCGGCGGTTTCGGCAACGTATACAAAGACCTCGGTCCCGTCGGTCTTTGTCACCGAATTCACCTGCTTTAGTACATTGCGTCCGGGAATATCCCTGGCGATCGCGGCGACTACGTCGATGCCACGCTGTTCGACCTTGATCCGTACCATTTCGCCGCGGACGAGTTTTAACGTGTAGATGTGAGGTTGGTCGTTTTGGATCCGTCTCTCGATCCGGGCGTTTGGCAACAGCGGATGCTCCTTAGCATAAACGGTTTCACCCTCTACCTGCCCGAGCGCGTGGAAGACGCAGCAAAGTATCAACCCCACAAGTAAAACCGATGTCGAAGCTCCAATCGTCCGGTTCACCACTTACCTCCAGTTACCGATCATTACGAATGGAGCCCAGTAATGCGGATGGGCAAAAGGCTTAGACGGGTCTTTTACGAACGCCGGCTGCTTCGGTGCGGAATCGCCCATATCAATGGGATCGGAACGGCGCTTGCGGGCGATGGGAACTCCTTTTTTTTCGCCTGAGAGAAGAGCGAGCTGTGCTTTTCGCAGTGCCTCGGATTTGGTCCAGTCCGGATTAGCTTCTCTAAGGCGGTAGAAATCACCCATTAGCAAAGCGGTGCTTTCGTCAACGACGGCCCAAAGAGTGGCCATAACGGATTTTGCGCCGCGAAGCTCGATGAACTGGGCGAGCGAATCGACTTCCTTTCCATTATTCTCCGCGAGGGTCTTGTTGGACTCGATGCCTCCGTAGCCGGTGTTGCACGCAGAAAGCGTGACGAGCTCTATGTCGGTCAGGTCCATTTCGGGCGAATCGGCGACGTCGGCCAAGGTTAACGCAGCGTTGTTTCCGAGCAGAAGAAAGGAGTCGGACGTGTCTGTGCCGAGCCGGAAGTGCGTCGCAAAATGGAGCACGTTGAACCGGCGTTTATTCGCGACGGTTTGCGTCAGCTGCTGTTTTAATGCCTGTTCGGTAAATGCGGCGTCAAGGAGAGAGAACCCACGCGGCTGTTTATCCTTTTCGGTTAGCGGGCCGCTGATAATTGCCGTCAATTCTTTACCTACGCCGAGCAATTCATCAAAGGCGATCTTCTGTGAAGTTGACGCATCGGTCACCTGACTCGCTTTTGTAACGCCCGCTCCGAGTACATTCCATTGGCCGACGACGTTCGATTGAAGGCTCTGCCGAGTCGTCGACGTGACGACGACATTCTGAAACTTTTCGACCAAATAACCCTCGCCGTCCCAGAGGGCCGCGACGGGAATATATCGCAGAGTGCCATCCAGGCTCCAGAGAAGAGTCTTGGCTCCCGACGCGACCAGGTCCTTTTCGATCGGTTTTATAAGTACGTCATAAAGCTGCTTTCCCAACGGGCGAGGATCGACATTCGGGTCAAGAAGGGCTTCGCGGAAGGCGAATATTTTGCGGTTCAGGTCGGCTGACGTTATATCCGTTTTACCGTCAATCTGCACCTTCGGCGTGGTCAGGATCACGCGATATCGCTGGTCGCCGATCATGGTTGCGATCGCGACCGTGCCTTCGCCCCATTCCTTCAACTTGCCCTGGAGGGCCCGGTCGGCATCTATCTCTCGTTTCCTTTCAGAACCGAGCTCGGCCGCGAGTTCCTTTTCGAGGAAAAGCCGAAACGCTGTATTTGCGTTCTTGATCTGAATCGATAGCTCATCGTAGCGAACCTGGTCGGCGAAAGTTTCCCCCGGAGCCACGCCACGCTTTTTCTCGTCAAGCTTGGCTAGCTCGGCGGCGAGCCCGGTGACTCGTGACGAGAAAGCGCTGTATTTCTCAAGGGCGGCCCGCTCGTTGGCCCGCAGGTCGGCGCGTTTTGCCAGATTTTCTATTTCCTTCGAATCGCGGCGGACGAAACCGGACATCTCCTCTTCCTTGAGCATTCCGAGCACCTGCTGGGCCTCCGGCAGACGGCCTTCCGCGATCAGCGTATCGGCAAGCTGTCGATACGTATGCTCGTTGTCCTTTACATAGTTTGCCTGGATGTCTTTCTCGACTTTGACGATCTCGCTCCTGATGGTTTGAAGCAGGTTGATAGACTGTTTGCCGTAAAAGACCGCAAGCTCTGTATTTCGATTCTGGATCTCTGATTCCATCAGGCCGGCCAACGCCACAGATTCCTCTTCCCGGGCCTCGACGGAGCGAGCGACGATGAGTGCTTCCTTGAAATTTACGGCGGCGAGAGCTGTCTTCCGCTGAGCGAGGTGGTCCAGGCCGAGCTCTATAAGGGCGCGTGCCTCGTACTTGGGTGTGCGGGCCATGCGGGCCAGCTCGACAGCGTCGGTATGCAGCTTGATCGCTTTGGCGATCTCACCGCGTTCGCGTCGAAGCGTACCGTAGTAGTAACCGATGATCACCGCAAACCGGTGGTTGTTGTATTTACGGAAGAGCGGCATCGACTCTTCGAAATAAATGATGGCTTTGTCGAACTTCTTGAGCCGGGTGTAAACAGCTGCGAGATTACCAAGCATCATTGCCATCTCGCGTTCATCCTTCAGCTCGCGGCTTAAAGCAGCCGCCCGCTCGATATAATCCTGTGCTTTTAATAGGCTGCCGAGGCGAAGGTACGCGATCCCGATATTGTTTAAGATCACCCGCTCACCGCGTTTGTCCTTGAGCCGGGTATAGATATCGAGAGCTTTAAGATCGTATTCGAATGTACGATCGTATTTACCCAGCTCGGAATAGACTAGGGCGATGTTTCCGAGGTCGATCGCCTGTTCCGTCTCGTTCTTGATCCTTTCTGCGATCGCGAGGGCCTCGAGATGATGCTTCAAAGCGCTCTGATAATCGCCGAGATCGCTATGGGCCGTTCCCACCCCTCGAAGCGAGCCGATCTCGAGAAGCGGGTCGCCGGCGAGCCTGCTTGCTGCAAGCGAAAGCTGGTACTGGGCAAGTGCTTCTACGGTGCTGCCCGCAGCGAAGTAGGCCTCGCCAAGCACCTGACGGATCGCAGTTTCGACCCTGGGTGACGGGCTTACCGCGATCAGCTTGAGCGCCTCGTTGAGGATCTGGCGCGACTCGCCTATCCGCTCCAGCTTTGCGTAAGCAAGTCCGACGTTTGAAAGCATGAGCGCCTCATTGGGCGCGTCTTTAGAGTTCCTAAATATGGCCGCAGCCCGGCGAAATCCTTCCGCTGCTTTCTCGAATGCCGCCTGCTCAAAATAAATGCCGGCTACCAGCGAATGCGCCGTTGCCCCATCTATCGGCTGCTTCAAACTTGCGTATATCGCTGCTGCTTTTTCAATGTGCGCGATCGCGGCGGAATAGTCTCTGAGCCGTCTCGAATTTTCGCCCATCGACAGAAGGGTTGACGCATGGCTGAGTTTGTTGCCGGTTTTCACGAAGATCGGGAGGGCCTCGTCATAAGCGCGATTGGATTCGGAAAATCTTTTGAGCGAGGACAAAGCCCCGCCGATGTTGATCAGCGCGACGCCCTCGTCGGCGTCATTCTTAAACTGTCTGTAAAGCGGGATCGCTTTTCGATACCAGTCGATGGCCTCCTCAAACTGAGAATTAGAATAGAGTCCATTGCCGAGGCCAAAATAAAGGGCAGCGAGAGTGGCGTCAGGCGTTAAGCCTTTCATCAGATCGATCGCTTTACGGGCAAGCATGATCGATCGTATGAAATTACCGCCGTCATATGCCGTCTTTTCTGCTTTTCTCAGTTCCGCAACCGCAGCCAGAGACTCTACCAGTGACGCCAAGGGGGCGGAATTCAGAAGTGAATACGAGCCGTCAGGCGCCGATGTGCCTACGGCAAAGACTCCGACCAGATAGACTCCATCGGCGTCGGCAACGAAGATCAAATTTTGTGTGCCGGATATCTGACCGTCGATGCCGGACCGCTTCAGGACCTTACGGTCTCCGTCCCTATTAGCGATGGCCAGAACGACATCGACGCCCGTGTAGTTCAAGCTGATATGGAGCAGATCGTCGTGCTTTAGCCTCACCGTATATCGGTGAACTTCGCCCTTATTGATACGGCGATCGACTTTTTCGCGGTAACCAAGCAGATGGTCTTCTTTGTAATCTGTTCGCGTCGTTTCTTGCCCGGCGGCAGCGAATGAAAGGACGGCCGCGATCGCGAAAGCTATCGCGGCTCCCCTTATTCCCCTTGAATATGTAGATCCGCCGGACCGCATTGCTCTATTTAATTCCTGCAAAGATGCGGCCGATAGCGGCGTTATCGAGCTTGCCGTAACCCCAGTTGTTGTTCGGGATCGCGGCACCGGAGGGGTTAAGGCCAGTCTTGCTTGCGTTAGCCTTCAGAAGGTCTCTCACCTGGCCAAGTGTGAGTGTCGGTTTTTTCTGAAACATCAGGGCGATGATGCCTGACGTGTAAGGCGTAGCGGCGCTTGTTCCGTTCATTGCGCGGTAATTGCCGGTCGAATCGAGCCGGAAATGAGCACCTGCCGGTTGGCCGCCCTCTTTTTTGGCACTTGCGGACTGATACCACTGGCCGGGTGCTACGATCTCGGGCTTTACGACACCGGTGCGAAGCGGTCCCGGGCTTGAATAACATGACAGCCAGCTGACCTCGAACGGAAATCGAACGCCCTTATCATCGACACAGACGGTGCTAAGAGTGATGGGCTGCCCCCCTGAGTGGAAATTGTCATTCCAATCATAGCTCCCCACGGTAACGGCATTTGCCATTGCGCCGGGTGAACCCACCAGGTGACTCTGGACAGCACTGGCGGGATCAAAATTACCGTAGGCCCGGTTCATAAAATATAGATGAGCTTCGACTGGTTGGCCGCTGTTATTAGAGAACCGCAGGCCACCCGGCCCCGGCATAACAAGCAGCTGGCCTTCTAATTGTCCGGTGATCGGGTTTACGGAAACGGTAAGATTTTTCCCGAGCGGAGTCGCAGCCGAACCGTAAGCAACGATACCCTTATCGGCCGAATTGAAATACATCCGCACGTAAGTTTTCTGCCGCACATTCCATGTAACGCCTTTCTGCTCGGCAGCGAAATTGACTTTCGCGTGAATGCGGTCGGTACCTTCGTTGCCGGCGGCGAAGACCACGGCACGTCCCGGACGGCTGAGCGGAAATCTCGCATCCATATGACGTTCCATCACGCGCTGTCCGTCATGCCCGGTGTAATGGCCGCCGAAGCTGCCCGAGATAATAAGCGGCGTTGTTTTTGCGACCGATTCGAGCCATTCGGCCATAGCGTTTAGAAGATAGCTGTTCTCGAGCCCGTCATAACCCATGCGGATGCCAATGATCGTGGCCTCAGGTGCGACGCCGACGACCTCGGTCCGTTTTAGTCCGGTCGCGGTCATGTCGCCATTGCCGTTACCGGCAGCAACGCTTGCACATGCGGTGCCGTGGCCGTCTAAGTCGGTCGGCGGGATCTTCGGTGTTGCCGATCGCAGCTCGGCGGTGAGTTGCGCCTGCGTGTAGAGCGTGCCGATCGAGCTGCCGTTCGGAAACTTGAAAGGTGCCACGCTCCCGCGGCCGGTCTGAAACGGCGTCGCCGTATCCCATAGATAAGCGATACGCGACGTCGGGACGCCGGCGGCGGTGTATGTAATGAAATCCGGGTGCCGGAAATCGATGCCGGTGTCGAGGACCGCGATGATCACATTCTTGCCCTTCAGCCCTTGATATCCGCCGCGAATTATCGTTTCGGGGATCGCTTGGGTTCCCAACGGCGCAGGAGTAACCTCCGGCGGCGGCGGGGCCTCGACCTTTGTGCTGTATTCGACCCTCAGGACATTGGGGTTAGCATCAAGGGCGTTCCACGGAGCATCGTTCTGGATAAAAACATCGGCGAACCGGTCCGCGACCGTTAAAACTGTCGCCCCGGCGAGCAGCGACTTCTTCTGGTCCGTAAATACAGCCCGCCGTCCGACCGCCGTTTTAAATTCCACGTTCAGTACGTGATACACGGTTGAGGATTGCGCAGCAGCACTGGCAGTCGACATGGCGCGATCTCCGGTGGATGCCGCCATCAGCTGGCCAAAATCGCCGACCGACATTTTGCCAGCGCGCGGCGAAGTAAGGTCGGCAAGATTTGCCTTATCCGCCTGATTCTGCCCGCTCGTAGGGATCCCAACAAGTATGGTGCTGGCCGTTACAAGGTATATGATCGCGAATCGCGCAATAGTACGTGTCAAATACATATATCTAAATGTCATCTCCTGAATGTTTTTTTCAGCAATTAGAGCTGAGCAATACAACCAATGAACGGACGCCCGATAATTTGTTGCAGCAAAGCTTCAAATAATTGCCATTCTGCAAAATGTAAGCAATCGGACAGTAACTCAGAACGACTACAGTTATCGTTTTAATTAACTTAGATCGGGTCGGGGGCGGCAGATAGGCCGCCAGCACTATTATAGGAGAAATTATGTCAATACCAAACAAAGATGAGACAGAGGGAAAATGGGAACAGACGAAAGGCTGGGTAAAAGACAAGGCCGGTGAAGCTACCGGAGACCGTGACCTCGAGGCTGAAGGCGAGGCCCAGCGTGTCGAAGGCGAAGGCCAGGAGACATGGGGCAAGGTCAAACGGGGCGTGGGCGATGCGGTGGATGCGGTCGGTGACGCTATCAGCAACACCGGCGACCGAATAAATCGAGGCTAAAGCCGTCAAGGCCGACATACCAGTAAAGATGGGCGGAAGGTGCAAGGAATCTGAGTTGCCCTTCCGCCTCTTACATTTCATGAATAAGGAGTTAAGGATATGCATGTACAGGAAATAATGACTGCGGATCCGACTTGCTGCGGGCCAGACACAAGCTTACAGGAAGCGGCAAAAATGATGGCCGATGAGGATTGCGGATGTTTGCCCGTGGTAGATCAGGATATGAAACCGCTTGGTACGATCACCGATCGCGATATTACCTGCAGGACCGTGGCCGAGGGAAAAAATCCGCTCGATCTGACGGTAGCCGATTGTATGACGAGTCCTGTGATCTCGGTCTCGTCGGATTCAGATATCGAAGAATGCTGCAAGCTGATGGAGGACAACCAGCTTCGTCGTTTGCTGGTTGTGGACGAATCAGGCGGATGCTGCGGAATTGTTGCACAGGCTGATATTGCCCTGAAAGCATCGCCGCAGATGTCAGGCGATCTGGTCAAGGAAGTGTCGAAGGAAACGGCGAACGCATCCGCCGCGTGACGGTTTGCACAGAAAGTCCGGATTTGATATTCCGGACACGGAGGCGCTGGAAAGGCAGCCCAGAGCCTCCGTTTTCCATTTTTGATCCTCCGGTCTGTTTCATGAACCGATCTCTACAACGAGCACTACTCGCGAGTAGATCTTCGATTTACCCGCGTCGATCGGCGTGTTGACGATCGCTTTTGTTTCCATCGCCGCATTTGAAAGGCCGGCCATCCTCAAATCCGCATTCGGCAGGACCGGTATGCCGCCCTCGATGGTTTCGACGACCCGAACCACCCGCCCGTTTAGAGACCTTGCGACGGACTCTGCTTTTGTCATCGCCTGTTTGGTGGCACGCTCGAGTGCATCGCCCTGTGCGGGATTTGTTTCCCCAATGACATAGTTTACGCCTTCGACACTGTTGGCCCCTGCTTTTGTTCCCGCATCGATCACCGAACCGACGCTATCGAGGTTTGTTGTCGATACAGCAATAGTATTCCGGACGTTATAGCCCATGATCACGGGTGCCTTTCCGGAGTAGAAATCCTGTTGCGGTTGGAGAGTGTAATTACTGGTTTTAAAGTCTGCTTTCGACCCGGCAAGGACTGCCTCGATGGCCTCGCGGACCGCGGTGCTCTTCGCGGCATTAGTTTGCTGGGCATCGAGCGCCTCTTTTTTGAATGTGACAACCGAAAGTGTGATCACGGCGGTGTCGGGCTTGACCTCCGTTTCGGCCTCGCCCGAAACGGTTGCCCGGGTCGCGGGCGTTCTGGCCGCCCCGGAGAAATACATCCATATACCGAAGAGAACGAGCCCGATCAACAGAATGACTATCGTCAGAAGATTGTTTTTCATGCATCTGCCTCCATTCGAAGATAACCGATGAACGGATCGATCGAGCGGACTTGCACAAAATGTGATCGGCGCTAAACTCCATCCACAATGGCGTTCAGCGTAGCAGAAGGCTTCATCGCAGCGTATGCCTTTGCCGAATCGGGGTGATAGTAACCGCCCACATCCTGGGGCTTTCCTTGTGCCGCGATCAATTCTTCGTTGATCTTTGCCTCGTTTTCCTGGAGGGCTTTAGCTACAGGCGTGTGATCGCAGAAATCTCAGCGTCCGAAGTCTGCTCCGCCAGGGCCTCGGCCCAGTACATTGCCAAGTAGAAATGCGAGCCGCGGTTGTCGATCTGCCCGAACTTTCTGGCCGGCGACCGGTCGTTCTCCAGGAATTTCGAATTAGCCGCGTCGAGAGTATCGGCGAAGACCTGTGCTTTTGTATTGCTACGAGTTTGAGCTAGATGCTCGAAACTTGCCTGTAGGGCTAAATTCGCCGAGCGAATCCCAACGCAGATATCCCTCTTGCACAAATTGCTCAACGTGTTTCGGTTCCGAAAGAGCGAAGGAACGAGCAGCCGAGCAGTGAGAGGAGACCGCGCTGGTGGTGCCGTTTTGCCTAAGGGGTTCAAATTGAATACACTTTTGAATTTGGTCTGATACTCATTTTTAAGACAAGGAAGATTCGAGGAATATGTCAAACGTACCTATCACAGTGGCCCACGGCGACGGCATTGGGCCGGAAATCATGGACGCTACGCTGCACATTCTGAAGGAAGCGGGCGCCCGCATCGATATCGAAACGATTGACATCGGGGAGAAGGTTTACCTGTCTGGGAACTCGGCGGGAATCGCTCCGGAATCGTGGGATTCGCTCCGGCGCACAAAGGTCTTCCTGAAAGCACCCATCACAACCCCTCAGGGTGGCGGATTCAAATCACTCAACGTGACGGTGCGCAAGACGCTCGGGCTGTACGCCAATATTCGCCCGTGTGTGTCGTACCACCCGTTCATCGACACTAAGCACCCCGTGATGGACGTAGTTATCGTTCGTGAAAACGAAGAGGACACTTACGCCGGTATCGAGTATCGCCAAACCGACATGGTCGAGTTGTGCCTCAAGCTGATCTCGCGTCCGGGCTGTGAAAAGATCGTACGGTACGCTTTCGAGTACGCCATCACGAACAAACGCAAAAAGGTCACCACGTTCGTCAAAGACAACATCATGAAGCAGACTGACGGCCTGTTCCACAAAGTCTTTGACGAGATCGCCGTCGAGTATCCGTCGATCGAGGCGGATCATTGGATCGTCGATATCGGTGCGGCGAAGATGGCTGACACGCCCGAGAACTTCGACGTGATTGTCATGCCCAACCTTTACGGCGATATCCTTTCGGACGTTGCAGCTCAGATCGCGGGATCGGTCGGGCTAGCGGGCTCGGCGAACATCGGCGAGAATATCTCGATGTTCGAGGCAATCCACGGCTCGGCACCGCGTCGTGCGGGCCAGAACCTTGCTAACCCGTCGGGGCTGTTCCTCGGTTCGATCCTGATGATGGTGCACATCGGCCAGCCGGACATCGCTGAGGCGGCTCACAACGCGTGGCTCCGAACGGTCGAGGATGGCATACATACCTACGACGTTTACAAGGAAGGCGTCTCAAAGGAAAAGGTCGGCACAAAGGAATTTGC
>JBGSWW010000042.1:0-6587 GCA_041751735.1 Pyrinomonadaceae bacterium | reverse complement strand
GCGTTCGTGAGGGTGAGCTCGATCCGAAGGAGTATGTTGAACTGGTGGTGAAGGTTCTATCATCGGCGAAAGTAGAGAACCACCCCGTCACCGGCTCAAAGAATGAGCCGGTGCCACCCCTCCTTCGTAAGGAGGGGAGCCAGATCGTGGATGACGAATCTACCGTTGCCCTGCTGCTCAATCGTGTGTCAACTGCGATGAACTACTACATCGACACCGCCGGACCGCAGGCACCCTTGCCCGCATCGGCACAGCGTGCCGAAACGGCTAAGCGTCGTGCGGACGCCGTGCAGACTGGGAGCCTACGGTCCAACGTTGAGGACCTGCTCATCGAGCGGATGCGGAATGCCGAGACACTCGGGCAGAGGATCACTTTTTACCGGGCGTTTCTAAATGTTGGAGCTAGCGAGAAAGCCAGGCTGGTATTGAAGGAAATGCTATATGCAAAGCCGCCGAGCAGTGGAGGCGAGTCAGTACCCCCTGCGGTAGCGGAGGGTTCACCGCGACCCACGCCGAACGTCTCGGCCACGATGCCAAACACTAACGTCCAACCACCCGCTACCGCAGGTGGTACCGACATAGGCCGTTCGATCCCGCTCAAGCCCAAGGACAAGTTCGACATCGTTACCCGTCTCATAATTCTCGGCGATCCCCATGGCCTGAAGATGCTCGCCGAGCTTGAAAAAACTGAAACGGGCGATGATGCCAAGCGTTGGGCGTATGCCGCGAGGGCCGGTATCCCAACCGCGGAGAACAAGGCGAAGTACTGGAACGACTTTGTTGCCAACAAAGATATTTCCGAGAGCTGGATCGAGGCGGCGTTTGGGCCCTGGAATTCGGCCAGTCATGAGCGTCTCACATTGCCCTATCTGGAGCGAGCCCTAAAGGAACTTCCAAACCACAAACGAAACCGAAAGATCTTTTTCGTCAACGGCTGGCTCGGCGCCTTCATCGGTGGGCAGCGGAGCGAAGAGGCATTGGCGGTCGTTAACAAGTTTCTTGCCGACCATCCTCAGTTCGATAATGACCTTCGTCTCAAAATTTTGGAGAACGCAGATGTCATCGAGCGGGCCGTTCCGATCCGCGCCAAATATGAAAGGTAACTAACCACAGAGAACGTAGAGATCACAGAGACTTTTTCGGACCTTTGTGCATTCCCATTTAAGCTCTTGAAAGCTGCGATCGAGTCGTTGATAGGTATCTCAACTTTTTCATCGTCAGAAATGTCCCGCAAAGACGCCAGGACGCAGAGAAGAAAAGACGAAGGAAATAGAGGTGCAAAACCAGGAGAGTTCTTCTCCGAGCTTCGCGGCTTTGCGACTCGGCGGTAATCTCACCAGTTTCTGATATGTCTCAACTTCTGAGAGAGTACTGAAGAATTTCCTTGGAAGACGCGAAGACGCAAAGAAGAATACCAACTTCCAAGGAGGCGAGAGAAGAAAGAGCTGAGGAGTCGTTCTAGACTCTAGCCATCACTCAGACGCCGAAAATCTGGAATCATGGTAAAGTAGCGCGCTCTACAAAGTTCAACAATTGGACAAAATCAAATGCCTAAAATGATCACGGCTTTCGCCGTATTGCTCGCCGCTGCTTTTCTCGTCTCCGCTGCCAACGCCCAGACGCGGCGAAAACCCGTAAGTAAGGCACCGGCAAAAGCGGCTCTGAAGTCCGTCGAACTCTCTTCGGGTGCGGTGCGAACTCCGTCAGGACTGATCTACATGGTCCTGAAAAAGGGAACCGGCCGTTTACCGAAAGCGGGTGAGACGGTCATATACCATTACATGGGAACGTTCACGAATGGTGTCAAATTCGACAGCTCCTTGGACCGAAACGATCCGTTCGTCTTCAAGCTCGCCGCGGGGCAAGTAATAAAGGGAGTTGACGAGGCGATCGCAAAGCTGCATGTGGGAGATCACGCAATAATGATACTGCCGCCGGAGATCGCATATGAAGAAAAAGGTACCCGCGACGGTGTCATCCCCCCGAATTCGACGCTCATTTTCACCGTCGAGATCCTGGACATAAAAGAGACGACGCTGTCTGACCTTCTCTTTAAGTTAAACGATAAAGGCGGATCTTCGGCAATGATCTCCCGTTACCGTGAGCTTAAAGGTACGAATTTCGACAACAAGAAGATCTACGCGAACGAAGCGGAGTTGAATACTCTCGGATACCTGTTGCTCCGAGCAAAAAAAGCGGACGACGCTGTCGCTATCTTTAAACTGAACGTCGAGGAATACCCGCGATCGGCCAACGTGTACGACAGCCTCGGCGAAGCATATGTCGCCGCCGGGCAAAAACAACTCGCAATCGAAAACTACGAAAAGGCACTTGAGATCGACCCAAAATTCGCCAGCGCGATAAGAGCCCTTGAAAAGCTGCGATCGAGTCTGTGATCAAGTGTCTCAACTTGGTAAGGAGCTTAGAATAAGCGAACTCCATACATGATACCGATCTCCCAACTTTTTTTGCCGAGTCATCCGGAAGGACGACCTGTGTCTCACTTTTTTGTCTCAGTTTTGCTGCAGGGCTTCTAAGCCACGGCGTCTTATTGGCATTTCGGCAAACTTCCACAAAAGTAAGCTACTCGGCTTGTGGTGACAACGCCGGATTGCAAATAGGTTGTCAAATATCCAGATATATGTAAGTAGATGATAGGCAAGGTCAGAAAACGGATCAGTATAGAAACAGGGCTGGTCAGCCGCAGGCGAGGGTTGGTGGTGAGCGGAGTGGGGAGGCATTCTGGACCACGCTGAAATCTGCAGACCAGGTCGAGGGATCGGCGTTGGCTAATACGACGCTGCCGAGAGCGGTGCAATTTGGCACTAGCCCGCGACGGAGCTTTTCGCCGGGGATCTGCATAGGCCAGGATGGCATCAGGTCATAGGTGGCGTCGTGGACCAAACAGTCGGGCCATAGATTGTCGCCCTCTTCGAAGTTGCGTTGGTACCGATACGGGCCGAAGCGGCTCTCGTGCAGGCTCTCTAGAATTGCATGCACGCGTTTCGTTCGCTCGTCTATGTTGAAGGGGGCAAAGCTGACTCTTATTCGATCTGATCCGCAGTGGCAATATTGGCTTTTCATCTCATCTGTTGCAGTGTAGAATATTCGTTGCATACATGTAACATTTATGAGATACTTTTCGAATGATCTTTGACAATAAATAATTGTTCAATACCTACCGGTCCTGGACCTCTAGCCAATGACCCCTCCAGATGGCGGGAAAGTCGATGGGACGCTGTTTAGCACAGTGTCCGCTCGACTTGGGGGAAAATGCGTCCATAACGTGAAACACACGCGCATTTTCGCAAAAATGGGACAAACGGGTGTAAGTGCTGCAAATTAAGTCAGTTAGCTGTCCCATTCCCCGTCCCACGTGGGACGTGTGAAAAGTGATAGATCGGCTTGCCTAGCTAAAGCCTTGACGGTGCGGCACCGATCGTGCTGTCTCGCGGAAGACGCCAGCTCGGGGAATAAAAATGGCTGCCATTTTCGGCAGCCATTTCGGGTCGGTGATGGAAAGGGGTTTAGTTGGTGTTTTTCATTTTGCGGACACCGATCTTCATTTGGACCATCTGCTCGACAGTTACGCTTGGGTCCTCGGCTTTGGCTCTTCGGATGAAATCGGGATCAATGTTGAAGATCCGGAATTTCACTATTTCCTCGGAAGACAAATTGTTGAAGCCCTGGGCACGCAGTTCATTCAGAAACTCAGGGGTAACCTTGAAGATACGGAATTTGACCAGGCCTTCAAAACCCTTGTCGGAAAATCCCATCTGATGAACTTGCTGCACGTAATTGGCGTCGATATTAAAGATGCGGGCCTTCACCAGGTCTTCCATTTTGAGGTCGGGGAATCCACTGGCTTTCATCTCGGCCATGAACTTTGAGTCGACCTTGAAGATCGCTGCCTTGAAAAGGTCATCGACATCGAGCGGGCCCAGGTCGACAGATTTAAGGTCGTCAGCCAATGCCGTTGTTACATTCAAGAGAGCGGCGGAGAATTGGCGTTCCTCGGCAGCTTCCCGGTGCTTCGAGTCGGATCTTGTAAAGTCAAAGCCTCGAGCACTCATCGCACCCAGGAAGGATGGATCGGGCGTAAAGCGAAACGTCCCATTGCCCTTTCCGTTAACAAATGTGCCCTCGCATTCGACGGTCCCTGCTTCCCGCACCAGGCGAAAAGTCACGCGACCATTCTGAGCTTGGTCCGGCGTTAAACCCTGAAGGTCCGAATAGGCGAAGCTGGAACCGTGATGTGACTTATTCTTTTCACCACGGCTGCGTTCAAAGGAAACATGAAGCTTATCGCCCCCTCTCGTATCTGGGCGCATGCCTATGTCTGAATGCGTATCTTTGGACCTTTCGGGACGCGTATCGGCCTTCCAGTCACCAGTAATAGGGGTTTGGGCCACGATGACGTACGAGCCGATGACGATAATTATGAAGACGATACCAAAAAGGAACTTCGGCAGTTCCGCTAAACTCTTTCGCATAAGAAACCTCCAACGTTTTGAACTTTAGTAAAGCTAGATCGCAGTAACATTGGAGAAACACCGGCGGGCTGGTGTTTGTGACAACTAAAGTAAGGGTGGTTTGAAACTAGCTGGAAAGCTTTCTAAAAGCATCGCCCGAGAACTTAAAATGACGGTCGTCCGGATTGGTAGCCGCACCCAGTCGCTCGTAAAATTTCACGGCGCCGAGGTTTCGGTATTGGACCATGAGATCCAATCTTACCAATCCGCGCTCCCTGGCGATCTTTGCCACCTCGCGGAGAAGCGCCAGCCCGACACCGTTGCCCCGATATCCATCGAGGACAAAAAGGTCTTCGAGGTGAAGCCCAAGTTCGCCCCGGAAGCTGGAAAAGCAGGGATAGAAGAGGGCGTAACCAATGGCTTTATCACCGTCAGACGCTATCAGGCCATCAACCGGAGAGGCATGGGCGAACATGGCCGCGAGCAGACGGTCCTCGTCAACCTCGCAATATTCGGAAAGACGTTCGAGCTCTGAAAAATTACGGATCAGGAGGACAATGCTATTAAGATCTTCGGGAACTATTTTTCTTATAGAGAGCTGCATAAAAGAAAGCCGGACCCAATCGATCAGGCCCGGCTCATAATACCAAAATCTAGGATGTTAATTCCGTTTCCGAGCAGGCGTCACCTTTTGCGGAGTAACGTTCTGTTCTTTCTTAAGGTTCTCAATAAGAGCAACTGCATCATCCTTGTATTTGTGCGAAGCCGGCGCCGAATTTGCAAACTGCTGCAAGAGGTTAGAACCTTCCTGCAACTTGGTCTTGTCATCGTTCATATAACCCAGATTGACAAGGCTAAGGCCCGCTCCGGCCATCGCGTCGAGATCGGTCGGCGAAGTTTCGAGGATCTTTTTATATGCCGCGATAGCGTTCTCCGAATCCCCGGCAACGCGATAAAGGTCGGCAAAAATAAGCCTCGCTTCAGCCTTCGCAGCATCATCCGATTCGATAGATATATACTCGGGAAGCAGGATTTTAGCAGCTTCGATCGTGGCAGGATCGACCTGCTCTGTCCGAACAGCAATTCTGAAAATGTCTCGTGCTCCTTTCAGAGAAGTGGTCTTCGCAGTCTCATAGTTATTCTTATCTGTGACCTCTGCGGGAGGAGTCTTTTTCAGGACATTCCAGGATTTAAGGTAACCCTCGGCGGCATCGGTCAGATCCTTCTTAGTACTGCCCAATCCCGCGACCTTCTGGGTCGCATCGGGTGCCTTGATGGCAGTATTGTAAGTGGCAACAGCTCTTGCCATTAACGCTGCACCACGGTTGTTATAGAAGACCGGGGCACTACCAACATAGTCGGGATCTACCTGAATGCCTTCGTCATATTTTGCGATCGCTAGATCGTAGTTTTTGGCCGTGAAAGCATCGTTACCTTCTTTGATGGCTCGGCCGACAACCTCATTGACCTTGGTGGCTTTCTGATTTTTTGCCTCGACTTCTTTGACTTGAGCTTCGTACTCGGCCTGGGCCTTTTTCTGATCAGCGGTCTGTTCGGCTTTTCCACCGGTTTTCGCTGCAGCGGCACCCAGGCGAACCTGCTCTTCTGTCAGGCGTGTTCCGTCTCCCGGGCTTGCGGTTATTATCAGCCGTTCCTGACCAGCCTTGACGTCGACAATATAGGTTGGTGAGATACCGGGTCCGCTGACAGCCAAAAAGAAAGTCGAGCCAAGCTGCATCCCGGCAAAACTGAATTCGCCCTTGCCGTTCGTTTTGGCGGCAGGAGCACTAGCCTTGATATCCGAGCGATAAGGTTCTACAAGGGCTCCAACCACGGGCTCACGTGTGCCGTCCGCTTTCAACAGTTCAACCTTGCCGGTTACTGGTGCAGTCTGTGCATATGCAGAGCCAAATCCGGCAATAATAATAAAGAAACTTAGAATAATAGATTTTGAATATATTCGAGACATTTCTATCCTCCGATAGGGAAACAACGCTTTAGCGCACTTAAGATGCTGCCGTCATAACTATGGTTTGATGCATTTCATAACCATTCTAAACCAAATTAATGAAATATCGAAGAGTTAGCTGACGACCATAGAACGTGTGATCGAAT
>JBGSWW010000041.1:0-9782 GCA_041751735.1 Pyrinomonadaceae bacterium | reverse complement strand
GGCGGGATCGGCAGCCGTCATCCTCGCGGTACCGGAACATTTACTCGTGTACTCGGTCGATTCGTTCGCGACGATAAATGGCTGTCGCTCGAAGAAGCGGTCAAGAAAATGTCGTCGATGCCAGCAGCCCGGCTTGGACTGAAAGACCGCGGGATGATCAAAAAAGGGATGAAAGCCGACCTGGTTCTGTTCGACAAACGTACAGTGATCGACCGGGCGACATTTTCAGAGCCTCAGACCATTTCTCAAGGAATAAGGACTGTTTTTGTGAACGGCGTGCGGGTCTGGGATGTAGGAAAAGTCACCAATTCGCTGCCCGGCGAGATACTAAAGCGAAAATGACTCCTAAATGCTCAGGGCTACCCGCTGTATCTCAAAGAGTCTTCTGACGCCGATATCTGCGAGGAGGAGCATCTCGTCCATTTGATCTCTGGAAAATGGCTCACGTTCCGCTGTCCCCTGCAGCTCGATGAATTTACCCAGGCCGGTGCAGACGACGTTCATATCGACATCGGCGGTCGAATCCTCGGTATATGCAAGGTCGAGTATCGAAGTTCCCTCGATGATCCCCACACTTACCGCCGCGACCTCGCTTAGGATCGGCGATGTTTTTATCACGCCCTGTTTAAGTAATTTTCTGCAAGCCAGTGCGAGAGCGACATAGGCCCCCGTGATCGATGCGCATCGGGTACCGCCGTCGGCCTGGAT
This sequence comes from Pyrinomonadaceae bacterium, assembly GCA_041751735.1. Lineage (GTDB taxonomy): Bacteria > Acidobacteriota > Blastocatellia > Pyrinomonadales > Pyrinomonadaceae > OLB17. The sequence goes on along the minus strand of JBGSWW010000041.1, from coordinate 9,074 downwards.
AACATCGCAATCGATATAGATCTGCCGCTCGCCAAGAAGCTTGTTGTCGACCACCGCACGCAGGCTTCGGCCGATAAGACGCTGTATTTCCTGCGTCCGGCCCGAGGGACGCTGCGATTCGCGTTGGGTACGGGTGTTGGTGGCTCGCGGCAGCATTGCGTACTCGGCGGTAACCCAGCCAAGGCCCTTGTTTCGCATGAACATCGGCACGCGGTCCTCGACCGACGCTGTACAGATCACTTTTGTTCCGCCGACCTCGATCAATGCCGAACCTTCGGCATATGGCGAGATATTCGGTGTGATCTTTGTATTGCGTATCTGGTCGTGGGTGCGGTTATCGAGTCGTGTGTAAGTCATTTAATAATTTTTTGCGGCCCGTCACCGCGGATCTAGCAGATCGAAACAATTCCCGGGCAATGTCAGCCCTGTGTAGATGCAGCTAACTCTTTTTCAATTCATCTCCGCCGTAAAGCTCGATCGCCTCGAGCCTCGAAGGCTTTGCTCCGAGAAAGCGTTCCGCCACTCGGCCGAATCTTTCGGCGGCGTCGGTCACGTAAAAATGGTCGAGGTCATCGCAAAGCGTTCTGTCACCTCCAACCTCGTTTGGATTCGATAGGTCCTTGCTTACCAATAGCTGTGCAACCTCTTCAGCCGTCGCTTCGCCCGAATCAATAAGCTTAACATCCCCGCCCAAGGTTCGTTGAATCACGTCTTTAAGTATCGGGTAGTGTGTGCACCCGAGCACCACGGCGTCCGCCGCGAATTCGCGTACTCGCATGAGATAGCGTTCGGCGATAGAGATCGTTTCGGGCTCGTCCGTCCAGCCCTCTTCGGCGAGCGGCACAAACAGCGGGCAGGCGGACTGCAGAACAATGGCCGATTCGCACGCGCGTTTGATAGCCGATGCGTAAGCATCGCTCGCGACCGTAGCCTCAGTAGCGATCACGCCGATGCGCGGAGATTCGCATTTAGCGATCTGGACGGCCCTTCGTCCGCCCGGGCCGATCACGCCCATGACGTCGATCCCTATCCGCGAACGAATGGCCGGCAATGCAAGCGCCGAGGCCGTGTTACATGCGACGACCAGCAGCTTGATCCCGCGAGATGCGAGAAAATGCGCATTTTCGAGAGCGTACCGCTCAACGGTGGAAAGCGACTTGGTGCCGTAAGGAACGCGGGCCGTATCGCCCAGATAAATAAAATGTTCGTTCGGCAAACGGTCGTGCAAGGCGCGGTAGACCGTGAGGCCCCCGACGCCCGAATCGAATATTCCTATTGGTAAGTTCTTCACAATTTCTCTAACAGGTTTTCGACAACCTTCGCTATATTTCGCGTCAAAGCTTTTTCAGTCTTGAGCGATCCCAAATAACTGATGATCTCGCGTCGACGGGATGGCCTCAAGGCGTCGAAAGCCACTCTGGCTGCCGGATCAGCCGATAATGCCTCAGTCAAGGGCTCCGGTTCACGGGCCACGCGAGGCTTAGGATCGTAAGCCATAACGATCTTCACGGCATCACCGACGCCAACGCCGATCGATCGGCACATGCCCCCGTTTATGTATAGACGCCAGTTGCCTCGGTACCGGACCAAGGTCTGAGCAAAAGCGATGCCATTAATTGTGCCTCGAACGCGGATCGGCCCTTTGTCCCGCCCGGCTGAGGCAAAGATCGATCTGAGAACCTTGTCCGGCGGGACCACAACGGGATTTATTCCGATCTTGCAGATCGTCGCGGTGAACTCTGGCACTTTGCTATTTTAATGACGGCGAGCCTCATTGGGTAGCCCGTAATACAGATTTTGACGTCAAACCCGGGATAATTAGACCGGTATGCGAGAGATCGCGATATTCGATATCGACGGCACCCTGGCGGACATCTCTGCCCGGGAACACCACGTTCGCTCTAAACCGAAAAACTGGAATGCATTCTTCAAAGGAATGTCCGGGGACAAGGCTGCACACTCGGTCGTCCGCTTATGCAATATTCTCCACGACGCCGGCGTGTACATAATCCTGTGCTCGGGCCGCAACGAGCGTCATCGCGCAGAGACCATCCGATGGATGCAGCGTGAGGGCGTCAATTATCACGAGATCCGCCTGCGGGCCGACGACGATATGCGAAGCGATGTTGATGCAAAGCGGGAGATGCTTCGCGGCATCGACAAGACAAAGGTGCTGTTCGTCGTCGAGGACCGCAGCGGCGTAGTAGATATGTGGCGGTCCGAAGGCCTCACCTGCCTGCAATGCGCCCCCGGCGATTTCTGATCCCGGGACTCACCGTTTTCTTCAAACAAAAAACCGGGATCAAGGCCGAACGCCGATGCTTCGGTAGAGTGCCGCCGGATCGTAAATCTGGCCGCCTTTCATAACGAGCGAGGTACGACGTATGTCGCTCATATTTCGGGTCGGGTCGCCATCAATAAGGATCAGGTCAGCAAACTTCCCCGCCTTTATCGAGCCGTTCATGGCGTCTTTCTTCATGATCCGTGCGGACCCGATCGTAGCCAGTTTTAACACCTCAGAGTTCGGGATACCCGCCTCTGAATAGATCTCAAGCTCGCGATGCAGGGTGAAGCCCGCCATGCCGTCGGTACCGGCGACAATTGGGATCCCCGCGTCATAAAGTTTTTTCACCATCTTCGTCATCGCCAGAGACGAGGCTCGGTATCGCTCATCCTTACCTTCTGGTACCGGCAATCCTCCAATCTGGAAATACCGTCTTATTTGTACTGGCATACGTTCGACGATGGGGGCATAGCTTCTGCCGACAATACCGGGCCGATCCGTGAACATTCCCTCGAAAACGGTCAGCGTCGGATCGACAACAGTTCCCCTTTCTTTGAGAAGCTTCACAAACGACGTCACTTGTGGAGACTCCAGATCCAGCAAAGCCGCGTTATCTGCCACGGCCGTGAACCGCTCGGGAGTTCGTGTGTCTTTGACCTTATCTGCAAGAAAATTGAGAAATAGAAAGTTGGTGTGCTGAATTTCGTCGGCCCCTGCTCGAACAAACTGTTCTGCGGTCATTCCATGGGGCACGTGCCCGCTCACACGTAGTCTTTTGCTTTTAGCATACTCAAAGATGCCCGGGACCAATTCCGGCTTGATCGAGCTGTATATCTTTAGTCCGGTGTAACCTAGCTTGGCGTAGTTGTCGATCGCCTGTTTCGCTTCATCGAGCGTGTCGGCAAAAACCTTCGTGGGGCCCTGAAACGGCCCTCGGCCGTCGAGAAACCCTGTCATCATGACACGGGGGCCGATCTCTTCACCGCTCCGGATCTTTTTGTCGATAGCTAGTAATTGATCTGTGTCGTTTGCCAGATCGCGAACGCTCGTCACGCCCCCCGCGATCTGCATAAGGCCATCCCCCGGGAATATATGCACATGCATGTCCCATAGCCCCGGCATCACCATTTTCCCGCGAGCGTCGATAACCTCTGCCGCTGTCGGTACATCTATTGCCGCTGCCGGACCAGCTGCTTTGATCCGATCACCTTCGACTATAATGACCGCATTTTCAATTACCTTTGCGGATTCCGCATCGAACATCCTCGCGTTTTTGATCACAACGATATCGGCAGCTTTTCGCGTAAGTTCACGGGCCACTTTTCCCAAGCGCTTGGCCTCGTGTTCATCCTGCAGCTTGACCATATCGGGCACGCTTGACTCCCAACCCTCCCGGATCAGTGAGCTCCAGCTGCTTACTGAGGCAAAGAAGGTCCCATCCGTATCCAACCAGATAGGAAAGGGCGTAAAGCTGAGCCCGCTGATCTCATATGCTTTTACGGTCCGGGTGCTCCCTCCGTTTCTGAGCGTAAGGTCTGCGATAGGGGCGATGGCAGCTTCGCCGCCTGGCATTACTGCCAATTTGCGATTAGGCGAACGAAGCAGGGCGGCGGCGAGCAACGCCGTTTCCTCGTACACACCATTGATCGACACATAGAAGCCGGGTTTAGCCGCATTTGCCCGGCCGCTCTCTGACGAACTCTTCCATTGGGCTACGCCGGTATTGAATGAGAACGTTTCTTTAACGGGCGCCTTTAGATAGTCGACGCCGGTAGTTTCATACGAAACGGGTATGCCGTCGGAATTTAGCTTGAGCTTAGTCTTGATCTTCGGTCCGCGGCCGCGGTCGTTGTACTCGAAATCATACTCTCGTGTCCCGTCGGGAAGCACCCGTGACACCTGCTGCCCAGCCTTCGTGGCTGCCATCAGGAAGGTGTAGCGGGTCTCATTTTGTGAGGAAACACGGGTCACAAAAGTGACAAGAAGTAGTGACGCGATGAGCGAGATCGATAAACGTTTCATCTGTCTCCTTTTTTGCCGGTGAGGCACGGGCGATCTTGAATAATAGCGTGAGCCGATATTACTGTATTTTTCGTGGCCCGGCAATGCTTTCGAGGGCGGCGCCTCTTTAAGTGCCAAACTACGCGATATCCGTGCCAGCGGATACAAAAACAGCGAAGCGGCGAGATTGCGAGATGTAACAAGGCGGCAATACGCCTTTATACGATGAATGGTTTTTTTCTATGCCATCTGTGCCATCTGGTATTTCATTCCTGCAACGGATTAATTATCCTTGCAACGTATGAGTGATCACGCCATCGGCTTACAACTTTTGAATTTCGGCTTGAAACTGTATTCGATCTTCTGGGCTTTCTCGCTCGGCGGCCCCGCAGTCGATACATCTTTCTCTGGTCGGGATCGAAATCAAGAAACCGCCCGGACGCTCAAACCCCACGGCTTACCGCAGTATCTGGTTTCGCTAGTTTCTTATCCGCGTCTCAGCGTCCTCGCGGTGAAGATCTCGAGACTTCAGCTTACCGGCTGCTCGCTCACGCAGACGGTTCCAGCACTGCGTCTTGCCGTGAACACTTATATCTCTAGGAAGTATAGACAGGGCTTAGAGATCGTAACTCGGCGGCGGGCCCGGGTCTGGATTGCTCTCCGTCTCGTCACCATCCTGTTCATACCCATCCCTGACCTGTTCAGACGTTTTTTCGCGGATCTCGTTGTCGGCTTCGGCGTCGTTATTAGAATCTTCTTCCTGCATGACCAACATTCTAGAATGGCAGTCGATGACGAAACTGTACGGTGGAATTCAGTAGAAGAGTTGAGACATCGGAACGGCTCCCCGGTTACGGCGAATGTTACTTCTAGCAGGAACAGCGACGACCAACTACTTTTGTCCTTGCTTCTTCACCGGAAGGTTGCCTACACCCAAAAGATGAAGATCCTGAATGTTATCGACGGGACCGTTCCCAAGACAATTGTTTGTAGTCAAGTATCCGCCGCTAAGATTGGCAAAAACGAGATAGACCTCACCTTCCTTAAAGCCGTAGTCGCAACTCGAGTTGGTGCCGGTCCTATCGCTCAGGCGGGTCTGCTGGCTTCTGAGTTCTACCGCGGATTCGAGGATTCCTTTCCACCACCTTTTCACTTCGAAGTTAACGAATTTCGTCTCGTATTCAAGTGTCGGATTCTTGCGCCGAATTTCTTCGCTATGATCGTTCAGTATTCCTTTTTTGTACTCGAATCCTGTTACCTTCCCTATGAAAACAACGTCGGCTCGCGACAAAATTCGTTCGATCAGCTCCTCGTTATTCGCTGGCTTCGGCTGAGACACACCTCCGCAGCCGCACGCGAAAACGTAGGTACTCAGAAAGCCCGTGAAAAGCAGCAAAGTAATAACGACATGTTTGATCATGAAGGGATTGTAATTCTAAACGCATTTGTTAGCGCTAGCTTTTACTTACGACGTCCGGAATCAATATGCGATAATATTATCCCCCGAAAATCTAAAAAGGAGACTGAGACATGCGTATAGCCAAGAATGATGTTCCCGAGAGGATGAACATCCCTGGGGCAGTTGTGAGACAAGCGATGGATTTCGGAGATGCATCGGGTTACGGAACAATTGCGGCCGAGTACTTTTCACTCGGAGCCGGCACGGACATCGCTCCGCTGCTGAAAGGGTTAGAAGGCGATCTTTGCCAATCCCCTCACTGGGGTTTTCTTCCCGAAGGTGAAATAACCGTTACGTACAGCGACGGTAAAGAAGAGACGGTCCGCGGCGGCGATATGTTCTACTGGCCTGCGGGACACACTGTTCGTGTAGGCAGCGACGCCGAGGTAATCATGTTCAGCCCCCAGGCAGAGCATTGTGCTGTGGTCGAACATCTGAAAAAGCAACTAGCGCCCGACGCTGCGTGATCGCAAGTGTTGAGACAATGAAACTTCTAGGAACATTACTGCTGCTGATTCTGCCCCCTGTGGCCTTCGCTCATCCTGGCGGCGGCCTGATCGCACTCGACGCGAACACCGTCATCTTCGGCGACTCGATGTACAACACAGTCTGGCGGCTGGAGAAAGGCAAAAAGCCGCAGGCATTGATTACGAAGTTTCACGCACATTGGACTACACGAGGGCTCGACGGCCATATCTACTCGGAAGCGTTTCAGGAGATGGGCGGGGGCCTCATGCGGATCGATATTCTTGGCACGAAGCATCTTAAGATCGCCGAAGAAAAAGATCTGAAGGCTCCCGTATTCGCCGTAGGCCCTCGCGGCGAACTCATCTTTCAGAAAGGCGATCGACTGATCGAGCGCGGCTCCGATGGAAAAGTGAGACAGTTCCGCGGCTCCGGAACCGTAGCTAAGGGCGATCCCGCTCTCGAGCAGATCATTGCGCTCGCCTGGGGCCTAACTGGTGATCTTTATCTTTCCGACGGAGCGCGGCTGAGACGAGTTGGGAAAGATGGAATTATTCGTTTCGTGGCTAGCGTCGATGGAAAGCTCCTCGAAAAACAGATCTGGAACTCGACCGGCAAACCTCGCATCTGGAGCATCGCCCGCGACGGCCGAGGACGCATCTTCACCGCTCTTCCCGATCTGGGACAGGTCGTTCGCATCGATTCCGATGGTTCGCAGCATGTCATGGATCGCAGCTCCGACGGTTGGCGCGTGACGGCCGTAGCGACTTTCGGAGATTCGGTCTTCCTGCTGGAGAGCAGCGACAGAAACAATGACGGCCAGCGCGTACGAGTGATCCGCGGCTCAGCCCCAGCTGAGCTGCTTGGACAGGTTGAGACAGAGGAGTCGTGACGATTTACCTGAATGGCGGCTCCCGGAAATGTGGCAGATGAGACCCTTCGCGTGTGGACGATAGGCCATTCGACCCGTACCCTCGCGGAGTTTCTCGATCTGCTCGCCGAGAACAAAATTGAGGTACTCGTCGACGTCCGCAGCTTTCCGGGCTCTCGAAAATTCCCCCACTTCAATCGGGAAGAACTCGCCGGATCGCTTGAGACAGCCGGCATTCGATATCTTCACTTAAAGGCGCTCGGCGGGCGTCGAAAGCCCCGTCCCGATTCTCTAAACACTGTGTGGCGAAACGCCTCATTCCGTGGGTATGCCGACTACATGGAAACCGATGATTTTAGAGACGGTATCGGGGAGCTTCTTGATATGGCACGAGCAGATCCAACGGCGATCATGTGTTCCGAAGCAGTCTGGTGGCGCTGTCACCGTTCCATGATCTCGGACTTTCTCAAGGCCAAGGGTGTGACCGTTGAGCACATTATGAGCCCCGGACAGATTGCTGAACATCCGTACACGTCCGCGGCCCGCATCGAGGATGGGAAATTGACCTATCGCCCGGAACAACCGCTCCTGGCTTCTACACGCTAACCATGGAAAGCCTTGAACGTGTCACAGTCACACTAGTTCATTGACAGCAAGCATGTTCTCAAGGAAGGTGCAACTCAGCTTTATGCTACTTTGAACGCACTCGCTTCGAGTTTCTCATCGTAATAAACCTCAGTGAAGTTTATCGTCCAGACCAACGAAGTGTCGCCGCCCTGGTACTGGATGCTGTAAGTAAGCGGCAGGACGAGTTCTCCGGCTTTATTAAAATTAGAGAATGTTTCTATGACCGTCTGTCGAATCGGTGCCGAACCTATAGACGTCGGCCTGTTGGGATTTGGCGCCGTCAATTGAGATGACAAGAACGAGTATTCTGTTTTGATATGGCGGAATGTTTCCGCGTCGAATGATATGCTAACGCGAAGCTCTCCGAGGCCTCCTCCGATTAGTCGAAGCTTATGAACGTCGCGGCCATCTTCGGTGCCTAACCCGGCGTTTTCAACCGTGAAGCCTTCCTTTTTTAAAGTTGTCAACCACGAGGGCCTGTACACGCCCCCGAACACCCCTTTTTTCAATGCCGAGCTGTGTGAACTCAGAAAAGTACCAAGTATACTTCGCGAGCCTGTTGCCCGTCCGACCGTTATGTTCTTTCCGTCAAAAGCGAACTTCTCAAAGGGATAGTCGTTGGAGTTCAACTTCATGGCAAGCAGGACATTGTTGTCCACCGCCGCAAACTGGGCCATCCCGCCCATTTTGCCGGCATAGTTGACCCTGGACGTCATAGTTCCGAGGCCGACAAGTACTCGGGATCTGGCCGAGGCCAAAGCCGTGACCGAACCTATGGAACTAAGGTGTTTGGCAAGTATTTCGTCGGTAGACAGCTTCGGCGGATTACTATTATTAACTCCCTGAGCTATCCCGGTGAATGGGGAAAAGCAGCACATTAAGAAAAGCGTGAAGAGATTTTTAAACTTCATCTTTGGCTTTGATATCAGGCCTGCATTTGCAGACCCCGGAGGATGTCGACTGACATGCTGTCCGACATAGCTACTTGTTAAATCAAAAGAAGGTAAATGGTGGAGGCGGCGGGAATCGAACCCGCATCCAAAGGTTGCGACCAGTGCGATCTACACGTTTAGTCAGTTCACTTTAGTTTCGCCTCTGAAGAGCAGATGAACTGACAAGACCTCTTCAAAGGCTAACCCGACTGACTTTAGCCGCACGCCGCAGGTGGTGGCGTGAAGCGAGCCTGAACTGAGTTATGCCCTAACCGGTCGCATCAGGCGGACTTCCGGCAAGACATTGCTGTAGCTAAAGTTAATTAGGCAGCAAGAGCTAATTCTTGATTAGCATTTGTTTTTGTATAGTTTTGTTAACGAGCTCACCATACAAAAGCCCGACGTGCACTCAAAGATCTATACAAGCCCCTGTCG
>JBGSWW010000040.1:0-11088 GCA_041751735.1 Pyrinomonadaceae bacterium | reverse complement strand
TGCACTTCTTGCGGACCTGAGACGTATGCCACAGCTCTTCGGCAAGAAGTTCCGCGGAGTAAAGGTTGAAACAGACAAGCTCACACGAGCCCTCCCATGGATCGCCCTCGCCGAAGAAGGCAGAGTGAGACTAGTAGCCGGCCGCTGGAACGAAGACTTCATCACCGAAGCCTGCTCCTTCCCCCACGGCCGCCACGACGACCAAATAGACGCCGTCTCCATCGCAGTTGCTATGCACAAAGTTAGAGAGAAAACGCTATGGCTGTTTTGATACTCCACAATTCTCTGGGTCTGTGGGAGAAAAACCATTTCCCCGCAGAGACGCAGAGCACGCAGAGAATTCCGTTCCTACTGACTGGACCGCGGGCGTCCCCGCCTGCAACGCCGGTTCCCCCGGCGTACCGGTCAACAGTAACCTTGAAGTTGAAAAATTATTGTGTTCGTCAGCGTCCGTCGGTCGCATGCAGGCGGGGACGCCCGCGATCCCGGCAAATGCGCCCGAATTCTTATCGTGCGGGAAACAGACTGTTTGTAGAACGCAGGAAGATGTTTGAAAACCTAACCAGGATCGATCCTGCAGCCGTTTCCCGAGGCTTGCTTCTCGGCTGTTTTCCGTTCCTAACTTGGACTCGCACCGGCCGCGGATTGCAGCCCACGGCCGGAGTTTTGATCGAGCCCACCCTCCGTAATGAATGCCGGGTTCATCAGGGAGAATTGATCGAAATACCTCATTCGGTATTAAGACCACCGCCCAAGGACGGCCGGCAAATTCGGTCTTCAACATATATGCGAAAAACCGTCAAAACCTTTCACATTAATTTCGGCGGTCGAATCAGAAGTTCTTTTGAAATGGCTTTTTTAACGCTTGCTTCTTGGCTGTTTTCCGTCAGTGAGAATGACGAAGTCGCCGAGCCCGCTATGTTTGGATGGATTGAACGTCCTGGAGTCGTCCTCGTAACGCATTGTGACGACAAGAGCTTTGGCCTTAGAGCGGTATTTCAGAAAATGCTCGACGGTGCCGAGGCGGCCTTCGGTGTGAAATCCGCCGTTCAGGTGAATGACCAGAGGGTCGTCGTTCTTCTTAACAAAACGGGCGACGGAATCGGCCATAGTCGCGTCCCACAACGTCTGCGATCCGAGGATATTCTCGAGCCCCATCTGGGCCTCGGCACTCGGGCCCATCAGCGCCTTGAATTTTGCGGCATAAGCGGCGGAGGGTTCCGCGTAAGGCAGCGGAGCAAGCCATTTTTTGGCGTCCTTGGAAAGTCCGTTCAGTGCATTACGCCCGTTTCGCGAGACCATATTTATGTACCGGCGCGGAGCGTTTGCAGCGATGATCGGAAGCCGACGTTCCTTTGCAAGTTCGACGAGCGGCCGGTAATCGGTCTTGTAATTTCCCCACGGCCGCGAGCTGGCAAGGAAATGGGTCTCGGAGATCAGGTTGGCCCGATATTCGTCGATCACGATCTGAACATCGCGTTCGAACATCTCGAGAGAAAGTGCGATCTTCCTGTCGGACCCATGCTTTTCGACGGCCCGCCTGAATATCTCAAACTGCACCGCGTGGCCAACCGCATCGTCATGTAGCTCGCCGAGGAAAACAGCGTCATTCAATGCAACGGCGGCCATGACCGCATCAATTGTGGACGGATTTCCTTTACTGTCGTAGACGCGAAACTGCTCCTCGCTGTACTTGATCTGTGCTGGGATATTCATGGCAAATAGTACGATGAGGCAGAGCGACGAAATGAACTTATGAGGCATATGGAATCAACGAAACATGGAGTAAAGCGAAATCTTACACCTAATGCTCGCCGCGGCAAAGGAAGCCAAAAAAAGAGCGGCTGCGGAGCCGCTCGAATTCAGTCAGAGGAGAGCCGGGGCAAACTATTCGAGAGCTATCATTTCGACAGTCGTCAGGCCATTCGCGGGGGCCACGTTCATCGGGGCAAACCTGTAACGCCTGGATTGCACGGTCAAAGTATACGTTTCTCCCGCCGCGAGACTGGTAAATTCAAAGTAACCGAGCGAACTGGATTGTGTAACGTTCCGCGAACCATTCGGGCCTGTGATCGTAACCTTTGTGCCCCGTACGCCACTGCCGGCCGTTGTCACCAGCCGTCCGCTGACGGTGTTTCCCGCTGCGGAAGCGACAAAGACACTGCCATCGGTAACGATCGCCATTGTCTTCCCGTCATTAAACCGAAATCCCTTAACGGCAAGGGGCGAAGCGGATCCGGCACTGCCCGTCGCCGTGAACCGCAGATTGGCATAAATACCGTCGCCCATGACCCCGTAAATATCATAGACGGCTACCTTAAGAAGTCCGGGCACGGGGACGTTGTACACGAGATTCATCCCGGCGCTAACAGTGCCGGCGAGATCAGCGGCAAGGGCGTCTGGGGTCAGGACAGCTGGGTCGTACTCGATATTAAACTGATACGACCGGACGCTGGCCCCCATGAGATTCTCGATCTTTAGCGGCACGACCACGGCCGAGCCTGCCTGAGCGTAAAAATTTCCAAGGCTTACGACAGCCGGCTCGCCTTCACTTTCCTGCTGAAGGTTCGCCTCCGGCTGCAGAGCCCCTTCGAAATCACCATCGACATCACCGATCAGCAGCACATCATAATCTTTTACAACGTCCGCTGTTATGGCTCCATGATCGAAACTTACCGGATTGAACTCAAATTTGCCCGCCCGGTTCCCTATGTCCGGCAAGTCGACGACCCATCGCGCAACCAGGGTCGCATCGTACGACGTGACACCGGCAGCTCCGCTTACATCGGCGGCCGCACGCTGATGAACCGTAAATCCAGGTTCGAGCCCAACGACCAAACGGGCGATCAACGCTGCATCGTCGATCGTAACGCCATTCGATGCGGTAGACGGCTGATCGCTCTTAGAGGGGGTCACGGTGTATGGCCCGGCACCAAAGCCGGACAGCGTGTAGGTGCCCGCGATGCCCGTCGAGCCTGACACAGGCGGCGTACCGGCCGCCATCAGATTGACACCGGGAACCAGCACGTCGGCGAGCGAAGGGGTCCTGCCAAGTGTGTTTCGCAATCGGACCTTTCCGCTGATCGTAAGCCGCGTGAACTGGGCGTTCACGGTCTTTGAAACATTGAGCGTTACCTGGCATGTGCTGCCCGTGCCGGTACATCCGCCGCTCCAGCCCGCAAATTTCGAGCCTGTATCGGCAGCGGCTGTTAATGTAACTATGGCGTTTGGAGCAAATTCACTTTGGCACGCCGTTCCGCAATTGATACCTGCCGGATCGCTCGTAACCGTTCCCGTGCCGTTGCCGTTGCGGGTCACGTTTAGAGTGATATTGGACTGTTCGTTATCGTTGATGGTTACCGTCGCCGAAGCGGGGGATCCAAGAGCAGCCATCCCGGTGACTGCCGATAGGTTGATGACGAAATTCTCACTGCTCTCGCTGGTGACGTCGTCGACGATGCCGATCACTATAGGCTTCGCGGCCTTATCGCCGGCCGCCCAGTTCAACGTGCCGGAGTTGGAGGTATAATCGCTGCCGGCCGTGGCGCTGCCATTAGCGGTAGCGAAGTTGACCGACACCGCTCCGTCCGAGCCTCCGACCCTCGTAACATTGAGCGTGACGGTACCTCCATTCTCACTCACGCTGTATGCAGCTTGCGAGAATTGCAGTGAACCCGCCTGGACAACCGAGGGGTTGGCAAGGCTCCAATTTCCGGCGGGGGATACTCCGTTTACGGTGGCAAAATTTTGAAGAGTGTCGAGCGGGGCCGGATCGAAACGTGTGAACACGCCTCCGATTGATCGGATCGCCTTGTAATTTGCCTCGGTCCCGGCCACATCGCCCTGATTGTAACGGAATGTGAGGTTGGCGGTGGCGGTTCCGGGGCCATTCACAGTCGAAAGGCTCCAGTAACGTCCAAGAGCATCGCTGCCAGACACGCCCGGCAGTTTACCCGGATGGGCCTTTACTGTGTGGTCATACGTGCCGTCCGGGGAAACCGTGTAGGCTGCCTCAACCGGTGAATAACCGCTCGCCGTTCCAACCGGGTAGATCGCCGAATGAGCGCCCGCAACGGTCGAAAACATTCGTTTTACACTGCCGATCACGTAACCGCCCGCGCCGCCCGTTATGTTAGCGCCAGCGTCCACCTGTATGGCACGCTCCGCCGAAACGCCCATTAGAAGCGTGCGGCTAAGGGCGACTGTTGTACCGCTCGCGATCACGGCATCGCTTCTGAAATCCACGGCTCTTCCGGTACCGGCACTCTCCATTAAGATGGTTCCGCCGCCCGGCTTGCTGAGGTTGATCTTGCCCGTGGGGCCCGCGGTCAGCACCACATCGGGATCATTGCCCGTTCCAAAGCCTTCGCTTCGGATATTTCCATGAATATTGATACTGCTCGATCCCGACCCAGTGTAATGAAGGAACGAATTGCCGGGATTGGCGCTGATTACTGTAAGGTTGCCAAAGCCGAAATTGCCGCTGCCGGACGCCGAAATAGTCAAAGGAATGCTCGAACTGCCAATGATCAGATCGCCATAGTTCCGCCCGTCGGCCTGGAATCCATCGAGGGTTAGCCACTGTGCGAGACTTCCGACCTGGAAGACCGTCACAGCTGCCGACCCTGCCGAACCGAATGGGCTGTTGCCCGCATTGTGCGAATATACCGATCCGTTTGCGAAGACCACCGACCCGGCGACCCCATTACCCGCGGAACCATTACCGAATGGATGTGACGATGCCGCGTAAGTCGGTGCCGTCGTGACAAAACCGCTCGCCCCTACCGTGATCGCCGACGCAGCATTGCCGATCAGCCTGTGGTTTCCGTCCTCAAATATCACCGAAGCTAACGTGCTGCCTGAACCTGTTATAGACGCGGTCGCCAAAGGGCCAACGTTTACCGTCAGCGGTAATGTTCCGGTCAGCCTGACAATCGACCCTGGTCCAATTATAAGGTCGTCTCCTTCCCCTCCGGCGATATTCAATGTTTTTGCCGACAGCGTTGTTGATAAATTAGGATCAGCACCATTTATGATCGATAGACGAGCGATGGTTTCGCCTGACGTTCCGCCGACATTATCGATCGTCGGGCCGGGGGTAACATTTCCGTCGATTATGAGCGTATCGCCGCTTAGCGGAGTCACCCTTGCCGGCAACCAGTTGGCCGCCACGGACCAGTCACCGTTTGCTGCGGTGTTCCATGTGTACGTCCCGGGGGCAAACGCCACGCCCGTGCCTTCCAGGTTTATGACGAACGGATCCTCGTCACCGTCATTGGTGTCGATCGCGATCGCCGCCTCTCTCGCCCCAAGCGCTCCCGGAGTAAATGTGACCGAAAATGTCGTGTTGCCGCCTGCCGGAATGACCGTCTCCGTATTGGTCGTATCGACAGTGAAGTCCGCCTGGTTGGTGCCGCTCACAACGAAGGGTTTAATGATCAAGAGGTCCGCTGTACCGGTGTTCCTGATCGTAAATATTGTCGGCGGGCCGGTTGTGTCGACCTTTTGGTCGCCGAAAGCAGAAGTGCCGCCGTTTTGAATATTCCCGGTGTTTTCGACAGCAATCTCGGGTGCCGGCGGCCCCGGACAGGCATTTGCAAAGAAATAGGCTGATCCCGAATCGGTGCCGGATTCGTCGTTCCAATTTGCCCCGACCACCGCTGTATCGCCGCTGATCGCAGCGCTTACGCCGAATTGATCGCCGCTAACCCCGTCAGATCCTGTCAGCTTCGGTTTTTGGCTCCAGGTTTCGCCGGTACGCGTAAAGATATAACTCGACCCGCGGCTTGCGTCGTCATTACGGGCTCCGACGACCGCGGTATTTCCACTGATCCCTACTGAGAAGCCAAAAAAGTCGCCTGGTGACGGGTCAGACGCCGTCAGCTTCTGCTGATGACTCCAAACCGCGCCGCTTCGCTTAAAGACATGTGCCGCGCCGGCGTTCACGACATGATCGTCGCCCCAGGCACCAACGATCAGAGTATCGCCGCTGATCGCCGAGCTGAAGCCGAATTCACCCGTTGTCGTCCCATCAGGCGCTGTCAGTTTCTGCTGCAGGCCCCATGTCGTACCGCTTCGCGTAAAGACATATGCCGAGCCAGAATTGTCGCCCTTATCGTCATCATAAATGACCCCGACGACAGTCGTATCGCCGCTGATAGCCACGCTGAATCCGAAACGGTCACCCGCCGCGCCGTCGAATGCGGTCAGCTTCTGCTGTTGGGTCCAGGTCGCGCCGCTTCGTGTGAACACATACGCGGCACCCGCGTCCGTCAAAATTCCGACGTTGCCAAGCCACGCTCCCACGACCGCCGTGTCGCCGCTAATTGCTACGCTGCGGCCGAAAATGTCATTCGCCGCGGCGTCATCCGCCTTCAGCTTCGCCTGCTGCGACCAGGTAGTACCGATGCGGGTAAAGATATACGCCGAACCGGAGCCGTCGTTATTAATCGCACCGGCGATGACGGTATCGCCGCTGATCGCGACGCCTGTACCAAATTGATCGGTCGGATCTCCATCCGAGGCGGTCAGCTTGGCCTGTTCGGTCCACGCGGTACCGCTTCGAGTAAATATATATGCCGCACCCTTTGCCCCATCTTCGCCTGGTGCCCCCACGACCGCGGTATCGCCGCTGATCGCCACGCTCGCGCCAAGAAGATCATTTTCCGCTCCATCAGCTGCGGTCTTTTTCGCCTGCTGCGTCCACGTTCCCGTGACCGGACATGGCGAAAGAACGGTAACCTGCAATGTCGAAACCGCCGCATTTTGTCCGCTGTTGGTCACAGTAAGGGTGAAAGCCGCATCGGCCGCACCTTCCGCCGCATCGACATCTGCCGTCACCACGCCGGTATCGCTGACGCTAATGCCGCTGACCGTTACACCGTTCTGCGTTGCCGAAGCTCCGCCGTTGACGGTCACCGTCAAAGTCTCTTCGGCATCGACCGGGTCCGCGACATTCGCGATCGTAGAATTAGAGATCCCCGCACCCGCGGTCCTTATCACCGGACTCGAGCTTATTGTCGGCGGAAGATCGTCATTCTGGATCGTACCCACTCCCTGCGGATCGCCAACACTCGCACCGGTCACGTTGGACACGTTCACCAGGAATGTCTCGTTTGGCTCGACGACCAGATCCCCGTTTACCGAGACAGTGAAAGTGTACGGACCAGCGTTCCCCGCGGCTATTGTCTGCCCGGCGAGCGTTTTGCTTGCATAATCAACCCCTGCGGTTGCCGAACCATTCGCGGCAGTCGCAATGTCAAAGGTCACCCCGCCCGCAGACGCAGGGCTCGAAAGGCTGACGGTAAAATCGAAGTTCGTCGTTCCCGAATTCCCTTCGCTCATCGAAACGTCACTGATCGAAAGCGTTGGAGCGGCAAGCGGAGTAAAATTCGCCGTCACCTCCTTCGCCGCATTCATCGTTACGACGCAAGGTTCGGTGCCGCTGCAAACACCGCCGCTCCAGCCTGTGAACGATGCCCCCGCATCCGCTGTCGCAGTTAGTGTCACCTGTGTCCCATCGACATAGTTCTCAGTACAGTCACTCCCGCAATCGATCCCTATCACGCCGCTTGTCACCTTCCCCGGGCCGATTTTGTTTACGGAAAGAACAAACTGCGGGGGAGCCGGAGGCCCACCGATCACAAAATAACTGAAAGATGAGAATGCATCCGAAAGCACAGACGAACCTACAACCGTTCCGCCTATCGAATTGTATGTCCCGTTAACCGTCGAAGACTTCCCTATGATGTTTCCCGCAGCTACAGACGCATCGGTAAGTCTAATCCTACTGCTAGCAAAATTTTCTGAGCCACTGACAATCGATGCCGACCAATATCGGTTAGTGTTCAGTGACCCCAAGCCGCTTCCAGGAATCCCACTTGCATTACTATCGAAAACTTCGGCTTCTACGGTTATCGAACCGGCCGAAACGGCGGGGTTCAAGAGTTCAAGTGGATTGAAACTGCCTTTTCCGACAGGAAATATGAGTGGGTCGGCGCCTCCGACGGTGAAAGTTCTGCGTAGTGGCCCTTTCACAAATGATGCCGTCGAACCTCCCAAAATGCTTCCCGCTGACCCGCCCAAAGTGAGCGAATTTGATGCTGAAGTTATCAGCAATCCCTGAACCAAATTGAGAGACCCCGATACAGTTGTTGGGCCGCTAAGTTCCAAGTTTGCAGCGTTATCTACGGTTAGCGAGCCGATCGTGGGCGGAAGACCATTTCCCGTGATTTGAGCTGCTGTACCGTTGTAAACGTAACTTGCTGAAGCTGCGAACGTTCTGCTTCCGCCATTTCGAATGCTTCCAATTGCGGTTGGCGACGTCGTGATCCCGTCGGGGCTTCCGACTTCCAACCGCGCGTTCGAGCCGAGTGTGAAATTGCCGGCACCGGTTATAGCCGAACTTCCTGTTTTCAATGTGCCGTTCACGGTCAACGTGCCCGAACTAATTATTGCTGTACCAGATCCCGAAAGGGTCATCACCCTGCCGCTGCCAACCGTTAAACTTGTTGTTGTAAAGCTACCGTTTATTAATAAGTCTCCCGTGAATGCTATCGTTCCCGCAAATGGGCCTCTCGCCCAGCTTACGTTGCTACCAACACTAAAAGTGCCATTGACTGTGAATGTGCTCGAACCAGATGCGAAAACCGGAGAATATGAACCCGAGCTACTCTCAAACGAAAGATTAGAGTAAGTCCTGCCGGAAATACTCGTTGATGGCTGTAGAGTGGAACTTCCACGGTATATGAAATTACTTCCGGGTGACAAAGTGGCCACATCTAAGGCCGCCGCAATTCCGCTCGTGGTGTTATGTATATAAGTCCCACCTGAACCGACTGTCCATGTAGCGCCCGATGTCGTCCACGTACTCCCACTATTAAGAAAAGTGCCGTTTATCAAAAGATCAGTACCGGCCCCGGCTCCCAGAATATGGCTTACTCCAGCGGCGACGGTAACCTGAGCGCCACTTTCAATAATAACCTGGTCATATTCCAACGAAACCGTAATAACCACTACGTGCGGGCTCCGAACGGTTACAACGCCAGCGTTCGAATACGTCGGAGCCGCAGCAGCTGGAACCCAACTCGTACCGTTAAATCGCTCCCATGTGGCTATGGAATTCCAGTTGCCGTCCGCGACAGATCTGTAATCCCCATTAGCGTCGGCCAAGGCCGACATCGGTTCCGTCGTACTTGCTTCAGTTTCTGCATTGGGCGGCTGACTCGTGATGCCGAAGATACTCGAGGCCTTAGCAAAAAACTCAGATACAAAATTACTGTCTGCATTCACCTCGCCTGCAACAAAGATGCCGGCGAGAACGGAAATGATAAGGGCCCCAAGGATGATAGTAGGGAGGGATCGCAGCTTCATGGATATTACAGATCGGTCCGGCTTCAGATCACACGTCGATCGATATAACTTGAGCAATCGAGCGAACCACCGAACATTAAATTTTTCTCTTCGATCTCCGCAATTATAGGCGAAACAGCCGTAAAGTCAAGATTTTAAGCCGCGAGGAAGTGTCTTATTTAGACACAAGGCGATACAGAATGGCGTGGGGCTTATTTCGTGTCCCAGCACGGTTGCGTCCATCATAATAGCCATAATGTTCTCTCTCTTGTTTTGTTCATAGCAACGGCGATGGAGACAGCGTCTATTTGGTCGTCGTGGCGGCCGTGGGGGAATGAGCAGGCTTCGTTGATGAAGTCTTCGTTCCAGCGCCCGGCTACTAGTCTCACTCTGCCTTCTTCAGCGAGGGCTATCCAGGGGAGGGCCCGGGTGAGCTTGTCTGTCTCAACCTTTACTCCGCGGAACTTCTTGCCGAAGAGCTGGGGCATGCGTCGCAGGTCCGCAAGAAGTGCGTGGCCGTTTGCAGAGAGCTCGATGCCGTGTTCGGTACGTGTCTCAGTTCGAATATAGTGCATAAGCAACTTTCGCTGGAGCGGGTAAGGCAGCTTTCCGGTAAAACACCCGTCGATATACATCACGCCGTCTTTGTCATAAGCGACTTTCAGCGTCGCGGAAGGATCGCAGTCGGGATTGGCTGCAAATGAAAGGTCATAGCCTCGTTTCCAGTTGAGGTTTGGCGGAGCGACCTGAACGATCGTGAACCACGAACGCTTGAACATTCCTCCCTCTGTGGGGACGGGCCTTTGCTGGTAGAGTGCCTCGAAGGAGTATCTTCCCATTCTCTTGCGGGTACGTTCGAGCCATTTGATGTCGAATCTTTGCGGCCAAAGGGCCTCGCCGGGTGCTCGTCCGAGCAAGTCACCAGGAATATTAAACGCAGAGTTCGCAGAGGACGCAGAGTCGGGAATGTCTGATGTTTCTTGATCGGCGTCAACCTTAAAATGTTTCTGTGCCTCTGCGTTCCCGGCGTTCTCTGCGTTCAATGTCTCTGCTCTTTTGGCTTCTTCGCGTTCACGCAGTATATCGCCGTAGTTTCGCTGGCGGAACTTTGGGATCGCTCCCATTGGCAATCCGGTGGGATTGTCGGCGGTCTTGAGCTTATTGTGAAACTCATCGAGCGGGGTGATCTCTGGCGTAGACGTCTCAGGAAGGGCTCCCTCACTTACGGGCGAGCCACTCGCAAACCCCTCGCAGATGGCCGGGAGGTTGATGACATGCCATTCGTCACCGCCTTCTTCCTGCTGCTGTTTTAGGAGGCGGCCGGCGAGGTCGTCTTCGTGCCAGCGGGTCTGGATGAGGATGACGCTCGCGTCCGGTTCGAGGCGAGTCATCATGTCGTCGTTGAACCAATGCCAGACCTTATCGCGGTAAGAAGCAGACTCGGCCTGCTCTCGGCTCTTGATAGGATCGTCGATCATCATCAGCTTTGCCCCGTAGCCCGTGATGCCCCCGCCGACACCGACTGCTTTGACACCGCCGCCCTGACCGGTCTCCCATTCGGCAGCGGAGTTGATGATGCCTGATCTAAAGGGATTGGAGAGCATAGTTACAGAGTTACAGAGTTGCGAAGTACCAGAGTTAGGAGGAGAAGAAGAACCCCGGTCGCTGCCGCTCCCGGTACTGACACTCTTCTGACTCTGTAACTCTGGTACTCTGTCAACTCTGTTAACTATTGAA
>JBGSWW010000039.1:0-26179 GCA_041751735.1 Pyrinomonadaceae bacterium | reverse complement strand
GACATTGCTGTAGCTAAAGTTAATTAGGCAGCAAGAGCTAATTCTTGATTAGCATTTGTTTTTGTATAGTTTTGTTAACGAGCTCACCATACAAAAGCCCGACGTGCACTCAAAGATCTATACAAGCCCCTGTCGAAGCCTGTCGCCCCCAATTTCAGAATTACGTGAATTCTGCGGAAGGTCAGTTTACGATATTACGATGAAAAATGATAGCTGCCGGTTGTCGACGAGTTGCTGGCCACAGCGTCGGGTCATCAGAGAGTTACCTTCTCGTTATCGCCCCACTCAGCGCTTTCGCCCGTTGCGATCGCCTTTAC
The DNA here is from genome assembly GCA_041751735.1 of Pyrinomonadaceae bacterium. GTDB lineage: Bacteria > Acidobacteriota > Blastocatellia > Pyrinomonadales > Pyrinomonadaceae > OLB17. The sequence goes on along the minus strand of JBGSWW010000039.1, from coordinate 25,862 downwards.
AAATCCGAGCAGCTCCACGACTTTACCTGATGGCGATTCCCAATATTCAGCTTGCTCCGCCGAGACTTTCAAAAGGCAAAGATGCGGGTCATCAAGCCCGTCAGGGAACCAGGCTTTTAGCACTGGGCTCCACAATTCTTCCATTTTAGCGGGATCTTTTACCACTGAGGCCGTGCCGCTAAGAGATACATAGGTGCTGTCCGATGGTTTTGAATATGCGACGCAGACACGGTTGTCCTTTTCGATCTCGTCGATCTTATGAGTCTGATCGCTGGTAAAGAACCAGAGATCGCCATCGAATTCCGCCTGCTGGGTCGACATCGGCCTGCTTCGAAGATGGCCGCTATCGATGGTGGTGAGCATGCAAAAATCGATGCCTTCCATTAGTTCTTTTAGCTTATTTATGGATTGTTCCCTATTTTGAGTCATGCTTTTTTGTCCCCGCTTAAACCATTGTGGGAGCGTGACGGGAAAAACTCTGTAGTCTTAACGACACTACTCCTTTTATTGATCGGGATTAGACTCTTTGGGCGGTAATTGATCTAGTTCGCGAGCAGCCACTTTTCAGCTCTGTTGACATCCTCGAATAGCTGCATCTTTACGTCAAGATTACGAAAGATAACTTTCGCGGCTTCGGGAATATCGTGATGGCCGCGAGTTTCAACAAATGCGAACGATCGCCCCTTCAGAAGGTCGGCTAACGGGCCGATCACCTCGAGCATCTCGGACATCGATATCATGGTAACGAAGTTGTGTTCGAGCAGGATCTTTGACAAACCAAGTTCATCACATTCGTCGATGATCTCGCGCCAGTAGCTGAGAGCTACGTCAGGCGTAACTTTCAAACCCCCTACGATCGCATATAGGTATGAGCCCCGGTTCTCGGTTTCGAGATCATAAGACTTAGTTAGATTCACGCATTCTGTATATTCTATCGGCGGCCGATTATCAAGTGAGTAGTAGTTGAAAAGATATTAGGCTGCTTTGCCATTGGCGATAAGCGTCGGGTACTTTCCCGTCCAGCACGCGTTGCACGACCGGGATGAGTCGATCCCTGCTGCATCGAGCATACCTTCGAGCGAGAGGTAGCCGAGGCTGTCGGCCCCAATGTGATCACAAACCTCGGCGACCGACATATTTGCAGCGATCAGATCGTCACGGTCAGGCGTATCGACACCGTAGTAACAGGAATGTGTGGTCGGCGGGCACGAGATGCGCATGTGAACCTCGGCTGCACCGGCCTCGCGGACCATCTGGACGATCTTCTTTGACGTCGTGCCCCTAACGATCGAATCGTCTACAAGAACGATCCTCCGGCCCTTGATCAGGTCCTTGATGGGGTTCAGCTTTAGCCGGACGCCGAAGGATCGGATCGATTGCGAGGGCTCGATAAATGTACGGCCGACATAGTGATTTCGGATAATCGCCTGCCGGAAATTGATGCCCGACTGCGTTGCAAATCCGATCGATGCGGCAACTCCCGAATCGGGAACGGGCACAACCAGGTCGGCATCCACGGGGTGCTCGATGGCAAGCTGCTTTCCCATTTTGTGGCGAGACTCGTTTACGGATCTACCGAATATGGTCGAATCGGGCCGCGAAAAATAAACGTGTTCGAAGGTACAGACGGAAACCGGCTTCGGAGCAAAGGGCTTAGACGAATGGATACCCGCGGAATCTATTATGAGCATTTCACCCGGCTCGATCTCGCGAACATACTCGGCATCGATCAGGTCGAATGCACAGGTTTCCGATGCCACGCACCAGGCGTCCTGCACCTTGCCCAGTACCAGCGGCCTGAATCCGCGGGCATCTCGCACGGCGATAAGAGAATGGGGCGTCAGAAAGAGAAGCGAATAGGCACCGTCGGTTTCACGGAGAACCTTTTCGATGGCCTCGATGACGTTTGTGGCCTGTGTACGGGCGATGCCGTGGAGTATGGTTTCGGTGTCGGACGTGGATGAAAAGATCGCTCCCTGCCTTTCGAGCTCGCGGCGGCGGGCCTTGGCGAAGGGCAGGTTGCCATTATGACAAACGGCGATATCACCGTGCTGGCAGGTAACCGAAAAAGGCTGGACCTCCTTTATCGTATTCCTGCCGGTTGTCGAATATCGCGTGTGGCCGATCGAACTCATGCCCACGAGCTTTCGCAATACATCTTCATTGAGAACGTCGGCAACCAGCCCGATCGCCCGGTACTGATGCAGGTCTACGCCATCAGACGAAACTATCCCGCAGGCTTCCTGGCCCCGGTGTTGCAGGGCAAAAAGGCCGAGCTGCGTCAGCGTGGAAGCTTCAGGATGGCCGAATATGCCGAAGATTCCGCATTCCTCGTGCAATTTGTCGAGAACCAGGTCCATAAATCTATTTTGCCACAAGGGGCTCTAATCCGCCGCCCGGACGGTGATTACGACGCATTTCGACGTGGGAGTCATGCTCCGCCGGGCCACGCTGCCGAGCGGGACCAGCGGATTTGCCTCCGGAAAATACATCGCAGCACAATCTTTCGGAAGGTCAAACGGCACAGCTCTAAATCCCGAAACTGTGCGTTCTACGTCAAGGAAATGACTAGTAATGTCGACGATCATCTCCGCATCGAGTCCGCGATTGGACATATCAATTCGATTCATAAAGATGACCCGGCGATCGCCGTCAATTCCGCGGTAGCGGTCCTGAAGCCCGTAGATCGTGGTGTTGAACTGGTCATGAGATCGTATCGTGGTCATAAGCAGTTGGCCGTCTTCCAGCTTAATCGTTTCCAGTGGGTGTGATAGGAATAGGGCCTTTCCCTCGGGCATTGAAAACTCACCGGCGTGCGGCGGGCTCGGCATATAAAAACCGCCCGGTTTGCGGATACGCTCATTGTAATCTTCGCAGCCGGGCACGACGCGTGAGATCGCATCGCGGATATTGTCATAATCGGCAGCCATGGCTTCCCAGTTAACGGTTGTTTTATCGACCAAAACGGTCTTTGCCATCGAAGCAACGATCCACGTTTCGCTTCGCAGATCCGGGGACGCAGGCGGGAAGATGCCCTTCGACATCTGCACGTTGAGCATCGTGCTCTCGGTCGAAACAAATTGCTCGCCGCCCGCCTGCATGTCGATCTCAGACCGGCCAAGGCAAGGCAGTATCAGCGAGGTCTTGCCCGGAGTCAGGGCCGTCCGGTTGAGCTTGGTGATGACCTGGGCGGTAAGGCGGCAGTTGCCGAGAGCTTTTGAAACGATCTCCGTGTCGGGTGTTGCCGAGGCAAAATTACCGCCCATCGCGAAAAACACCTTGACCCGTCCGTCTGTCATCGCCTGAATGCTCTCGACGGTGTTGTACCCGTCTTTCGCGGGTGCGGTGAACCCGAACTCCCTTTCGAGGTTTGTGCGAAATGTGGGGTGCATGCTCGGCCAAATGCCCATCGTACGATCGCCTTGTACGTTCGAATGGCCGCGGACCGGACATAAGCCGGCTCCGGGCTTTCCGATCTGGCCCATTAGCAGATGCAGGTTGACGATGTCCTGGATCGTTGCAACGGCAGCCGTGTGCTGCGTTACGCCCATTGCCCAGCACGAGATAAACGATCGTGCCCCGGCGATCATCGCCACGGCTTCCTCGAGCTGTTCACGGCCAAGGCCCGTAGAGAACAGGATCTCATCCCAGCTTGTTTCATCAAGCACGTTCACGAGGTCCTGATAGCCATCGGTTTTGAGGTTAATGAAAGCGGGATCAAAAACGGATTCCGGTACTTTCCGCTCACGTTCGACAAGGAGTTTCATCAGCCCTTTAAGCACGGCCATATCGCCGCCGATACGGACAGGCAAATGAAGATCGGCAAGCTTGGTTGCCCGATTCGAGATGAGTGTGAAGGGCCCCGCGAGCGGGTTTTTTCCGTAGTGCTGCGGATTGGGGTCTACGAAGCTCGTCAGGCCGACTTCGGCAAGGGGGTTGATCGAAATGATCTTGGCACCGGCCAGCTTGGCAGCCCTCAGCGATGCAAGCATTCGCGGCGAATTGGTTCCAGGATTTTGACCGATTACGATCACCAGGTCAGTTTTCTCGAAATCCTCGAGCCGGATAGTGGCTTTACCCATCCCGATAGATTCGGCCAATGCGATGCTCGTAGATTCGTGACACATGTTCGAGCAGTCGGGGAGGTTGTTTGTGCCATACTGCCGGACAAAGAGCTGGTAAAGAAATGCGGCTTCGTTGGAGGTTCGCCCGGACGTATAGAAAACGGCTTCGTCAGGAGAATCGAGGGAATTCAGATGGCCCGCGATCGTTTCAAAAGCTTTTTCCCACGAGATGGGTTGATAGTGCGTTGCCCCCTCGACCAGTATCAGAGGTTCAGTGATTCGGCCCTGGGCATTGAGCCACTGATCGTCTTTATCTCGCAGGTCCAGTAATGAATACTGAGCGAAAAATTCGGAACCGATCTTTTTTGTTGTGGCCTCATCGGCCAGGGCTTTGGCTCCGTTCTCGCAAAATTCGTTGCTCGTGCGGTGTTCCGGATCCGGCCACGCACACGATTGGCAATCAATGCCGCCCTTCTGGTTGAGGGCAAGCATCCCTCGCGTACCTCGAACGACACCCATTTTGCCGTACAGGTGTCTGAGCGCATTAGTGACGGCCTTAAGCCCGGCCGAAGAACCGGGCGGCGGGGTGACCGATAAGGTTGGCTTTTTGTTATTTGCAGCCATGTGTTTTGAATTGGCAATTGTTAATTGACCAATTGTTAATTGGAAAAACCTACTTCCCCTACCAATGAACAATTTTCCAATTCACAATTTACAATTATTTGATCCTGGAACCACCGCAATAGATATTGAACCTGTCTACCCGGAGAAACCCGATCAGTGTCATTCCGTATTCCTCGGCTAGTTCAACCGCCAGGCTCGACGGGGCCCCGATAGCCGCAAGTACGGGAATTCCGGCCATCAAGGCTTTTTGTACAAGCTCGAAGCTCGCCCTCCCACTTACAAGAAGGATCCGGTCAGCGAGCGGTATCTTGCCGTCCAGGAATTTTCGGCCTATCACTTTATCGAGTGCATTATGGCGGCCGACATCCTCTCGGAGAATATCGAGTTGCCCGTTGGCCGGAAACAAAGCAGACGCATGCAGCCCGCCCGTTTGATCAAATCCGGGCTGAGCTCCGCGAAGCTTCGAAGGCAGGCGTCGAAGCACATCGGACCTTACAGTAAATCCTGTATCTGGAAACGCCCTAATGTCGGCACGCAGGGCCTCGATCGACGATTTCCCGCATACTCCGCAGCTCGATGTTGTGTAGAAATGCCTTTCGAGCTTCTTAACATCGACCACAGCCGATTCGGCCAGATCGACCCGAATGGTATTAGAATTCAGCGATGCAGCTCTGTTGAGCGTACCATTGCCTTTTCCGATCTTTAGCCCGCAATGGCGTATCTGCTTTATATCCCCCGGTTCTCGGACTATGCCCTCGGAAAACAAGAATCCGGCCGCGAGTTCCGCATCATCGCCCGGCGTCCGCATAGTTATGGAAATAGCATGATGGCTCTTGTCCGGCAAGCCAAGTCGTATTTCAAGCGGTTCCTCGACGGCGAGAAGGTCGGAAAACTCAGTTCCGTGCGAGGAGATTACCCTTCTTTCGGTAGAGGTTTGGGATCGGGCGGCGACGGAATTCACGTAGCGATTTTACCAGACGAACAAGTATTAGCCACGAATTGCACTACTAGCACGGTTGCAACTGCTGCATTTCGTGTTCTTCGCGGCAACCGTTAGCGAAAGAATCAGTCCGCCGGAATGATCCGCCCCCGGCATTCGCCGAAGCCGATACGGCGAAATCCCTCGCGTTCGCAATAGCCTTTCATGATGATCTCGTCACCATCCTCAAGAAAACGCCGGGTTTCGCCGTTGGGAAGCTCGATCGGCTCGGTGCCTCGCCAGCTAAGCTCGAGCATCGAGCCGCGTTCCGATTTTTCCTTGCCTGAGATCGTACCGGTGGCCATCAGATCGCCCGTTTGCAGGTTGCAGCCGTTCGACGCATGATGCGTAAGCATCTGGCCGATCGTCCAGTAGAGGTCCTTCATGTTCGAACGCGATAGCATGTGCGGTTCGATATTCTCGCTACGCATTTTTTCACTTTGGATATAGACCTCGAGATTTAAGTCGAACCCGCCGAATTTTTGGTTTTGCTCATCGGAAAGATAATCCAGCGGCTGCGGGTCGTCGGGATCGCGTTCGAAAGCCGATGTGCGAAAAGGTGCCAGAGCCTCCATCGTTACCACGAATGGGGAGATCGTCGTAGCAAAATTCTTGGCAAGAAACGGCCCGAGCGGCTGATATTCCCACGCCTGGATATCACGTGCCGACCAATCATTGACAAGGCACAGCCCGAAGATATGTTTCTCCGCTTCGCCAATAGGTATCGATGTTCCTTGCTCATTGCCGTGCCCGACGAAAAAACCACCCTCCATCTCGTAATCAAGATTCTTACAAGGAATAAACGCCGGCGGAGCCTCCGCATCGCTCCGGTTCTGCCCCTTAGGCCGCTTGATGTCCGTCCCCGAGATCACGATCGACGAAGCCCGCCCGTGATACCCGATCGGCACATATTTATAGTTCGGCAGCAGCGGATTGTCCGGCCGAAACATCGACCCGACATTAGTTGCATGATAGACCGAGCAATAGAAATCGGTGTAGTCACCGATCTCAAATGCAAGTTCGGGGCCCGTCTGGCTCATGGGTACGAGGCAGTCTCTCACATCTTCGATGATCCCGCTCTCAGCATCATCGCGGAGGACTTCGAACGCCGACCGCCTCAGGTCCGAAAGGATCGCTGCACCGTAAACCTCAGTTAGGAATGATAGGTCGCAGAGTTCGATCTCTTCCGCTAACGGATCGAATCCACTGCCGAGAAGCCCCGCGACGATCGCCTGGTTGAGGTCAAAGATATAGTCCCCGATACCGATGCCTAAGTGTGAAGCTTCGCTTTCCGCAGAGCGCCAAAACATACAGAACGGCAGATTCTGTATCGGAAAGTCCGTATTAGGATCGTTAGCGGATTCGACCCAGCTTTTGAGGTTCGGGTCGTGTGTTTCGTTGATCTCGTACATAAAACAGTGGTCAGTGGCCGGTGGTCTATGGTCTATGGTCAGCTCACTTTCGTGATATTTCGTGAATTTTCGTGGTTACAAAATTCCGAGCTTTTGCAAGTCCGTGATAGGCTCGTCGAACGAGCACGAGCCGAAGGACTGAATACCGAACTTTCGGAGCCGTTCCAATTGCCACGAGCTTAATGAATATTCATCTCGCCACGTGGCCGTTTGTTCTTCGAACTTGAAAACCTCTTCGAATTCGTCTTCCATTACGTCGACAAGCAGGCTCGGGCGAAAACCCTCCCGCGCAAATCCTGTCATTAAAAACAGGTTAAGAAACCCGTGCATCGTGCCCGTCGGTGAGTTAGCCTCATAGTTTAATGGACGAAAGCATCTTACCGGATGGTGCAGGCCGGCGGTCGCCTTAAACATTACATTAGCCGCGAGGCACGTGCGGACGAATCGAACGATCTCGTCACTTTTCGGAAACGATTCAGGTGTGACGCCTCCCGTTCGGATCTTCGCTCTTTGTCCGGACAAAGCGATCGTTGCCACCAGATCAGCCATACGATCGCCGAGATCGATCTCGAAATACGCGGTCACCTCGGCCGGCAGCGATGCCGCCGCGTTCTCAATATCACCGGCCGACGCGGCCTTTATTTCCACCGTGTCACAGACAACGCCCGGACCGCTTGCCAGATTGAAATCTTTGATCGCGTATATCGTTTCGACAACATTTTCACCGACCACGACGCTGACTCCCCAGGCATTCTCGGCGTCACGCGGAACGAATTCACGCGCACATTCGTAAAATTCTTCCAAGCGTGCCGCGGTGACGATAAAACGGCCGAGCATCCAGCTATAATTGCTGTTTCGATATGTGGCGTAATTGATAACGGCCTCAGACATCGAAAGGCCTGCAGGCGGAAACAGGCCGGCATAGTCGATAGAGCGCGCCAGGAGTGCTTGAACGGAGTTTTTTACCGGAAATAATGTGGCGGTGCTATTCATCGATCCCGATTTTTACGAAAGGTCCTAAACCCCGATGATAAGAATATTGCGGCGATTTTACAACAGGCGACCCATCACTGCTCGATTCGCCCCGGCACGTCGCTCTCGGCTTGATTTTCCCAAAAAGCCTGGAGTATCTTGTCTTGGTCTAGAGATTGAAACGGTTAAAAAATGCGCGTTTTAGGAATTGATCCCGGCAGCGAAACGCTCGGTTGGGGCGTCGTTGACGGGGGCGGATCGAAATACGCGCTAGTGGGCTTCGGCACCCTAAAGTCTAATGCCCGTCAGCAGTTCTCAAAGCGATTGCTGAACATTTACAATGGCGTCGCAGAGATAATGGCCGAACATTCGCCTGACGTTCTGGCTGTTGAGGACACGTTCTACGCAGTCAACGTCGGTGTAGCTCTCAAGCTGGGCCAGGTGCGGGGACTAATGCTCCTCCTCGCCGAACAGCGTGGAATGGACATTGCCGAATATGCGCCGCGACTCGTGAAACAAACTGTGGTCGGGTATGGAAACGCGGAGAAACGCCAGGTCCAGGAGATGGTGAAGATCCTGTTAAAACTAAGTGCCGTACCAACGCCTCATGATGCGGCCGACGCCCTGGCTGTCGCGATTTGCCATTTTCATCATGAAGGATTCAAGGAGAAGATAAGAAACCCTAAAAGAAGACCGGGGTAATGAACCGGCAAGAGGGAAAGGTTATGAAACTCTCACTTCCAATTGTACTTTTTCTACTGGTCGTCGGGGCTCACGAGTTAGTCCCTGCACAGTCAAGGAAGCCATCCATCACAAGGAATCGATCGAGCGCGCCAGCTTCTTTAGAAACTGGCAAGACCGCGATCATCATTGACGAAACTCTTTCAGTACTTCGCTCAACGCCATCACTATTTTCCGATCCCATCCAGCGAATGCGGCGAGGGCGGAAGGTGCAGATCCAGGCCGTAGCCGAGGCCGACGGGGTAAAATTCTATCGAGTTACGGCTCCGCCCGCCAGTTCGGGATGGGTCCAGGCCGATGCCGTCTTTGGTAAATTTAGGCCAAACGATGAACAGCGTCTTGCGGCGTTGATGCAGGCATCCGCTGGGTTCGAGCAGATAGAGGTAGCCGTGCAATTCTTCGACCTTTATCCCGAATCGAAGCTAAGGCCCTCCATACTGTTGCTATTCGGAGATTTGCTAGAAGAGCAAGCTCCAAAACTTTCGAGAGATGCACTGTCACGATTGAGCCGCAAGGAAATGGCCGCGAGCGGGGCTCCTTTGCACAGCTATTATCTGAATTTCGTGAGTCTCGATCGGTATCGAAAGCTCGGAATCAATTTTCTGTTTAATACGGCGACACGCCAATTCCATTATGACGGAGCGACCTGGCGGGAAATAATTGCGAAGTTTCCACTTTCTCCCGAAGCAGTCGAGGCGAAGAAACGTTTGGATGCCCTTCGTGCAAAACTCGAAATATCCCAACCGATCGCGAATTAACGCGCGGAAAACCCTTTCAAGCCTATCCATGCGTTGCTCGACCAATCGCCATCGCGATCTCAGTGGCCACTCGGGCGTTGGATTCCAGAAGTGCTATATTGGTTGCGAGCGTTCGGCCGCCGCTTTGCTCCGACATTTGGGACAGCAGAAACGGAGTTATGTCTTTTCCCTTTATCCCTTGCTCGTCCGCAACCTGCAGTGAATCCGTTAGTATCTTTTCAAGCTCACCTCTCGGAATTTCGTGTTTATTCGGAACAGGTACAGTGACTAGGACAGCCGACGACAGCCCAAGCTCATCGCGTGCTCTGATTACCGCGGCAGCGACATCGGCCGAATTCACACGTTCGTCAACCGGCAAACCGCTCTCGCGTGAATAAAAGGCTGGCATTTCATCGCATTTCCAGCCAAGCACCGTTATCCCATATGTTTCAAGCCATTCGCGGGTCGCGGGAAGATCAAGAACGATCTTTGGGCCGGAGCAAACAACAGTTATTGGAGTTTGTGCGAGCTCAGGCAGGTCGGCCGAGATATCCGCAGCAAGGCCGCGATGTACGCCACCTATCCCTCCAGTAGCAAACACCTTGATCCCAGCTATATTCGCGATATACGCCGTTGTGGCCACGGTCGTAGCACAGTCCAGCTTTTTCGCCATCGCAACCGGCAAGTCGCGCCGCGATATTTTACGGATCGATCGCTCGGTGGCGAGAAATTCGATCTGAGCGTTTGTCAGGCCGACTGTGAATTCACCCCCGAAAACACCTATCGTAGCAGGCACTGCCCCATTACGCCGGACCATCGTTTCAAGACGCACTGCCGTTTCGAGATTTTGAGGATATGGCAGGCCGTGGGCGATGACGGTTGATTCCAGGGCAACTACCGGCTTATGGTCAGCAATTGCATCTCGGACCTCAGGATTGAAAATGATCTTCATCTAAAAAAGATGGCGGTCAAAGACCGCCGTTGGAATCGCGAAATATCAAACAAAACTATTTTACGAACTTCCCGATCCGGTCCAGCCTGGGGTGTGTGACACAGCCAAAAAAGTCACCATTTGAGGCTCCGCGGTCGCAGGACCAGTATACAAACATGGCCCGGCCGATGATCAACTCCCGCGGCACAAAGCCCCAATATCGACTGTCCTCGCTATTATCCCGACTGTCGCCCATGACGAAAAAGCTATTGTCGGGCACCGTCATCGGCTTATTCTGCACACCGAATTCATATCCTCGGCGTGACAGCCGCTGATTGGACTTTACAGCGTCCATCGTTTCTTGGGAGTAGTAGACGCTGTATTGGTCCTGCGGACGGCTTTCCTCAAATTCTGTCACAGTCAGTGCCGACTGGCTATCGTCGGCATCGCCGATAAGCCGCCTTTCCGGAAGCAGCTGGCCATTAATAAAGACCTGATTATCCCGAAACTCAACCGTCTCGCCCGGCAATCCGATCACTCGCTTTACATAATTTATTTGGTAGGGAATAAGATTCCTCGACCTGTCGTTTTCCGGACGCACTTTGTTGCCCGGATACTTGAAAACAATAATGTCGCCACGCGCGATCTCGCGTTGAGGTAAGAACGGCAACTCGTAACCGCCAGGGGTGAAGATAAACTTATTGACGAGCAGATAATCACCGACGAGGATCGTATTCTGCATCGAGCCTGTCGGAACGGTAACAGCCTGAAGTATGAACGTCATGCCGAAGATCGCCATGATAAGAGTTACGACAAACGATTCGAAATATTCTCGGAATGTCGATTTCGGCGGTCCGATGGGTCTTTTATCTGCTTTTTCTTCAGATGATTCGGGATTACTCATAGATCTTAACCAGATGATACGTTAAATTTATCATGACCGTTCCGTTTGGCGCTTTGCATCTCCTGTGATGATTTGATAAGCCTTTGCGGCGGCGTTCATTTCAGCTGCCTTTATCGAATTTCCAACCCCGCGTGATGATCCCGTTTCCCAGCTTGCCTCAACGGAAAACGTGCGATCGTGAGGCGGTCCGGCAGTTTTCACCACACGATAACTAGGTGCGTGGTTTTGACGCGACTGCAGTAATTCCTGCAAGAGCGTTTTGTAATCTACGGAATTCGTCGGCGTCGCATTTCGAATCTCATCGCGAAAGACGCGGATTATGAAAACACGTGCCGCTGAATAGCCGCCGTCGAGGAAGACTGCGGCGATCACGGCCTCGAGCGAGTTTGCGAGCAGAGCCTGCTTCTTTCGGCCGCCGGTCTTTACCTCCCCGCGGCCAAATCGCACGAAATCACCCAGCGAGAGCGTGGCGGCGACCTTCGCGAGGGTCGAAGTGCTTACCAGATGATGTTTCATCAACGTGAGATCGCCCTCATTTTTCTCAGGATGCGAGGAAAACAATTCCTCGGCGATCACGAGACCGAGCACAGAGTCCCCGAGAAACTCCATCGATTCGTTCTCCGCATTATGGATCCCCTCTTCATCCGCCTCCGGCAGGTTCTCGTAAGCCCACGAACGATGCGTAAGCGAGCGCTCCAGCAACCCAGGGTCCGAAAACTTGTGACCGATAAGATTTTCGAGCTTGGCCGGGTTGGCAGACATTGAGGTTAATTCTAAATAGTGAGATACAAAAAAGAAAGCCGGACGTCATCTGGTGACGCCCGGTCCCTCGATCTTTAGATTTATGGACGCTGTTCAGCGGTTACGCACACCCGGTTTTTTGGCAACAGCTTTAGCCGGAGTCATCGGTTTGGTCGTGGCCGGAGCGCCGCTTACGCTCGTGCCGTTTGCGTTTCCTACCCCTGTACCGTTCGCAACTCCCACACCAGTTCCATTGGCCGCACCAACGCCGCTAGGAGTTGTAGTCGTCGTGGTCGATTCAGGATCGCTTACCGGCGTAATCGGCGATGTCGGATTTGGGAACGGTTTCGTGGTGACGCCTGCGATCCACGTGTCGACCCCGTCGACCTTGCCAAACCGAAGTTTGTAAGCTGCCTCGACGTTAGACTTCATCTGCTTCTTATAATCAACAGCTTTTGGTTCTGCGTTAGTAAACGCTCTTGAAAATGCATCCATGGCCCGCTCCGCCGTACCGTTGGCCAACGCCACCAGTGCCTTGATATCATCGACCTTCTTCTGCGCAACTTCTGCAGTATCTGTCGGGCTCTGGGCGGCCTCAGCAGTCTTGATTTTTTCAACAAGAGCATTCAGTTCGTCGAAATAAAATCTGCCGATCAATTCATAAGGGATCGGATTTTTAGCGGCCGCAGTGATGCTCTGGGTAACTTTGTACAGGAAGGGGGCTGCATCCTTCTTGTTTTTCAGAGCTACCTGTGTAAGGTACCCGATCGTCAAGTTCAACTCGGCTAGCGCTGTCTGCTTATCCTTGAAGCTCCACTGAAATAGACCAAAGGTCTTCGACGTTTTACCGGCTTCTATCGCAGCGATCGCCTGTCTCGCAAATCGAAGCGTATCGTCGTTGTACTTAAATGTCGTTCGTCCTTCAAAAAGCTCATCGTATCCGATCGATCCCAAGGTGATCATTACATCGAGCTGATCCGGCTCGCCGGCAAGGATCTCTCGCCCGCTAGCATACACGTCATCCCAATTCTTTGCTTTAACCGCTGTATCGAACCGCGTGTAAAGGGCTTGTTTCTTGCCTTCAACCTCGAGCGCCTTATAATTCTTCTCCATTGTGGGAAGAGCGCCCTTAAGGTACTCAGCCATGTCCTTTGCAGATTCGCATGCACCGTATTTTTCTAAAAATTGTTTTCCTGTGTCGATAGCCGATTTGCGGCCAGGCAAGTCTTTTTTAGGAAATTCTTGCCTAAATTTCTCGCTCAGGGCGAGCTGTCCCTCGGCGTCGCCGCAAGGGTCTTGTGCGGAACCGGCGACCGCTCCAAGGCTGACGATCGCTGCCAGCAAAAACGCGATGTTTGTGTATCTAAAGATCGTTTTCATTTGATTCCTTCCTCCAGGATCGACTCTACCAAGCTGTCCTTTTCCTGCTAGCCCTTCAGCCTCAATAAGCCTCACTGGTTCGCGTGAAATCAGATGATGGCACGCGCCGAAAAGTTGCTAAGGTTTGCCGAAAGCATTTCAATATCTGCAACTATATCGCCAATGAAAAGTATATTCTGAAAAGCTCCATAATCCCGTAAGACGTGCTCACTGTCAAGCATTTCTGTTCAAAACGCAAAAACAGCCCTGCTGTTCTGCAGCAGGGCTGAACCAAAGTAATTATTGAAAAAATTTATTCGGGTTTTGTACCGCTTTTCGTAGCTCCCTTCTCGTCCTTCTCGTACGTTATCACCACTGGCGGGAATACCGGTTTAGAATTTCCCGTTTTAGTAACCAGCTTTTTCGAGTCAGATTTTACGATCGGCACAGTTGTAATCGGCGAAACCTTCCGGTCACCGCCACCGACAGACGAATCCGTTCCGTCAGCGTCATCGTCGTCTTCTTCAGGAACTACCGCAACAGCCGTAGTAGCGGCGTGTCGAGGTTGGAGGTTGAATTCTGTCTGCGCAAGATTCCGGTCGGTTCGGGTGATCTTCTGGCTGAGTGCTTTATAGATCTTACTTGCCACGGCGGCGGCATGTCGACCACGCTCGCTCTGGCCACGAGTTATGACGACAACAGAATATTTGGGATCTTCGATAGGAGCCACTGAAGCAAAAAGCCCGACCCAAGTTCCCTTGCTGATGCAAGATCCGGTTTTTCCAGCGACACCGAGTGACGTATCCATGCCGCGGCGTGCGGTGCCGTATTCCGCAGCGCCCATCATACCCGGGATCACACGACGCAGGTTCTGACGCGGAAGGTCGATCTTATGACGGTAAAATGTCTGAAATCTCGCTTTTTCAACCTCATTCCTGGGGATCCTTGGAATAACACGGCGGCCGCCGTTGGTAATTGCTGATACCATCACTGCAAGCTGAATAGTGGAAACCTCAAAATCGTCACCGTGTGAGTAAATCCGGGCGTTATTGTTGCCTATCGCAAGCTTCCCGGCCGTTTCACCCTCAACATTCAATCCGGTTGGTTGGCCGAGCCCGAGCTCGCGGGCATATTCGATCATCTTGCTGTTTCCAACAATGGAGCCAGCTCGTTGAAAATAAGGATTGTCGGAGTAAGCAAGTGCATCATCCAGGTCACGCCGCGATGGAGTATCACGTATCGAACCACTTTCCTTGTTGATCACCCCTTCATTCAAGCCAGCCACACCGGTAACAAGCTTTATGGTCGAGCATGGTTTTACGCTGTCCCGCGTTGCCCAATCTTGGTTGACTATCGTTAGGACCTTACCCGTTTGGGCCTCCATCACTACAACCGAACCAGCATGAGATCCCAGCGCATTCACAGCAGCCTGTCGGATCTGCAGATCCTCGCCGTCGGTGCTGTCGTTTGCGATATTGGCGACAGTTTCGGTACGCAGGCCTCGCTCGAAAGCGAGCCTTCTTTCTCTTGCTTCCCTCGCGGCCTGTTCCCGGCGCCTGCGTTCGGCTTGAATCGCCGCCTGACGCTCCTTCTCTAAACGCTTCCGTTCAGCTGCTTCTTTCCTTGACTCTGCCAGTTTCGCCGAATTTTTCTTGTCTTTGGGGTCTGCCTTCGCACGATCTTTGGTGGTTGATCTTTCTTTTTGATCCTTCGGATTGGGCTTCGCTGATGATTTCGCGACGCTCTTTTTTGCCTTTGGGTCGGCCTTCTGATTTGTCTTTTTATCTTTTGAGTTCGCTTTAGCTACTTGCTTATTGTTCTTCGAGTTACTAGCTTGTTCAACTTTAGATTTCGAAGAACCCTTTTTGTTTGCATCTCTGGAGTTCTTGGCTGACGTCGTAGCGGTTGGTTTCTTTGAAGGAGAGGTCTTTTTTGTCTGCGCATCAACGTGGACGAAGATCGCAAGCGAAAAGACAAGTAAAATCGACACAGCGCCGACACAAGAGTTTTTCGGGAACATTAACTTCATGCTTTACCTCAGGAACGGACTTGTTTTTGGATTGCTGGAGGTGGCCTTTATCAGGCCGATCGAATTTACCGCCGCTACCGGCGTTGCGTAAAAACTCCCGATGAATATAACATTCAACGAATACCGTTGCAAGTACTTTTTATAATATGTATCAATAACTTTTATTTCTATATTAATGACATTCCTCAGCACATTCCGCGGCCGTCTGCTCTTGATCTTGGCAATAATGCTGATCGCGACCCTTGGGATGCAGTACTACCTGAATCTCGTTACGCAAAGGGAAAATGATGTCCTTCGTGAAAAACAGGAGCAGATGATCTTTGCCGTTGTCGACCTGGGCATGAAGAGCTTAACAAGCACGGAACGTTTGCAGGACCTCATAACCCATCCAGACCAAACGTTCTTCGATGAAAATGCGCGAAAAAGGATCAAAGATGTAATCGTCATTGATGACCAGTGGCAGATCACTGACAGTCTGAATCCGAATTATCTTCCGACTGCAGATGACAACAACGAACTTGTCTACAAGAAACTGGCCGACATAACGGACTTGCCCCCACTGATGGAGGGAGAGCGCCTCGGTGCAGATCTCGCCAAGTTTCCAAATCAGTCGCCTAATGTTAAGGGTGCCGAAGATGCCGAGGCGCACGTCGTGCCCATACAAACCAGCTTTGGGCGATGGCACGTTATGGTGCTGCTCCAGAACGACCGTAGCGAGATGTGGTGGCAAGCGGCGCGACCATTAATCTTTACCCTTGGTATTCTTCTGGTTTCTTCAATGATCACATTCATGTTGGTGTGGCGTTTTGCCCGTCCGATAGCCAATCTTGCCGGCGCCGCCAGAAAAGTCGCCGCCGGGGACCTTTCTGTCCGCGTTCCCGACGCCGACCGTAACGACGAGGTCGGCAGGCTTGCATCCCGATTTAATGAGATGACGGCGGAACTCGAGAAAAAACGCGATCTAGAAGCCAAGCTGCAGCAAGCCGAAAAGTCAGCTGTCGTCGGCCGACTTGGTTCCGCGATCGCACACGAGATCCGTAACCCGTTGAATTACATCAATCTAACACTCGACCATCTTCGCTCGAAGTACGCTCCAGCTGACCCGGAAAAGAAAGAGACGTTCGGCAAACTCACCTCACAACTCAAGTCCGAGGTCGCGAGGATAAATCGGCAGATAACGGATTTTCTGAACTACTCCAGGCCGGCAAATGCCGAGCTGCACCCTATTAGCGCAAGAATGGTCCTCGAGGACTCGCTAAGAATAGTCGAAGCGGAGGCGGCGGAAAAGAACATCACGATCGGAGTGGTCGAGCACGAGAATGTCCCCGAAATTCTCGGCGACCCAACGTTTTTAAGGTCAGTCTTCAATAATCTTTTCATCAACGCCATTCAGGCAATGGAGCTAGAAGGTGGGCATCTGGGAATAAAGATAACGCCAGACGACACGGGCGCATGGGTGAATTTTGAGATATCGGACACGGGCCCGGGCATACGAGAAGAAAACCTGGACAGTATTTTTGAGCCATATTTTTCCACAAAGGAAACGGGTACCGGCCTTGGCCTCGCTATAGTGCAAAAGATCGTTGAAACCCACAACGGCTCTATCGAAGTAGCGTCTAGAGAAGGCGAGGGAACAAAGTTTACGGTAAAATTACCCGTTGCATCGGGAAAGCAGGCAATGGAAGAAAAAGAAGGGGTAGGATTTTTTTGAGTTATGCCGCGTAAATCGATATTGGTCGTTGATGACGAAAAGAACCAGCGAGAGATCCTGGAAACGATACTTTCAGACGAAGGTTATGACGTGACGACGGCAAGTTCCGGCGAGGCAGCGATGAAATTCGTCGCTGACCGACATTTCGATCTTGTACTCACCGACTTGAAAATGACCGGAATCAGCGGGCTGGAGCTTCTAAAGCAGCTTACTGATTTCGACAAATCAATCATTGTCATTCTGCTTACCGCACACGGAACTATCGATTCGGCTGTCGACGCACTTCGGCTCGGCGCGTTCGAATATTTGCAAAAGCCTTACGACAGCGAGAAATTGCTCGACACTGTTTCGAGGGCCCTTAATAAGCTCACAACCCTTGATGCCGAGATCATTTCCGTTTCGCCGGAAATGGACAAGGTGAAAAAGCTGATCCTCAAAATAGCAAAATCCAATTCCACCGTTCTGATCCGGGGTGAAAGCGGGACTGGTAAGGAATTGATAGCCAGGTCGATCCACTCGAATTCGCTGCGCTCAAGTGAGACCTTTCAAGCCGTGAATTGCGCGGCCATAAACGAAAACTTGCTTGAGTCCGAACTATTCGGCCACGAAAAGGGATCGTTCACCGGTGCGGTTGCTGATAAAAAAGGCTTATTCGAGATCGCCCATAACGGCACTCTTTTTCTCGACGAGATCGGCGAGCTCGACATTTCTCTCCAGGCCAAGATCCTCCGCGCTCTGCAGGAAAAACAGATCCGCCGTGTTGGCGGCATTCGCGACATCGACGTCGATGTCCGCGTGGTCGCCGCCACTAACCGCGATCTGCTCCACATGGTCGAAGAGAAACGGTTTCGCGAAGACCTTTATTATCGGTTGAACGTGCTTTCGATCGAGCTTCCTGCCCTTCGCGGACGGAGGACAGATGTAGCTGTCTTGATCGATTATTTTGTTAAGAAGCACACTCGCGGCACGCAGCGGAAGATAACGATCAATTCGGACGCACGCCGCTTGCTTGAGGATTACCACTACCCCGGAAACGTTCGCCAACTGGAATCCGCCCTGGAGCGTGCCATCCTTTTGTGCGAGAACGACACGGTCACCCTCGAAGACCTACCGCCTGAAATGACCCAGGGAACGTCTTTCACGTCACGTGACCAGTTCAAGCTCCCACCCGAGGGCGTTAATTTTGAAGACGTGGAGCGGAGCCTGATAATGCAGGCTATGGACCGTACCGACAATAACATCACCAAATCGGCGAAACTCCTCGGCCTAACTTTCAGAACGCTGCAGTATCGTCTAGAAAAGTTTGGCTTCAAGAAGGATGAGGGGAGTGAAGAGGGTCAAGTGACAAGTGATGAGTGAGAGTGGTAAAACGTCGAGCTACAGAGATCTGATTGTTTGGCAAAAAAGCATTACTCTTGTCCGAGATATCTATGCTTTGACCGGGCAATTCCCGCAAGAGGAAAGATTCGGCTTAGTCTCTCAAATGCGTCGAGCAGCAGTGTCGATCCCTTCGAATATTGCTGAGGGCCGCTCGCCGCACCACGCCGGATTTTATAAGGTTTATAGCGAATAGTGAAGGTTCGGCTGCCGAACTAGATACACCGCTGACTATTTCTATTGACTTAGGTTTTTGTTCGACAGAGAATGCGGAAGAATGCATCGCATTAATCAACGAGGTCAGAAGGATGTTAAATGCATTACGGCGTACTCTTTTGGCTAAATTGAGAGACTAGCAACTCATCACTCGTCACGACCCTATGGAATGGTTCTCCACAATTAGTCTTGCACTAGGAACGGCCTGGACGACCGGGATCAACCTTTACGCGACCGTTACCGTGCTGGGACTTCTGCAGAAATTCGGAGCTACGAAGTTACCCGGTGGGCTCGACGTCCTTGATAACTGGTGGATCATCGGTATTGCCGCAGGACTTTATCTCGTGGAATTCCTTGCTGATAAGATCCCGTATGTAGACAGTGTTTGGGATGTGATCCACACATTTATTCGGGTGCCTGCCGGGGCAATTGTTGCTTATTCAGCGACGAACCAAATGGACCCCAGTGTCTATATCGTCGCCGCCCTTGTCGGCGGCGGCCTCGCACTCTCATCTCACGGAACAAAAGCCGCCCTGAGAGTAGGGGCAAATTTCTCACCGGAACCCGTATCAAACTGGTCACTCTCGATCATTGAGGACATTATAGCTTTCGTCGGAACCGCCCTCGCAGTTTTCGCTCCGATAGCCATCGCTGTCGTGTTGGTCGTTTTTTTGCTGGCATTCACATGGTTTGCCCCTAAGGTCTTTAGGGCTATCGGACGGTTGTTCAGTGCAATAGCCGCCTTCTTTCGTGGAGAAAGTTTTGCTGATGTGGCACGCAAGGCTGGGTAGAGAGTCAAAAATTGCATGAAAAAAGACTTAGTATTTCAAATTCTCGCTGCGGTCTTGCTTATTACCTCGGCCTATTTCTATTGGGATGACAATAGCGATTACGCGTTCTTTTTCCTTGTATTGTCGGCATGCAGCTTTTTTATGAATATTAAATTTCAGGCTAAAGCTCGCCTGGCTTCCGCCGAAGAATCCAACCTCGAAAACACCCGTGACGATCGGTAGCTAAAACAGTTCGACCATCTGCTCCGGCACAATCAGAATGCCACGCGATCGAAGATGTTTTACGTATCGAAACGCAAAAGATAAACTAGAACCCGTGAAGAATATCACCGAATTGCTTGATAACAACAAGCGTTGGTCGAGACAAATGACCGATCAACACCCGGGTTTTTTTGCTGACCTGGCCGATCAGCAGAACCCCGATTTTCTCTGGATCGGCTGTTCGGACAGCAGAGTTTCCGCTAATACTATCGTGGGTCTTATGCCGGGCGAGGTCTTCGTTCACCGTAACGTTGCCAACCTAGTAAACCACACAGATATCAATTGCCTCTCGGTAATTCAATTCGCAGTTGAAGTGCTTCAGGTCGAGCACATCATTGTATGCGGGCATTATGGATGCGGCGGCATTAGGGCGGCACTGGAGGGCCAGCGGCACGGACTCATTGACAATTGGCTCAGGCACATCCAGGACACTGCACATTTGCACTCCGAACGTCTCGAAGCGGTCGCCGATCACGATCAGAAACTCGACCTTCTCTCTGAGCTGAATGTTGTGGAGCAAGTAATCAACGTGGGCGAAACGACAATAATTCGTGACGCGTGGGAGCGCGGACAGGACCTTTCGGTTCACGGATGGATATATGGTCTTAAGGACGGGATCATTCGCGATCTGGATATCTCCGTAAAGGATGAGAGCGGGTTGCGTAACCTGCGCTCGGCGTATCTTTTTAACGACAAACGCCGCCAGGTGAATGCGTCGTCTAAGTGATCTTATGCATTTCACGGATTTCTCATTCAGGCTAAGCACGTCGGCCTTTGTTCTGCTGCTGTTGATCTCGAATGGCATCGCCCAGCTGGCACGAAAGCCGTCGGCTGAACGTGCTCCGGCTACCGTGGCAAAGGGGCCAGCGGCCTCCTCAAAGAACTCGGTGCCAAAAGTGGGAAACCGGTCAGAATTCGACACAATTGCTCGAACATATCATCAGGGCACCCCTTACGCTTTGCCTCACGCGATGTTTGTCATCGATCGCCGGTCAAAAAACAAGGTCCATTACGTCAATTCGCAAAAATTCCGTTTTCATAAGGATTTTCTTCTGGCCACTTACCTCGTACCGCGAGGAGCCGATGTTTTTAAGCCGATCTATATTGACCAGGACCGGCGATTTATTGTCGGGACCATCGCCTGGCACGCGACGGTCGAAAAGTTTACGTGGGAACTCTGGGAAGGCGATCTGGCCTCTGCCGAGATCATAAAAACAGCGGATAAGGCGATCGGTTCAACGTTCTATGAGAAGGTGTATTACAAGCCCAATTCGATCCGCCAGGAGGATGCGACGGCGTCGATCGGAATTGACCGGGTGCTGCAGGACGAGCTCAACCGCAATCAGTCTTTCCTGACTCTTAATCCAGGCACCGCCGTCGGCCGGATCCATATCATTGACAAGCTTGACGACACAGTCGAGATAGGGTCAAACGAAATAATCGTTCTGAAGGAACTGCCGATCACCCTGCCGCCGGTCCGGGGCATAATTGTGGCCCAGCCTTCCTCCCCACTTTCGCACATAAATATTCTGGCGAAGGGATGGAACATTCCGAATGTGTATATCAAAAACGCGGACAAGCTGTTTCGCGAATACAACACGTTTGTTTTCAAACTTGAAGCTAACCTGACCGATTACAAACTTAATCCAGCCAACCTTGAAGACCTTCGGGCCTCTGTCTCGCCAGATGAGCAGATACCTCCTTCAGATCTGAGTGTCAGGAAATTGGCCGCCCTGCGGGAGATGCGGAAGAAAGACAGTATCGCCTATGGCGCAAAATCAGCGAATCTGGGCGAGATGCTTAATTCCCGGATAGCAGGGATTACTGTACCTGACGGATTCGCCGTCCCTTATTACTGGTACGACAAATTCATGAAGGACAATGATCTTTATGACGTGATCGAGGATCTTATGGACAACCTCGATTTTGTCCATAACCCGCGGTTCAGACGTCAAAAGCTGGAGGAATTTCGAAATTCCATTCAAAAAGGGCAGTTCGATGCCGAGCTGCGGGCTGAGATAATCGATAAATGGAAAAAACAGCTTGGCGGAAAGCCCGTATTCATTCGCAGTTCAGCCAACGCCGAAGACTTGCCGAACTTTAGCGGTGCCGGACTCTATTCGAGTGTGCCGAATGTCATCGAAGAATCTAAGCTGATCGAAGGTGTAAAAAAGGTCTGGGCTTCTTTGTGGAACTTTGACGGTTATGAGGCTCGAGTCCGCAATTATGTCAGTCAAAACGACGTTTATATGTCAGCCTTTATCCAGACCGGTATAGACATGGAAAAGGGCGGCGTGATGATCACAAAAGACCCATTCGATAACGGCAATCGAAACGCCGTCTACATAAGTGCTGTGTGCGGACATAACTCGAAGGTCGTGAGCAACACGGGGATCCCCGAGCAGATCTTATTTAATCCACGATCAAATTCGGTGGTTGTCATGACGCTATCGCAGCAGGAGAACGCGCTCGCATTTGACGAGCGCGGTGATCTGAGGGAAACGGTTGACAAATGCGCGAGCGGAAATAAGCGCGTACTTAATGACCTGCAGGCACGGAATTTAGCGAAAGCAGCAGTAAGTATCAAACGGGCCTTTGGAGGTAAGAAAGAACAGGACATCGAATGGGGTATACTGAATGGTCGTATATACATAGTTCAGTCCAGGCCATACATCGATAACAAATGAACATGAAAATTTTAATCGTCACGCTGCTGACCGTCTTTGCACTGGGATGTTCTAACACCGGCACCCCTGTGGCCCAGAACACAAATTCTGGTTTGCCAATCCGGCCTACAGAAAGATCTCAAACGGCGATCGCTCATGGTCCGGAAATGAAGCAACCCGAGACTGCAGCTCCGGGTGCTAAATCAAAGTGGAGCCAAGCCGGTGATCCGGTCGATACGACCAAAGAAGATGCAGCCATCATGGCGGCTGAAAAGGCGCTCCGAGAAAAGCCCTCCGATCTCGAGGCTAAAAGGGCATTGGGCGCTGCTTTCTTCAAAAGAGCGAGTCTTCTGACCGAAGCCCGGCAATACGCATCGGCCCTAGGAGACTATAGGCGAGCGATCAAAAACGATCCGACAAATACCGAGGCTAAAGAATGGATCGACCGGATCGTGTCGATTTATAGCTCGATCAATAAAGAATCGCCTAAAGAAGGTGAGGAACCACCACCGCTGCAGATATCTAAGGGGAGTTGAGGCCGGCCTCGACAATTACGAATTTCAAAATTAGACTATCTCCTTTGCGTACTGCGAGCATTTTTAACCTAGGGAAACAGATCGGTTTATATGGCAATTTCGGCTAACGACATTAGAAAGGGTATGGTTATCGTCTTTGAGGGCACGCCCGTCAGGGTGATGGAATTTCATCACCACACCCCCGGAAATCTTCGGGCCATGGTTCAGACGCGGCTGCGAAACCTATTGACGGGCAATTCATTCGAGCACCGCTTCCGTTCCAACGACACCTTAGATAAGGTTACCCTGGAACAGCAAAGAATGGATTATCTCTATTCGGACGGTTCCCATCACCATTTCATGAATAACGAGACCTACGAGCAGGTATCGTTAACCGAGGCGGAGCTCGGTGACGCTGCGGATTGGCTGATGCCGAACCTTACTATCGAGGTCGAGTTTTACAACGGCACACCAATCGGCGTTGCGTTGCCCGCCTCGATGGAGCTAACTGTGACCAGCACGGAACCTGTTTTGAAAGGAGCGACCGCCTCTAATTCCAACAAGCCCGCGACTCTTGAAAATGGAGTTACATTGCAGGTGCCGCCTTTTATTGTCGAGGGCGAGCGGATCCGAGTAAATCCCACTGAATCGCGGTACATGGAACGGGTCAAATAGTCGGGAAGGCTCTGCTCCTAACCATTCAGACATCTCGCGGTTCATTATAAGTGGGAGCTTGTACGGCCTCGAATGTTTTTCCTCTACAGCATCCTTTTGACGGTCGGATTTGTCATACTGCTGCCGCGGTTCATCTTCGATGCAATATTCAGTGGAAAATATGCAGGTGGATTTACCGAACGGCTTGGTTTCATCCCGAAGTTCGATGCGCGCGGGCGTCCTGTCGTTTGGATACATTGCGTTTCTGTAGGGGAGACCAACGCGGCCCGTCCTCTCGTCGACCGGATCAGAAAAGAGTATCCTGATCTATCGCTTGTAATATCGACTACAACTGCCACGGGTCAAAAACTCGCTCGCGAGGTATTCGCGGGGGTTGCCGATCTTGTCTTTTACTTTCCCTTCGATTGGAGATCGACAGTCAGTCGCACGCTGCGAAGAATAGATCCGGCGGTCGTTCTGTTGGTCGAAACGGAGATCTGGTTCAATTTTCTTAGGGAAGCAAGTAAGAGCGAAGCCCGGATCGCAATCGTGAACGGACGCTTGTCAGAACGCTCCTTCTCGCGGCTCAGCTATATCTCGAGATTCATGCATCGTGTATTGTCGTATCTCGACCTCGCATTGATGCAGGACAAAGCCGACGCTACGCGAATAATGTCGCTCGGGCTGCGTGGAAGCCGGGTCAAGGTAACCGGAAACATTAAGTTTGACGTTGAACTTGCCACATCAGAAACCGCACTAACCGAGGAGCTTCGAAGCCGTTTCGGCATTACTCTCGACGCCCCGCTCATCATTGCCGCAAGCACACATGAACCGGAAGAGAGTTGGGTTCTGGATGCCTTCAAGAATGTCTGGAAATCCGCGCCAGAGGCGTTGCCTCGGTTGATGATAGCCCCGCGTCACCCCGAGCGATTTTCGGTCGTTGCCGAAACGATAAACAGGTCCGGATTCACCTGGGTCCGGAGATCGGAAAATAAATCGGCCCGGGATAAAACGGCGGAGGTTATTCTGCTCGACAGCATAGGGGAGCTACGCTCGGCGTACCCCTTAGCCGAAGTCGTGTTTGTGGGCGGCAGTCTTATTCCCCACGGCGGCCAAAGCATGTTGGAGCCAGCTGCCGCGGGCCGTGCGATAATTACAGGCCCACACACTGCTAATTTCTCAGCCGCCGTGGCAGAGTTTCTTGACAAGGACGCGATCATACAGTTAGACGAAGTTTCCGAAGAAAAGATCGTTTCGGAGCTTGAATCTGCCCTCAAATACGTGCTAAATGACGACGAAAAACGCTCCGCACTTGCCTACAACGCCCTCGCCGTTGTCGAGAATAATCGCGGAGCTGTTTCGCGAACAATGGAATACTTGCGGCCAATCTTTTCAACACGAGAGAAAAACTAGATGTCCGTTTTATTCTGTGTTCTCGCTTCAGCACTGATATGGTTGAGCTTTAAGTCATTTCTCGGCGGAATCGAATACAAGAGATTTTTCAAAGAGGAACTCGCAAGGACGCCATCGATCTACACTCCATTTGCCACTATCTTCGCCCCTTGCCGCGGCATCGACAAAGATCTCGAGCAAAACATTCAAGCGGTCGTCTCCCAGGACTATCCGGTATTCGAGGTCGTTTTTGTGGTCGATGACCCAAACGACCCTGCGGTTTCGGTGATCTCGAATTTTCTAAATGACCGTGTGAAGCTCATTTTTGCCCCTAGAGCCGCCAGATCAAGCCAAAAAGTAGAGAATCTGCGGACAGCTGTTCTTCAGGCAGATCCTGGCTCCAAGGTATTTGCCTTTGTCGATTCTGATGTCCGGCCTTCAGCTGCGTGGCTGAGGAGTTTAGTTGGGGCCGTAGCGGACGACGGCGTCGGAGCTGCGACCGGGTATCGTTGGTTCATCTCTAAAACACCGACATTCGCTTCTGAACTTCGATCCTCTTGGAACGCCTCGATCGCTTCGGCACTGGGAGCCCGAACAAGGTCGAATTTTTGTTGGGGCGGGTCGATGGTAATACGCCGCGAGGTATTTGATCGCCTGCTCATCAGAGAGAAGTGGATAGGAACATTGTCGGACGATTTTACCGTCACCCGCGCTATGAAAGAGGCCGGGCTGCCGATCTTGTTTGTCCCAAAAGCTCTAACGGCATCGCCCGGTGAATGTAATTTT
>JBGSWW010000038.1:0-46076 GCA_041751735.1 Pyrinomonadaceae bacterium | reverse complement strand
TCCTCCGATAGGGAAACAACGCTTTAGCGCACTTAAGATGCTGCCGTCATAACTATGGTTTGATGCATTTCATAACCATTCTAAACCAAATTAATGAAATATCGAAGAGTTAGCTGACGACCATAGAACGTGTGATCGAATATGTTGGTTACTATGCTATCGTAACCATTTTGGACCAATGACAGGACGGATATACAACTTCAGCGCGGGCCCGGCAATGTTGCCCGTATCGGTGCTCGAAACGGCTAGGGACGAGATGTTCTCTTTTAGGGGCACGGGAATGAGCGTGATGGAAATGAGCCACCGTTCCAATGCCTTCGCAGAGGTTCTCGACCAGGCGGAATCGGGGCTGCGTCGGCTTCTTGTTGTGCCTGATAGCTACAAAATATTATTCCTCCAGGGCGGCGCTTCTTTGCAATTTTCGATGGTGCCCTTGAATTTTCTAGGTTCTAACGAGTCTGCCGACTACATAATCACGGGTGCATGGGGGAAAAAGGCAGCCGCGGAAGCGGAAAAATGTGGCGATGTCCAGGTTATATATTCGTCGGAAGAGACAGGCTTTAAGACTGCGCCTATCTCGGAATTGATTTTTTCATCGCATGCAAAGTATCTCCACTTCACATCAAATGAAACCATTGAAGGCGTTGAATTTTCGCGCGATCTTGATGCAGGAGGCATTCCGGTGGTTTGTGATGCCTCGTCGAACATTCTCTCCAAACCGATTGATGTTAGTAAGTATTCGCTCATCTATGCAGGAGCACAGAAGAACATCGGCCCCAGCGGAGTGACGGTGATCATCATCAGTGGAGAAATGCTCGACCAAATACCCCGAGAACAGCACAGGATGCTGGATTACAGACAGTTTGCTGAGCACGATTCCATGCCGAATACGCCGAATACATGGGGTATCTATCTGATCAGCCTGGTAGCCGAATGGCTTACGGAGCAGGGGGGCTTGACGAGTATGGGTGTCAAAAACAGGCAAAAAGCGGCTTACCTCTATAAAGCGATCGATAACAGCGATGGCTATTATCGAGGGCATGCAAACGTTGATTCAAGATCGAGGATGAATATCACCTTCCGACTTTCTTCCGTGGAACTGGATGATCGATTTTGCTCGGAAGCGGCTATGGAGGGATTGGACGGGCTAAGAGGTCACCGTTCGTTGGGGGGAATACGAGCGTCGATATATAACGCATTTCCCTTCGAAGGGGTAAAGGCCCTTGTCGATTTTATGGAGGATTTTGCCAGGCGAAACGGCTAGCCTATCGACCTCAAGATATCGAGCAAGATAGGTTCTTGGGCCGGGTCGACGGTTCGCAGGTCAAGCAATACCTTATTGTTTTCTATCCTCGAAATAACTGGAGGGTTAGAATTCCGAAGTGAGATCTCGATGCTCTCTGCGGGCTTTTCAGGATGACTCAGAGCTAACAGCACCGTATCAAGAGCGGAGCCAGGGGCGGCTCCGCCGCCCACCGCGGAGGTGCCGTCAACGAGTTCGATCTCCAGAAGACCGGAGTAACCGGATTCGAATCGGGAACGAAATGAAGCGGCTCGTTCTCGGATCGTTTCCTTATTAAGAGCAAGCATAGCGATCACAGGTACATCAGTTATAGTACCCCTCCGGTACGATTCAAGAGTTGCTTCAAGTGCCGAGTACACTAATTTCCCAGGCCTTAGGACGCGGTAGAGAGGATGTCGCCGCAAGCGGTCAACGAGTTCGCGACCCCCGGCAATAATGCCCGCCTGCGGTCCACCGACGAGTTTATCGCCACTGAAGGTAATAAGGTCAACGCCCGCCGCAATAGAAGCGGCCACGACTGGTTCATCCTTTAGGCCATAGCTGCTCAGATCGATCAGAGCACCAGACCCGATATCCTCGTACAACACCACATCGTGTTTTCGGGCAAGTGTTGCCAGGTCAGACAACGATGGGGCCGCCGTAAAACCGATGATCCTATAATTAGAAGGATGTACACGCAGAATTACACGAGCGCCGTTATCAAGGGCTGCCTCGTAGTCTTCAAGCTTCGTGCGATTCGTGGTGCCGACTTCTCGTAGCGTGGCTCCCGACTGCGTCAGAACGTCGGGAACACGGAAATCGCCGCCGATCTCTACCAGTTCCCCACGCGAGATAACGACCTCCCTTCCCTCTGCGAAAACGGACAATACGAAGAAGGCCGCAGCAGCACAATTATTGACAACAAGTGCAGCCTCGGCGCCGGTCAACTCAGTCACTAGGTCCTCACAATGCGATGCTCGCCTACCCCGCTTGCCTGTTTCGAGATCATATTCGAGAGTGCAAAAAGTTGCTCCTTCATCGGATATCGCCTGCCGAGCATGCGCTGATAACACGGCCCGTCCGAGATTTGTGTGGATAATGACACCTGTGCAATTGATAACAAATTGCAAACTGGCCCTTTCTTCGCTTCGATGCATTTCGACCATTTGATTGACAGCTGCGTCGAGAATGAGTTCTTTGGATAAATCTCTCTCGTTATTTTCTGCAATATCAAGGCGAATCGTCGCCAGCGTGCGGCGTGCCAGTCGGATGGCACGAGAATGACCTGCTTCGACTGTGATCCTTCGTCCAGCATCAGAGCGCACCAATTCATCGACCGACGGTATATTTCTCATAGTGGATGTTAACGGTGAAGCATTCGCCATGGACAGGATGTATTTTAACCGATATCAAAATAAGTCTGGAATCCGAACGTTGTTATCGTTATGATTTAGATAGAGCTTCCCTCCCGCTCCACCTTAATTCAAAACAATGGCAACCACAGGGAATAGTATTTATAGAGGCATAAAGTCTAAGAACGATGAGACGAACGATATAGACAAGCAGCTGGGCAGGCTAGAGGATGATATTCGTAAGCTTAAGATCGACTTCGACATTTTCTTCAACGGCGCATCCAAGAGGCCGCCGCTTGAGGCTCGGGCGAGGCTGGAATCGGTTCTAAAGAGGATCGCAGATAATCGGAATCTGACTTTTGCTCAGAGATATTATTTTAATTCCTTGGTTTCGAGATTCACGTCATATAGAGAACTCTGGCGGCGGAGCCTCAAAGCAAAAGGCGATGACTTGGTATAAAAAAGCGAACCCGCAGGTCCGCTTTTGAGATTAATCGTTTGTAATGTTTTTCAGGCGACCTTCATAACATTCTCGGCTTGCGGTCCCTTCGGGCCATCAGTTACCTCAAACTCGACCTCCTGACCCTGGATCAAGGTCTTATAGCCGTCGCCGGTGATCGCGCTGTAATGCACGAAAATGTCTTGTTCCCCAGGCTGTTCGATAAAACCATAGCCCTTCGCATTGTTAAACCATTTGACCTTGCCGATAGTCTTTGTCATCTGTCGTAAGTCCTCCTAACCTGCATAATTCAGGTCCCCTCGATCCAAATTTCTAACGCACAAACTAAAACCACACCCCCGCGCCGGCCCGACGGGACGACCTCCGGTGCAGCTGAATCTATGTCGCACGCAAATTTACCAAAAGATCATAAATCTTAAACTGCAAGATCTCAGGATATTTTATGTATTGTGTTGATAGACGAAGGAAATTTAGCGAAAACTTATACTTCTGTCAAGAGTTTTATTCTGTTTTTGGTGCGTTAGGCGGTTAATTGACATGAAAACTGCAATAACTGAAGATAAAGCCTGAAAATATCGATTTTTTGCGGTTTGAAGATGGGCCAGGAATACGGCAAAAATAACCTCCTCTCTTACAACGAATATCTAAAGGTCCGAGATCTTTTGGACTTGCAGCAAACCCTGTCCGAACCCACCAGTCACGACGAACAACTATTCATCGTCATCCATCAAACTTATGAACTGTGGTTCAAGCAGATACTCCATGAGCTAGACGCGACGACAAGATGGCTTCAGGAAGGTAGGCTCTTCCGGGCGAACCACAGTCTGCGGGTCGTCGTTTCGATCGAACGAATTTTGGTCACGCAGATACACATACTCGAATCGATGGCCCCGATCGGTTTTCTCGAATTCAGAGATAAACTGAATCCTGCGAGCGGATTCCAATCAATGCAGTTTCGCGAATTAGAATTTGCGTCGGGAGCAAAAGACCCGAAGATACTTTCGTCGTTTGCCGAAGACGAGTTTGCGTATTCGCGACTAAGGCGTCGGTATGACGCCCCGTCGCTTGCAGATGCTTTCTGGGAACTGATCCTGCGGAACGGGCTGCCGACTAAAACTCACGAGGATAGAGTCGCGGCTACTGTCGAGGTGCTCACCCACCCTGAGAAATACGCCGAGCTGTACAATATGCAGGACTTGTTGATCGAACACGACGAGCTGATTATCTCGTGGAGATACAACCACATCCTGATGGTCGAAAGAATGCTTGGTATGAAGCGGGGTACCGGCGGATCTGAAGGCGTCGGTTACCTGATGACCACTTTGACGAAAAAGTTCTTTCCTGAATTGTGGGAGGCCCGCACACATCTTACTGTCACTACCACATGAAGAAAACCGTTCTCTTTCTTTCCACGTTACTCATTTCGGCCCTCGCTGCACAGAGCCAATCCGTCAGGGTAACTATTCTTCACGTTAACGATGTGTACCAATTTGCTCCGGTCGAGGGGGGTAAGCGCGGCGGACTGGCGCGCGTTATGACCCTGAAAAAAGAGGCTGAGCGAGAGAACCCGAATACCCTCGTCACACTGGGCGGTGATACGCTGTCGCCCTCTGTCGAAACACGCACTTATCGAGGCGCTCAGATGATCGATGCCTGGAACGCGCTCGGCCTCCATTTCGCTGTTTTAGGCAATCATGAATTTGACATCAAGACGGAAGAGCTTCGCGCACGGATCAAAGAGTCGAAGTTTCAGTGGCTCGGCGCGAATGTTGTAGAAACAAAAACCGGGAAAATATTTGCGGACCTGCCGCCCTATGTCGTGCGCGAGATTGAAGGTATAAGGATCGGCATTATTGGGCTTCTGCTTCCGGAGACAAAAGAGACTTCGTCGATGGATGATTCTCTTAAAGTTACCGACTACTGTGCCGTTGCTAAGCGGCAGGTCAGACAGATGCGGCGCAAGGAGCGTGTCAACGCGGTCATCGGCCTAACTCATCTGTTTATGGCTCAGGATACACGGCTGGCTACTTGCGCTGAATTTGACCTCATTCTTGGCGGTCATGAACATACGCTGCTCCAGTCGTCGTCCAACGGTACGCCGATTTTCAAAATGACAGCCGATGCCCGCGAAGTGGGCAAATTCAATCTGAACTTTGACGCAAAGACCAAGCGCCTCGTAAGCATGGACTGGCAAATAATACCGGTCACCGATGCTGTCCCGGATGCGCCCGAATTTAACCGGGTCTTTGCGAAATACAAGGACCTGCTTGAAACCCTCGCGCAGCCTGTGGGCCGCACGTCCGAGAGACTCGATGCATTATCGTACTCGAGCCGAACGAAGGAAACAAACATCGGAAATTTCATCGCCGATTCGTATCGAAAAGCGGTGAATGCGGATATGGGCATGGTCAACGGCGGTTCCATTCGTGCCGATCTCGTTTACGAACCCGGAATTCTGACGAAACGAGATGTGCTCTCGATCCTTCCATTTAATAACGCTATCGTGAAAGTTGAGGTAAGCGGCAGTTTACTTAAGCGAATCCTCGAACACGGCGTTGCCCGCAGTGGTAAAGGCGAGGACAATGAGCCCGGGCGTTTCCCTCAGGTCTCTGGCGTCAGTTTCGAATTTGATCCGTCAAAACCGGCGGGCGATCGCGTGACATCCGTGATCGTCGGCGGCACTCCTCTGGACCGGTCCAGGACATATACGATCGCCACGTCCGACTTCCTCGTTTCCCGCGGCGGCGACGGATACACGATGTTCAAGGACGGAAAAGTCGTTAGTGATACTGTGTCGGCACCAAAAGACTCGGAAGTTTTCGAACAAGCGATCCGGTCTGCACCGAACGCGACCATTTCTCCCGTCATTGAGGGCCGGATCAAGCGCCTCGATTAGACGAAAATCGAAAAAACCTCGTTAGAGTAAAGCTTGCCCTTCAGAGTCAGGCAAAGACGGTCGGCTTCGACAATGATCAGATCCGAGGCAACGAGCGCATCGATCTCATTCCTATACTCCTCGTGCAGGTCGCGAGCGAATCGCTGTTTATATTCCGAGAGCTCGATGCCCTCTTCGAGCCTGAGTCCCAGAAACACAAACTCGGACGGCGCATCGATATCCTCGCGCATCACCTCCGGACTCTTAGCATTTTCAACGAGGTCAACGTATCTCGCCGTGTCGCGTTCATTCGAATAGCGTTGGCGGCCGTCAAACGAGTGTGCCGACACACCGAAGCCAAAAACTGGATCAAGCTTCCAGTATTTCGTATTGTGCCGAGATTCAAATCCGCTCCGGGTGAAATTTGAGATCTCGTATTGCTCATAACCGGCTTGCCCGAGCCGGTCCAGCATCGTTTCATACATTTCGGCCCCTATTTCGGCGTCAGGCATTGGCTGTCGACCGCTGCGAACTTGTTCCGACAGCGGAGTGCCCTCGTGTATTTCCAGCAGATAGAGCGACATGTGTTCCGGGCCCATGGCGATAGCTTCGTCAAGATTGGATCTCCAGCCGTCGGAGTCCTGGCCCGGCAGCCCCGCTATCAGATCGAAGCTGATATTTTCATATCCCGCATCTCTCAGCATTCTGAAAGTTTGCCGCGCATCGTCGGCATCGTGGCCGCGTGCCAGAAGCCTTAAAGCATGATCGTCGAATGTTTGGACACCAAAGCTCGCCCGATTAACACCAAGCCCTCGATACTCTGTGAGGGTTTCGACTGTCACAGTCGCTGGGTTCATCTCCATAGTGATCTCGACATCGTTCGAGACATCAAACTTTGTGCGAATGTTGCCTAGAATGGATTCAAGTAGGGTCGGACTGAGCAGTGAAGGCGTTCCCCCTCCAAAATAGATCGTATCGACAAAGGATTGCTCCTCGTCGACGATCGCTGGGAATTGGTCAATCTCTAAACAGAGCGCTCGCACGTACCGTTCTACAGTTTTCTCGTTTCGCCAGACATCGGTAGCAAAATCGCAATAGGAACAACGCGATCTGCAAAAAGGTATGTGAATATAGATGCCCGAGGTCATGGTTGTATTCTAGGTTTGAGGCTGTGTCAAACTCCAGTCAAGGCATCCATCCGCTGGGTAAGGGCCCGGGCAAACCTATTGGGCGACTCGTGATCCATCCTAAAATACAGGGCTGGCTCGATCAATTCGAGCTCCATGACGAGCCAGTCGTCAGATGCGCCCCGAACCAGGTCGACCCGGGAATACAGAGGGATCGCAACGATCTGCTCCGCTGCTTTTCGTCCAGCTTCAAGAAGCCCCATTTCGGGATCAGCCGGTGAGATGAGCCCGCCGTGTTCTTCCTGGACGCGAAAATCTGCGGCTTTAGGTTGTTTGACTATCGCGTGGCTGAACTCGCCATTGAAATAGAATAGCGAATACTCGCCTTCCCTTACGATCGACGGCATGAACGGCTGCACCATGAACGCG
Organism: Pyrinomonadaceae bacterium; assembly: GCA_041751735.1. Classification (GTDB taxonomy): domain Bacteria; phylum Acidobacteriota; class Blastocatellia; order Pyrinomonadales; family Pyrinomonadaceae; genus OLB17. The sequence continues at coordinate 38,551 of JBGSWW010000038.1, read as the reverse complement.
CGACAGTCAAATATCTTTTCAAGTGCCGGATCGTACCTCCGTAATCTATATGTGTGCTCGGCGGTGGCGCTCACGGTGGGCTTGATTACGATCTCGTCCGTGCCAAGCCTTCCGAGCCATTTGCGAAAAGACGTTAACTTGTAATTCTCGTCCCACTGCGTTGGCACCACCGGTACTCCTCTGGACTCGAGTTCGCCAAGTTACCGCTTGTCAAGGTTCCTTTTTACGACTTCGAGGGAGTTTTCGAGGTGCGCACTTGATCTGTCTATGGCCGCGAGTACGCTAAGAAATTCATCGGGATCCCGTTGGTAATCCCAGGTCGTACGGAGAACAACGATCTCGAAATCGTCCCAGCAAACCTTACGATCACGCCATGACACCGTGCTCATTTCCCATCCCAAGGCCTCACAAGGCGCGATCGCCAGTTCATCGTCGCTCACGTAACCGACAAGGCTGTCCATAGACAGAAAGCAACACTTTCGACGGCTCATGACTTCGCGACCGTCCTGCTGCCGGGCTTTACGGCTTCTTCACCGGCCGCACAAAGGGGGCATTCGGCCGATGTATAGGACGTAACGTCGAGGCTTAGCAGAGATATTCGCGGCACTCCTACGTCTGTCTTTCCGTTCGACCGGTCGACGATCGAGGCGGCTCCCACGATCCTTGCTCTACGACTTTCGAGGGCCGCTATACATTCCCTGGTCGATCCGCCGGTCGTTATTACGTCTTCTACAACCAGGACCCGCTCGCCTTCGTTGACCTCAAATCCCCGCCGCAGCGTCATGACGCCGTTCTCGCGTTCTGTCCAGATAAACCTTTTGCCGAGCGCGGCGGCTGTGGCGAATCCGATGACGAGGCCGCCTATCGCCGGTGACGCGACACAGTCGATTCGGCTCGCCTGATAAGATGCCGCGATCTCTCGGCCGAATCGCAATGCCACTGCTGATTCCTGCAGAGCGATTGCACACTGCAAATATTGCGGACTGTGAAGACCGCTCGAAAGAATAAAATGCCCGTCAAGAAGAGCACGGGACGCTCGAAATTGCTCCAAGATCGAGTTGATTTCGGTCATTCGTTATTCAACCTCTCATACGTCCGACAAACTTTGGTAAACTCTCCCTAATGACACCGTATCCTAACTTAATCCCCGAGTCATTGCTAATAAATGAGACGATCGCACTCCTTAGATCGTTCAACGGAAGTGCTTCTGCAGTGAGTATCGTGGATTTTGTCATGAAGATCAGGAGACCTGATCCATACCTGGCCCGGTTGCTGGTTACCGATCTGATCGAGCGCGATCCGCGGCTCGTGCTCAATGGTGACATGGTAGAGCTTATCGACGACGGGTTTGACTGTCGTGAGCTTTCCGAAACCGAATTTGTAGTGTTCGATCTCGAGACAACCGGGGCCAAAACACCGCCGTGCCGGATCACAGAGATCGGCGCATATCGGGTAAAAAATTGTGAGGTAACCGAGGAATTTCAGACTCTTGTAAATCCGGAAATGCCGATACCTCGCTTTATTCAGCAGTTAACCGGGATCAGTGATGAGATGGTCCGCGACGCACCACTTTTCAAGGACGTGGCTCACGATTTTTTGAGTTTCATAGGCGACTCGATACTGGTAGCACACAATTCGGGATTTGATATGCGATTCCTAAATTTCGAGATCTCGAGGGTTTACGATGGGTACCGGATGGCCAACCCATGCATATGTACCGTGCAGCTTTCGCGCCGTCTGCTGCCGGAAGTCGTTAATCATAAACTGAAGACACTCGCAGCACACTATTCTGTCGAACTCGTTGATCATCACCGAGCAAGTGCCGACGCCCGCGCCACGGCCCATATTTTTGTAAACCTACTGACAAAACTAAGTTCCCGCGGCGTCAACAACTTGGGCGCCGTACGAAGAATGAACAACAGAAGACATGGATATGTTAGATGAAATGACACGTGAGGGAGTAAATCAACAGGGGCTCGAGATATGTCCGACACCTCGAGAAGAAATGAATCTGTTCGGCCTCGACTCCTTCCCTTACGAATTTCCCGGAAGCGAGATCTGGGTAGAATTTGAAATACCGGAATTTACGGCAATATGCCCATTCTCCGATTTTCCAGATTTTGCGATGATCCGCTTGCGATATGTCCCGAATGCACTTTGCATCGAGCTGAAAAGCCTCAAGCTTTATATAAACTCATTTCGCAACGTGAAGGTGTTTCACGAGCACGTGATCAACATTATTCTCGAGGATTTTGTGGCAGCATGCGATCCACTTAGGGTAGAGATCGAAGGCGATTTTCACGTCCGGGGCAATATAAAGACGGTTGTTCGGGCAAATTATAGAAAAGAATGATCAGTGGACAGCAGCCGAGGCGAGCGCATGCAGGGTGAAGGCATGTTTGAAACAGGCTGCCTCGACACGAGCAACGATCTCGCTCTCAACCGGCGTGTCGGTTTCACCGCAGGTGTTCCTGATCTCAGAGACAATAAGAAATTTTGCCTTTTCAAGCAAAGTCTGTTCCCGAAACGAAAGGCGCTTTTCGTGACTGAGGAAAGTTAGCATCTTGAAGACGTCCGCGACCTTGAAGACATCGCCGGAACGCAGCTTATCGGTAAACTCTTTTGATCGAGTCTTCCAGTCGGCAGAAACTGCATCGAAATCCTCGGAAAGCCGGTCGATAAGTTCACGGCACTGTTTCGAGCTTATCAATGGCCGGATGCCAATATTCTCGGCATTCTGTTCGGGGACAAAGATCGTGGAATTATCGCCAAGCACACGGAGACAGTATCCCTTCATGGAACGATCGCCTACTGTATGCTGCCTGATATTTTCAACAACGCAAACACCTTGGTTGGGGTACGCAACCTTCTGACCTATGGTTAAATGCATGACCGCTTCTCTCCCAAAAACTTGAGAACGACGCGATGCAAACGAACGTGACATACAGGTTCGCCGCAGGGTTGGTCTGTCAAGAATAGTCATATTTTAGCATAAGTGTGCACTGCTGAGAAGCGTATATTTTGACTCGAACCTTTAGTTCGGGACCGTTCCCCGAAAGGTGTGTGCCGTTTCCGCACCGTCCACACGTGCCTTTGATTCCTTATCTCGATACCTGAGATCTTTATTTCGGAGCTACAATAATGAACGTGAACAGAAGAAAGGGCAGAAAACTCACGCACGTCATTTACGTCGTTCTGCTCATACTCGCTTTCTCCGCAACAGCGATTTCTGCTCAGGAAACGCGGCGGGATGCCGCGGTCATTAATACGCGAAGAAAGTTATGGTTTCCAAGATCGAAACCGGATTGCCGAAAGTTCGGTTTGACCAATGGCTTCAATCAATAATTGGAGAGAAGATGCCGACAACGTGGGAGGTAAACGACTGCGGCGAGCAAACAGGCACCCCGGTGGATAGGGGACGGGACTTCCCGATGTGTGTCGAGGCGCGTTCCCAATCTTTCGATGTTTACGCAAGTCTGAGTTTACAGGTAGGCACTTTTAAGAGAGGCATTCTAAGAACGCCTCCTCGTCTACGCGGTCTGTCGGTGCATCTCGAAGGCGAGGGAAGATTCGACGTAAAAAGACTGGCCGATCTGGGAAGGAAACTTCGTAACCTCGGCGTAGACACCCGATGAACTACGTGGCCGGGCTCTGCTTCGCAGCTTCGACCTTCGGCCGATAAACAGTTCTCAACATTCCACATGCGTCATTCAGCGATCGCCACGAGTCGATATTAAGGTCGATCACAGCTAATGCGGATGTCGGCATGGCCTCGACCGCTCCGGTCAGATATCTGATGAAGCCTTCTATACCGGGATTGTGGCCGACAAGCAGGGCCGACTCGATGGAATCATCAAGTTCTGAAACGACTTGCCTCAGTCCCTGTGGGCTTGCCTCATATATCCGGTCGTCTAATTCGATCTCCGCCCCGATCCCCGCTCGATCTTGGACGATCTGCGCGGTCTGTTTGGCCCTTTCAGCGGGCGAACATAACAATATCGTAGGCTGATGGCCCCGTCTGGCCATCAGATCCGCCATGAAGGGGGCGGCGTTACGGCCCCGCTCATTGAGCGGGCGGTCGAAGTCCCAGAGATTAGGGTCGTCCCAGCTTGATTTCGCATGGCGAAGCAGATAAAGCGTTTTCATCAATGGAGCCGATTTTACGCCCGACGCCGTAAAACGGCAACCCGATGCCTAAACGTTTGTAAACCATTTGTTGGATCTGAGCGTAATTACCGTCTTGAGGAGAGCTCAGAGAAAATCTATACTTATTAATTTAATGGATAGCCATTTTATTACTTCGGGCAAAGGAAATAGGCGACGCCTTTTGGCGGCGTTCTTCTTGGTCTGTTTCTTTGCTCACTTAGGTTCACACGTTGTTATCTGCGCTAGCCATTCGCCGGATGCCGAACTTTCTGTCTCGGCAAGTGACAGCTGCCACGATGATCTTTGCAGAGCGCCGGTTCTATGCGGCGAGAGCCGACGAGAAGGCAAGCAGCTGCCCTCTTCCGGTCATGACGCGTCGCAGCACAGCCTCGTCCTCGACGTGTCTCCTCAGCTTCTGCTCCCTGTAGAAGTGTGTGAAAGGGAACGCATAGATCTTTCAACCGGATTCGCCCTGTCACGACCGCCTGATCCTCATTTCCACCCTCCTCAAACCTCATAACTGGGAATAAATGCCGCGGGCCTCATACCGGAAATGGTATAGGTTTCCGCCTTGTCATCGCACTAATTTGCGGGTTCATGACACGCTCCGGACATCATGTCCGGAAGCTCAGTGAGGTTTAAGATGAATAGAATTTTTATATTGGTAGGTATTCTGCTGTTAGCAGGGATCGGTTGCTTTGCTCAAAACACGGGCACGGTGACCGGGAGAATAACTTATGCTCGTGATGTCGCTCTTCACGGGGTCTCGGTCCAGATAGTCCAAACGCGCCAAACAGCCGTTACGGATGAAAATGGCAATTACCGGATCGCGGACGTGCCCGCGGGTCGACACAGTATCCTCGTACATCAGGAAGGCTTTTCAGACGCGACCCGCATCATCGATGTGGCCGCCGGCTCCTCTATTACAGCGAATTTTAGACTGGAGATCACTTCCCTCCAGGAGAATGTTACGGTTACTGCAGCGGGAACGGAACAATCCGTGTTTGACGCCTTTCAATCCGTGAACGCGGTGGGATCGACGCGAATCGCTGAGCGTGCCGCGACGTCGATCGGCGAAGTACTCGAGTTCGAGCCGGGCGTGGCGAAGCGGAGTTTCGGACCGGGCACGGCAAGACCTGTCATCCGTGGTTTCGACGGCGACCGTGTACTGGTTCTACAGGATGGAGCCAGATCGGGCTCGGTCGGCTCGCAGTCTGGCGATCACGGAGAACCGATCGACCCATTGGGCGCAGAAAGGATAGAGGTCGTTAAAGGACCGGGCACTCTGCTATATGGGAGCAATGCTCTCGGCGGGGTCGTTAATGTGATCAATAATGACGAGAATGATGCGCATGACGGTTTCCGCGGTTCTTTCACCGCGATAGGAAGTACGGCGAACAGCCAGGGCGGGGCAGCCGGTGGGCTTGAATACGGCATTAAGAATTTCGTTTTTCGCGGGAACCTCAGCGCACAGAAGACTGACGATTATTCGACGCCGATCGGCAGGATCCAGAATTCAGCGTCCTGGTCGAGATCCGGTTCCTTCGGTGTCGGGTATTTCGGCGAAAAGGGCTGGGTAAGCGGAACATTTTCCAGGGATGTTCGCCGCTACGGGATACCTTTTGCAGGAACCTTTCATGGCGAACACGACGATGCGGAGGAAGAAGAGGAAGAGGAGGAGGAACATGTGGTGGACGTCGACCTTCTTTCCAAAACGAACAATCTACGGCTGGCCGGCGGGCTGCGCAACCTTACCGGATCTTTCCTTGGCGGGCTTCAGTACAATGTTAACTTCTCGAAATATAGGCATTCGGAACTGGAGATCGAAGAAGGAATCGAGGAGGTCGGCACGGTCTTTGACAATAGAACAGCGTCGTACCGCGTGCTCTTCGAGCAGCAGAGAAGTGGGCGGCTGACCGGGCGATTTGGATTCGAGGGCTTGAATCGCGAATACGAAGTGAGAGGTGAAGAGCAGCTCATCTCAGGTGCCGTTAAACATAATTCCTTTTCGTTCTTTGCATTAGAAGAATTAGACATGGAAAGGGTCAAGTTCCAGTTTGGCGGACGGGTCGAGAAAAATCGTTACAATCCGGACAATCCGGAACTTACGGACCGCAGTTTCACTGGTTTTTCAGGAGCAGCCGGAATAAACGTCGGCCTCTGGAGGGGAGGAGCGTTTATCGTCAATTACACCCACTCTACCCGTGCCCCCGCATTGGAAGAACTTTATAATAACGGCCCGCACATCGGAACTCTTACCTTTGAGATCGGCAATAACGACCTCACTCGCGAGACGGCAAACGGTATCGACTTTTCGTTACGCCACCAGTCAGATCGTTTTCGCATGCGGGCCAATGTTTATCATTACAGCATCCGGAACTTCGTTTTCCTGGCACCGCAGGACGAGGACGGAGATGACGAGGTCGATTTCGAAGACGGATTACCGGTTGCTGTCTTTGAGCAGGCCGATGCACGATATACAGGAGCTGAACTGAACCTCGACTATGATTTCAACAACAACGTTTCTAGCTTTGCGAGTTTCGACATTGTTCGGGCCCGGTTGAAAGATGGAAACGTCGATCTACCCCGGATTCCACCCGCTCGGGCGAGGTTTGGCCTTGATCTGCAGTACGGCGGCCTGAGCGTTCGACCCGAGATCGTCATTGCAGCATCACAGGAGAGGATCTTTCCGCTCGAGACGCCGACAGACGGATACGGTATCCTTAATGTGGGAGGCTCATACTCTATCGGCCGCTCACATGTGGCTCATATATTCACGTTCAATGCTTACAATTTGACAGACAAACTTTACCGGAACCACGTCTCGTTCATCAAGGACCTGGCACCCGAGATCGGCCGTGGTATTCGCGTCGGATATACTATCAGGTTCTTCTGATCAGGTCTTCTAATTCACTGTTCCCCGGGTCATTCGTTTATAATACTAAGTATCGAATGATCCGGGGATCTTTATGAGCGAAATTCTGAACTTCGAAACATCGAACGGCCCCACAACGTCCCATGTTGCGGGAGCGGAGCACTGTAATGGTAAAGCGGTGCTCGTCATCCATGAATGGTGGGGCCTTAACGATCACATCAAGGACATAGCCCAGCGCTATGCCGACGAAGGCTTTACTGCGATCGCACCGGACCTCTACCGCGGAAAGATCGCGACAGATCCCGGAGAGGCATCACAGATGATGAATGGCCTTGCCATCGAGGATGGGCTTGATACCATCAAGAATGCGATTGACGCTGCCGCTTTGGCCTACGACATTTCGCATTTCGGTGTCACGGGATATTGCATGGGCGGCACTTATGCATTGCGATCGGCGTGCGAAATAGAGGGTTTGAGTGCAGCTGCACCTTTTTATGGCGACATACCAGAGGAAGAGGTATTAAAGAAGCTGACAGTGCCGACGGTTTTTATTTCCGGGACTCGTGATGGCTGGATCACTCCCGAAAAAGTCGCCACACTCGAAGAAGCGGCCGAAAGATACGAACTGCCCGTTCATTCAGTTAAGTACGATGCGGACCACGCATTTTTTAACAACACTCGTTCTGAAGTATACGATCCCACGGCGGCAGCCGATGCCTGGGCCTTGGTGACAGGTTTTTTCAGAGATAAACTCTGAAGAGACGACTCAAACCACTTACGCTAGGCAGTTTCTATGAATCCCATCAATTCTCTCTCGTCCGGAAGGGTTGATCTGGCACCGAGACCCCTGCATTTCAAGGCCGCGACAGCGTTCGCCGCAATAGCGCTTTCCTGGACAGAGAAACCTTTCAGAACGCCGTAAAGAAAACCGGTTCGAAACGCGTCGCCGGCTCCGGTTGTGTCAACGCAACCGCCGGGGACGTCGAAACCGAGCGTTTCGATGAACTCATTTTCACAAAAAACTATTGAGCCGGCCTTGCCCAATGTCAGTCCGGATACCGCGCATCCGAATCGCTCAGCAACCTGCCTGAGCGCAATTTTGGTATCAGTTATTCCGAGAAACGTTTCCGGAAATTCTGCTGAGGCGATGCAGATGTCGACAAGGGACAGAAGTTTCTCGATCCCGTCAAAGGTATTGTCGATGTCCAGTGAGACAACTGAGCCTGCTTCCCGAGCCGCTTTGGCCATCGTGATACAGGCTTCGGTATCGTGCGGCGTCATATGCAGCAGGCGCCCGCGGCCCGCCATCGCCACAGGGGCTTCTGCGCCCGTGTACCGCAGCCTTTCGTCACGGTTCCACATTATGGTTCGTTCGCCGCTCAGTTCGTCGATAACAATGAAAGCTACTTGCGACCGTGCGCCCTTTACTACCTCCGTATACGAATCGTCAACGCCCTCACGGACAAGGGAAGAATGCCCGAGTTCTCCTTCTTCGTCGGAGCCGAACCGTCCGACATACGCGGTTCGCATTCCCAGCCGTGAGAGGGCGACCATCGTCGATGCCACCTCACCGCCGACTTCAAGCGAATGCTCCAGGTATTCGAGCTTGGAACCGAACTGTGGAAACGACGGCACACGGATCAGATGATCGACGGCATTCGTGCCGAAGCCGACGACATCGTAGGCTGTGTCCGCGCGTAAATTGAAGGGAAATCTCATTTAGACCGGTCAAATCTGGAATACACTGACTCACGCAAAAAACTTTGCCCGATATTCTTGCCAACTGCTATGATTCAAGTTAGATTGATAACGGTCCTATTTTCACGCTCTTTTGAGTTGAATACAAATACTTTCTTAGGTTTTCGTAGATAAAGAAAAATGCCCACTTCGATATGTCCTGATTGCAGCGAAGAAGTCTATGTTGACGCCGAATGTGAACAGGGCGACAACGTTGTTTGCGACGAATGCGGCTCAAAACTGGTCGTTGTCGGACTGGATCCGGTTGAACTCGACCTTCACGAGGAGATCGATGCGGATACCGCCTCGGGGGGCCTCGATAGTTACGATTTCGACGAAGAAAGATACTAGCCGAGAGAGTAAATACAAAAACTTTCCGGCAAGCTTCGAGCACTTTCATTTCCCTTCACAACTCAAATGCAAAAGATCACTTCTCATCGGTCAGCCTGACCGGCCCATTGGTCAATATGGTCGGTCAACAATGGAGACGGAGGCCCTTACCCCCAAATAAGCGAGCGTTTTCGGCGATTTTTCCAAAAGGTTAAATGGCACGCGATTTGATTATAGGACTGTAGGCGAACCGCTCCCTCAGGTTTGTTTCACAGACATTTGTTTTCAGATCGGAGAGTGCCAATGAGATCGCTGCCAAAATTTTCCAGGTCGATTCCCCCGCCGTTCCAAATGCCCTTTGCGATACTGCTCGCGATGTCGATCATCGTAAGCGTTTTCGTCGGTTTTGGCCTTGGTGTCGGAGTCTTTGTGACGGCGATGTGTTTGTTGGGGGGACTAGGGTATCGCTTCCACGTCGATCTTCTTTCACAAAAGACCCGGCAGATATCTGATGCCAGCCGCATCCACCTCGCCACGGTTGAAGCCCTTGCTACCGCGATCGATGCTCGCGACCAGATCGGGATCGGCCATGTAAGACGGACACAGATCTTCGCGGTGGGGATCGGTCGAGCCCTAAATCTGCCGGATGGGGACATCGAGGCCCTCCGTACAGGCGCCTTACTTCACGACATTGGAAAGTTGGCAATTCCTGACCATATTTTGAATAAGCCAGAACGTCTTACACCTGCAGAATTAGAAAAAACCAAGATCCATTCGACAGTAGGAGCAGCGATCCTCGAAAAAGTCGGCTTTGACACTCCTGTAATCCCCACGATCAAATATCACCATGAACGTTGGGATGGAGCCGGGTATCCCGAAGGGATGAAAGCCGAAGAAATACCGCTCACCGCCCGGATACTGTCCGTTGCTGATGCGTTCGACACGTTGAGAGGCGCCCGTCCATATCGCCCTGCACTCGAACGTGACAAGGCCAGGAAGATCATTCAAGCAGAGGCAGGAACGCGTTTCGACCCTATGATCGTTGACACACTGTTGCGCAATCTGGCAACATTCGAATCCGAGATCGAATCCCACGGGCTTTCATACTTCAACTCATCCGCCATGGGCAAGTTGATGGTCGATCATCACTACGTCGAGCAGATCAAACTTGCCAACCGTGAGGTGATCAGCCTTTACGAACTGGCACGCGAATTCAGCTCGTCACTGAATCTCGACGACGCTTTGGGCATGTTTGCGCGAAAACTCGGAGAAATGATCCCTTTCGATACCTGTGCGGTCTATTTGCTGGACGGGCCTAAACGTCAGGCAGCTGCCGCCCATGTCATCGGAGCTAACTCGGAAGCACTGCTTTCTAGAAAAGTTCGGGTCGGCCAGGGAGCCACCGGATTTGCCTTAAAAAGCCGCGAAACTGTTCAAAAAGCAGATCCGGATCTGGACTTCTCATATTCCCAAACAGAATTCGTGGGTGAGTACCGAACCCTGGCGTCGCTGCCCCTGATCGCTGATGATGAGATGATCGGAGCCGTCACCGTATATTCCAGCGACCTGTCGGAATATGGTGAAGAGCATATTCGCCTGCTTGAGACCGTATCTCACATCGCGTCGGAAGCGATAGGGAAAGCCCTCAAGCACGATGAAGCTCAGACTCATGCTCTTACCGACCCAATGACCGGTTTGCCTAATGCCCGAAGTCTTCAAATACAGTTCGATAAGGAAGTGGCCCGGGCTAGCCGCGGTTCCTCGAGTTTCCAATTGCTTATGTTGGACCTCGACGGGTTTAAGGCTGTTAACGATACATTCGGCCATAAAGTGGGTGACATGATGCTGAAGGAAATCGGCAGGGTGATCCGCGGACAGCTTCGGGATTATGACTTTTTGGCGCGATACGGCGGAGACGAATTTGTCGCCCTGATCCCTGAAACGTCGGCGGATGAGGTAGTCGACCTCTGTGACCGTATCGAGAAAGCCGTGACTGAATTCCGGCTGCCGATCGAGGGCAGCGACATTGCCCCGTCTGTAGGCGTTAGTCTCGGTGCCTCGGGTTATCCCAAAAACGGCGAGACGTTTGACCAGTTGATCGTCGCGGCGGACAAAGTTATGTATGCTCGAAAGGCTAATCGAAAGAAGTTCCAGCTCACGCACAATGCAATGGCTCGCCCGATGCCGCGGTCACAATCCGCGGTCGAGCAGGAAAATGATTATTCGAACGAAAGCTTGATCGTTGATCTCGATGAATCTCACGTCATGGCATCATCGGCGGTAAACTAGAACGCCTGAGAGAATCGAAAATGTAGATGGCCCTGACGCAGCCTGTATTCAGCCGGCGGGCCGACAGGCTGCGGTATCAAGAAGACCGGCGGTTTCAACAGGTGTCCGTAGTCAACGCCCAATTCTCCGCCTACGGGTGTTCTTATTCTGAAGCCCAATCCTATTGTATTGGTCCACCTCGCATTCTGGTTGAAACCCGCAATATCAGCCGCCGAAACGGCCGTGCTCTTAAAAATATCGCCTGACTTACGAAAGACATTGCCGCCATCGTAGAACGGTACCGCACGGATCGTCGACGTAAGAGGTATCCGCGCCTCCAGATTCACGACCGCCAAGGCATTCCCTCCAAAGGGTATCGTGAAAGGATCCAGGAACACGTCTTCGCCATCACTATTCTTGAAGGTTCCCTGTGGCACAACTACTACACGGGGCCCTGCCTCCTCGTACGCAAAGCCTCTCAGGTTATTCCCGCCACCTGCAAAAAAACGTTCACTTATCGGCAGCAAGCCATTAAGGGCCGGATAATCTGTGCTTACAAAACGATCGCCGCCGGAAAAAACGCGTCCAAGGCCGAGAATTCCTCGGGCAGCGACAGTTGTTTGCTTACCCAGCGTCCCGAAAGTGTAGTAGTAATTGTAACTCGCCTGGAATTTTTGAAACCCGATATTTGCACCTAATGCCGGTACTGAAACGCTGTAATCCGCTGTCAGATAATCGCCCCTGGTGGGGTCGCTGGCGTTATAACGGCACGGGTCTGTCTGGTCTCCTTTTGAGATAAGATCGAGCAGGGAATATTTTGCGGAACAATTTTGCCTGGTATCGCGGACGAAGGTCGTGGTGAATCCCGAGATCCTCGTTTTCTGATCCGGCCTGAGCAATTCTCGTATCAGCAGGCTCTCGATGTTATACAACCTGACGTCCTCAAACCTGTAACGAAGAAAGAGAATTGTCCTTTTTCTGCGGCTGATCGTTCGGCTAGTCTCAGCCGTTAAAGCCAGTCTGTTTATTGTGGGACTGCCGACGTTAGCTCCGAATTCGTCGATAGGATTTCCTTCTTCATCGATCCGCTGCACGATCCCGAAGGTGCCCTTATCAAATGCCGAGCGAAAGAACCTTGTAACGGTGGTGTCACGCTGATATTGCGCCGAGAACGTCAAGGGAGCGAACCTTTTATCCCCGTCGCGTAAGAATCTGGGATTTACGAGGTCAAATTGAACCAGCTGCTGCCGCTGGCTAACCCTGATCCTGGCGCCGCCCTGCCACAGTTTGCCAAATAGGTTCATATGGCGAATATCAAAGAATCCGCTAAGTCCAAGATCGGTCGAAAAGCCGCCGCCATACGTCATCAATCTGGGGGGCTGCTCGTCGACGTCCACAATTACATCGTTTAACAATCGCCCATCGGCAGCGTTACCCGCCGGTTCGGGTTTTATCTGGACACGGGCGAAAGCATCCGAAGAATAGAGATTCTGTTCACTGGCATAGACGTCGGACGACCGCAGAAGCTCCCCGGGTTCGAGAGCAAGGGCCTTTTCAATTGCGCTTGTGTTGGTCCTTTCGTTTCCGTTAACGAGGACGCGATTGATGACAACCTGCTTGCCTTCATTCTCGATCTTAAAAATGATCCTTATCGGCCGCTTCTCGGCCGTCACCTCTAACGGGTCGTCGGACGTCTCAGTCGTTACGCGGGCATAGTAATAGCCCCTGCGTGAATACAGCTCGGACAGCTTTCTGGCCGCATTGCGAGTCCTCGCCCTCGAATAATTACGACCTGTCAGCACAGGAAGCTCCGCAGCCAAGTCACTCGTTGGGACCTCTCCGTTACCCGTGATCGTCACTTTCTCGACCACAGTGGGGATCCCTTCTTCGACCACAAAGGTAATGATGAGGTCTTCCCCGTTTGGCGAGACTCCGCGATTCACCTGCACGTCGGCAAACTGGTACCCAAGCTCAGCCATGATGGACTTTAAAGTGTTCTTGTCGTCCTCGAGTATCGCAGCACTCGTGTAGCCTCTTCCCAGACCAAAGTAAGGAATGATGCCAAGGAGATTCGCCTCTTTCGACCCAAGCACCTTTCGAACATCTTCGATAGTCACTTTGTCGGTACCTCGGAGGCGTATCTGTGTCAGGCGCAGCTTTCGATCGAGATCGACCTCGTAGGTCACTTTGACTTCGCGGCCCATCAAGTCCTCACCGCCCAAAAACGAGCAAAGGAACTCGGTGTCGTTGGCGATCGGGTTGTCTTCAGTGTCTGTTATCGGCGGCGTTACACTGCAGCGTACGGACACGTTATTAAAAAAGTAGCCTTGCTCCTGGTAATAATTTGCCAATCGGCGCTCGCCCTCGACGATCGCCGAAAAATCGAGTGTGCCTTCCCTTTTGATCGGAAGCAGACTTGTTTGGGTAGACGAGCTGGGACTGCCGCTGGCCGTGATGACCTCCACCTTTACTTTCGGCCCAACCTTGCCATCAAGTACGATCGAGATAGTGTTCGTCTCATCGTCATACCGCGGCTGGGGCTCTTCAAGTTCCGGGGCGAGGTAGTCTTCCTTACGAAGCAACTCGCGAATGCGTGCAATATCGGCGACCATTTTTTCGCGGGTAAATCCTTCGCCCGGCTCAAGTGTCAGAAGTCCCGGAGGTATTGGTTTTGAATACCCTTCGATATTCACCCGGAATGTCGAGACGGTTGACTGTGTATTTGGAGAAACAATGAAAGTCACCCCAACATCATTTATGTTTGGAAGGGGCCTACGTTCATACCTTACCTGTGATCGGTAAAATCCGCGTTCTCGCAGGTATTCGAGTATCTCGTCAGCATTGTCGCGAAGAGTTTGCTCAGTGAGCACCGAACCGGGCGTGAGCAAATTCAACTCGAAAAGAAGTTCCTGCTCGGTCACTTTGTCGCCGCTTGATGGGCCTAATTCCACCGTTACCCGGCTCACCTGGACCTTTGGCTTAATATTGAAAATGAGAATGACGTCGCCGGCAGCATCCTGGCTCGCAGCCACCGTTATCGTGTCGATTCTGCCAGTTCTGTAAAGCTCCTCGATCGCGTCACGAACTCGGGGAGTCGAGTAAATCGGCCCCACCTTGGCGACCGCAGTCAGACGATACTGCTCGGCGAGCGAACTAGTCGTTCCGGCCCCTTCTATGTTTATCTGGATCCCAGCGATAGGATTCTTTTCGAACCTGTTCTGGGCATTGCTGGCCGCGGGAGAGAAACCGAATATCACAAGTAGGTAAAGGCCGAGCAATGTTTGGGGCGCGATCCGGCGCATCTCCGTCGTTACGGATCGCGATAAATCCGAAAGTTCTGAAAATATTATCCCCTTGCGCATTATCCGGAAAATATCAATCGTCCTTAATTAGAATCTCTTTCTGAATCGAACCTCAAAGCTAAAATTATCGCGATTTCGTGTCACGTTGCTTAGGGACCGCTGTTCATATTGCGCAACGAGCGACATTCGGTCGGAGAGCCTATATTCAAAAGCGAGTACCTGGTTCTGGTCCTGGGACAGGTTCGTGGAGTATGTGACACGCAGCTTGCTGTTGATCTGCCGTCCCACGGTGAGTCTGGCCGACGGATTGGCCAGATTCTGGCCTGAGATCAGCGGATCGATCTCAAACACATTTAGTCCGAAAAGCTTGTCAGTGGCCTTACGGATCGGGTTACTGATTATTGCATCAGTCAATATTTCGGCAGCGGTATTGATCCCCGTCTGTGCGAGTGTCGGAATTCCACCCGATGCATTCGCGAGCGAACCTGTCGTAATCAATGAAACTACGTCCGCCTGAGGCAGGGCTGGACTAGAACGCAAATTGGCCGAAAGCTGCTCCGAATCTGTAAGAGGGCCCGAAAGGTTTACAAATACCTGATATCCAGCTATCTCCGTCTCCGCCTGCAGATTGATAATTGGCTCGATCGCCGTGTCTGGCGGAAACTCAAGCACTGCCCGCTGCACGGCATACCGGTCATTTCGGAAAAAAATGGTTCCACCGGTCGCCGTGACCCGCCCGGCGATCCGTGGATTGTTAGCATCGCCGGTGATGGCGAGTGAAACTGAGGCTGTCAGATCTGCAATATTATTTCGGACAACGAGGGCGTCGCGCCCTTCTATGATCAGATCAAGGACAGGAGCGTTAACAGAACCATTTCCGCCCGCAGAAAGTGCCGGACCGGGACGGCCGGCGATCAAACTCGCAATATCGATGTCCTT
The DNA here is from genome assembly GCA_041751735.1 of Pyrinomonadaceae bacterium. Taxonomy (GTDB): domain Bacteria; phylum Acidobacteriota; class Blastocatellia; order Pyrinomonadales; family Pyrinomonadaceae; genus OLB17. Next base: position 22,954 of record JBGSWW010000038.1, on the reverse strand, counting down.
CGAGTACATTGCCCGCTTAGCAAAGATACGGCCTCTGATGGACGTCTGCAAGGCGGCGGTTGGCGTTGCCCTTTCACCCGTGATCTCCAGCCTGGCGTCACCCGTAGTAATAAAATCCTGCGGTAGCGGAACAGTAACATTGTTACCGTCGAGGGTCACACGAAATGCCTGAACAGCCACGCCATCCAGCGTCCCGCCGCCTGACGCGCTGAACCGGCCGCCGCCTAGATAGCCGGTCGCCTCCTCGACTGCAACCTGGTCAGAGGTAAAAATGATCCGAGCTTTGATCCGGTTCATCGTAAAGCGATCCGATCCAAGAAAAGCCGCCACAGACCCATTTACTATGTTAGCCGTTCCGGAAAGTCGGGCTGTTCGGTCGTTTGGCCCGGAATATCGAATCGACGTGTCCGCGAATCCGGAAAAGAATGTGTCTTTTGATACCAGGTTGAGGAGGTTAAGATTTACACGCCCTTCGACCGACAGGTCGTTAAGGCCACCGGCCGTCAAGGCCTTGGTTCCGGCGATAGTCATATTCGAACCACCGCCCGCGAATCTCGCCCGTACAAAATTGATCGCCGACGTATCGAAAGTGATCACAACCGGTTCCGACGCCGATAACGGGGTGTCCTGGATCTGCAAAGCAAGCTGCGAAAATTCCGCCCGGCCGGTTAAACCCGCAGCGGTAAAAACCCGCTGACCGTTCGCATCGAGACCCGATAGGTTTCCGCCAAATTCTATCTGACCGGTTCCGGTACCGCTTATGGGCATTCCGGTCAATTGCGGCACAAAGGCAATAAATGGCGATAGCGGACTTTGGTTGAATGTCGTGGCCACCTTGAACGGCAGGTTCTCGTTTCGCAAATCGACGGTGGCGTTGATGATCTGCGGCCGCCCGTCGAGATCCGCTGTCAGGTCCGCGGTTAGTACCTGATCGACCGTTTGCCCCTTGAACACGATCCGGCCAAGGACACTGTCATTAACCCGTACGTCGGGGGCAACGCCATCAAAATTAACATTGAACGAGTTCGGACGGTCCGATATGCCACTGGCTCGAGCTGTAAAATCGACGTTACCCGTAACGGCAGGTATGCTATTGCTGGCCGGCAGGAGTGCGATCAAAAGCGGGACCGGGATCGCCTGCCCTCTCAAATCAAGGTCAAATTGCCCCGAAACTCGGTCGTAGCCGCCAGCAGCCGTCAATCGTCCGCTACCTATCGTCATCTCGGCCTGCTCAAGATCGATTCGAGTACCGTTGAAGACTGCCCTTACAGCCAGGTTGTCGAACGCCTGTCCCGCGACGGTACCGCTCGCGGCTGTAAGGTTCACATCACCGCGCGCATCGTTTGGCAGCCCCGAGATAATGAGCGTGCCAGAAGCTTGCCCGTCAAAACCACGCAGTTGTTCAGGAAGTGATATCGGCAGGGCAGCGAGAAGGCTCCCCGCATTGATATTTGTAAGAGTGGCATTGACCGTCGTGTTATTCATGCCGGTTGTCGGCATGGAAAAGGCGAAAGTAGCATTCCCGCCTTCCGGCTGCTGCAGCCTTCCTTCTTTAAGTTCCACGCCGGCAGGCGAAACAAAAATATTCGTTGCGACGCTGCCGATCTGCCGTCCGCGCATGATCAGAGAATCGAGCGAAGCCTTTCCATCGATGACCGGGTCGGTGAGGTTGCCGGTAACAGTCCCGTCAAATGTCAGATTTCCCGCAAACTGGGCCTGTGTCGAATCGAGCTGCTCCTCGAGTTCCTGCGAAACGCCGAGCACCCGGACTAGCCTGTCTATCTCACCAGCATCCGATGAGCGGAGCGAAACATTAAGGTCAGAGTTTTCTGCCCTAAGATCGAACCTGCCGGTCGCAACGAGTGTGGTTTGCTGCGTACGAAGATCGGCCTGACCTATCGTGAATAGTCCATTCAAAGCATCGAGACGGACCGTTCCGTTTACCGGGATCCGGCCCCGGGCGTCGCTGCCGGCGTTCGCGGTGATGTCCGCGTTTACGGTACCAGTCGAAGTTCGAAAATTCGTACCCGGAAACCGCAGATCGATATTGCCCGTCATCTCACCCTCGATGGGGATCACACGCCCACCCTGCAGAGCAAGCAGCTTTGAAAGATCAAGATTCGAAAAGGCACCGGTCACCGCAGAAGTACTCCGGTCACTTGCAGCTATCACCGCACTTCCGGCGAACCTTCCGTTCATCAAATCAGCTGTGAGGTCGTTTAGCGCGACCCGCTCATTAGTCGCCTCTAGACGAGCCGTTGCCGCGCCAAGTGCGATGCTGCCCAAAGCACCTCCTCCCAGACTCATATCAGCGGAGGCACGGTACCGCCCCGAAGGCTCAAGAATATACACGGGATTCGAAACCCGGACGTTCTGTAGATCCCCGCCCTGTGGCATACCGCTGGTCTTCGCCAGCGTCACGTTCCCCGCGTCAAAATCGTTGGACCTTGCCTCGACACGGCCCTGTCTAATGCTGACGCGGACACCCCCGATGTTAAGGCTCCCGATCACTGCAGAACCTGCATCGACGCTCGCTACCCTTACCGCGTCCGAATAGATAACGGTAGAAGCCTGCGTGTCCGTCATGTCGAGGGCAGGAATGTCGAGTCCGGTCACCGTCGTGCCGTCCATCTCGAGCCGGTCCGCTCTCAAATTAGTGGCTTTCAAGGCAGTCGAGTTTGGCACGTCAGTGAGCCGAAACTCACCTGCGCTTACATTTCGTAATCTGGCGTCTTGCATCGTTGCAGATGCGGAACGTATCCCTTTCACACTGAGATCAGTGCGGCCCGGTTTGCTATCGACCCGAAGATCCTGGCCCGTAACTCCCTTCATGCCGAACTGGCTGGAGTTAAGAGACCCAACGCGCACATTGGGGGAAGAGACCCCGATCACATCTCCTGCCACGGAAAGCCTGAAGTCTCTCGCCGCGACATCCGTAAGGTCATTACCGCCAACAGCGAGTTGCTGCGCTTTCGCATTGCTGGACTGGAGAGCGAGCTGACGGTCTTTATAATCTGCGAGGGCGTCGGACAGGTAGAGCCCGCCGATCGTCAGGGCCGGAGTTTTCAGTGCAGCCGCTTGAAGGTCTCCTACCCACCGGAAATCGGTCCCGGTTCCCCTTATGTTGCCGATGAGTTTAAGAAAATCGATGCGGAACTCATCCAATGTAAGCATCTCGGCAATGGCTGTACCTTGCGCATCGTAACTCGTGTTCACCCCGTCTACTGTGGCAGCCACGTTGACCGCTCGGAGTGATATCCCGCCGGCACGGAGCGATTGAGAATCCGCCTCGGCAACCAGCCTGTAAGTTTCGCCTTCGCCAGTGATCTTGCCCTTGAAATTCCCAACACCGACAAGTGAAGTGCCGTTTCCGAAGATGCCGGAAGCTTGCGTGAGGTCTACTGACGATTTAATGTCAAAGCTATACTTCGGCGATGCCCAGTCGGTTAAACTTCCGGTTACGAACGACTCACCGATAGGTGTTCTGATCTCAAAGCTGCTGAACTCCGCTCCTTGTCGATCGGCAATGCCGGTCGAACGAATATCCATCTTCTCGACCGTTCGGCCATCATAGTCGAAATTAGAATCGGTCGCCGTAAGATCGAATTTATACCTCTTTTCCTCATCCGGAACGCTCGCGTCCAACGGCGAAAGAAAGAACATTAGGTTTCGTGCGTCACCGGATATATTGCGTGACAGGTCGCCGAAGTGAGCCACGCTGTCCTTGAGCGAAAAATTAACTGACTCGTATTTGAATTTAACCCTGGATCCCGGCTCGTCCTCAACGAATTTCAGATTCGCAAAGTTCGATCGTCCGTTTTCGTCAAACCGCACCCAAACCTCGGCACCATTTATCTCGGTCGTGTCTATCGAGATATCCCGGCTGAGCTGCCATGCGTAGAGGTCTCGAACGCTTAATCCCAGGCGAGCGTCTCGGACAAAGAAAAGCTTTTCGCCTGTCACCCTGTCGTTGAAGGTAGCGTTCTTGAGCTCGAGGACCAGAGGGTTAACAGTGACCCTAAACACATCGGCGTCGAAATCAACACCGATGTCAGCCATTTTCGTGACGAATTGGGCCTTTATGTAATTATCGAAGACCCCGTAGCGGTAAGAAACTACGGTCAGCAGGGCGATGAGTATACCGAAAACAGCCAGCGAACCGGCCCCGATCACCAGATTTCGACGAGTGAAATATGCCCGCTGCGGTTTCGCATCAGATTTGGTAGGCGTATCGGGAACCTCGGGTTCACGGCTTTCTTCCGGATTATTTGGCCGTTCTTCCGGCATACGAATGATAATCGCTAGTTACAAGCTGATCGTATCGACGATCTCCAGCCCAAAAGCATCGAGAGCATTTACCCTGGGCGGATGGTTTGATAACAAGGCGATCTTTTTTACCCCTAGATCTTTTAATATTTGCGCACCGATCCCGTAATCGTGAACCTTGCCGTATCCAGTTTCCCGCTTGGCCGTTTGGAAATCGACCCCTGATTCCTGCATCAACGCATAGGTTTTGAGTTGATTCACAAGGTCGAGGTTATTTTCCCGCTGGCGCAGATAAACCACTACACCACGACCGGCCTCGGAAATTTTACGGAGAGAGGCTTGAACGGCGTCCGATGCTTCGCCCAGCAGCGTGCCGAACATCGCAAACGTTACGTTCTCGGTTTGGACGCGTACCAGCACCGGGTCGGTTGTCCCGGAAACGTCGCCCATCGCCAGCGCTATGTGTGTCTCTCCGTTAATGATGTTCTCGTAAACAACCGTATGAAACTCACCGTAACGCGTAGGAAGGTTGGCTTCAGCAATGCGGCGTACCAAAGTCTCTTTTTCGATGCGGAATCGGACGAGTTCGGCAACCGAGATTATTTTCAGGTCATGAGTCGCCGCGAACGCCTGCAGTTCCGGCATTCGGGACATCGTGCCGTCGTCGTTCATGATCTCGCAGATGACAGCAGCAGGCTGCAGACCGGCTATCCTTGCCATATCAACACTTGCCTCGGTTTGGCCGACCCGAACCAGCACGCCGCCGTTTTTCGCCCTTAACGGAAAGACGTGACCCGGCCGGACAAGATCCGATGGCTTGGACACTGGATCGACCGCGGTGAGGATGGTTCTGGCCCGGTCAGCGGCGGAGATGCCCGTCGTTACGCCTTCGCGAGCCTCGATCGACGTGGTGAACGCCGTTCCCATGCTCGATGTGTTTTCAGTTGTTTGCGGAAAAAGCTGAAGCTCGTTGCATCGCTCCTCGGTCATTGGCAGGCAAATAAGCCCGCGGCCGTGAACCGCCATGAAATTTATCATTGCCGCGGTGACCTTCTCAGCCGCGCAAACAAGATCGCCTTCGTTCTCACGGTCTTCATCGTCGACAATGATGATCATCTTGCCGTCACGAATATCTCGCGCGGCGTCCTCGATGGTGCTTAAAGGCATTATTCTTTGGGCGCTACCAACGGCAACTGCCATTTCCATTAACATTAAATTCTACTGAATAGCGACGATTTAGGCGAGTGGGATCCCCGAACGGCTTTTGGCTGACGTCTGAATACTGCTGCCCCGCTCTTGTTTTCATATGAGAAATTGTCACAATACCTTCTTATGCCGCACGCCAGCCGGGTCAGTCTCTTGAAAGCACTGCTGCATCTTATTTTCTTTCTCTCAGGGATCGCCGCGGTGCTAATCGGGCAGGTGCTGCCGATCCTCGCGAAACATTTTGCACTGACGGACCTGCAGGTCGGATACTTTTTTCCCTCTCAATTTGCCGGCTCCCTCTTTGGAAGCTTTGCGACGAGCCGCCTTGCAAAACGAAACAACTACATGGCCGCCACGTTACTTGGAGGTCTCGCAATGGCAGTCGGGACGTTGCTTCTGAATGGGATATCATTCGAGATATGCCTGGCAGGGTTTTTTGTAAATGGAATAGGCATCGGGCTCACGCTTCCGGCGATCAATATGATGATCATCGAGGTAAATCCGGAACGTACGGGTGCAGCTCTAAGCGTCCTGAACCTTTGCTGGGGTGTCGGAGCAATTATTTGTAAGCCGTTCGTCGACCTGTTCAGCAGCGTCGACGGCATCGGCATGACCACATTTATTCTTGCGATCCCGCTGCTGTTGGCCTCAGTTCTTCTCCGTCTGGTGGTCGGCGACCGAACCCGTCAAAGGCGGCCATCAAGCGACGGTGTCCCCATAAACGATGTCCCGATCTGGCGAATGCCGATCGCATGGGCAATAGCATTTTTTAACTTCATCCATGTTGGATTTGAGAGCGGGATGGGTGGATGGCTGACCACCTACACGGGGCGTGTCGAGGGCGAACCATTCCTATCGTGGCTCTCCCCAACCTTGCTGTACTTCCTTTTCTTCGTTCTGGGCCGCGGCGTGGCACCGGTCTTGTTCCGATTTCTTGACGAGAACAAGATGCTTTTTCTTGGGTTGTTGATAATGCTGGCCGGGATCTCACTGACCTTATGGGCGGGATCCGTGACTACTCTAGGGGTCGGAGCTTCGGTGGCCGGATTTGGCACCTCATGGATATTCCCAACGAGCGTCTCACGTTTTTCAAAGACGTTCGGCCCATCAGCTAACCGCCGGGCGGTTCCTCTTTTCATGGCCGGAACCCTTGGAGCCGCCTCAGTCACCTGGCTTATCGGCTACCTCTCGGACAAAACAGGGGACCTGCGTTCAGGAATGTTCGTTCTCGTTCTGAGCGTGGCGATCCTGTTGCTCCTGCAGATCGGCATAAGTATAAGGGGCAGTCAAAAACCCGATTTATCCGTCAAGATCAAGTGATCTTAAATAGTCGCGGAGATCATCAGAAAGATCGGGCCGCATCAAAGCTAACTCCACGGTCGCGATCAGGAACCCAAGCTTATCACCTGCGTCATGCCGACGGCCGTCGAGCTTCAGGGCATAGATCGGCCTCTCCTTGAGGAGGAGACGCATGGCGTCTGTGATCTGGATCTCACCGCCTGCTCCGGCTTCGGTACGGTCGATAGCGTCAAAGATGTCCGGCGTGAATATGTAGCGCCCGATGATCGCGAGATCTGATGGAGCGTCGGCGTAGTCCGGTTTCTCGACCATGTCGTGAACTCGGTAGACGTTTGGCTCGACCTCCTCAGCGTCGATCACGCCGAAGCGTGATATTCCGGCACCCTCGACCTGCATGGTCGCGATGACGGGGGCGTCATACTTTTCGAAAACGTCCACCATCTGTTGAAGTGCCGGTTTTTCATTGATAACAATGTCGTCGGCCAGAAGGACAGCTACAGGGTCGCTCCCCGCAAAATCCTTACCCTGATAGATGGCGTGGCCCAGTCCAAGGGCTTCTTTTTGGCGTGTATAACTGATCCGCGCCATTTCAGATATCGCCCTTATCTCTTCAAAGACATCCTGCTTTCCGCGCTCTTTCAGCAAATATTCCAGCTCAAAAGCAATGTCGAAGTGATTCTCGATCGCACTCTTGTCGCGGCCTGTAACGATCAGGACAGATTCCACACCGCTCGCGACCGCTTCTTCGACGACATACTGTATTAGCGGCTTGTCGACCAGCGGGAGCATCTCCTTCGGCGACGCCTTTGTAGCTGGAAGAAATCTGGTGCCAAGCCCGGCTGCCGGGAAAATTGCCTTACGAATTTTATTTGTCATACCAACTTTGCTAGATTCGTTTAATCCTGGTTCGGACGAATTGTTGATTTTATGAGAAAAGATCTCTATTAACAAACTTTAGTCTCGAATCAAGATTATCCCCTGGGCACGGTTTGGACTGTCTGCTCGCTGACGTCCGGGATGATATGATGGTCGGACCGAATGGCCGAGTGATAACATTGTAGTCACATTTTTCGTAATTGGATAAGTAGATAATGCTGGACCTTAATTTTGTTAGAGAAAATCTTGAGACCGTTCGCGAAGCGATGCGCAATCGTCACGCGTCGATCGAATTGCTCGACAAATTTGTCGAGCTTGACGCCACTCGGAGACAAGCGATCGGAGAAGCCGACAGAATAAATCAGCTTCGCAACACATCCAGCAAAGAGATCGGTGCTCTAATGCAAAGCGGACGGCGCGAAGAGGCCGAAGCGCGTAAGGCCGAGGTTGCCGGTCTGAAGGAAAAGCAAAGCGAACTTGAACACCAGCGCGATGAGGCGGACGCTGCCATCCGCGAGATCCTTATAAATCTGCCAAACATTCCGGCCGCCGATGTTCCCATCGGCCCGGATGAAGCCGCAAACGTCGAAGTCCGGCGGTGGGGCACGCCGCGTGAATTCGACTTCGAGCCTATGGATCATGTCGACCTCGGCGAATCGCTGGGGATTCTGGACCTTGAGCGGGCGACAAAGATCGCCGGTTCACGTTTTGCGATCCTTAATGGCGCGGGTGCCCGGCTTGAACGGGCCCTCGTCAATCTGATGCTTGAGGTGCATACGACCGAACACGGTTATACCGAAACGCTGCCGCCTTTTCTCGTCAATCGTGCAGCCCTATTCGGCACTAATCAGCTGCCGAAGTTTGAAGATGATCTATTTCATATAAAGGACGATCGGGAGTTTGCGCTGATACCGACCGCTGAGGTGCCCGTCACCAATTACCATTCGGCCGAGATACTCGACGCATCGGACCTGCCAAAATACTACACGGCTTATACACCATGCTTCCGGAGTGAGGCAGGAAGCTACGGCCGCGACACACGGGGATTGATCAGGCAGCACCAGTTTGAGAAAGTCGAGTTAGTAAAGATATGCCTGCCTGAAAATTCGGCTGAGGAGCACGAAAAACTTACGGCCGACGCAGAAAAGATTCTTCAGCTGCTAGGTTTGCCGTACCGAACGGTCGTGTTGTCCACGGGAGACATGGGCTTTGGCGCACAAAAGACTTACGATATCGAGGTGTGGCTGCCGAGTCAGAAGACGTATCGCGAAATATCGAGCTGCTCGAACTGCGGTGACTTTCAGGCACGTCGTATGAATACACGATTTCGTCGAGCCGGCGGAGCAAAGCCCGAGTACGTTCACACGCTCAACGGTAGCGGGCTGGCGGTCGGCCGTACCTGGATTGCTATACTCGAAAATTATCAGCAGGAGGATGGCTCGATCGGCATCCCGGAGATACTGCATACATATATGGGTGGTATCACGAGAATCGCTATTTCCGGTAAGTAATTACGATGTAATTATGAAAAGCCAGATCATACAGATCGGAAACTCACAAGGCATCCGAATCCCGAAGATGCTGCTGGAGGACAGCGGTATTAAAGGCCTTGTGGAACTGGAACTGCATCCCGAAGGCATCCTGATCCGGAACGCGGAAAAGCCACGTGCGGGGTGGGAAGAGGCTTTTCGGGCAATGTCCGAGAATGACGACGACGAGAGAGCACTCGAAGATTCACCGACCAGTTTCGAGAAAAAGGATTGGCAATGGTAGAGCGATTCGATGTCTATCTTGTGAACCTCGACGCGGATCTGAGCGGTGACGCTAAGAATACCCGTCCTTGCGTCGTGATCTCCCCGGATGAGATGAACCGCCACATACAGACCGTGTTAATTGCTCCGTTATCCTCATCTGAGGGACGAAACTACCCTTCGCGCATACCGATAACTTTTCTCAATAACCAACGGTCGGTCGTACTCGATCAAATTCGGACGGTAGATAGGGAACGTCTGGTAAAAAAGGTTGGGCGACTCGACAATGCCGAGTCGGCACTGATTTTGAAGTGCCTCGCAGAAATGTTTGCGGAATGAGGCCCCAGCAATCCGGGGCCTCGATCCTTTGCGACTTAATGCTCGATCGCCGCGGCTTTATCGGTGAATGCCTGTCCGGCTTCACCTACCGATTGCTTCGTTTCGTGTAGCAAACTTGTTGCAGTTTCCTGCGCCTTGTTCATAAGGTCCTGTTTTGCCTGGCCCATGAGTTGCCCTTCATACCGTGTAGCCGGTATCGCGAGTCCCACTGCCGCACCTAGCGCAAGTGCCACCGCACCTACCGCCAACGGATTTTCCTCCAGGTAATGATCGTACTGCTCGCGTGCGGTGCTTCCGTATTCGCCGGCCTTGTTGTACACCTGGTCGACAGCACCGGTTACCTTCTCATAGGCGGTGCCGGCGGCGGTCGAGACCGTGTCCTTTACACCTGTAATCGCGCCTGACACGGAGCCCAAACTGCCCGAATCAGCATTGTCCCTACTGTTGACGAAGTCCCCCGCGGACCCGCCGCTTAGTTGACGGCTGCGCGATCTGCCTTTTCCATTGCCTGAAAATGACTGATAAGCTAACAAACCGGCTCCGGCACCGATCAACAAGAAAGGGATCGGGTTGTTTTTCACAGTTCGTCCAAATGATGTCGTAGAAATTTCGTTCCCAAGATTTTTCATAATATTAACCGCCTTTCCAATTGTCGCGTCATATACAGCACCTTTAGCTGTTTCGACGGCTTGATTTACATGTTCTGAAACCTGCCCCGATATATTTGAGAAACTCAATCGTTCCTGGATCGCGTCAATCGTCTCGCCAAGTTCGGCACGCGTTTCCTCGATCTGGGCCTTTATCTTTTCCGTTTCGTCGGACAGGTCCTCCTCAGCTGTTTTAAGATCAGTCTCAGGGTTCGGGACAGTTACGATCTCTTCGTTTTCCGACAGTTCCATGTTGTCGCCACCCGTTAACTCACTTCGTTCTTGAGCCATCTGGCATCCTCCTTGATCGTTTCGATCGTCTCCCTGGGCAGAGGATCGGTCGTCCGCAAGTCCGCTAGGGCTGACGTCACAATAAAATAAGCCGAGATACCGATAGCGAGCCCGACGATGAGGGCTGATAACCAGGCCGGTATCCATATCGAAAGCAGAAGGATCACCGCAGCCGTTATCGCCAGGGCGGCCGTAAATGCTACGGCGCCACCAACTGCCAGAAACCCAATGCTTTTACCGGCTTTTGTCGCCTTATAGATCAGTTCCGCCTGGGCCAGGGCCATTTCCTGTCGGACAAGCGTTCCCGTTTCGGTTGCTAGTTCCGTGAAGAGGTCCCCTATGCTCCGTTCATCTCTTACCAGCTGTTGCTGCGCCATAACGTCCTCCTAACCCGACGAACTAAATGCCCCGCGACGCTGCCCCCGCTGCCTGTATTCTCGGGCTGCTGCCAGTCGGTTCCGGGCTACGCAGCGACCTTGATGCCGCATTTGATACTACGTCGGCAGGCGGCGAACTCTTGAGGAATCTTGCTGCCATAATCCCGATCGCAAATGCGCTGCCTAGAAAGACCGCCGGATTTCGCCTTGCGTATGATTCAATATCGCGGGCGATATCCTTAAGGTCAGCGTTGTCAAAATATTTCGCTACGGACTCGATCTTTTGAGCCGCGGTATCGGTGTATTGGGCGACGTATCCGGATACGGGATCATAAGACTCAGTATCGTGAAGAGTCCCGCTCAACCGTCTTACTGTGTCAGCCACACCGGTAAGCTTTCCCGTCAGGCCGGCCTTCTGCTCGTCGATCGCTGAGGTCGCGTTGTCGGCCACCGTTTCATAAACATCGCCCGCGGCTGACTTTGCCTGGCTTAGCAAAGTTGAATCGTTTTCCGTACGGTCTTTACCATTAGGCCCATTTGATCTCGGACTGATTGCTCCGGCGGAATCGATCTCAGTTTCTTCTTTTTTATTTGGCATAACTCTCTCCTTTTCGCCGCCCTTTAGGACGAACATTACCTTCGTATTTTTGCGAATGATTTCGGCTCGGGTCACAAAATGTTACTACCCGGAGTTCCGCTCGGCCATTTGCCTAGAACTAAAGGCTAACGTATGGAGAGCGATGGTTCGGTATGCGAAATTACTTTGTGAAGAAAAAAGACAGATGTAGAAGAGGTTGGAGATTCAGCGAATGTGATCAGCCATTCTCGGCGGCTTTGGCCCTGTTCCAGAGCTCGTCCATTCTTTTGAGGCCGGCGTCGGAAAGCTGCTCGCCATCGGACTTGACGCCGTCTTCGATATAACGGAATCGTTTTCTAAATTTTCTGTTCGTGATCTTTAGTGCAGTCTCAGGTTCGACGTCGAGGTGGCGGGCGAGATTCATCACCACGAAAAGCAGATCGCCGATCTCTTCAGCGGCATTGCCTGTTTCGCCTTTTTCGATCGCTTCCTTTAGCTCGCCGACCTCCTCGTCAAGCTTGGAAAAGATCTGGTTCGCGTCCTCCCAGTCAAATCCCACCTTCGCCGCCTTCTTTGTAAGTTTCAGCCCCTCGAGCAGGGCGGGGAAATGGACAGGGACCTCGTCCAATATCGAATCCAATTCTTTCTCGACCTTTCCCGACACTTTACGTTCATCTGCTTTTAGCTGGTCCCAATTGTCCAGGACATCCTGAGCCCGAGCTAATTTAGCATCGCCGAACACGTGCGGGTGCCGGAGCACAAGTTTTTTGGTGACCCCTTCGGCGACATCATCGATAGTAAAATCACCCTTTTCAGTTCCAATCGTTGCATGGAAGACGACCTGCAGCAGCAGATCGCCCAATTCTTCGCGGAGATTGGTAGTGTCACCCGTCGCGTCGGCCTCCTGAATAGCGTCAAAGGTCTCGTATGCCTCCTCGAGAAGGTATTGAGAGAGCGAAGCATAAGTTTGCTCCCGATCCCATGGGCATCCGCCGGGTGCTCGAAGACGAGCCATTACGGCCACGAGTTCATCAAAGTGTTTCGACATAAACCTGAATTTTGAATTCTTTTTTTCCAAAATGCTACTATCGAAGCAGGATTAATACATTATGATCGGGCACGACGACAATCAGGAAGAGGTAACTTTTAAGTTTGAAGATAAGCGGAAATTCAACGCCGACGGCTCGGTGAGAGAGGGCGTGGTGCTGGAACCTGCCAAGCCTTCTAAGCCCGCAGAGACACCTGCCGCTGGAGCAGCTCCGGCGACCGCAGCGGTGTCCGGGCCAGCCGAGGAAAAAGCTCTCGATTCAGCAGGTCACGAGGTGGACGAAGATCTTGACGACTTCGACGAATCCGACATCCCGGGAGCAAAGGATCCAGCTAGCTTTGTGAATTTTCTCTCTACGCTCGCTACTAATGCAGCGGCCGCACTCGGAGCAATTCCACATCCGGCAACCGGCCAGCGCAGCCTGGACCTCGAGACAGGAAAGTACTGGCTCGACGTGCTCGCGATGATCCGTGAAAAAACGAAAGGCAATCTTCACCCACAGGAGAGTCGCATGCTCGAAAGCCTTCTCGGTGATCTCCGCATGCAGTACGTTCAACTCGTAAAGGCCACCGAAGAAAAGCTAAAAGCCCAGGCGGCGAAAAAGTTTTCCGGCGCGGACATACTCGGAAAGAAATAATGGAACGCCGGCATCCTGCCGGCCCTGCCGGACCTTTGCCGACGCAATAAGCTGCCGGCTGGAAGCGGCGTTCCCTTTTATGAAACTCACATTTCTCGGCACCGGAACCTCGACTGGCGTACCGTCAATCGCATGCGACTGCGAAACGTGTCTTTCCGAGGATTCGCGTGATAAACGACTTAGAGTATCGATATTGATCGAGCACGATAATACCCGTGTTCTGGTCGATACGTCGATCGATTTCCGGCAACAGGCACTTCGGGCGAATATACGCCACCTTGACGCCGTGTTGATCACGCATTGCCACGTCGATCACGTCTTCGGGCTGGACGATATTCGGCCGCTCAATTTTCGTTTCGGGGCGATGGGCGTCTATGCCAACGATGTTGCATGGAAAGACCTCCGGCGGATCTTCCAGTACATTTTCAAGCCGACTCACATCGGCGGCGGGCTGCCTCAATTGATACCTCACACCGTTGAGCCTAATTCTCCATTCTGCATTGGGCCTGGTCTTGAGATAACGCCTGTCGAGGTCATCCACGGCAAACTGTCCGTCATCGCATATCGGTTCAATGATTTCGCCTACGCGACCGATCTGAAGATCATACCGTCTGCATCGATGGACCGGCTGCGTGACTTGGAAGTTCTGGTGCTTGATTGCGTTCGGATAAAACCGCACACCACGCATCTGTGCCTCGAGGAGGCCCTCGCGGTCATCGAGGATCTAAAACCGAGACGGGCTTTCCTGACTCATCTCAACCACGACATACTTCACGAGCGTGACTCCCGCCTGCTGCCCGACAATGTGCAGTTTGCCTATGATCAGCTGATCGTCGAATAACAAACGGAGCTTCGCACGCGAAATATCCTCAACCGTTTCAACAGCTTATCCACAGGATTTCCGAAATTCACCCATTACATGATGCGGCGCGCGTTATTTGTTGAAAAATCGGCACTTACGGGCCTTGTTTAAAACCACTACATTTAGTGTTGACAAACTATTTTGACTACAATATAGTCTATATCCACTGAAGTAACGGCCGGAAACGTTCGGCCTCGAGACCCGCCAGTCAAATACTAAATACTGCGGTCACAGACAAACCGCCACGCCTCTTAAAACCCGGCGTGGGGTGTGGAGCTTTCTCTCATTTTCTCCGCATCCGTAGCTACACTGGCTGTAAATTTCGATCACTGAAAGGGAGAATCGACGGACTCTTATGGACACTTTCTACGCATCAACCTCCACCGCCGCAACTCGCCAGACTGACGACAAAGCCCAGACCTCAATGCAGGTTCGCAAGCGAAACGGTTCGTTAGAGCCGGTCGATATCAATAAGATCGTCCGGGCCATTACGCGCTGTTGCTATAACCTGCCATCGGTCGACAGCTTACGGATCGCCACCAAAACCATTAGTGGGCTGTATGACGGAGCCACTACCAGAGAACTGGATAAGCTCTCGATCCAAACGGCCGCCAGCCTCATATTTGAGGAGCCCGAATACTCGCGGCTCGGTGCAAGGCTCCTCAATCAATACATCGAAAAAGAGGTCCGTAATCAGGAGATACACTCGTTTTCCCAGTCGATCGCTTTCGGCGTAAAGGAAGGATTGATCGGCGACCGCGTCGCGAATTTTGTGATCGAAAACAGCCGCAAGCTCAACGATGCGATCGATCAGACACGCAATGACCTATTCGAATTTTTTGGGCTGCGAACATTATATGATCGTTATTTGCTGAAGAACCCAGAAACACGAGATGTGATCGAATCGCCGCAGTTCTTCTGGATGCGCGTGGCCTGCGGACTTGCGGAGAATCCATACGAAGCGATTGATCTTTATAATCTGTTTTCATCGCTCGAGTACGTTCCCTCGACTCCGACATTATTCAATTCCGGAACCCGTCACGAACAGCTTTCGTCATGTTTCCTTCTTGATTCGCCCCAGGATAGCCTCGACAGCATTTACAAGAAATATTCCGACGTGGCGATGCTTTCAAAATTCTCCGGCGGCATCGGTATCGCATATCACCGTGTCCGGTCGCAGGGTTCGCTTATTCGCGGCACTAATGGCCATTCGAACGGTATCGTACCGTGGCTCAAGACACTCGACTCGAGCGTCTCCGCGGTCAATCAGGGCGGCAAGCGAAAGGGAGCCTGCTGCGTATACCTCGAAACATGGCATGCCGACATCGATGATTTTCTCGAGCTTCGCGATAATACCGGCGACGAGGCTCGGCGCACCCATAACCTGAACATCGCCAACTGGATCCCTGATCTGTTTATGAAGCGCGTGCAAGCGGACGGAGTGTGGTCTCTTTTTGATCCGAAGGTCGTACCGCACTTTCCGGACCTCTTCGGAGAGGAGTTTGAGGCAGCCTACATAAGCGCGGAAGAGGAAGGCCTGTTTGTTCGACAAATCCAGGCTCGCGACCTGTACGCGAAGATGATGAGAACGATGGCCCAGACCGGCAACGGCTGGATGACCTTCAAAGACGCGTGCAACCGTAAATCGAACCAGACCGCCCGTCCCGAGAACGTCGTTCATCTCTCAAACCTATGTACCGAGATCATTGAGGTCACTAGCGAAAATGAAACCGCGGTTTGCAATCTGGGCTCGATAAATGTGGCCAGGTATGTAAAATGGAACGCCGCCTTCCAGGCGGCAGATGGCCGGCAAGATGCCGGCGTTCCAGAGTTTGACTACGATAGACTTCGCCGCAACGTCCGCCTGGCTGTCCGGCAACTCGACAAAGTCATCGACCTTAATTATTACGCCATTCAAAGCACTACGGACAGCAACCACCGTTGGCGAAACATCGGCCTCGGTGTAATGGGTCTGCAGGACGTTTTCTTCCAGCTCCGTCTGCCGTTTGACTCGGACGAAGCGCGAAAGATCTCAGCTCGCATACAAGAGGAGATCTATTTTGCGGCACTCGAGGCTTCGTCCGATCTCGCGACAGAGCGGGGAGCACATCCCGCTTTTGCCGAAACGCGTGCAGCAGAGGGTGATCTGCAGTTCGATCTCTGGGGCGTAACCCCCGACGATATGGCCCGGTGGGACGCTCTGCGTGAAAAGATCCGAACGACGGGCCTCCGCAACAGCCTTATGATCGCGATCGCACCGACCGCCACCATCGCATCGATCGCCGGCTGCTGCGAGTGCATCGAGCCTCAGGTATCGAATCTCTTCAAACGCGAAACGCTCTCCGGCGACTTTGTCCAGATAAACAAATACCTGGTCAAAGAACTAAAGGCTTTGAACCTATGGACGGACGAGATCCGCAACAAGATCAAATTGGCCGAGGGCTCGGTGCAAGACATTGCGGAATTTAACGACGAGCTAAAAGCGATATACCGCACGGCATGGGAGATACCTATGCGTTCGCTGATCGACATGCAGGCCGATCGTGGAGCATTTATCGATCAGTCAGCCTCGCTCAACCTGTTCATGGAAAGCCCCAATATCGGCAAGCTTTCGTCTATGTACATGTACGCGTGGCAAAAGGGTCTAAAGACGACCTACTACCTGCGTTCGCGGCCCGCGACTCGGATCGCACAGGTCACAGCGGCTGAAACTCAGGTGGCCGCTGAACCAACTGTCACATACACGGATCAGGAAGCTCTCGTATGCTCGTTGGAAAATCCAGAGGCGTGCGAGGCATGTCAGTAAAAAGTCAGCACTGGGCAGAAATGATGGAAATGTTATGGCCTCCAGGAGAGGCGTAGAGAAAAATAAAAAGAGCCTTCCATACCACTTACCAGGGCAGTTAGGAAGGCTCTTAGGTTCACTCCCAATATCCGTGGAAACCGGGAGGTTGGCGTTTGGCACGAAGTGCCTCACCCCAATATCGTTTCCTCCATACCAATGGA
This sequence comes from Pyrinomonadaceae bacterium, assembly GCA_041751735.1. Classification (GTDB taxonomy): domain Bacteria; phylum Acidobacteriota; class Blastocatellia; order Pyrinomonadales; family Pyrinomonadaceae; genus OLB17. The sequence goes on along the minus strand of JBGSWW010000038.1, from coordinate 5,772 downwards.
AGGAGGTCTTCGCTTATGTAAAAAGAAACAGATGATTGCGAAATCATCGATGTCGCGAGCTACTGGCATATACGGCTGCAAAACCGAAATTATGCCGTTAGTTTTGTTCTACGCCTTTTCCTATTCGCGTTCGTAGAGGAACGCAAAAAAGAAAAGATTAGACCTTGTAGCGGTTCAGTTCAAAGATCTTTTTTTACGGGTCGGAAGTTCTAAAAGACTGAAATTTACTAAAGCCTTGGTGACTCAAGAACTTTATCACAAAAACGCTAAATGGCAAATTAGGCCCGCGCAAAAATCAAAAAACATGAAAATTAATTTTGCACATGTCAGAGAACGATCGGTCCAAGGTGGATGGATCAATTTTGTTGTTTTTGAAGCGGACGCGAATGATCGAACGGCTTCTGGTCGAGCCAGAGTTCTTGCGGATTTAACGTTCAGGGCTCGAGCTAAACGACTCAAGGTGGATCAGTCAGCTATCGCATTTAATGAGAACGGCAGAATCCATTTCTACGGTAACCCAAATTTAGTCGATTATTTATCTAAAAGTGGGGTGCCTGCTTGGACTCATCGGTTGGATATTTAGTTAGCCCGGGCGGTCCCTTTGGAATCGCTCGTCAGTCAGAATAAGGAGAAACATGTCAAAGAAAAATACGGAACAAACATCAAAGAGCGTAGCAACAAAGGCTAGTGAGTTGCTAAGGAACCCCCGCACGCCCGCCAACGTAAAAAGCGTGGCGGCATCTGTTCTCACCCAACGGCCGAATAAAGCCGGCGGAAGTCGAAAGGGCAAATAGAGATTAAATTCTCTATCTTGGAGAGGCGGTCGGACCATCAGTGGTTTGACCGTCTTTTTCATTCGCTATCCTGATACAGACAAACATAAGCCTCTCTGGCATCTTAATCCACATACCACATTTGGCATTCCGCGAGGACCAAGATACAATATCGTCCATTCAATAGGTATACCCGAATCGATCTTTAGTTATATCAATAGACTTTTAACTGCCGCCAGCTTAGAGCGCGAGGCCCGGGAGATTTTTACCATGTTGCTCGACAATGGATTCAACTTAACTCTTCGTCCGATGAAGTATCCGCAGTTCTACGAGATGTATAAGAACGCGATCAAGAATACATGGACGGTCGAGGAGGTCGATTTTTCGACCGATGTGATGGACCTGAGGAACAAGATGACGCCGTCAGAGCGTCATATGATCAATCGACTTGTCGCGTTTTTCGCTACGGGTGATTCGATCGTATCCAATAACCTCGTCCTGAACCTCTACAAACACATCAATTCGCCTGAGGCCCGGATGTACCTCTCGCGCCAGCTTTACGAAGAGGCGGTCCACGTTCAGTTTTACCTGACGCTGCTCGATACATACATACCTAACCATCACGAACGTGAGCAGGCATTTGCCGCGGTTGAAAATATTCCGTCGATCAAAAAGAAAGCTGAGTTTTGCTTTAAGTGGATAGATTCGATAAATGAGCTGGATGCACTGACGAATCGCGACGAGCGAAAGCAGTTTCTCCTGAATCTTATCTGCTTCGCGACGTGTATCGAGGGTTTGTTTTTTTTCGCCGCATTTGCGTACGTTTATTTTCTGCGTTCAAAGGGCCTGCTCCATGGCCTGGCTGCGGGAACAAACTGGGTCTTCCGCGACGAATCAGCCCACATGGCATTCGCCCTCGAGGTTGTAAAGAAAGTTCGCGACGAGGAGCCCGGGCTTTTCGATGAACATCTCAACCGTCAGATCTTCGAGATGATCGACGAGGCCGTCACTTGCGAAATGCAGTTTGCCGAGGACATTCTATCGGGCGGCATCTCCGGCCTGTCGGTCGCTGACATGCGTCAATATCTGGAATTCGTCGCGGACCAGCGATTGGTAATGCTCGGTTTGCAGCGTGTCTACGGTGCCAAAAACCCGTTCTCTTTCATGGACCTGCAAGACGTACAGGAACTCGCCAACTTCTTCGAACGCCGGGTCTCGGCGTATCAGGTCGCAGTCGCCGGCGAAGTGAGTTTCGGCGAGGCGTTCTAAGACTCAAGCTTCCGACTCAGAAAGATTACGGCGCCGGTGCTGTTAATACAGCGCTGGCAAGACGCGGATGGAGACTCTAACATTATCGAGACTTATCGACCTGTCCGACGCTCAACTGCCAGTGGGAACTTACTGCCTGCTTCGATCAAATCTTAGACGCTCCAATTAGCCGCGACAGTTTCTCGTCGAATGTCCCGAGAGGAATGTTTCCATGTTTTCTTGCAGTGGTTAGGATCAGGCAGTCCGAGAAATCAACCCCTTTGTGAACACGAAAAAGCGATAACGCCTCGGAAGCTACGTCCCGATCCTGTACCGTCAGCAATTTGTTCGAAAGGATAATTTCTACCGTTTGTACCAATTTGTCGTGATCCAATGAATAGAACGACGCGAGCACCCACACGACCTCGACTAAAACGAGGTGTGAGACCCACGCTCCGTTTCCGATAAAATTCTTAGCCCGGGCGGCTTGTTCCTGGTCGTCAGCTACGATAAGCCGTACGAGGACATTCGTATCAACGGCGCGCATGCTTTTTGCGGATGTAACTCTCGATAGCGAGGTCCATGTCTTTGAGATCTATTGGCTTGGGCGGCCCATTGGGAAATATATTAGTGTGCAGATCATCGAGAGTGTATTCGGCGGCTTTTTTTACAGTCACCGAGTCTTCATTTCGATCCTCTTCCCACTCGATGACGGAACCGGGACCTAAACCAAGCCTTTTTCTGATTCTGGCAGGTATAGATATCTGGCCTTGTGCGGTTATTCTTGATCTCAGTTTTTCCACATTCGAATTGTATCTTCATTACCCTGGTAATGTCAATAATCGAATCTCAAGATCGCGTTCCCAAGCCCTGTAATATAAAAGGTCTTACGATCCCGTGACCAGAACATCCCGGTTATCATGCCGGGCAGCGGCTTTGCGAGTTCCGGCCCGAGCAGTTCGAGCAGGGGTTTGCCGGACCGGCTGCGGACGGTCCATTCGTCCTGGATCTTGGCGTTGCTTCCTGAGGGAGCGTCAAAAACGATGTGCAGGCTTCGACATTTCTTGTCGACAGCAAGGACCCTGTTGCTAATAGGTGACGCGATCCAAAGATTATCATCTTGATCAAATGCGAGATTGTCGGGCGTCATCACATTCTGATAGACCTCGCGCTCGGCAAGACGCCTGTCGCTGCCGTTGATCTTATAGCGGAGCACCCTATCCATCATCGTTTCAGCGACGTAAAGATATTTTTCATCCTTGTCTAGAGCAATTCCGTTGGCGAAATAGATGTTTCGTGCAGCTTCTACCGCAGGTGCCGTAACTTGATCTCCCAAACCGCGAAGGAAAAACACCGCACCCGAATCGATAGGCCGATCCACTGCCGTCCACATCTCGTCGGGGCCGGTGTTTTTAGCGGACTGCGTGAACCAGATCGTTCCCTTGCTGTCCCGGACAAGACTATTGATGCCGAAGGGATGATCGTAGATCATCCGTGTTTCTTCGGTTCGGGTGTCAACGCGATATATTTTTCCTGAGTATACGTCCGCGAGCAGAATATGCCGGCCGTCGCGCTCCATGAATATACCGTTCGGACCGGCCGTGACCTTCGGTGGGTTGTGGTCCCACCCTGCGGCCTTAAATTTTCCGAAAGGGCCGCTTTTGCCGTTCACGTCGATAACCCTCAATCCGAATGCTTCGTCACCGACAATAATTCGACGATCAGCAAGTGCCTTACCATCCTCGGGATGATGAAGTGATCTGTCCTTCGGAAATACGTTTGCTTGGCTAAATGTGTAGCTGGGAAAATCGGCCGAACGACATGTTGTTTTGTTGTAGATCGCTGTCTGAGCGACCGATGGGATGAGACAGAGACAGATAATCCCAATAATGTTAAAGCAAAAGAAAGGTTTGATCCGCATATTCTTCTGTTTCGGAGCGTCGGCCAATGTTAGGCGCGAACGACAGGGCTGTCAATTCTGAACGTACGGTCGCTTGCGACCGCGCAGAGTTGGTCCGCAGACAATTTTTGAATTATTGATATGTTCTGTCGTTATGTTTGACCCAGCCGGCGACATGCTGTCCCGCCGGATCGTGGTGCGTCCAGTGGATCAACCCGCCCTGCTCGTTCCAGACGTACTCGCCGAAAAAATTGACGGTATCGCCGACCTCCAAGTTGACGACGCGGGGCGCGAGGTCGATGTTGTGCTGGATAAGGACCGTCTGCCCATCGGCCACGCGGACAATAAATCGCTGATGCCGCGATCCTTCATTGTCGTCCGACAATATTCGCGTAACCACACCCACGCCCTCTACTTGAACGTCGCTTTTACGCTGATCGAATGCCGTCGAGACCGATGAGCCAGCATCTGGACGGACAAGATCCGGCATGGACCCGCAACCCACCAACAGGCTGACCAGTACCAAACCGACGATAATTATGATCGATAGCCGCATTCGCAAAGTTATTTCGATCTCGTAAAAGTCTTTGCTTCCTGGATCTCCGGCCTGGGACTATCGGCAAGGCGGCTGAGATCAACGAGATCGCGATAATAGGTCGAAGCTTTTTTTCGATCTCCCATCATTACCGCGGCACGAGCCGCGCCGTATAGCGCGTTGAAGCGGTTGGGTGTACGGCGCAGTCCTGCCTCAAACTCGATCAATGCCGCAGACGGTTGTTTGAGCTCGATCAGTAATTCTCCCAGTTGCTCGCGTGCCGGAAGCACGGTCCCCGGCGTGACAGGGTGCTTCTCGGTGGCGTCATCCAGCTCCGCAGCTAGACGCATCAGTCTGACGGATTCTTCATGCTGCCCTTCAGAGTAGGCCAGCCAGGCAGCGGCAACCTGACGCTTGATCTCAACCTGTTTACCCCAATCGTAATCGCCCTTAGCCTCGAGCAGGGCTTGCCGAATACTCGATATTTTCTCGACTTCCTGCCGTAATGCCGCGGTATCTTGGGTACGGGCTGCCCCGATAGCCCGGGCGAAATGAATATGAGCGACCGCCCACTTGAAGTTAGCCCACGACAGTCCTTCCAGATCGCGGGGCATCGGCATATTAGCTGCGTCCTTCCACTGTCGGCGTTCAAGCGCAAAGCGCGCCGGTATCGCCGTCACAGAATATGCCACCTTGAAATTCGGCGGATCCACCCTCTTGATCGCCGCCATTTCATCCAGGACCGCCCTGGCCTTTTTATCCTGGCCACTCTGCAAATAGCCGTACGCCAGATAGTCCATTGCGTGAAGCTTCTCATCCCACGCTCCGGGCATTTTATGCCTGACCGCATAGGCCTCGGCCGATGATCTTGCATCGAGGTTCGACGCTATCGCCTCCTGCCACAAGCCCAGTCTGGTAAAAATGTGCGAGGGCATATGTTGGGCGTGGGCCGATGCAGGAGCAAGTTTAGCGTATCGCCGGGCCGCGGCCAGCGCCATATACGCGAGCTCAGGGAAATCATACCCATGGATCAGATAGTGCGTAACACCAGGATGCTCAGGCTCGGCCGCAAGTACGCGGTTCAAGATCCCGGCAGCCTTCTTTTCATTCACAAAGCTCTTGTCGCTCGCAGCCATGCCCTTTGCGACCAGCGTCAGGGCATAGAAAACGGCCGCCTCGTTGTCTTTGGGATAACGCTCGTGAAGCCGTCCCATGGCATCACCAAATGCATTCGCACGAACTCGATGACCACTTTTCTCAGTATCGGTGTAGAACACTTTTGCCGCGTCAATATAATCGCGCTCACGCTGTGTCGG
>JBGSWW010000037.1:0-57907 GCA_041751735.1 Pyrinomonadaceae bacterium | reverse complement strand
TTGCTCCCAGGTAAGTTGTCGATAGCTCATCTGATGCTCCTTTTGATTGCAGTTAGAAGATGCGTCAAATCTACTTCAACTTACCCCTTTCTGCATTTTTCAAAAGTTGCACTTATTGTATGAATTCAAGCTCCGACGTGTTTCAGTTATAGCACATTATTCCGTCTGTGCCAACCAAATTTGTGATCTGGACCTCGATAGGCCCGACCCGCAATATGTGAAGGGCCTAAGCCAAATCCTAATAAAATTTATTGTTACAGAACCTTTCGCGGCGGTGTCTATTGTGAAGACACCTACGCTCGTAAAACCATTATGAAAACAATGAAAAGTTATAAAAATCAAACTGAAAAATTATTGGCACATGTCGTAGAAGAATATTCCGCGACATGTGTTCTTAGGGCAGCCGTAATACTGATGGCATTCTTACCGTTATGTGCATTCAGTCAAACAAGCGATGAAATACCTGCACCGGTAGTTGATTACCACATTCACATTCAAAGTTTGAAAATGTCGCGATGGCAGACTCCCGAACAGCCGACGGTCGATAAACTCCCTGAAGAATTTGAACGCCTGCTGCGCGACAAAGAGAAGTATGGTGCGAAAGTTAAGGATGTTCCGGGTCTTACCGATCTTTATACGAAGGATGCTTTGGTTTTGGAATCGGGCAACCCTGTTTGGCGTCAGGGCTTCCACGCTATCGCCTATGTATTCTACGGAACCTCGATCGCGCGCCTTGTCCCGACGGCATATGAAATGAACGGTTCATTGGGATACATCACCGGTTACGAAACCGACTTCAGCACGCCGCCGAAACCCGTCTCCAGCTTTATCTACACCTTAAGAAAAGAGGCGGATGGAAAGTGGCGGATCTCCACCGAGAGCTTTACTGCAATGGGTCATAAGGTGCCGATCGAACACACACCCGACGATATAGTCGCCGAGCTGGATGCCGGTGGGATCAAGAAAGCCGCGGCGTTGTCGGTGGCTTTTGTGTTCGGAAGCGAAGATAAACCGACAGCACCAGGCGAGTATGAGAACGTTAAGTCGGAGAATGATTGGATAGCCAAAAGTGTCGCGCGTTTCCCGAATCGCCTGGTCGGATCGTGCAGCTTTAACCCCTTAAAGGATTACGCGTTGGAAGAACTCAACCGCTGCGCAAAGCTCCCGCAGATCAAGGGGCTGAAGTTCCACTTCGCGGATTCAGGTGTGGACCTCAGAAAGCCTGAGCATATTGAGAAAATCAGGCGAGTCTTCCAGGCCGCGAACAAGGCCCGGTTGGCGATCGTCGTGCACCTTGCGACCAGGCAATCGCCAAATGATGCAGATCTAAATAGACAGCAAGCCTCAGCTTTCCTAAATGGGATCCTGGAGGTTGCCCCCGATATTACCGTGGAAATCGCACATATGTCCGGTGATTCTTATTACCCTTTAAGTTCCGACGCTGCCATGGAAGTATTCGGAAATGCCATTTCGGCCGGCGATAAGCGAACGAAGAATCTCTACTTCCAGACTGTTACGTCTGAACGGTTAGATCAAGCTGCTATAGCCCGTTTAGTTAAACGTATGCGGCAGATCGGTATGAACAGGTTTCTAAATGCGTCCGATCGCACAAATGCGTCCGACCGCTCAGGCGGTAAGAACCCGGCGCCCGGCGATAATTGGAAATTGTTTCTTTCGATGCCTTTGACAAAAGAAGAGTTCAAAACGGTTGCCGGCAATGTTCTTCCACACATGCGCTAACAAACGATTGGTCATCTATGAAGGGGCCATCGATCTGTTCGATCTCGCGTTCTTGTTCGCACCTCCGCTTATTACTTTTTATCAATTCTAATTGCGTCGGGTAGGCTATAAATAACTTTGCCTGATTCGTCCAAAAAGTTGATTGTCGGAGTTCCGTCTGCCGCAACCGACATATTTATTCGCGGCTTACCTTTCGCGTCCGACATAGTAAACACTGCGGATTTGTCGCGCCCCTTGCCCATGGTCAAACGCGGGACTACCGTAAGTTCTCCTTTATCCCGCATTTCCTGATAAGCGGCTTTACGAGCATCCGCATCCGGCAATCTTTTAATTTCCTCAATTTTGGCGTTTTTGGTCATTACATCTATATTATCGTCACCAAAAACTAAACCTGCCCAATAACCATCCTTGTTTTCCAAATGCTGAAGGGCGATGGTCTGGTCGCCGCGAGTTCTGTCAAAAGTAAAAGACTTATAGTTTTCTCCAGTTTTAAGAGTTTCGTAAACTAATCCGCCGATTTCAGTTCCTTGTTCATCAAAAAAAATCATTCCTGCCGAATTTCTTTTTCTGTCTAATAGCTTGCCATCTATCATTCCGGGATGCTGACGATCTTTATTGGAAATTACCATTCTTAATTTGCCGTCGTCGTCTTTGACGTTTATTCGTTTGACATCGATTTCGTCAAACTTCGCATTTTTGCTGACAGCAAAAGCTGAAAGAAGGAATATGGCAAAAAAGAGTGAGCTGACGACAGCGTAAATTTTTAAATACCGAACTTCGTTTTCAGTTTTCATAAACAATCTCTTCATTAAGATTAGGAAAGACACCGAACGATTGAGACGAACAAAAAATGTTGATAACAAAGTTGCCGGTTCGCCCTCTGGTCCGTTAATTTGTTTTACGGCTTAGGACTCAAACCGAAACACCACACAGGAGATCTATGACAAATTTCAGGCGGCGTCGAACAAAATAAAAACACACTCGCAGCGTCAATGGCTACAACGATTTTCGATCTTTAATGCGATAGCATCGCTGATGTCGAAGCCGTCCCATCTCAACCGGTCACGATCGCTCGTATTCGTCTGTATGGAGATCGCGACCGAAGGTTTTTCGTACCAGCGAGCCCAACTTACGTAGCCGGGAATATATCCGCTGTGACCGTAGGCTATTCCTGCGGATGTTTCGTCGATATGGATACCCAGTCCGTAGGACCTGCCGGTTTTGGCATCCTTATTGGTAGGGGTCGATGCTTCCGACCAGCGTGCCGGAGAAAAGACAGTTGATGTTCCGAAAAGTGTGATCCAACGCGCGAGATCAGGAGCAGAGGAAACGTAACCTCCGCCGCCGGATTCGAATTGAGGGTTGTAGATCAGCTTTCCCAATTCGATCATCGAATCGCCGCCAAAGAAATTGCCGGGGCCTGCGTATCCGGCGACCAGTCCGGATATTTCGCGGCTGTCTGACGCGGCTGTCTGATCCAGGCGATACGGTTTGAGAAACTGAGCATTTATATAGTCAGTTGCGGGCATGCCAGCAACACGATCGATAATGTGCGCAAGGATCACAAAATTGATATCACTGTAACGAAAGGAGCCTGGTTCGCCCGGGGGGTTTCGCCTCAACGGGCCAACCCAATCAGATAAGTTTCGGACACGCGTCCGGTCACTTATCAGATTCCGCATAAAAGTCTCGTCGTATTCGCCATACCCGCTTCGATGCGAAAGCAGCATTCGAACGGTCACCTTTTCCGCCGACGGTATATTGCTGTCGGGTAAGTAATAGGCGACTGTCCGGTCGAGGTCAAGCTTGCCAATGTCAACCAGCTTCAGCGCCGCAGCGGCATAGAAAGTTTTGCCAATGCTTCCAGCGAGCATCCGATCCGTCGCATCCATAGGGCGACTTTTGGCGAAGTCAGACAATCCATAAGCGGTTGAGAACGGCTTGCTGAACCGCGTCGGCATATAAATGGATAGTGTAACTCCTGGGACGTTCGATCCTTTGAGAGTGGCGTCCATCTCGTCACGCACAATTGCCGCTATTCCGTCCCGGCTGCAGGCTGATCGCGTACTCTTTTCTGTCTGCTGAGCCCAGATAGTTGCCTGCAATGCGAAAAGGCAAATCAGAAAGGATCGTGAAATAGTCTTCCAATAATATCTTCTATTTTTCATAATATTCCTCCACTTAATTATGGAAACACCGCGCTTAGTATTTTTGAGACAGATATTATCGCTTGCAGATAACGGGAAGCAGCCCAACGTCCGGCATCACCCGCCGCGCACACAACGTATCTAGCATAGTGTCGCGGATGAGAGCCGCGCTATTCTGGGTTGGGTGCATGCCGTTGTTAGATGCGGGGCTTGCATCCCGCTGGCTTACTCTGAGAATGAGACCATGCTGATTACAGTAGGTTTGAACTTCTTCAATGATGTTCTCAGGCGGCAAGACCGTTCGAGTTATCAATCCCTCGGACCATGACACCTCCTCGCCTCTCGAAAGCCGAGTCAACCTAAGCTTGAGGGCTTCTACCCCTTTAACACGAACTTTAAGCGAGGTAACTTCTTTCCGACTTTTGAGGCGGTTTGTTCCGACAAGCAATGAGAAGTACCACTCTCCGCGAAACTTCCAACTGTACAGTTCATACCCTTTCATGGAATGAGGTGGATTGGCTTTACGAGATTGAGCAAGACTTGCTTGGCAAAATCCGAGAATGATGACTACAACAAAAATCGGCACTATGAAGGACGTGGGTTTCATCATACTTTCCTTATATTCAACCAGCATCTAACGACCCAAGCTCAGCAACCCGGCCCGCGAGGGCGTGCTCTTGCAACCGCGACGCGAGGGCCGGGTTCGCTGCAGCGCCTGGTTAGGCGGCATGGATAGTCTCTCACTCATGTCCTCACTGTCTGATCGTCTGTCCGATGCGTAACAGATTGCCGTCAGAATCAACGATAGCAAACTCTCTCATGCCCCACGGCTTGTCTTCGAGGGCATCCATACGCGGGATGCCTCTTCGGGGCAACTCTGCCGAAGCAAATGCGCGGTATATGCCCTCCGCGTCTGGAACTCTGATGTAGCACATCGCAGACGATTCAGCGGGAACAAGCTCACGATGAGTGAAGAAGTGAAACTCCACTGCGCCCCGGCGAATGATAGCGTAGTCACCGTGACTATGAATCTCGCCCTCGAAGCCCAAACGCCGGAAAAAGGCCAGCGTGTCACTCAAGGACCGGCTGGGCAGAATTGGAATTGCGATTTCGTTTTGTTGCATGATGTGTGTGATCTGGAGTGCCGCCTAATGATTGAGATGACATGGGGCAAAACACCGCGCAAGCTGGCAAATGAAATAACGTTCGTGTTTCGCCCTCACGTCCATTGAATTGTTAGGCACGTCTTCATGCGAAAAATCACTCTCTATTCAAATACTTTTGACCAATCTAAAAAGCCGGGAGTGGTTTTCTCAAGACGCTGCATAACTTCTTCCAGGGTCAGTGTTTGCCCTTTCGGAAAAGGATTTTTGCGAATGTCTTCGATAAACGAAAGTCGTTTCGCCTTATAGACTTCGATTGCGCGTTTGACGAATTTAGATTGATACCAGCCGTAATTATCCGGTCCGACACCGAAATAAAGCCGCTCGAAATCCGCGAGCGAGGTATATTTCTGCTTCGGCTTTGCCGCCAAAGTATGTTCAATCATTGTTTCTGTCAAGGTTGCCAGTTTCGGACGCTTTTCGCGCAAAAAAGCGTAAGCCATATAGCTCGCCGCAAACTCATTAAGCCATTTATTCGGCTTGCCGGGAAATTCAACTATTCCCAAACTCTCTCCAATAACATGTCCCACTTCGTGCAACGCGATAAAATCAACCATCTTTTCTTCGGCTTCTTCAAATGTATAGCCCAATGATTTCAGCGTTTTTAATGTGACGGGCGTGGCGAGCGATTTTGTTTTACCCGCGCTGGCAGTTGTGACGCCTTCACCGAACGTTGCCGGAACAAATACGATGTGCGGCGCGTCCGACACATGAAGCACGTCATAGGGAGTTTTTGTCACCTTTTCCCATTGCGCTTTGGTCAACACGGCGACACTCATTTCAACCTTTGAATTAAGTTCGCGCTCGTAAAATTTCAGAGCCTCTTCAATCAGAGATTGAGCTTCTTTGGCGCGTTTTTTGTAACCCCGACTGTAATAAACCGTAATCTTTTTTTTGATGAAAGGATTATTAAGATTCTGAACCCGCTCAAGCGTCTTGGAATCCTGAGTTGTCACAACGGAACTAAGAATAAGCAAGCAAACAATGCTCGCGGCGTAGAACAAAAATTGTCGCAGCCGGCGACTTCCGACTTCAGCAAATAAACGATTGCTCATTCTTATCTCCTTTTCAATTCAAAAAGTGCCTAACGGCGGAATTGACGTGGGGCGAAACCGCCAACACGCAACTCTGAGTTAAAAAGACCTGTTGGTAAGAAAGCCGCTGTTTCGCCCTCACGTCCATTGAATTGTTAGATTGCGCCCTCCGCTTTCAACTCAGCGAGTTCTGCTGCCGCAGCTATCGACTTTGGTAAAGGAACGCTCATCGCCCAGACCGAAACAACCAAACTCACGAGCAAGAGTGCCATTCGTCCCCAGGTGCCGAGTATCCAGTTATTACCTAATTCGGTGAGTTCTGCTCCGCTGAGTCCGCCGCCGTCCGGCGAAAACATTTTCATCAAAGCAGGAATGAAATAAAGAATTGTGGTCAGCGTGTTGATCAGAACGCAAAGAAACGAAACGAGAATCAAATATCGCCGGCGGCGACTCTGCCAATTAAAAATCAGCGTGCCAAGCAAAAAAAGCGTGGGCAGTCCGCCAAGCGCGCCCCAAAATCTGCCGGGATTCACCGAGTATTCCGGGTTCCTCATAAAACTCAGTGATTCCGGCAATGATGCGCTCCAAACTAAGCCAATAACCATCATCTCGTAAAACGAACCGCCCAACATCATGGCGGCGAAGATAATATGCCCCCAAAGAAGCGACTGTCCAAGATAATTACGAACTTTCATAAGTACTGTCCTCACAATTTAATCGTTTAAGTTTAATACCGTTTGGCCACTGCGAAGCAATCTAGCGGCGGCGTTGACGTGGTGAGAAACCGCTAACGCTAAAGCTGAAAGAAACCACGCAACGTGATAACAAAATCGCAGTTTCGCCCTCACGTACTTTGAATTGTTGGGCGGCGCGTTCAATCCACTGTCGAATTTTTCTCCCATAGCTCGCGTCGAGATAAAATCTGCCAGCCGATTAAGCTAAATGCTGCGGCTAAAATAATATTGCAGGCTATTACTGCCCAATCCATTCCCAAGGCACGTCCGATAGGAAACATAACTCCGCCAATGATCAGCAGCAAACCAAACAACCAACTAACCGGACGCGCCCAAATAAGGGCAATGCCGAGCATAATTAGACCCAACGGAAAAAATATCCCGACTTGAAAAATACTCGACCACACCGCCGGAGCAGACTGCACCAACAATCCGATTAAATTTGACGGAATACCCGTTACACCGCTTTCCGAAAGCGCGATAAGTTGAAGAAGAACCCCGATTCTGACACCGGCAATCTGACCGATAAGCACTGCTGCGCCGCCCAGCAAACCTAACCAATCAGCTCGCGCTCGTAAAATTTGGGTAATACCGAAAACTCCCGCAACCATCAAAAGCATAAACACGACGGCAATGATTCCTCTAGCGGCAATTCCGGTTTGCGACACAGCAGCCGTTCCGGTCACAATCTCCAGGAGAAAACCAATTGCAACACCAATCAGGCTCATGCCGGCGATTATTCTGCGACGGTTGCTACTAGGCGATAAGTTCATTTTCTTTCCTCATTATGAAAGTCTCAAAAACAACAGAAGCCGCCGAAACGGCTGAGATGACGTGGGGCGAAACCGCCACTACGCAACTCCGAGTTAAAAAGGGCGGCGTGTTTCAGTAAAATGTGGCTTGTCATCGATAGAATTTTAGCCGCAGAAGACACACCGTTTCAAAAAGCAGTAACTTTTACTTGTGGCGGCTTCCGAAACATGCCATTTGCGAAACGCAAACCACACGCTCGGTATAATGACGAGCAACGCCAGCACATCCCACGTGCAAAAGATACCGACTTTGTAAAACGGTAAATACTGCCACAATCCCCAACGGTCAATTACAAATTCTTCAAACATCACCCAACTGTTGAAGAAGGTTAGTGCAACGGCAACTGTGACAACCAACGGAAGCCGTGCGGCGGATTCTTTGTTCATATTTTCTCACTCCTCAAAGATTTAGAATTTCTTAACACTACCATTGCGACAATTTCAAACGCCAGCAGAAATAGTCCAACAAACGGCGGCGGTGAAGCAATTACGACGGCGGCAAAAATGAAAAGCAAAGTTAGAAACAAATTTGCAAGGAGACACAGCCAAAAAGTTATGTGGTCTGTTCCGATGTTTCTGAGCCAGATGAGATTTAGAAAGCCTCCAAAAATAACCGCTAGCCCTGCACCGATAAACCAAACAGCATTCTCTGTAATTCTACCGAACAATGAAAAAGACAAATGCACAACTCCGAGTGCGATTACCAAGCAAGCAACAATGTTGGAGAGAAGTTTTAACATTAGATTTCGTCACTACATTCAACGCGCAACCGCCCAACGTCTGAGATGACGTGGGGCGAAACCACCTCCAGACCGCCAAGTTTAACGGCCAATGCGATACAAAGTTGCTGTTTCGCCCTCACGTCCATTGAATTGTTGGCCGGCGCGTTATTTTACTTTTTAATTCGCTCCATCCGATAAATTGTTTCTGTTGGCTTGCCATGGGGTGAGATTGGGGGTCAGGCCTTCGATTCTGGCGATTCTTTTCACTGGTTCCCGATATTATTGTACACTTCGACGACCTGGCTGATGGTTTTGCGGAAGTTTTCGTCCTCCCGGGCGCGGCGGAGGCCGGAGTCGTGGCGGCGGCTGACACTTCCGACACTGAGATCGGCGATGGCTGCGAGAGTCGTGATGTTTGCTCCCAGGCGGCGTCCGGCAACGATGAGGGCTTCTTTAGCCATGATCAGCTTTATCGCTTTGCTGCGGCCGCAGAAATCGTCACGGGATATAGAGTTCACTTGTTCAACGGCCGCAATGAGAGCGTCGCTGTCGAGATCGCCGGGCGTGCGGTGGAGCCGTCCGTCAGGCGGCCGCGGGACATGGCCGGTATCTCCGAGGCGGTGGATCGCTGCGTCGTCAAACTCTTCACTTCCGAGGATGCCCTTCGGCGGAGAGTAAAGGTCTGGCCGGTAGCCCATGTTCCTGCCTGCGGCTACAAACTGTGCAAAGTTTTCTCTCCCTCGCTCCTTCTTCGCCCCGAAGTGCCGCAGCACCGGATCCACGTCCGTTATCCCAGCCGGAGCCAAACCTAGATAGGCCCGATGGCTGCTGTATGGGTAGTCTTCGGCGCGACGGACCATCTTTGCCCTGACCGGGTTGAGGTGAATGTACCGAACCAGCTCGCTCAGGTAGCACTCGCTCTGGCAGTAGATAGACTTGACCTGCCCTGCAAGAGGTGGCCCACCTTCTGGTAACGCCGGTTGTAATGCTGGCTGTAACCGGTCAGCACCGGGTGCATGATCCTGCCCACTGTGTCCGCCTTTCGCTCGATCAGCAGATGTACGTGATTGGTCATCAGGCAAAAGGCATAAAGAAAGAATGGCAGCTTTTCCTTCTGCGCTTTGACGAGAGAGATAAACTTCTGAAAGTCCTGCTCAGAATGAAAAATGTCTCTTCGGTCATTGCCACGTGTGATAACGTGATAAAGACCGCCTTCGATCTCGAACCTCGGCTGTCGCGGCATGGACGGAATGATAATGAAACATATGATCTGATGTCAATGAGAATCGCCAGAATCGAAGGCCTGCCCCCCGACGCGGTCCTTTCGAGTTCGAATTCGTGGTTTCGCCAGCGGTTGAGCCACCGATTATGCCTTATCCTGCCAGTTGCGCAGCAACTTCGATTATCCTATCAAGGTCCTTACTTGCCCTCTTGCTTTGTTCGACTTCGATAGTGCCTAAATTTTCGAAAATTGGGTTCGTGACGAATTCATATAAAAGACGGGTGAGCACCTTGAGGCGGTCGTATGATGCCGCGGGAAGTTTCTCACCCTTGTGCTTTGGTTCGTCCTCATATTTGGCGAGGGCGAGATTAGAACGCAGGCGTAAGGCATGCTTCTTGACATATGCCGCGAAGGTTTCGGCGAATTGGGGATAAGCGTCCTTAGCCTTATTAAGCGCGACAAGTATCTTGTTGTAAGCGTCCTGCAGAGCGTTTAAGTCTTCATCGATATGCAACTGTACTTGACGTGCGGCCACCGTCCGTTCGGCCCGTTTACCCTTCACCGCGCCCCCCATATTATCCTTTTCAAATGTTTCGCTCTGACGGTTCAGCGTCTCGACCCGACGTTCGACAGAAGATACGGGACGCCCCTGGGCAAGGCACTCAACCGTTCCGAAAAGGAAAAGGCAGACAAATAGACAGCGGCCAGCATACCTGTTAAATCCGATACGTACTTTCATACCAACCTCATGGGGCGAACCCGCGCATGGGATAAGCTAGATGGCCCCATAATACGCCCGAAAGCAACTTCCCATCAAAAAACACCCTTCCAATAATTCCTTCGGACAAAGATTATTTCGCGTTCCGCATTGCGTTTCAGCTATCAGCAACCGGCTGAACCAAGGTTCGACATCCTTAGCCGACTTTATCATCATTCTGTCAATCTGACCGACAGACTCTTCCAACCTGACCGGTTCGCTGACCGAAGCCGAAGCTGCCGCACGGAATAACCCCTGCAAATATAGCATTAAGGGTTTGGCACACCTTTTGTATATAGGAATGCCGACGGCGTGTACGTCAATTCCATGCCCCGGAATTTTAAGGAGCCCTTATATGAAGATGATCATGCTGACAGCAACACGACGAGCCGTTTCGGCTGCCGTATTTGCGTCGCTTGTTTTTACTAATGTAATCGCAGCCGCCGCGTTTGAGGGAGACAGAACCAAGGTCACCGCATCCGCTTCGGCCATGGCGAAATACACCACGAATTTGACGCAGCTTGGCCGTGAAGGAAGATTGCGTGAAAACCTGAGCTTTGAAAATGCAACATCCCGCCTGATCAAAGTGTTAGCCGAAAGTGGTGTTCGCCAGCCGGTCATCGTTGCCGACGACAAGGCCGACATGGAGGCGATCGTCGAACAGGCGGCGCTTCGCATCGCCAAGGGAAATGTTCCTGCGACGCTCGCGAAAAAGATGATCGTTAAGCTGGAAACAGCCGCGATGTTTTCGAACCTGCGATCGGAATCAGAGGTTACCCGTGTTGTGGATTCGATCGTCGCTGAAGCGACCGCCTCTAAAGGGCAGACTGTGCTTTTTGTCGACGAACTTACGAATCTCGTTGGTTCGAACGCGGCAGCAAATAAGATCATTCAAAGCATTTCTTTGGGCAAATTGGCCCTGATCGGCGGCAGCGGTGCAGCCGATTATTCTGAACAGATCGATTCCCGACTCGAGATCTCCGCCCTTTTCACAGCGATAGACTTAAATACCAAACAGGTTCACCGTTCGCCCGCATTCCGTGCCGGGAATGCGAGCAGCGGCTTTCGCGGCGACAATATCTCACCCGACCTTAGGGAGATGATGGCGAAAGACCCGACTGGTAAAGAGCGTGTCGATGTCATTCTTCAGGCGAAGGACGCGGACAATGCTGCCCTTCGTGCCCTGATGGCAAGCGGCCAGGCCACTGTTGCCGACCGCATCGGTCAGACCGATACAATTTTAGTGAATCTACCACTGTCGACCCTCCAGTCGCTTTCGTCGAGCGGCCTTGTTAACTATATTTCCCCGGACCGTCCCCTGACGGTAACCGGACATATCGAAGAAACTACTGGCGCCACTCTAGTAAGGGCTCAGGCCGCACTCAATGGACGCCCGGCGTATACGCTTGACGGAGCGGGCATCGGTATCGCTGTCGTCGACTCGGGGATTCATGCGGGCCACAATGGATTCAAAAACGGCGGCTCGTCGCGTGTTTCCGCTAATGTAAATTTCACCACGTCTTCGATCACGGAAACAACGGACGGTTACGGCCACGGTACTCACGTTGCCGGCCTTGCCGCAGGCAGCTCGTCGACTCGGGGCGGTGCCTATAAGGGCGTCGCTACCGGCTCAAAGATCATCAGCGTCAAGGTGCTCAACAACAATGGCGAGGGTCAGACCTCATGGCTGCTGAATGGCCTTAACTGGATACTTCAAAACAAAGAACAGCACAATATCAAGGTCGTCAATCTCAGTCTTGGCACAACGGCCATCGATACTTACACGAACGATCCGATCTGCGTAAAGGTCAAGGAATTGGTCGAGAACGGTATAGTAGTTATCGCAGCCGCAGGCAATCTTGGCAGACTCTCCACCGGTCAGACCGCTTATGGCCGTATTCATTCGCCGGGAAACAGCCCCTACGCGATCACGGTCGGAGCCTCAAACAGCTACGGAACAGCAACGAATGCAGACGACACGATCGCCTCGTACAGCTCGCGCGGCCCGACCCGCAGCTACTTTACGACCTCAGACGGTTGGCGTGTTTATGACAACCTGATCAAACCCGACCTCGTTGCTCCGGGAAACAAGTTGATCTCGTACCGCGCTCCGAACAACAAGATGTCGGCGACTAATCCGCTTCTCGATGTGGTCCCGGTCCTCGGTGAAACGGCAGACGATTCGGCGATGTATATGAGCGGAACATCCATGTCTGCCCCGGTCGTGGCCGGAGCTGCGTCGTTGCTACTTCAGGTCAACCCAAATCTGACGCCCGGAATGGTCAAGATGCTCCTTCAATACACCGCCCAGCCCGTCGCCGGAGCAAACACTTTTGAACAAGGTGCCGGACAGCTGAACCTTGAAGGCGCGATCCGATTAGCAAGGTCGCTCCGCACTGACGCCGATTTTGAAAATCTCGAGAATGGAGCCGAAATGGTCAATACCGGATGGACGATGACGGCCGCAACTTCGACCATTGGCGGGAACTCATTCCCATGGGCCCAGATCATAACCGGAGACCATACGACGATCAGCGGCGAGAATCTGATCACGAAATTCCAATCTGCATACAAACGTGCAAATACTTTCGGTGTTGGCGTGGACTTTTCAAGCGGCACTTTCTCGCTAAACACCGCCAGCTACTACACGACCGGACTCGGGTTAAACCGAAACGTCACGATGAGTAACGGCGGAGCTCTAGGCAGTGGATCGATTTGGTTATCCTATGGCGTGCTAGTTGGTGACGGCGTGTTAGTCGGCGATGGCGTGCTTGTTGGAGACGGCGTGCTTGTTGGCGACGGTGTGCTCGTGGGCGACGGTGTGCTCGTTGGTGACGGTGTTCTTGTTGGCGACGGCGTGCTAGTCGGCGATGGCGTGCTTGTTGGTGACGGAGTGTTGGTCGGCGACGGCGTGCTCGTGGGCGACGGTGTGCTAGTCGGTGACGGTGTGCTTGTCGGCGACGGCGTGCTCGTGGGCGACGGTGTGCTCGTCGGCGACGATACTCCGGCAATGCAATAAATAGATTCCGGATTCAACAAGGGGGTTATATGAAAACTTCTGGACAATTGGCAGTTTTCTGTAACATAATATTGAGGTCGGGTTCTCCGACCTCAATCTGCTTTTTAAACTCCTGCGCGAGACCTCCCTGTCTTAATTGATCCGGGCCGCCGTCAACCTAATCCACACTTACCAGAATAGCCATTTACCTCAAATAGAAAAATGAAGACGGGTGTCAGATCGGACAGATATATGGTGACGGTGATCGTCGCCGGGGCGATCTGTTTTCTTGTTGCCGCAAGCAATATTAATCCCGCAGCGATCGATGTTTACCTTGGAATTCTTGCATTGTTTACGGTCGCTGTCGGATCGCGTATCACCGTACAGATCCCGCGATTTAAGTCTCACGTTTCTGTATCGGACACTTTTATTTTTCTCACTCTGCTGCTATACGGAGGAGATTTTGCGATCATACTAGCGGCGATTGAAGCGATGGCTTCGGCGTGGAGATTCTGCAACCGGAAGCTAACGGTATTTTTCAATGCAGCCACTATGGCCGTTTCGACGAGTGTCGTCGTTCTGGTATTGCGCTTGGCCGGCCTGTACGACGGGGTTCCGTTTCGCTCCAATGCCGCGGCAAGCGAAGGGTTTGTCGTTCTTTTGTTCGTCATAGCTCTCACCCAGTTTCTGACTAATACCTCTCTCGCTGCGGTCCATGACTCGCTGAAAGGCGGCATTCAACTGATCGACACTTGGAAGAAAAAATACATTTGGACGTTTTTCACCTATTTTATTGGAGCTATAAGCGCAGGATTAATGGTGCAGACGGCTGATATCCTCGGGTTTGGTGTATTGCTTGCGGCTCCGCCTGTCATATTCTTTGTATATTTCTCGTACAAGATGTATCTGAAAAATGTAGAGATATCTGTACAACACGCAGAACAGGCTGAGCAATATGCTGCTATTCTTGAATCCCGTTCGGACGCGCTTAAGGAGTCGGAAGAACGGTTCAGAAGTGCCTTTGATCATGCGCCCATTGGGATGGGGCTCGTTTCCCCTGAAGGTGCCTGGCTAAAGGTCAATCACTCACTTCTTGATATTCTCGGATACTCCGAGTCGGACCTGCTTACAAAGGACTTTCAATCGGTCGCGCTGCCCGACGATCTGGGCTCAACCCTGATAAATATTCACGACCTACTCTCGGGCAGGGCGGCGAACTGCCAGATGGAGCAGCGATGTGTTCATAAGACCGGCCGGATCGTTTGGACCGCCCTCAGCGTATCTGCCGCCAACAACGCCTCTTCGGGAAGGCCAAATTTGATCTTCCAGATCCAGGATATTACGGACAAGAAACTTGCGGATGAGAAGCTAAAGTACGAGGCAAACCATGATGCCTTAACCGGGTTGCCGAACCGGCTCTTTTTCATGAACAAGCTTGCGAACGCTCTCGAAAGATCTCGCACCCTCAACGACTATAATGTAAGTGTCTTATTCATCGATCTGGACAGATTCAAAAATGTAAATGACAGCCTCGGACATATCATCGGCGATGAACTATTGCAGGAGATCGCGTCCCGGCTGCGAGAATGCATGAGGCCGGACGATATTGTCGCCCGGCTGGGAGGTGATGAGTTTACAGTGCTCGTTCATGGCGATTACAACATCGATGAGGTGGTCCACATCGGCGATCGAATTCAGCAAAAGTTCGGTGTTCCATTCACCGTCCGGAGCCATGAGATCTACAGCTCGGCCAGTATCGGAATCCTTCATGCGTCGGCGAAGCACATCACTCCTGAAGACGTGATGCGAGACGCGGATACTGCAATGTATCAGGCAAAGCGTGCAGGCAAAGCGAGACACGAGGTCTTTGACGAAGTAATGCACAGTGAGGCAAAAGAACTGCTGCGACTAGAGACCGACCTTCGCCGCGCCCTGGATCGCGGTGAGATCGGGGTATTCTACCAGCCGATCTTTGAGCTGGAAACAGGCCGCATAGTTTGTTTCGAATCCCTCGCCCGTTGGGAACATCCCGATCTTGGGACTCTCGCCCCTTCTAAGTTTATCCCGCTCGCTGAAGAGATCGGTCTAATAGATCAACTATGTGAACAAGTTCTTGCCCGAGCTTGTCGGGAGATCGGGTCATTCCGCGTCGACGACTCCCTGCAGTTTCCCCTAAGCATAAATTTGTCTTGCAAACAATTCAGCAGGCAAAGCCTGGTCCAGACTATTTTGAAAATACTGGAAGACTCTTCCTTTCCGACAGAATTCCTCAAGCTTGAGATCACCGAATCGGTTTTCTTCGAACATCAGGAACGGGCGATCACAATGCTTAACGAGCTACGGAGCCGAGGCGTACAGATCGACATTGATGACTTTGGAACAGGATATTCAAATCTCGGTTACCTCCAAAAATTACCCGTTTCGGCATTAAAAATAGATCGATCATTTGTATCGATGATCGACGAGGATGGAAATAATGGGGAGATCGTAACGGCAATAATAACGCTGGCTCGAAACCTCGGGCTGACCATAGTCGCAGAAGGAATCGAAACGGAGCATCAATTGAAGTTTTTGAAAGACCTCAATTGTGAAAACGGTCAAGGCTTTCTTTTGGCTCCTCCGACAAACTTTGACGGTGTAAAGTCGATCCTGCGAGATCACCACGCAGTGCTTCCTCAAAGTACGGTTTTTGGCGACGTTTCCTCAATATCTGTCTTGCAATAGCCAGGGTCTGAAATACTCATCGTCGGGTAATGGTTGACGAACCCATTGCCGTGGGTGAACAATTGTTAAGAACGATGTATCGACGACCAAAATTTCTTGAAGTGCTTCTCGAGATCCGCCGCCAGATGGCGCTTGAAGCAGACTACGATGTAGACCTTTTTACGGAGATGGCACGCTCCGGGGGAAGGCCCCCGGCACGCAGCAACTCCCGCCGCGAATCGCCGACGCTTCCCCGCGAAAAAAGCGTCGTGTCCGAGCTTTCACGTTCTAAAGACACATAGACGACGAACATGATCCGATATATCGTTTCTTGCCTGTTCATTGTCGCAGTGCTCTTCCTTTCCGCCTCGTTCTTTTTTCCATCCTATTGGATCCACCGGTTTGACGAACTGATCGAGCGGCAGTCACGTGTCTACCGCCTCGACGAAAGACTCGTTTGGAATCTCATTTATGAAGAAACGTATTTTCGCCCCTGGTCGGTAGGGGCCGCCAATGAGGTGGGGTTAATGCAAGTGACACCCACAGTTGCAAGAGAATGGGCAAAAGAATCGGGATTTAAGGAGCTTGAAAAGCAGACGGCTGATGACGTTAACTCTTTTTTATCCGATCCTGAACGGAATATTCAGGTAGGCTGCTGGTATTTGGAAAAGCTTCGCGAGCAGTATCGCGGTCGGCCGGCACAGACTGCGATGATGCTTGCAGCGTATAACGCCGGTGCCAGCCGCGTCGAAGAATGGACAAAAGAGACCGATGCCGCAACCCTCCCGGAAGCGGATTTCATTGAGCGGATATCCATCCCTTCGACGAAAAGCTACGTGACGGCTATCTTATCCCGATATCGGAACGAACAATCGCCCACCAAATGAAGATCCTGGCTGCTCAGTTCGTGCTTCCCATTTCATCCGACTTCATTGAGAACGGCGCCGTAGCCATCAAAGGAAACAGGATCGCGGGTGTGGGAAATAGATCGGAGATCGAGGCCGAATTTTCAGGTTGTGATACCGAAGACCTGGGCGAAGCAGTGATAATGCCGGGCCTCGTCAATTGTCATTCTCATCTCGAGATCACTGCCCTGCGCAATGCCCTCGACGACGTTGAGCATGACTTTCGTTCCTGGCTTCTCAAACTAAACAGTCTTCGTTCAGAGCTTACGGCAAATGATATTGAAGCAGCGGCTGTCTCCGGCGCTTTGGAAGGTGCACAGGCGGGCGTAACCTGCTTTGGAGATATCGGGCGGTTCGCAGGTGCCGGGATGGCCGCCCTCAAGACCGTTGGACTTCGCGGGACCATTTACCAGGAAACGGAATTCTCACCAGATAATAGGACCGCTGACACGGATTTTGTGGCTCTGACGTCGAAATTTGAGGATCTAAGATCGCAGGAGACCGAGTTGGTTCGGGCGGGTTTGTCGCCGCACTCACCTTACACCGTCGGATCGCAACTTTTCGAAGTGATCGCGCAGTATTCCATCCTGAATAAGGTGCCCATTACGATCCACGCCGCTGAGTCGGCTAGTGAGATGGAGTTGCTGACAAAGGGTGCCGGTTTCTTTACAGAGGTGTATGACAAGTTCGGCTTCGAGTGGCACAGCCCTCATAGCACGCCGATCGAATATCTCGACCGGATCGGCGTTCTCGCCGCTCAACCGCTCCTTGCTCACTGTGTATTCGTCAACGAGGAAGACATAAAAAGGATTGCGGGCGCCGGGGCGAAGGTTGCTCATTGCCCCAAGTCAAACGCAAAATTTGGACATGGATACGCCCCGGTTGAGTCGATGATCAATTCCGGGATCACAATCGGGCTTGGCAGCGACTCGGTCGCCAGCAACAATATTTGTGATCTATTTGAAGAGTCGAGGTTTGCTTCCCTTGCTGCACGTAACCGCGTAGGCAGCAGTCGCTTTATTACTTCCGGGGAAATACTCGAGATCGCGACGTTAGGTGGAGCGAAAGCGCTCGGCCTCGAGAGCAAAATAGGAACCATCGAGCAAGGCAAGGACGCAGACCTCGCGGTAGTTTCGCTCTCCTCGATCCGTCAAAAACCAATCAATGACGTTAATGCTGCTTTGGTGTTTTCTACTTGTGCGGCAGATGTTCTGATCACACTTGTGGCGGGAAAGGAGGTATATCGCCGAGCATCTGCTTAAAAGTTACAGCGTAGACTCAAGTTCCTTCAAAAGTTCTGCCGCCGTCCATTCATTACCTGAGATTATCTTCGCAACCTTTCCGTCAGGAGTGATCACGGCAGTTCGCAATGAGTGATTAATAAGCGTTTTATCGGCCGGATCCACCTCGTACCTCAACCCGAAAAAGTCGGCTATCTTTCTGATCTCCTTATCTTTTCCGACCGCCAACTGCCACACCGTGAAATCGGGCTTAGCATCCTTCCCAAGATATCCAAGTCCGTATGAGCGAAGCTTTTCCGGCGTATCATTTTCCGGATCGAATGAAATGCTTAATAGACGGATCTTGTCCTTCCGTTCAGGATCGGCATTTAACTGATTCGCAAGATCACTGAAATTGGTCGACATTTTGATGCAGTATTCCGGCAAGGGACAGCGTGCATAGATGAATGTTATTGCGAGTGCTTTACCTTTAAAATCTTTGGGTGAGATCTTTTTGCCGTCCTGGTTTGTCAGCACGAATTCCGGCATATCTTTGCCGATCTGGGCAACATTGCTATCTTGTGCGGGTTGCTGACCGGGGATTGCCGCTGCGATGATCCCTAAGTTCTCCAGCCAATAAGGCTCTGCAGCAGTACTGTCGACAACGAGTTCCGCCCTGATCTCGGAACCGGGATTTAGATCGTTCCAGACCCAATCGGCCTTTATTGGAAAATCCATGGTCATGGCTTCCATAAAGCCTTCGATCTGTTCATGGTCAATTGTTGCCCGTTTTTTCTCACGATCAACGGAAACGACCTTCCCCTTCAAGGGGTATCGCTTTGCATTTGAGTTGGTCGAGCTACTATTTTCGATTGAACTGCTCCCGCAGGCAGATAACAAAACGATCGAAGAGATTAGAAGTAGTAGAGATCGCATAAGTCCGGTTACATTCTGAAGGAATCAGGAATTCGAGGCAACCGGTTAACCTACTCCTTGCGGTCGGCCTCGCCGAAACGCCAGCTTTATGACCGAAAAACGCTTGGAATTAAGACCTTTCACCGCATTCTTACAAAGCAGTGCCCATTAATGTAAAATCGCCTTACGATTATGTCAGCAAACATTCTGAGCGGTAAGGTTATCGCCGAAGCAATAAAAACTGAGGTAGCAGCAGATGTCGCTGAGATGGCCAGGACGCACGGAATTTGGCCAGGCCTCACAGTTGTGCGGGTTGGCGATGATCCTGCTTCTTCGGTCTACGTCGGCAATAAGGTTCGAACCGCTGCTGAGATCGGCATTCGCTCTGATGAGATTCACTTGGACGAAAAGGCGTCGCAGGACGAAATACTTGCAGTCGTGGATCGTCTTAATAGTGATATTAATGTGGACGGCATTTTGGTCCAGTTGCCTTTACCAAAACATGTGTCTGAGAGAGAAATTCTGGAACGAATAGATCCGGAAAAGGACGTCGATGGGTTTCATCCTGTAAATGCCGGGCGACTCATGCAAGGTTATCCTGCATTAGTTCCCTGCACGCCCGCAGGTGTGATCGAGATCCTGAAGAGGTCAAACATCGGTATTACAGGCAAACACGCCGTCATCGTTGGGCGAAGTAATATCGTCGGAAAGCCGATGGCGATGCTTCTGTTGAAGGAAAACGCGACGGTGACCATCTGTCACTCACGAACCGTGGACCTGGGTGCGATAACGCGCCAGGGGGATATTTTGGTTGCCGCGATCGGCAAAGCTGGCTTTATCCGGGGCGAACATATTTCTGAAGGAACAACGGTGATCGACGTCGGGATCAACAGTGTCTCAGATTCGGAAAGAGCGCACGAGCTTTTCTCTGTTGCTGAGCTCGAGAAGCGTCTGGCCTCGATCGAAAAGCGTGGATCGACGCTTGTAGGGGATGCTAACCCCAAAGAGATGATGGAAAAGGCTGGAAACTTCACTCCCGTCCCCGGCGGGGTCGGCCTGCTTACGGTCGCAATGCTAATGAAGAACACCGTCACCGCCGCGCGTAGCCGGCGCGATCTTTTTCGATCCAACGATAAAATATGAAGTTTGAAGATTATCAATCTGCGGCCAGCAAGACGGCCCTTTATCCGCGTCGGTTGAGCAACCTGGAATATCCGACACTTGGCCTTGCCGGCGAGGCAGGCGAGGTCGCAAATATTGTCAAAAAGATCCAGCGTGACCACGACGGCGTCATAACTACCGAAACCCGGGAGAAGCTGCTCGACGAACTCGGCGATGTACTTTGGTACATTTCCGCCTGCGCTGATGAACTTGGGTTCACCTTAAATGAAATAGCGGAATTCAATGTAGAAAAACTCGCTAAAAGGCACAATCGCGCTGTTTAATGTTAAAAGTTGGATTAACCGGTTCGATAGCTGTCGGCAAAACTTTTGTCTGTGAGGTTTTCCGTGAGTTGGGATGTCATACACTCGATGCCGATGTGACAGCCCGCGAGGTCGTTAAACCGGGAACCGAGGGACTTAGACGAATCGTCGAAACATTCGGCCTGCCGGTCTTACAACCTGACGGAAGCTTGGATCGTCAAAAAATTGGTTCTATTGTCTTTTCGGATGATTCGAAGAGAAAGCTGCTTAATGCAATAGTACATCCGTTGGTCATCGAAAGGCAGGATCTTTGGATAAAGGCTTTACAGAAAACTGATCCCGGTGGTGTTGCGATCATCGATGCGGCACTCATGATAGAATCCGGTGGCTATGCCCGGTTCGATGAGCTGATAGTTGTCTGGTGTGAGCCCGAGATCCAGTTAAGGCGATTGATGGAGCGGGACAGATTAACTGCTTCGGATGCGAAGAAACGGATCGGGTCACAAATGCCTCAAGATGAGAAAAAACGGTACGCCGATCATCTCGTCGATACGTCAAAAGGATTCGAAAGCACCCGGCAGCAAGTGATCGAAATCTTTGAAAAGCTGAAGTTTCGGGCCAAATTAGATTATTAATTACCGTATGCTCATGGAGTTGAGGGTAGAAAAAGGAATTCGCGGGCTGTCCCTGATAGCTCTGGGCCTGATTTCTTTCTCGCTTCTCGCCTGCAACCAGCTACAGCGTCCCGAGATCGAGCCCTTTTATTCGGTAACCACTCCGCCCCCGGCTCAGGAACTCCGATGGTCAAATGGCAAAACTCCCGGCGGGTCCGATCCGGCCAGGGCGGCAGCCCCTCCCGAGACCGACCTTATCCGAGCCATTTACGAGGGTCTGACCGATCTCGACAGCCGAACGTTGGCACCTGTCCCGGCCGCCGCTTCGAGTTGGCGGTCGAGTAAAGATCTCCGCACTTGGACGTTTCAGCTGCGAAACGAAGCCAAATGGTCAAATGGCGAGCAGGTGACGGCACATGATTTTGTCCGGTCATGGAAACGCCTCGTCGATCTCGGTGAACGTACCGCAAATAACCACCTTTTCCAGAACATCTCTGGTATGAATACGTGGGACACAACGAGTGATCGACCGGGTGGAGAATCCGTCGATTTTCTCGTGTCAGCACCGGAATCTGAAGAAAGGTCCGTTCGTCCCTCCGCCAACAGCGCTCAGTCCGAACCGTCCGCTTCGCCTTCCCCGTCGGAAGTCGGGACCGGAATATCTCAACCCGGACAGGAGACCAAGCCCGCCGGAAAGAACGCGGAAAAAAAATTCGGAGTCGTAGCGATTGACGACCATACTCTCCGCGTAGAACTTAATTCGCCAGACAAGGATTTCCCCAAGCTGGTTGCCAATCCTGTTTTTCACCCCATTTTCGGGGACGGTGCCAACTTCGAAACTTCCCCATTGGACGCCCAAGCACCAACAAACGGGGCATTCCGGATCACTGATGTGGGTCAGAGCTCAATAACACTGGAGAAGTCTGAGACATACTGGAAAAAAGATTCGGTCGCGTTGTCGAGGGTTCGTCTGGTAGCCGCTGATACCGCTGAGGCCGCATTGGAAGCGTACCGGAATGGCGAGGTTGATGTCGTTACAAACGTTGGCTTTGAACCGGTAGGAGTAAAACTGCTGGCCCCCTTCGATGACTTTCGCCGTACCCCGCATAATGCGGTCAACTTCTATGAGGTGAACACAACCCGGCACCCCTTCGCTGATCGGCGGATCCGTCAGGCACTGGCTCTTGCGATCGATCGTGAAAAACTGGCTGTCGGGGATCTGCAAGGCACCACGCAGCCCGCCTATGCCTTCTCGCCTCTGCTAAAAAAAAGAACCGCGACTCTTTCCCATGACGTCAAAAAGGCAAATGACCTATTGGAAAACGCAGGTTACCCTGGCGGAATAGGCTTTCCGCCCATCCGGTTGGTTATCAACAGAAATGACGTGCAGCAGCGGGTTGCCGCGTCCGTCACACGAATGTGGAAGCAATACTTAAACCTTGATAGCGTGATCATCGTAAAAGAAACGTCGGAAATGGATGAGGTCCGGCGAATCGGCGATTTTGATCTCATTAGGCGTGGGGTCGTATTGCCAACGAACGATGAGCTAGTGAATTTGGTGGCGATTCACGGAAGCACTAAGAAAATCCGTATTGTCGATCTAAAAGAAAAGCTCGAAACCCCGACAGACCTTGGCACCGGCAGCAAAAATTTGAACACGAACGAAGATTCTCCGGAACCTTCCGAGGAAGCCGATCTTGAGGAGAACTCTCAGGTATTGCCCGACGCCGTGGATGAAGCCCTTTTTGAAATGACTGCAATACCTCTATATTTTCCGACGTCGTACTCGCTGGTAAAACCATATATTCGCGGGTTCGAATTAAACGGGCTTGATGCACCGTCGTTGAAGGAAGTTAGCATAGACAATGACTGGCAACCGGGTGCCGCGAAACGGGAATCGTATTGATAATGGCCAGAATAATCGCGTGATTGTCATAAAGTTCTCCCCATTAGAACCAGTCGATCCGGAGCTCCGTACCTTGCTTCAGACCGATATTCGGTGATAGCCTTGTTTAACTTTGGTCAGGTAACCATTACAAATTTCGCGGTTTAGGCTTTCACGATCAGAATAACCAGTTTTGGAGTTCGTTATGAAAGGGATCCGCTCAAGCAAGTTTCAGTTCGGACTGGCAATCGCCGTCCTCGCCTCATTTATTTCCGGCTGCACCTCGTCAGCGTCCAGTAAATACTTCGGACAAACAGCAGCACCTCGCGAAAACGTCTTGAAATATGTTTCGGGCTCCGAGCCGCAGTCACTCGACCCGCAGGTACCGACCGGACAACCTGAAGCCAGGGTGATCATGGCGTTTTTCGACGGATTGGTGGAATATCATCCGAAATCCATGGAAGCGATCCCGGCGATCGCTGAAAGCTGGGAGGTGAGCGACGACGGGACCGAGTACCTTTTCCATTTGCGTAAGAATGCAAAGTTCTCGAATGGGGATCCGGTCAAAGCCGGCGACTTCGTCTACACGTTCCGGCGGGCGCTGTCACCCGAACTGGCGGCTGAAAACGCATATCTTGCCTATTACGTGAAATATGCCGAGCCGTACAACTCGGGACAGTCATTCGTGAAGGATAAGAATGGTCATTTTCTTCATGAGAGCGATCTTGAGCCGGGTGCTGACCCGGCTGCGGAAGCTCCTGTCAAACCGGACAACTTCGGAGCGGATACGGAATTCCATCGCAAGCTTGACGAGCCAATGCGGGTCACAGTGCCGTCCGATGAGAAATCGCGGAATACGTTGCTTGAAAAGAACCCTAAACTTAAAGCAGCGATCGCGGGAAAGGAATTGGTGCCGATCAAAGCCGAAGATATCGGATACGAAGCTATTGATGATCACACTTTCCGCATCAAGCTCGTTCAGCCGGCCCCATATTTCTTAGGCCTTCTGGCCCATCAGTATTTCCGGGTCGTTCATCCTCCGACTGTTGAAAAGTTTGGGTCCCAGTGGACGAAACCTGAAAATATAGTTACAAGCGGAGCCTACCTCCTTCAGGCCCACCGGCCCTACGATGAGATCATCGCCGTCAAAGACCCCAGTTACTGGGACGCTGCCAACGTACATTTAGACAGGATCGAGTTCTACCCGCTTGACGAGCAGACTACGATGCTCAATCTCTACAAAGCCGGGCGCATCGACGCTACCTACAATCACACGGTTCCATCGGGATGGATCGAGAGTGTCAAACAGTATAAGGACGAGTATTTATTGTTTCCTGAAGCCTCGATCGAGTACTACGCGATGAATACAACTCGGGCGCCCATGAACGATATCAAGGTTCGTCAGGCATTCGCCCTCGCTGTCGATCGCGAGGCCCTCGCGAAGTTTCGAAAAACGGTCAAACCGCTCGTTGATTTTACCCCCGAGGGCATCTTTCCCAGGTACGAACGGGCCCGCACCAAGGTGTACGGCGAACTGTTGAAGAAGAATAATATTGCACCCGAACAGTGGAAACAAAGGATCTTCGATGCCGACCGGGCCCGAAAACTGCTGGGTGAGGCTGGCTTCCCGGTTCAGAAGCAAGGAAACGGATGGGCATGCCCGACATTTCCCTTTGACAAGGTAAATGTGATGTACAACACGTCTGAAAGCAATAAGGCGATTGCCGAGTTCCTTCAGGCACAGTGGAAACAGAATCTCGGCATACAGGTTCCGCTCAACAATATGGAATGGAAGACGTTTCTTCCTACTACGAAAGCCCTCGACTATAGTGGTTTTGCGCGGAGAGGATGGGTCGCGGACTACATGGACCCCTTCACTTATCTGGCGTTGTTCTATTCGGCAAAGAATGACAGCTCCACCGGCTGGCATGATCCGAAATATGACAAACTTCTTGACGATGCAAATAAGCTGAATGATCCCGAGGCCAGATTTGAAAAACTCGCCGAGGCTGAATTTCTGGTCATGAGCCAGCAGATCGTAATACCCCTTTCCACGTCAGGAACCAACTGGATCAAAAAGCCATATGTGCGTGGTCTATATCCGAACGCCGGCACGGTGCACGCGTGGAAGTTTGTCTACATCGAACGCGATCCCGCCAAGTGGGATTCGAATGTCGACAATATCTTAAAAGACGAGGATTCACGCGTTGAGCAGCAGATCGCCCAGCTTATGCAGTCGCAGCTAAACCTCGAAAAATCTAGAGAGTTGGCCAAAAACGGGAACACCGCGGCGGCGGAATAACAAAACATCCATGCTTAATTTCATTTTGCGTCGGCTCCTCATCATTGTTCCGATGGCCCTGCTCGTCGTGACACTGACGTGGGGCCTGATACGGATGGCCCCGGGAAACTTTTATATCAGTGAACGGGCGCTGCCTCCTGCGGTGGAGCAAAACATCCGCGAAAAATATGGCCTCGATAAACCGTGGTACCAGCAGTACGGCATGATGATGGTCAATATCATAAGGCTGGATTTCGGCGAGTCGCTTAGATATACGGGCCAATCCGTTAACGAGATCATCTACCGGCACTTTCCGTACTCGGCGACCATTGGACTACTAGCCTACGTGCTCGCTCTTCTTATCGGGCTTGCTGCGGGCCTGACAGCGGCGTTGAAGCAAAATTCTCCTTTTGATTATAGTTCGATGGGCTTTGCCATGCTTGGCCTCTCTGTTCCCAATTTTGTCCTTGGGCCGATCCTCGTTCTGGTCTTTTCACTTTGGCTCTTTATCCTGCCCCCGGCTCGCTGGGGCGGTGGCATTTCGAGCCTGGTGCTGCCCGTCATAACGCTTGCAGCGATCTACATGGCATATATCGCCCGTTTGACACGCGCCGGCATGCTCGAGGTCATGCGGTCCGATTATATTCGTACAGCCCGGGCAAAGGGCCTTAATGAAAAAACAGTTTTGCTGAAACACGGCCTCCGCGGTGGAATTATTCCCGTCGTTTCATTTACCGGACCGGCTCTTGCATCACTCTTGGCCGGGACCGTCGTAGTTGAAAAAGTTTTTGCGATCCCCGGACTCGGCAATATCTTTATTCAATCGGTATTGAACCGCGATGAGCCGCTGATCCTCGGTATCGTTGCCTTCCTTTCGATATTGATCATGATCTTTAACCTTGTAGTGGACATCTCATACGGGTTTCTGGACCCCCGTATCAGATACGAATAGCGAACAGCAGATGATCGACGGCCGAGTATCCAATCGCTTGGATACGGACGGCAATCACTGAAAAGTTATATGGCAGAGAATGTCGAAACTATTAAAGGAACCTCGTTAGGCCGCGATGCCTGGCGGCGGCTGTTAAAGAACAAGCTTGCCGTCTTTGGTCTTGTCGTAATGGTACTAATGATCATCGCGGTGACGATCGGTCCGCTGATCATTCGGCTGGCGACGGGGCTTACAGCGGACTACATACCCTCGGACGTTGGAAATGGGGAGCTTGTGAGTTCATTCCCGCCTTCGGCCAAGCATCCGATGGGCACGGACGAGGCGGGCCGCGATATGCTCGCCCGCGTTCTGCAAGGCGGCCGCATCTCGCTGATGGTAGGCGTCATTTCGACCATAGTGTCTCTCGTTGTCGGTGTCTCGTACGGGGCGATCGCGGGTTACCTTGGCGGACGGATCGACAACATTATGATGCGTATCGTCGATATCATCTATGCGATCCCTTACATCCTGATCGTCATCGTTCTCCTTTCCGTTTTTGGTGGACCGAACACACCGAGCTGGATCAAGTCGATGGCCGAAACCTTTGGCGGAGCCGGCAACCAGGGACTTGCACAGATCTTCCTGCTCTTCTTTGCCCTCGGACTCGTTTCATGGCTGACAATGGCCCGGGTCGTTCGCGGGCAGATACTTTCGTTGAAGAATCAGGAGTTTGTTCTTGCGGCAAAGGCGACCGGCGTCTCGACCCCTGCCATAATCTTCCGCCATCTCGTGCCGAACGCCCTTGGCCCAGTAATAGTTTACGCGACCTTGACGGTCCCTAGCGTGATGCTGACCGAGGCCTTCTTGTCGTTTCTAGGTATCGGCGTCCAGGCTCCTTTCGCGTCATGGGGAAGCCTCGCCGCTGACGGCATTAAGAACATAGCGGTGTATCCATGGCAGCTGCTCTTTCCGGGCATAACGATGGCACTCACATTATTCTCCCTTAACTTTTTGGGTGATGGCTTGCGGGATGCTCTCGACCCGCAAACGAGGAAGTTTTGATTAACAGATGAGCGATCATAACGGAACGATACTGTCGGTCGAGGGGCTCAAGACCTATTTCATGACTGAAGACGGGGTTGTAAAGGCCGTCGACGGGATTTCTTTTGACCTTCAAAAGGGCGAGACGCTGGGCATCGTTGGTGAATCCGGTAGTGGAAAATCCGTCACTAATCTGTCGGTCATGCGGCTCATTCCTGAACCTCCGGGAAAGATCGCCGGCGGCAGAGTGATGTTTGATGGAACTGACGTGTTGACCCTGCCGATCGATGAGGTCCGCAAGATCCGGGGGCGTCGTATCGCTATGATCTTTCAGGATCCGATGACGTCGCTCAACCCGTTCCTCAAGATCTCGGAACAGTTGATGGAGGTCACGCGCCTTCATCTGGGACATGACCGTGACCAGGCCTTTCAGCACGCGGTCAAAATGCTCAAACTTGTCGGCATTTCGGATGCCGAGGATAGGATCCATAGCTATCCGCACGAATTCTCCGGCGGAATGCGTCAAAGGGTCATGATCGCCATGGCCTTGAGCTGCGATCCCGAGCTGCTGATCGCCGACGAGCCAACGACCGCTCTTGACGTGACCATTCAAGCCCAGATCCTCGATCTGATAAAGGAGCTAAAAGACCGCATGGGGACCAGCGTCATTCTGATCACGCATGATCTGGGTGTTGTTGCCGGCATGACGGACAAGATAATCGTGATGTACGCCGGCAAGGTCTTTGAACAAGCTCCTACCCGGGAACTTTTTGCCACCCCCGCTAACCCGTACACCAAGGGTCTGTTGAAGAGCGTTCCCGATCCTGCACACGAGCAGGGGAAGGAATTGTATCAGATCCCCGGCCTGCCTCCGGACGTAGCCCATCTGCCGCCCGGATGCCCTTTCAATGAGCGGTGTTATCGTGCTGAAGAGATCTGCAGCAGGGAGTTTCCACCATTCGTCCAGATAAATGAAGGACACCATTCACTTTGTCATTTTGCGGCCGAGGTTTACGCTGATTCGATCACGGAGAGAGATATCAAGTAATGACTGAAACTAACGGAAACAGCCTTATCTCGCTCCAGGACCTTAAGGTCTATTTTACCGTCGGCGGCGGAATGTTTTCTCAATCCCGGACTGTCAAAGCTGTAGACGGAGTATCACTCGATATAAAAAAAGGCGAAACGCTTGGTCTTGTGGGTGAATCCGGCTGCGGCAAATCGACTTTGGGAAAAGCTATCCTTCGGCTGACGGAACCGACTAGCGGAAAGGTCTTTTATAACGGTAAAGACCTTGCTCACTTGCCTGCGTCAGCTATGCGGGAGCAGCGCAAGCACCTGCAGATGATCTTTCAGGACCCGTACGCAAGTCTGAATCCACGAATGACGGTCGGGAACATCGTCGGTGAACCCATCAGGACTTTTGGCCTTGCCAAAGGTGACGCGGTCGATGCTAAGGTGCAGGAACTGATGGAGACGGTGGGTCTAAGCCGCCGCTTTGTTAAACGATATCCTCACGAATTTTCGGGCGGGCAACGCCAGCGCATCGGAATCGCCCGGGCGCTTGCAGTTGATCCTGAGTTCATCGTCGCAGACGAACCGATCTCTGCACTCGACGTTTCTATCCAGGCGCAAATAATGAACCTGATGGAACGGCTTCAGGCGGAAAAGGATCTCACGTATTTGTTTATCTCGCACGACCTGCGGGCCGTTCGGCATCTTTCAGACCGCGTAGCGGTTATGTACCTAGGCAGGATCGTTGAATTGGCCGGCGGCAAAGAGATATATAGAGAACCGCTGATGCCCTACACGAAGGCCCTCATATCCGCCGTTCCAATACCGGACCCCGAGATCGAGGCGAAACGCGAGCGGATCATACTCAAAGGCGATGTGCCATCGGCGATGAACCCACCGTCCGGGTGCCCGTTTCATACCCGTTGCCCATTCGCGATCGAAGAATGTAAGACGATCGTTCCGCAGCTTGTCGAGATCAAGCCGCTGCATTACGCGGCCTGCATCCGTATCAGCAGCGAGCATCCTTACGTCGAGGAGAACGAAGCTGCGGGGCTTCGTGCCATCGGACAATAACAAAAAAAGGCCCGGCATTTGCCGGGACCTTTTTTTCTTACTGATCTTAAATTAGGACGAAGCCGCCCGACGTTCCGTATTTCGCAGATCACGGATACGATTATGGGCTGCCTGCACTCCTTGAGACTGCTGTCTCAACACGTCCTCGACATTAGACGGCAGTCTTGTTTGGAGGGCACTTTCATAAGCCTCTTTCGCCACGTCTTCGCCGCGTTCACATTCATTGAGGATCGCGGCCTCGTCTTGGCCGGTAACAGCGGACTTGATGTTTATCCAACCGCGATGGACAGCGCCGGAAAGGCTGCCGCCCGACTCAGGATCTCCACCGAGAGAGCGGACGAGTCCTTGCAGGACGCCAGCGTACTGCGATCTCTGCTGCGAATACTCGTAAAATGTCGATTTAAGATCTGACCTTTCCACTCCTTCGGCTGCCTCCTTGAAACCCTGCTCGCCGTCCTTGCATGTCTCGATCAAGCTATTTAACAACGCGATCACCGCGTCGTTATCTGCCACATCGGACGAGCCTAAGGTTGCATCACTTGTTATTGGTTTTGTTGCTTCGTAATCGTTGATCATATTCGTTTGGCCTCCTGGAGTTTATATAATTAGATCGTATCAATAGTTAACCGACGTCACGCTCGCTCCCGTTCAAAGTTCGTGAGCGGTCTACGGCACTGGACGAGCATACTACGTCGGTGCAGTGAAAAACGTCTGCCAGGTGACACACGCAAAAGAATGGTACGTTGAGGCTATGGGGACACCTCAAAGTCCCTATTAAATGAAAATTAAATCGCATTAGTCGTATTTGCGACCTACAAGGGGTGAGTAATTTGTTGGAACCGCAGGCTCTTATCGCGTTGAAGCTCAGCGGTCGTATCAACTAATGGATCGATCGGTGGATCTCAAAAAAATAGCTGAAATTGATCGGCAAGCGGACGAGAGCGGCCTGGCGATCTCGTTCATCGACGCTTCCCGGCAGGAGATCCATACGTCCAACAATAACTCGATCTGCCACGAACTAAATCCCGGACCCGGTTTTTCAACGGATTGCGACAAATATTGCGGGGCCGCATTTGAACGCGTGATCGCATCCGGCGGGGTTGCTGAGTACCGCTGTCACGCGGGTCTCGATTGCCGCGCCGTTTCGTTTCAAACGGGTCAAAGCACACTCGCGGCGGTTGTCGGACGAGCGTTCACCGATACAAGTGAATATAAAAAAGCCACGGAGCGTGCAATTTCCGGCGATTGGAGCCGGTTTTCGCCGAACGAGTTGTTCGATAACGTCCTAATAAGCGGATCTTCCCGACAACTTGAAGAGGCGGTGAGTGAATT
Organism: Pyrinomonadaceae bacterium; assembly: GCA_041751735.1. Taxonomy (GTDB): domain Bacteria; phylum Acidobacteriota; class Blastocatellia; order Pyrinomonadales; family Pyrinomonadaceae; genus OLB17. Next base: position 27,239 of record JBGSWW010000037.1, on the reverse strand, counting down.
GGGCAAACTGGAAGTGGAAGCAGAGCCTTCGCCCAAAAGGCCTGATCCAACCGACCTGCCGCCCATTTCCCAAAACGAGGACACGGATGCCGTCACACGTATCCTCGCCGAATCGGCGGCAGAACAATTGCCCACAATCGAGAGCTCCGGTCCGATCGGGTCCAGAAACCGTACCGCTGAGATCACCGAATGGCGATCCTTTTTTGGATCTCTCTTGGACTTAGATTACGCTGACGCATCTTTAGCTACCCTTGAATTTTTATCCAAGCATTTAGGGCTTCGATCACTGGTATGGCTCAAAAGGAACGGAAACAGACTTGAGAATTCGACCGCATTAGGAAAAATAAAGGGCAAACGACTCCGCATTGCCATTGCATCGGGCGACAAACGGCTTTTGCAGGCTCTCGCCGACGGCGTGCCGCTCGAACTTGGTGAACGCCCGAAAGGGCGGCCTCAAGAACATGCAAGAAAAATGAGCCTTTTCCCAATTGGGATCGGCGGTGAAATTTCTGCGGCTGTCGCTGTTCTCGACCCGGTCGACAATACTCACCGAGAAAAGATCGTGCGGGTCTGCCGATCTATTGCTCAACAGTTCGAGATCCTCCGTCTGAGATCAGAGGTCGTTCGAGGAGATTCGCTAACAACCGCTGTCCGGAGGTTTAGCGAAACCCTGAAAAGTATCGAGAATGAGGATCTTTGGATGAGCCTTACGCAGAATGCGGCGGAGATCCTCAAGGCAGAAAGGTCGTCGATGCTTGTCTTCGACGAAAAGAGCGGTCAATTTCAGACCAAAGCGATGCTGGGTACGGAGAAATCATTCGAAGGCGATGATGCGATCGGAGAACGTATTGCTAAACATGTCTTCACGACACAACGGGCCATCGCTGTGGAAGATATTTCGAAGGCCGGTATTCTCCCGGACACGGAGAGCAGGCATTACAAGACCCCGTCTTTTTTAAGTTCCCCTATTTCGGTCGGTGGGCGGGTAATTGGCGTTATGAATTTTGCCGACCGGGCGTCGGGAGAACCCTTTGATAAGTCCTCGCTCGAGTTGTTTGAGGCGATCGCACCACAGATCGGCATTGCGATAGATAGGGCGGAACTCAGGGAGAAAGCTGGTCAGTTCGAACAATTATCTGTTACCGATTCCCTCACCGGACTGCTCAACCGGCGTTATATGGAAGAACGCCTGACAGAAGAGACCAAGCGCTCCAACAGGCATGGCTATCCGATGAGCTTCATGATGTTGGACGTTGATGAGTTCAAATCATATAACGATCATTTTGGCCACCCTGCCGGAGACGAAGCCCTGAAACTGGTGGGCAACATAATCCGCGAAACACTTCGTGGGGCGGACGTTGCGGCGCGGTTTGGCGGCGAAGAGTTCGCGGTCCTTCTCCCTCAGACTACTGACAAGGAGGCGTGGACTATCGCTGAACGCATCCGTTCGAACATTGAACAAACAAGATTTCCCGAACGGCCCGTGACGATCAGCATCGGGATCTCGAGCTGTTCCGCCGAACTTTGTCGGGATGCAGATCTGGTTTCGGCGGCTGACCAGGCGCTTTACCGGGCGAAGCGGAGCGGCCGCAACCGTGTGCTGGCGTTTGAAGATAAGGTCAACACCCAATGACGGCCAAAAGAACAATGGAGACAGTTTCGACATCTACGAGGGTTCTCTCAGCGACAGAACGCGAGTCGTTCGTTGGACGCACCGTTGAACTGGAGCGATTGCTTGCCCATGGCCGGGGGGAAAGTGTCTCCACGGGGATCGCCGTTCTTGCTCCTCCTGCCTCGGGTTCGTCCGAATTACTGACCCAGGTTTACGATCACCTCTTCCTTGACCAGGATGTCGTCTCCCCTTTTTATTATTGTGTCAAAAGCAGTGACTCGACTTCGCAGGCCGCGGCGAGTCGTTTTCTAAAGGAGTTTTTGACCCAATCGGTGGCGTTCAAGATCAAGGATCCCTCCATGGTGAACGCGTCGCCCGAACTGAAGGAACTGTCTGACCTTGCCGGCAACGCCGATTGGCTCCATCAACTTATCGATTCCTACCATGACGATGTCTACGCTGATATCAGGTCGTTCGTACGTCACTGCCTCAGTGCACCACTTCGAGCTGCTGCCGGAGGGGTTCGCATGTTCGTCATTATCGACGACCTCCATAACGCATTGACGCTTGAAGGCGGGGCCGGTTTTCTGGACGACATCACATCGACATTTCAAAGAAGCCCTGTTCCCGTCGTGTTTTGCGGACAGAGGCGGTTTCTTTACGGACGTACCGGGTTCCCGATAATGCGGATCGAACAGCTATCGTTTTCCGAGGGCGGCAGACTGGTAGCGGAGAAGGCCGCCTCGCTTGGAGTCCCAGTTAACGATCAGACGAGGGACCTCATTGTCGTGCAGCTTGGATGCAGCGCCGGGCATATATCGACTTTCATGTCCTCTGCTCACGATTCCGGTGCCGGGCTTTCTACCTTCTCCCTGACTGAACAGTTTTATACAGACGAATTATTCGGCGGCAGATTGAGCCGGCGCTTCGACGATATTCTCGACCGAATTGCTCCCGACCTCGAGGCCCAGGCTCGTCTTGTCGGGCTTTTGAAGGAAACCGTGGATACAGAACGGCACCGATCGCCTCTGGCTCTATGGAGCGAGCAAACGGGGATGAGTGACGTTGGTCTCCGAGCCGTTCTCGATTCGCTCTATCATCACGAGATGATCAACCTTGACGCGTCACATGTGACGCTCGACACTGGCAATATTCTTCTACGAGATTATATCGAGGCTAGAGCACTTCTCGGATCGAGTGACAAACGGCGGGCGCTCATCGTCGGCGAGACGACCGCCAAAATTGTTAGGCGGGCGCCGGAGTTGATGTCCCGATTTTATCGAAAGAATTCTTCGCTCGGCTTGCTCGAAATAATGGAGTCATTCGACGGCAGGCAGATATCATCCCTTACTCTTGATTACACCAGATACAAGAACGAATTAAAGGGTGGGCCCAGGGAGCAGATGTCAAAAGCAATGCAAGCCGACCGTTCTTCCATCCGGCTCCCGAAGTGCGTGTTCTCAGCCGTAACTTCGGCATATTACCCGCCCCTCGACGAGATATGCGAGCCCGAACGCTCTGCCACGGCTATATGCGTCATTGAAGAGACCGGGCAGGCAGAAATAGCGTGGATCGCAGTTGAGATCGATAGCAAGCTTGAGGCCTCCCGTAAAGCTGCCGATTTCTGGTGTGACCGGCTTGAGATGGCCGCCCTCAACTGCAATTTTGACAATTACAAACTCTGGCTGGTCGCTCCCGAAGGTTTTGACGACGACGCGATGGCGACACTCAATTCACGTGGCGCCATCGGCTCAAGTCGTCAACAAGTCGAGATCCTTCACGAACTTTTGTCCGGTGAGAAAGCGTCGGAACTTAACTCGAAAGCGGAAGTTTACGAATTTATTGTACCGATGGGCGACGATACGGAAATGATAGCTGCTCATACTGTTGAAGAGATCGTCAGGCGGCACAATTTCCCCACAAAGGTAATCAATCAAATCAAGACCGCACTCGTTGAAGCGTGCATCAATGCAGCCGAGCATTCACTGAGCCCAGATCGCCGTATTTACCAGACTTTCGCGGTAGAGGGCGAGAAGATCACGATAACCGTAGCCAACAGGGGACTTCGCCTGACCGATAAAGATCCCGTTGTGCCCGGTGTCGAAGGTGGTCGTCGCGGGTGGGGACTAAAGCTTATCAAAAGTCTGATGGACGAGGTCCGTATTGAAACTTCAGACGATGGCACGCGAATAACTATGACCAAACATATCGCTCGCGTGACGGAAAACGGGCTGGAGCCAAAGCCCTCACAATAGAAAGCATCTTAGCTTTCCCCGCCTTGCATCAAATTGGTCGACGGAGGCTGCGGAGGACGCAGAGATTGAATTTTTGAGAGGCTCAGTGTATATTGTTATTTGCGTAGCTTTCCATGCCCCGCGAAAGCCTGCCTGTCGATAAAATCGTCCGAACACTAAATGGGAAAATTGCATGTAATCAAATTACAATGGTTCGCCGTCGCCGCGATTCTATTGAGCGGTGTAGCAGCAGCCGGCCAGGATCCCCGTCCGCCACTTTTTCAGGACATTGTCGTACCAACGCAGAACAACTCTGCTGTACCTTCGGCAACACCGCTCGTAATGAAGACGGGCAGTGTCGCCCCTGCAGGCGTTGGATCTGGCGGAGTTCGCACCCTTTTCCCGGCTCTGGCGAGTGTTGACATTCCCGGCTATTCGGGTGTTTTGATCGAATCGCTGGACGGCAATGTCGTCCTTGAGAGCAATTCCAGTTACACATTTAACCCCGCTTCAAATGTCAAGATCGCGACGGCCTACGCTGTACTCAAGACATTTGGGCCTGAGTTCCGGTTCCTGACAAACGTGTATACCGACGGTGCGATCGACACAAGCACCGGAACGCTGGTGGGTAATCTGTACGTGTCCGGCAAGGACCCGATGTTCAGCCATCAGCATGCCATCTCGCTGGCTAATGAGCTCAACCGGCTCGGGATACGCTCCATTTCAGGCGATATGATCGTTACGGATAATTTCGTGATGAACTATTCGAATTCACCACAGGTTTCCGGGCGAACATTATTTAACGTAATGGATCCCGCGAAGCGGTCGGCAGCTGCAACCAGGGCGTGGCTCGATTACCTTTCCCATTCCGGCAAGTTTGGGACCGTGGCCGGGATACCGTCCATCACATTTACCGGTAGTGTATATGTTCAGCCTAGTCCCAGCAGCCTGAGTCACCTCTTTACGCACGAGTCGGCACCGGTTCGCGAGATCCTGAAAGCAACACTCTGCTACTCAAATAACTTCCTTTCCGAGCGTCTGGGCGACCTTCTCGGCGGTCCTTACTCAGTGGCCCGTATCGTTCATTTGAACGCGAATGTGCCGCCGGCCGAATTTTCCATCCAAACCTCGAGCGGTCTTGGATATAACCGTGTTACGCCCAACGCGATGATGCGGCTGCTCCGGGCTCTGCGGTCCGATCTGGCAAAATACAAGATGACCTATGCCGACATAATGCCGGTCGCCGGGATCGACAAAGGGACTCTCGAAGGCCGGTTTGATACCGACTTTTCGAAAGGAAGTGTCGTAGGCAAAACAGGAACTCTGAATAACACTGACGGCGGCGTGAGTGCGTTAGCAGGCGAGGTCAACACGCGAAACGGCAAATTGCTTTTCGTTATTTTCAATCAGCGTGGAAGCGTTCCCCGTTTTCGTTCATTCCAAAACTTTTTTGTTTCCCTTGTTCAGGGGCAGTTCGGCGGCGCCGTGCCCGTACAGTACATCGCTACTTCGATAGACTCGAGATTGGCCCGGTCGAGGATTAGCTATCCGGATAACGCCACGCTCGGAAACGAGTGAAAATCGTGAATTAAGATCGCAAGCAAAATCAAAGGAAGCTATCGCGGCTTCCTTTTTTCTTTGCTTTTCGCGTGAGATAATTTCCCGGCCCATCAATGAACGAAACTCAAAAGCCGGAACCCGAAATACCCGAGACGAGCGGCGATCCCGCGGCTGAACTTCCGGTCGAAGCGGAGAGTGGAACTCCCGCAGTCAAACATGCGAGTGTCGCCCGCTCGGCCGGTATAGTATCAATTGCCGTGATGTTTTCGCGGCTTCTCGGTTTGGTGCGTGAGACGGTTTTTGCGCGTTTCTTCGGTGCAGGATTTCTTTACGATGCATTTGTCGTCGCCTTCAAGATCCCAAACATTCTTCGCGACCTTTTTGCCGAGGGTGCTCTGTCAGCCGCCTTTGTAAAGGTCTTCACGGATTACCAGATCAAAAAGACCGAGATCGAGGCTTGGCGGCTTGCCGCCTTGGTCTTTAATGTCCTGGCGGTTGTGATGAGCGGTATAACTCTGATCGGGATCTTACTAGCGCCGTATGTTGTTCCGCTTTTGGCGAGAGGATTTACGCCGGAGAAAGCTCAGCTCGCGGTCACGCTCACGCAGATAATGTTTCCCTTCATTCTTTTGGTTGCTCTCGCGGCATTGGCGATGGGAGTGCTGAATACGAAGGGGCGTTTTGCGATTCCCGCCTCGGCGTCAACAGCTTTCAACATCTGTTCGATCGTTTTCGGTATCGGTTTCGCCTATTGGCTCAGCGAAGGCGGCTGGGAGATCTCAAACGATAAGACCGTTGTTCCAACCTCCGCCGCACAGTGGGCGATCATCGGCATGGCCATCGGGACCCTGATCGGCGGCGCGGCCCAGCTTCTTATACAGGTCCCGTCTTTGATAAAGGTAGGTTTCCGCTTCTCGCCATTGCTCAGTTTTTCGGATCCCGGCGTGAAGCGAGTGATGCGTCTGATGGGGCCTGCGATCATAGGCACTTCTGCCGTACAAGTAAAGGTCCTGGTCGACGTATTTGTCGTGTCAGGCATCGAGGGCGGGCAATCGTGGCTCAGTTTCGCGTTTAGACTAATGCAGTTTCCAATCGGTGTGTTTGGGGTAGCGGTCGGGACCGCCGCCATCCCGGCGCTCTCGCGCCTTGCATCGCAGGACAACATCGTCAAGTTTCGCCAGACGCTTTCCGACGCAATGAAGCTGGTCTTCCTGTTGACGATCCCGGCCGCCTGTGGGCTTATCGTTCTCGGCGAACCCATCATAGCAATGATCTATCAGGGCGGGCGCTTTTCCGGCTTTGATACGAACATGGTCGCATGGGCTCTTGCGGCTTATTCTATCGGCCTCGCCGGCTACGCTGCTATCAAGGTCCTTTCACCCTCATTCTACGCTCTGGACGACGCCAGAACGCCAATGTACGTCAGCCTGGCCTCGATAGCGATCCACGCTCCGACGAGCTTTGGAATGATGTATCTTCTCTCGGGTGTCGGTGTCACACCGGAAAGGCCAAACGGTTTTGGACACGTCGGGGTCGCCTTAGCTACGTCGACCGTTGCCCTCGTCAATTTCATAGCATTGACATATTTAATGCGAAGGAAGATCAATCGTCTGAACGGCCGGGACATCGGCGCGGCATTTCTCAAAATAGTACTTGCTTCGGCAGCGATGTCGATCGTCTGCTATTTCACCTATCGATATCTCAACGTTTACTTCGTGGAAAAGAATTTTCTCATCCGGGTCGCCGAGGCCTTCGTTCCGATCGGATTAGGGGGGGTGACTTTCCTCGGTATGGCCAAATTGCTGAGGATCGGAGAGATCGAGCAGGTGATCTCGATGATCCGCCGCAGAGTTTCCCCCAACAGTTAGGTGCAAACGAATGATACGTCCATTTAGCCAAGTCCGGCCGTTGATACACGAATCTGCATATGTCGCTGATGACGCGATCATCATCGGCGACGTCGAGATCGGCGAAGATTCCAGCGTCTGGTTCGGCTCGATCATTCGCGGGGATGTTAATTTTATACGGATCGGCGCACGCACAAATATCCAGGACGGGACGATAGTTCATGTCAGCTCAAAAACCCATTCGACTGTTCTGGAAGACGAAATAACAGTCGGCCATCGAGTCACGCTGCATGGATGTCATGTCGAAAGCGGCTGCCTTATAGGCATCGGTTCCATCCTGATGGACGGCGTCCGCGTCGGTGCCCGCTCGCTCGTCGGGGCCGGTTCCCTGCTCACACCCGGGACACAGATACCACCTCGCTCGCTCGTCCTAGGCTCTCCTGCCCGCGTTAAACGCGAACTCACGGATGACGAACTCGTCTATCTCGATAGATCCTGGAGAAACTACGTTGACCTAAAAAGACACTACGAAAAAGATCAGCTGAAAATATCCGAATAGAGATCGATCATTAGTGCTATTCGTGTCATTCGTGGCTAAAATGGTTCCTTATGGCAAGTACCAACCCCGCCCGAGGAATGCGCGACTTTCTTCCGGCTGACGTCCGAAAACGCGAATACGTCATCGGCATTATAAAGGAAGTTTATGGATCCTACGGCTTCGAACCGCTCGAAACTCCCGCTGTCGAGAATATCGAAACCCTGATGGGAAAGTACGGCGAAGAAGGCAATCAGCTCATCTTCAGGATCCTCAAACGCGGCGAAAAGCTTAAAGGCGGGCTTTCACATCCTGATTACGTCTCGCGATCTTCAGCTTTGGAGGGGAATGATGAACTCGCCGACCTTGCTCTTAGATATGATCTTACAGTCCCCTTGGCCCGGGTCGTCGCAAACCACAAGAACGAGCTCCCGAAATTCTTTAAGAGGTACCAGATCCAGCCGGTTTGGCGGGCGGACCGGCCGGCTCGCGGTCGTTACCGCGAATTCTACCAATGCGATGTGGACGCGATCGGATCGTCATCGGCCGTCGTTGAAGGTGAGATGATGGCAGCGGTGAGTGAGATCCTACGAAGGCTCGGCTTTACGGATTTCACCATTCGGTTGAATCACCGGGCGGTGCTGACCGACATCCTCGATACGGCGGGCGTGCCGAAAAAACTGCATTCGGACGCGCTCGTTGCGATCGACAAACTGGATAAGATCGGTGTCGAAGGAGTGACCGCGGAGCTTTTGAGCCGCGGCATAAATGAAACGGCGTCATCCATGCTGATGCAGATCTTTGCCACGACACAGGGGATCCTGCTCGGCGAGGGCGATATCAACCGAACGATCGTCAGCAATTTGATAAACATTGTCAGCAACGAGGTACTTACGGAGATCGGCCAGATCCTGAAATTTTCCGGCAATGCTCCGATCGTTGTCGATCCGAGTCTGGCGCGTGGATTGTCGTATTACACGGGGGCGATCATGGAGATCAACGTCCCCGATCTTGGCGGCAGCCTCGGCGGCGGCGGCCGGTACGACGGCCTGATAGGAATGTTTGGTAAAGAGCAAATACCGGCCTGCGGCTTTTCGCTCGGGCTCGAACGCATTCTCCTGATAATGGACGAGCGGGAAATGTTCCCACCGGAGATCGCTGACGCCGGTGCCGCCGATGTAATGGTCACGATATGGAGCGAAGAAACCATTGGCGAAGCACTCGAGCTTGCACGCGAGCTGCGAAAACACGATCTACGGGTCATGGTATACCCCGAACCCGACAAACTCGGCAAACAAATGAAATATGCCGACTCTATCGGTGTCTCGTGGGTCTGCGTCCTCGGCGAAACCGAGATCTCCGGAGGCACGGTCACCTTGAAGAATATGAGGTCCGGGGAACAGGAAACGCTAGGCATAAAGAGCATCGCGGATAGGATCGTTATTTAAATTCCAGCTAACAGCTGACGGTTATTAGCTTTTTTCTTTCTGTTTGATTTTGAATGGACCAGTTTTATAACCACTACCACGCCGATATTGTGCGTTCATTTCGCAGCTACAAGAAATTGGCCGAGCGTGCGGCTGAGCAACTTTCGGACGAAGAGCTTTTCCGCCAGATCGATCCCGAATCGAACTCCATTGCGTTGATCGTCAAGCATATCGCCGGCAACCTGCATTCTCGCTGGCGCGATTTCCTTACAACGGATGGCGAAAAACCGGACCGCGACCGCGACACGGAGTTCGAGCTGCTCGGTGACACGCGCGGATCCCTGATGCAGTTGTGGGAATCTGGCTGGGAGACTCTTTTCGGCAGTCTCGAGGTCTTGACGGCTGACGACCTCACTCGCACTGTCACTATTCGCGGTGAGCCGCACGCTGTCGTCGAGGCGATCAACCGACAGCTCACCCATTATGCGTATCACATCGGCCAGATCGTATTCCTCGCCAAGCACCTTCGTTCGTCCGGCTGGAGCACGCTCAGCATACCTCGAAACAAGTCGGCCGATTTCAACCGGTTTCTTGAGGAAAAAAGACTCAGCGGACGGCCGCAAAGCGGCCCTACCGAGGGTCCATTCGAATTTGGGTCAAAGATCGAAAAGCCGAACAAGTCTGGTTGACCTGCTCGGCTTTCGCCACCACTGAGGCTCCTAAGATCATTGTAAACACTAGTAGTTTCTTCCTTTGTTCACCCTCTTGAATTATTTTTTTTTGCACCGCATGAGAGCGGCACCATGTGGGATCTCAGTTAGGCTCGCTGGGTTGACCTTTTTTTTCAGGCTGCCTATCTAGTGACAGCGACCCGAGATCTATCGCGGGCGGCCGGGGCCATGCCGTGCAGAGGGGTTTCAAAATGTGTTAACCTAGCTTTCGTTCAGCTTTTTATGAAAGGCATCTCCATCCTTGGCTCCACCGGTTCGATCGGCTGCAGCACCCTACAGGTAATTGATCATTTACAGGACTTTCGCGTAGTTGCAATGGCGGCCGGGCGAAATATGGCCAAATTTGCCCGGCAAGTCGCCGAATACCGGCCCGAGCTTGTTTCATGCGATGACGACGGTTGTGCCGAGGTCCTCGAACGTGAGCTGCATTCATTAGGGGCAACCGTTCCACGGATCGAATTGAATCAAGATGGGATGATCGCGGTGGCTACTCATCCCGAGGCTGACATCGTTGTCTCGGCAACTGTCGGGGCTGTGGGTTTTGTTCCCACCCTGCGTGCAGTCGAGACCGGAAAGCGTATTGCACTGGCTAATAAGGAAACGCTTGTAATGGCGGGGGAACTGATGACAGCCGCCGCCGAAAAGTCGGGAGCCGAGATCCTGCCGGTAGATTCCGAACACAACGCTATTCACCAATGCCTTCGGGGAGAGAGTCGAGGCGAGGTTCGCCGCCTGATCCTGACGGCCTCGGGTGGCCCGTTCCGGAATAAAACCGCGGTCGATATCGCAACAGCAACTCGCGAACAGGCTCTAAACCACCCAAACTGGAAGATGGGCGAAAAGATCACGATCGACTCGGCCACACTGATGAACAAAGGGCTCGAGGTGATCGAGGCGAAATGGTTATTCGGATTCGACGCTGACCAGATCTCGGTTGTCGTCCATCCGCAGTCTATTGTGCATTCGATGGTTGAGATGGTCGATGGGTCGATCATTTGCCAGATGGGCGTGACCGACATGCGTCATGCGATCCAATATGCGCTGACCTATCCGCAACGAAAGGAAAGCAGCGTGCCCCGTTTGGACCTTGCTGCATTCAGCAGGCTTGATTTTGCCGAACCCGACCTTGAGCGGTTTCCGTGCCTTCGGCTGGCATATGAGGCACTCCGCACGGGCGGTACAATGCCGGCTGTCTTGAACGCCGCAAACGAGGTCACCGTACAGGCGTTTCTTGACGACCGGATTAGCCTGCCTGAGATCGCACGCATCAATGAAGCGGTAATGCGTTCTCACTCGGTGACAAAGGTAAGCGGACTCGACGTTATACTGGATGCCGATCGAAACGCCCGGGCCGCTGCCAACCAGCTGTTATCGGCAAACGCGATACCCGCTGCCTTTATGAATTAGTTTGACTAGCATTTGACTGCGGCCTTACACTTTACTGACAACTGCGTGGGAACATAATGTTTCTAACACGCTAGTGTTCTCTAGAGGAATAATTTAAATGTCCGATATTCTTATCTCAATTCTGGCAATCGTATTCGTCCTGGGTGTCGCGATCAATATCCATGAATTTGGCCACTTTATCATCGCCAAAATGTTCGGAATGCGCGTCGAGGCATACTCATTCTTCGGACTTGGACCCCGCATCTGGGGCTTCAAGGTCGGCCATACGGATTATCGTATCTCCGCTATTCCACTCGGTGCGTACGTAAAACTCTATGGGGATGAGGCCACAGGCCCCCTTGAGGGCGGTGTATCTGATGGCGAACCGGTACCTCAATCAGAACTATATGAACTTCGACCCCGTTGGCAGAAGTTCCTGGTGATGGTCGGTGGCCCGTTCATGAATATCTTGTTGGCTCTCGCCATTCCCTTCACGATCGCCATGATGTACGGAGTGCCGGCCAATCCGGCGCCGATCGTGGGCTTCGTCAAGGCCGAGGGTGCCGCAGATAAAGCAGGAATAAAGCCCGGTGATCGAATAGTTGCCTTCGACGGTGTCGAAAATCCGTCGTGGGACCGGATCCAGGACGACGCTCTTCTTAATCCGGAAAAGGAAGTCCCCATCGTAATTGAACGAGATGGCCAGCGTGCCTCATTAACGATCGCTCCGAGCAAGGTTACCGAGAACGGGCAATCTGGCGGTTTCCTGGACATGGCTCCCGATGCGGGAACGGAACCGGTTGTCGTCGGAGCCATCGATCCGACTATGCCCGCGGCCCAGTCGGGCCTGCAAAAAGGCGACTGGATCACATCTGTCAACGATAAGGTCATCCGCAACAGCCAGGAAATGAAGATCATGGTCAACGAGGCCAAAGATCAGCCGATCAAGCTGGCGGTAAACCGTAACGGTGAACGCACGGAGGTTACTACCAACGCGATCCAGAAAGACGGTGATTGGCGGATAGGCATCGCATTTGACCCCTCACAGATGACCACTCGCGAGTCTGTCGGCGTTGCTGGTGCCTTTGCGGCGGCGGTCGACCAGAATCTAAGGATACTTCGACTGACCGGACGTGCTCTCGGACAGGTGGGTACAGGCGAGCGATCGGCCCGTGATACCGTTTCTGGGCCGATCGGCATCGGCCAGGTAATTATTACAACTGTCTTCGCCAGCGGCTTTTTCGGCCTCCTGTCGGTTTTGATGTACATAAGCCTTAGCCTCGGCGTTATGAACCTTCTGCCGATACCGATGCTCGACGGCGGCCAAATAATGATGCTCGGGATCGAGAAAGTAATGTCATGGTTCGGCAAGACGCTGTCAATGGTTGCCCGTGAACGCATACAGCTTACGGGTCTCGCGATCGTCCTGCTGCTAATGGTGACGGTAATATTCTTCGACGTGTCGAGACTGCTCGGGAACTAGTCTTGCGGCGATCAAAACAGATCGTGCCGCTCACGAGGATGTCAGTCTGATCCGCGTCATCTGCGACCATCCGCGGCCAATTTATGCGAATTACTCGACCTGTAAAGGTGCGCGACATCCAAATCGGCGGCGGTGCCCCGGTTGTCGTTCAGTCGATGACAAAAACGGACACGACCGATGTTGACGGGACCATAAAACAGATCGAAGAAATGGTCGAGGCGGGCTGCGAGATCGTTAGAATTGCCGTGCCCGACGACGACGCTGCGGCTGCGATGTACGAGATCCGCAAACGCACATCGGTCCCTATCGTCGCTGACATCCATTTTCACTATAAGCTTGCACTAAAGGCTCTTGACGCGGGCATCGACAAGCTTCGGATCAATCCCGGCAATATCGGCCATATCGATCGCGTTCGTGAGGTAGTGCGTGCCGCCGAGGCCCAAAAGGTGCCTATCCGCATCGGCGTAAATGGGGGCTCGCTCGAAAAGGACCTCCTTAAGAAGTACGGAACGGCTACGCCCGAGGCAATGGTCGAATCCGGTCTTCGTCATATACGGATCCTGGAAGATCTGGGCTTTGGCGATATCATTATTTCCCTCAAGGCGTCTGACGTAAACCGCATGGTCGCCGCCTATCGGCTGATGGCCAGCCAGGTCGATTACCCGCTCCACTTGGGAGTCACCGAAGCCGGTACGCCGTTTGGCGGCACAATAAAATCGGCGATGGGCCTGGGTATCCTGCTTCACGAGGGTATTGGCGATACGATCCGCGTGTCTCTGGCCGCCGAGCCGCACGAAGAGGTCCGTGTCGCCTGGGAGGTCCTCAAGTCGCTCGAACTGCGAAAACGTGGGGTAACGGTAGTTGCCTGCCCGACCTGCGGCCGCCTGGACATCGATAACTTTGTCGAGATCGTCACCGAAGTCGAACGCCGTCTGGCCCATGTCGAGGAACCGCTGCACCTGTCTATCATGGGCTGTGCGGTCAATGGCCCCGGCGAAGCCCACGATTCTCAGCTAGGGATAACCTTCGGCCGCAATGTCGGGATGATATTCAAGGACGGCGTTCCAATGCGGCGTGTAGCGGGGGCAGACATCGTTGAGGAATTTGTGAAAGAGGTCGAACTCCTTCGAAAGGAAGGTTTCAAGGCTCACGACCTGATTTCCGAAAAGCCCCTCGTGCAGATCACTTAAGTTTCAAGCCACGAATTTACGAATGAGAATATTCTGATCATTCGTGCACGGGCTTCACATCCCTAAGGGAACAGGATCGTGAACGGCCAAATGGGAACGTTTCTTAATATCCCGAAACCCAGCAGCACCACCATAAATACCCAAAGAACTTTAGGGTAGGTCGGCCACATCGGCAACCCTTTTCCGCGAACGGCTATAAGCACCAGCGACACAAATACCCACGAAAAGATGACCACCCAAAAGGGGATAGGGGCGTTAAAGTCGATTGCCGGGATGATGTCGCCGTGAAACAGAGAATGAAAACCGCGAGTGAGTCCGCATCCCGGGCACGCGAAACCTGTCAAAGCGAAAAGCGGGCAGACCGGGAGCCAACTGGACTTTGAGGGATCGAAATACGCAACAGCAGCTGAACTCCCGATCATCGCCACCACGCCAGCCGCGGCTAAAACGCGGTTGGACGTAGCACTACTTCCGCCAGCCATGGCGATCGATTCTGCGTTAAACATTACAGTTCTATACGAATGCCCCGTGTCATTTCTGATATCGCCTGTCGAAGCTCGCGTTCCGGCATGTTGTCCCGTACACGATATTTCGAAACTGTCATCAGTGCGGCGATCGTCTGTTCCGAAACACCCTCCGGAGCTCCGGCGATAAATTTCGGAAGGGCGTCTATCGCCTTCTGAAGTTCTACGCGGTCGGTCCGTTCTCCGGCCATCGTCCAGAACGTTATGCGCCGCAGCGCCATTGCTATCTCAAAACTCCAGCGGTCACTTCCCTTTAGTTTACCTTTGAGCGCGGATTCGACCTCGCGAATGACCTTCCAGCGTGTCTCAAGATCCACGCCCCTGGCGTCCAGTGAGAGCAGTCTCGCTCTCTCGTCCGAGAATCGAGACGAAAGCATCTCGGCCACGGGGCCAACCGAGATGTTATCGAATTGTCTCGTGGACTCCAGAGCTGTTCCAAATCTAAACCAATCCACACGATCGACCACGAAAGTGTAAAGCAGGATGCCTTCGTATGTTACGGCCTGGCCATCTTTAGTAAGAGGCCTAAATTTTGATGTGGCGGCCGCCAATTCCGCTGCGTCCTTGAGCATTGGATGGCAGTTCAGCGAGCACCGAGCCGATATAACGTTGCCATTCTCATCGACCACGACTTTGAGACTGACGCCCGCCCCGTCAGCTGCGGCTGCGACCGCAGTTTCCGGGAAGGCTGGTTTCACGAGCGAGATCGCCATTCCATTAATATCGGGAACGGATATTCGCGATTTCGATGGTCCGGGTTCCTGGCCGGCCGCCGCTGTGCAGAATAAAACAATAAAACCGATCGGAAAAAGAAATAATCTTCGCATAGCGATATTGTACCCGCTTCTGTCAATCAGTCATTCCAACAACCAGCGCGTCCGCTGCGATCTTTCGGTTTATGTTAACGGCGAGGTTTTCGCGCAGTGTATCGATAGACGCGAGCCACCGCGGAAGATCGTGTTTTCCCGCCTCAGCGGCCAGGAGCCTTAAATGACCTTCCAGATCGCTGTTTATGACCCTTGAATGGTCGCCGCTTACATTTATCGTCCAAACGTCATAGATCAGCGATTGAATCACGTCCAGATTTTCCTCAAACGCACTCTTATCCTTAGGATCGTTCATCTCTTCCGCTGTCTTGAGCATCGGAGCGAGAGCTCCATGCTGAATAGCGTTGCCGACGACGCCCATCAGTTTTTCCCGGCGTCGGCGAAACTCGTCTACGTTCACCGAGACGGCCCGGCCGATGCTCCCTCTGGACAGGCGGGCCGCCAACCGCGCTTCGTCATGCGTAAATGCGCGTTCGGATATCAGATATTCCTCGATCTGGGGTATCGTGACTGGAACAAATCTTAACGACTGGCAGCGAGACCGTATCGTGGGCAGCAATTTGTCGGGCCGCGAAGTTACGAGAAAGATGTAAATGGTCGACGAGGGCTCTTCAAGCGTTTTGAGCAGCGCATTTGCCGCAGGATCATTCATCTTATGAGCGTCGTCAATGATGAAGATCCGTGCCTCGGCTTCATACGGACGATAGTTTGCCTCAGATTCCAGATGACGGATGGCCTTGATAAGGATGTTGCGGTTGTAAGGCACGACCATCCCGACGTCCGGGTGGTCGCTGAATACTACGCGTTCATGATCTTCTTTTTCATCGGATTTGGGCAAACTGAATTTATCTGCTCGGCGACACTGAGAACATACATCGCAGGCTTCGCCATTGACGGGGGCGGCGCACACAAACGATTTCGCGATCTCGAGCGCAAACTTAAGCTTCCCAACACCTTCGTCTCCGCTAAGAAGCATCGAATTTGGAATACGGCGGTTCGCCGTCAAACGCCGGACCGTTAGCTTTACATTTTCATTTCCAGTTAATTTTGAGAGCAAGGTATTACGTTTTCAGTACTTCTAAACCAGGCGCGTGTCACCTGGCTGCGATATAAAATGACCAACCAGGACCGCGCGCACCCTGTCGACGACCTTCTCGTGAATGTCGTCCGCCGATCCCGTCGCCTCGATAACGGCGAACCGTTCCGGCTCACGCCGGGCAATTCCGAGGTAAGCTTCGCGAACGCGAGCATAAAAGGCGGCGCTTTCTTCATCCATTCGATTCTTCACGTTGGACGACGCTTCGCGTGTAGCCATTCTTTTTGTGGCAGTCTCGACCGGTATATCCAAAAATATCGTCAGGTCCGGTTTTAAGCCATCGGTCGCGAGATCGATCGCCTCCAGGACCTTTTCCTCCGGAAAGCCCCGCCCGGCACCCTGGTAGGCATAAGTAGCATCGGCAAACCGGTCCGATATCACCACAAGGCCTCGTTCCAAAGATGGCCGGATAAGAAATTCGACATGCTGCGCACGGTCGGCGGCGAAAGCCAGAAGCTCGGCCATGGGCGAGACCGAGTCATATGTCTCCAGAAAGGCTTTACGCAGCCTGTCGCCGAGGGGTGTTCCGCCGGGTTCGCGGGTCGTAACGATCTCGACCCCGTGCGAACGCAGATAGTCCGCCAGCATCTTTAACTGCGTGGACTTTCCGCTGCCGTCGATCCCTTCGAAAGTTATGAATTTTCCGCTCAAGCTTGCTGCGACGGGGCTGGACGACGTTCCTGTGAGATCGAGGAAATGGCGTGCTTGAATATCAATACATCCGGACCCCCGACGTCAAGCAAAACGGAGAATTTATCAAAACTTTTGATCCGCCCGGTTAACGTTGCTCCGGGCAATAGGTGTATGACTACAGTGATCCGTTCTCGCCTGGCAGAGTTTAAAAATGCATCCTGAATGTTTTGCGCGGCCTGCTTTTCCATAACACTCCTCGAATCAATAATAACAACGCTGATACTGTAACTGACGATTATACCAAATTTACGACTCGCTACAAGATATTTGTTATCTATGGGTTGCGTGTGTTTAGCATCGCCTCCGCAAGTATCTTTTCATCGCTGCCAAATCCTCGAAACCACAGAGCATCGGGCTCTCTTCTGAACCACGTTAATTGGCGCTTGGCGTAATTTCGGACGTCCTGTTTTGACTTCTCGATCGCGGATTGAAGATCCCGCTCTCCCCGCAAATACTCGCAAACGCGGCGGTACGCGTGTGCACCTAACGCATTGGTGTCGTCGCGGATCCCGGTATCCCGTAGTTCGCGCACCTCCTCGATCAGGCCATTCGAAAAATGCTCATCTGTTCGCCGGTTGATCTTTTCGTAAAGCACATCCCGCGGCGGATCGAGTACAAACAGCTGTATGCGTTTTGCAAACGGCGGGGGGTCGGCCCGGTTCGGCTGAAGGGACGAGATCCGTACGCCCGTTTGCAGGCGAACCTCGATCGCGCGGATCGTCCGTACATAATCATTCGGACTGATCCTAACGGCAGCCGCGGGATCGATCCTCGTTAGCATCCTTTGAAGATGGCCGGCACCTTTATGTCCGTGTATGACCCGGAGCCTTTGCCGCAGATCACGATCTGTCGGCGGGCTGTCGAAGAGCGGCTCTCTAAGCGTACGTAAATAGAACCCGGTACCGCCAACCAGTATCGGCGTGCGGCCGCGACCCTCTATCTCGCTTATAACCCGCGTCGCATCCCTGGCCCAGTCGGCAGCGGTGTAATTCACATTCGGATCGACATAATCGATCAAATGATGCGGTACGCCCCGCATTTCTTCGGGCGTCGGCTTTGCAGTGGCGATGCTTATACCTTGGTAGATCTGGACCGAATCGCAATTTATCACCTCGCCGCCTAGCTGCAAGGCGATGTTTACGCCAAGAGCAGTCTTGCCGGATGCCGTGGGGCCTACGACAGCGTAGATCTTCCTGTTTGTAGCGTTAGCAGGCATTATTGACGAGATTAGCATAGACGGTCCAACCCCTTTTCGCTCCGTCATCGCAGGTTTTATTTTCTGCGGCTTGTAGATATGATGGTGAGGTTCACCACTCGCGTTTTGCTAATACAAATGAAAAACCTCATTGGAATCTTATCCATCCTACTGCTGCAGCTGAATTTCTCCGGGCAGACGCCGCGGAATTACGTTCAATACGTCAATCCCCTTATAGGAACTCAAAAGATGGGGCATACGTATCCCGGGGCGACGGTGCCCTTCGGGTCGGTCCAGCTATCGCCGGATACGGATCAGCAGCCCCATAATATCAACGGAAAATATAATCCGGACGCCTATAAATACTGTGCGGGGTACCAGTATGACGACAAAGAGATCGTTGGCTTCTCGCACACGCATTTTAGCGGAACAGGCCACTCGGATCTGGGTGATTTCCTCGTAATGCCTACGGTTGGGCCGCTGCAGCTGGAACCGGGGAAAAACAACGATCCCAAAAGCGGCTTTCGCTCCGCATTTTCGCACGCAAACGAAACAGCCCAGGCAGGCTATTACAAGGTCCTACTTGAGGACCACAACATCTGGGCTGAAATGACAGCAACGACCCGAGTAGGCTTTCACCAGTACACCTTTCCCTCATCGTCTGATTCCCACATCATCCTCGACCTGATGCACGGCATTTACAATTATGAGGATAAGAATGTCTGGACCTTTGTGAGGGTCGAGAATGACCACACGATCGTCGGGTATCGACAAACGAATGGCTGGGCCCGCACTCGCACGGTGTATTTCGCAATGCAGTTTTCCAAACCGTTCAAAAGTTACGGTTTCAAGAATTTCGGCAAGGTAGATTATCAGGGATTCTGGCGAAAATTTGACCAAACCCGTAACTTCCCCGAGATGGCGGGCAAGCAAATACGGGCCTATTTCGATTTTGATACGTCGAAGGATGAGAAGATCAAGGTCAAGTTTGCTCTTTCGCCTGTTTCAACCGCAGGTGCCCTAAACAATCTAAAGGCCGAGATACCGCATTGGGAGTTCGAACGCGTAAAACGGGAAGCACAATCAAACTGGAACCGTGAACTTGGCCGGATAGATGCGACGACGCTCGACCGCGGTGAGATGATCAATTTCTACACGGCCCTCTATCACTCTTTTCTGGCCCCGACCGTTTACATGGACACGGACGGCCGCTATAAAGGCATCGATCGAAATGTACATCAAGCTCGTGTCAGAACCGGGAGAGGTAGCGACCGGCCCCCTGCATCTGCTAGATCAAAGAGATCCATCGCTACCGCTCCGGGTTCTGACTTTACGCATTACACCACCTTCTCCCTCTGGGACACATACCGCGCGTTACATCCGCTGCTTAACATTATCCAATCTGCCCGAAATCGCGACATGATCCGCTCGATGCAGGCCCATTACGACCAGAGCGTGCATAAAATGCTGCCCGTCTGGTCGCACTACGCCAATGAGAATTGGTGCATGATCGGCTATCACAGCGTATCGGTCATCGCCGATGCGATCGTAGCAGGAAATCTGACCGGCCCCGAGGCTATGCGTGCTCTCGACGCGTCGGTCCAAACAGCCCGCACGAGGTACTACGACGGCCTCGAATACTACATCGACCGCGGTTTTGTGCCTGAGGACAAGAATTCCTCATCCGTCTCAAAAACGCTCGAGTACGCCTACGACGACTGGGCCATCGCGCAGGCGGCCAGGAAGTTGAATCGCGAGGATATCTATGAAGATTTCATGGAGCGTGCCGACAACTGGGAGCACGTCTTCGACAAAAAAAGCGGTTTCATGCGTCCGAAAATGAGTGACGGCAAATTCCGGGAGAAATTTGACGTGCTGTCGACGCACGACCAGGGCTTTATCGAGGGGAACGCGTGGAACTATAGCCTCTACGTTCCGCAGGAGCCCCGAGCACTGATCGAGGTAATGGGCGGCAAGGCCAAATTCACGAAGTACCTGGACACCCTCTTCACAATGCATCTTCCGGACGAATTCTTCGCCAATACCGAGGACATCACCCGCGAAGGCATCATCGGCAACTATGTCCACGGCAACGAACCCGCTCATCACGCGGCCTATCTATATAACTGGGCCGACGAACCCTGGAAGACCCAGGAACGCGTCCGAATGATCCTCAAACATCAATACAAGCCGCAACCCGACGGCCTCGGCGGCAACGATGACTGCGGCCAAATGTCGGCCTGGTACCTGTTCACAGCGTTAGGCTTCTACCCCGTCGCCCCCGGATCCGGTCACTACGCCCTTGGCAGCCCCGTCGTAAAGACCGCCAGACTAAATCTTGAGAATGGAAAGTTCTTCTCTATCGAGGCCCGTAATCAAAGTGATACAAATGTGTACGTGAGCAAGGTGGAACTGAATGGCCGCACGTTAGACCGGAAACATCTTACATACAATGAGATAGCCGCCGGCGGGAAGGTCGTCTTCCACATGAGCGGAACGCCCTCCCGATAAGGGTTTTCGAGCCTTCACGATAATGTCCACACCATCCGCGCGATGGCAAAGATGACGAGCAATATGAGCACTATCAATGCTCCGACGATCTGTCCTTTTGAAAGCCTCATTCTGGTTCGGGGTTCTGGTGGATCTCAGGTTACGGCGATGGTGGAGCCGAAGAAGCGGAAGCAGGCCCGGCACTGAGGAGCAGCGCCGGATTAATTTTGAACTGGAGCATATTTGCCGTTTCACGGCCGCCATCGCCGCCTTTTCGCTGCATTGAGATGCGGCCTATCTTCAGATTGCCAGCACGGGTCATCTCGACCTTGCCTTCGCCGAAAAAGCGAACGGCCTCAGCCGAAGACTTTATCGCCCATCGCCGCCTGTCCTTAGCCTTGAAGGCCACCATCATCCACTTTGCCGAGTCCGCACCGTCACCCTCGATCAGATCCGACACGATGATTCCCTTGTTAGCCTCAAAAAAATCGATCACGGCCTTTTGCTGCACGGCCTCCAATTCGTCCAGGAACATTCGCTTATTATTCCGTGACGGTTTATTGGGTGGAACTTCGCCGAGATACAATCTCAACGCCGCCACCACATCCGCCGGCATATTCCACTTTTTTGCGTAATTGGCGAGCCAGCGCTTGTCGATCTGGTTAAATCCGTTCGGCGAGCTGACCAACTTTATGGAGATTCCCTCCACCTTTTCATTAAACTCGCCTTGCTTATCCTTTGCGTCTTTGCGGCTTGGCGGGAGATCGTTCTTTCTGCTTTCGGTGGTGCCTGAGAAACGTATCCGAACCACAACATCAGCCTTCTCACCATGCGGCTTTGCGGCTCTGACCGACTCAATATCGTCCAGCTTGTAATTCATCGCTACAAGCCACGCCCGCGCGTCCGCGTCCGTTCGCCAGTTGTTGAACTTATCGCGGATATCGTCCTCATTCTTAAACCCCGCCTTCGCCGTCTGCGAACCCTTCTCGACCTTTGCAGCCGATGCCGATTGCGCCGGCACCCAAGCGGCAAATGCGATGACGAGAATAGCGAGCCATAAGACCCGCCATTGCCTAAGATAAAGTTGCGGCTTCATAAAGATTTTTTCATAATAACCCTGTTCCGTAGATTATCAACTTCCCTTTCTCCGTGTCGTCCGAGGCTCAGATTCTTTTATGGCGGTTTTTTATAGATATATTTGGAGAACGCTGACGTCGGCCTGCCCCGCCAATGCCGTGGACGCCTCTCCCGGCTTTGTCCGTTTTCAGCTCTTGCCAGGCACGAGTGAGGAGCAATCGGTTTACGATCTTTTCTGATGAGGCAGCTCCGTTCGCGATCACTCGTGTAGAGTCACCCGCCGAGTGGATCAAGGTTAGCTTTCGAAAAGCTGCAGACAATGAGCGAATAGTTCGTGGTCGGCCCGAACAGCCGCAGTTTCGCGTAAATGTCACGATAGACGGTCAAAAGGCCAAAGTTTCCCTACAGGTTGTACGGACGAAGACGAAAAGAGAACTGTGTCGTAAAATGTGACTGAAGGGCCAAGAAGAGGTGAAACCATGAAAAAGAACAGGATATGCCTTTGGTACGACGGCGATGCTGAGGAAGCGGCGCGGTTTTATGCGGAAACGTTTCCCGACTCGTCGATCGATGCTGTGCATACGGCCCCTGGCGACTATCCGTCCGGGAAACAAGGCAATGTGATAACCGTCGATTTTACTGTAGCGGGAATTCCCTGCATGGGCCTGAACGGCGGGCCTGAGTTCAAGCAAAGCGAGGCATTCTCGTTTCAGATCGCAACCGATACCCAGGAGGAAACCGACCGATACTGGAATGCCATCGTCGGGAACGGCGGACAAGAAAGCATGTGCGGCTGGTGCAAGGACAAATGGGGCGTCTCCTGGCAGATCACACCCGTCGCCCTGACTGAAGGCTATACCGACCCCGATCCCGCAGTCGCCAAACGTGTTTTCGAAGCGATGATGACGATGAAAAAGATCGACATCGCGGCGATCGAAGCCGCGAGGCGCGGCTAAGTTCGGTGCCGCGTAGCGGCGAGATGACTGTGGCCGTGGTTTCAACCCACGGTAAGGTGGAACACGATTCTCGTCGCGTAGCGACGATTGAATAGGCGCAAGATCATTCAATTGTCGCGACGCGACAACGGCATGTTGATCCGATATTCCGTGGGTTAAAACCCACGGCTAAAGTCAGTTTATCGCGACGCGATTTAAGACGATGGGTAATACAGTATCCACAAATACAGCCGCGTTGATCAACGCCCTGTCGACGGCACCCGGCGTGATCATTCCCTTGATCCGCGAGGTGCCGCACCAGATACTGAAGCGTCGTCCGAGCCCGGGAAAATGGTCTGCGTACGAACACGCCATTCATCTCTCGCAGTCTGATTCTTCGTTTCGCGCGCGGCTTGACCTGATCTTGTCGACTCCAGAACCGTTGATTAAGACGATAGACAATTCCCCGGAGGACGAAGCGGGTGCAATGCTAACCGTAGATCTGGACGAAAGTCTCGACCGGTATGTACGCGAGCGAGCCTCGCTCGTCGAAAGACTAAAGGACCTATCACCGGATGAGTGGCAGAAAACTGCCGAGCACGAGGCGTTCGATCATTATTCGGTGTTCATCATGGTCCGGCATCTGTTCAATCACGAGATGTTCCATGCCTACAGGATCGAAGAACTGCTTCTTAGAAAGGATTGGGATTAGAACCCGGGGGCGCGGTCAAAATATAAATCTTGCTCGTTTATTGACAGTACGATATAATGTTGCATAGATGGTTTATATTTCCATCTGCACGACACGTGTAATGCTTTTTTTCGTTCATATTCCGAGACAGTCAAAAAACAGTAGCTAAGCCTATCTGTTGCAACACTTACCTGTCTCGCTCGGGCTGCGAGACAGTAGCGAGACAGCCGAGACGGCTGCCACCCTCCATGGCGGTAAATAACTGAACAGATGCGGGTTATCGAAAAGAGGAAAAACGGCTGCCTCGCTAGTAGATTCGTTTCTCGATAGATTTTTCCTATTGATAAACCTGGTGCAATTGTGATATTTGAAAGCTCTCAAGGAGGAGAGTATGAGAAATTTGAAACCCGCTCGTTATTTCGTGATGGGCTTCGGGATGGCAATAATGCTGGGCGTGTTCGTTTGGATCGCTGAGCCGTCTGCCGTCTTCGCTCAAAAGCAAACCGGCAGGCTCCAGGTCGATCCCCAGGTCGATAGGGCCGACCCCAATCCGTCCAAATCGCTGCCGACACGCGTAGTGATGGTGTCGATCTTAAAGGATGGCGCGGTCATCAAGCAGAAGGAGCTCGGAATGTCCGATGTTCCGGCGAATTTCACGCTGCCGGTCGGGGTCTATGATGTTCGAGTCGAAGGCGATGAGGTAACGGCGGTAACAAAACGCGGAATACACGTTACGCCCGACGATCTGACAAACGTGCTGCCCGCGATTCGTTCGGGCCAGGGCGTCTGTGATTGCAAATATTCAAAGTATCGCTGAATATTGGCCGACCGTAAAAGGCCGGACTATCGCCTAACCGAAGTTGGGCCGAAACGTGCCCATTGAAGATCGATGATCTCCTTGTAAATAGCGCTCTGCCTAATGCACGGCCTTTTCTCTTCTATGAATGAACTTACCATCAGTTTAGAGAACACACCGTCCGACGCCGACCGGCAAACGGTAATGAACGGCCTGTTTGCTCACAATAAAGAGCAGACTGGTGACGGGAGTTACGAGAATCTGACTTTCCTCGTTCGCGATGCCGGGGGAGAGATCGTTGGCGGCCTGTTGGGCGAGGTCTATTGGGGGTGGCTGCATGTAGATGTCCTGTGGGTCCATGAAAGATTGCGAAATGATGGCTTCGGCCGGAAGCTGATGGACATGGCCGAGCTCGAAGCAGCTGAAAGGGGCTGCCACTCTGCCTTTCTCGATACCTTCAGCTTCCAGGCGCTTTCTTTTTACTTGAAATTGGGATATCAGATCTACGGGGAACTAACTGATTTCCCGCCGGGGCACGGCCGATACTTTTTGAAAAAATCACTGGCAGGAAATACTTAGGAAGATGCTTATGAAACAGATCGCCATTACATTCCTTTTGCTCTGCATCACTTCGATCGCTGTGGCACAGGGTCCGGTCAGCGACCGCCAACAGTTTATCCGCGCGGAGGCTCCTGTCATTGCTTTGACAAACGTGCGGATCATTGACGGTACCGGCTCGGCTCCGTTAGAGGACCAGACGATCGTCATCAGCGAGGGCAAGATCGGCGTGATGGGCCCGACCGCCGCGACGACATTCCCGGCCGATGCAAAGGTCCTCGACCTCAAGGGCTACACGGTCATGCCAGGCCTCGTCGGGATGCACAATCATCTTTTCTTCCCGCAGGGTGGTTCCCCGCCGATCTATTCAGATATGGCGATCAGCTTTCCGCGTCTTTATCTTGCAATGGGCGTGACCACCATCCGGACTACCGGCAGCGTTGCTCCGTATACCGACCTCGAGGCCAAACGTCTGATCGACGCAGGCCGGATGATCGGGCCCAAAATGCACATTACCGCACCGTATCTCGAGGGCGAGGGTGCGTTCACGCCAGTGATGCGCGAACTCACCGGCGTAGATGATGCTCGGCGGATGGTCAACTTCTGGGCCGATCAGGGGGCAACATCCTTTAAGGCCTATATGAATATCAGCCGTGCCGAGCTGCGTGCAGTTGTCGAGGAGGCCCATAAGCGAAAGCTCAAGGTAACTGGCCATCTTTGCTCCATAGGTTATAAGGAGGCCGCCGAGATCGGCATAGACAATCTGGAGCACGGACTACTCGCCAACTCAGAATTTGCCGCTGACAAAAAGCCTGACCAGTGCCCGGCGGGAGCACCCGCCAGCCTCCTGACACTAGATATTAATGGGCCTGCCGTGCAGGAAACGATCCGCACGCTCGTGGACAAAAAGGTAGCGATCACGTCGACGCTACCGGTCTTCGAAGCTAGTGCACCTATCGCC
The DNA here is from genome assembly GCA_041751735.1 of Pyrinomonadaceae bacterium. Lineage (GTDB taxonomy): Bacteria > Acidobacteriota > Blastocatellia > Pyrinomonadales > Pyrinomonadaceae > OLB17. Next base: position 1,391 of record JBGSWW010000037.1, on the reverse strand, counting down.
CAGAGCGGTATAGGTTCAGCGGCGGCGCTGCTTAACCCAAGGATGCTAAATACGATGTCGAACGACGCCCGTGTACGGTACCTGTCATCGCGAGCTAGGATCCCTGCCAATTCGCCCGTGGTCTCGCTTATCAGGAAATCCATGGATTTTGAACGTGCGTTCGTAAAAGCGGGCGGCCTGCTGATGACGGGTCTCGACCCAACTGGTAACGGAGGTATCGTGGCCGGATTCGGCGATCTTCGCGGTGTGGAACTTCTCGTCGAGGCCGGGTTTACAGCTGTCGAAGCTATCAGGATCGCAACCCTCAACGGCGCAATTTTTCTAGGCGAGGATTCTCGTATAGGATCGGTCCGCTCAGGAAAACAGGCCGATCTAATGATCGTAAAGGGCAATCCTGCCGCGAATATCCGCGATATCAATAACGTCGAGATCGTATTTAAGGACGGGGTGGGCTTCGATACCGAAAAGCTTGTTCAATCCGTGCAGGGCCTTGTCGGCGTTCGATAGGTTAGCACCGGCGAGACCATAATTTCTGTATCGGCGAAAGAGTGAACGGTGTTATCATATGCAGAAAACAGGGGAGTAAAAATGATGTGGCGGTACAGCGGAGTTTTGTTTGCGTTAGTTTTCCTTATCGGTGTACCCGCCTACGCTCAGCCTGCCGGCACTCCTCTTCCCACGCCGGAGTCTAATCCGCGGCGAGCAAACCCTCCTAATGTCGTCGACAGTGCAAGATTTGACAGGCTCCGATCCCTCGAAATGGTCGCTGCAAAGGACCGCGTTCGAACTCACCCTTTACTAGATCCGAAAAAGGGTATTTATCGCATGCCGGGCAATGATGAGATCGCTGCTCTGGCTGTCTCGGAACATCTGCTGCTCAAACACGCCGCATTTCTAAAGGGCCGGAACACCGGTATCGTAAAGCTTAGTGGGGAAGCCTCTTGTATCACCGATGGGGACGTGGTCGTTGCCTCGGCGAACTGCATGCCGTTCAAGATGCCGGGCGCGGGCACGTCATATTCTTTCAGAACGGAAAGCTACCGCCTGCCCAGGCTTGCTGACTTGATTTTGGCCGACGGTATCTTCAAAACTGGAGGGGTTTTGCAGCAGGTCGTCATGACCGATCTGGGGGATGTAGCCATTGAGGACGTAAAGCTTGACACGAGAGGCATGAGGCATCTCGTCGATCTTCTGCCGGCTAATGACATGGAAGAATTGGTCCGATTTGACGCCAAAAATACCAAAGGGATGTATTCGGATGGTTTTCTATACCGCAGGGGCCATCTCATAAAAGAGAATTCCACATTCGCCCTGCGATCGATCGCATACCGTGGAAATTATGTTCGTTCGATTGATGGCGTAACGTATGACGAGCTGGAATATGACAAACG
>JBGSWW010000036.1:0-7393 GCA_041751735.1 Pyrinomonadaceae bacterium | reverse complement strand
CTCTTAAAAACTGCCTTCCGCTTTTTCATGCTTATATTTTAAAGCCTCTTACCTCATTTTGCGCCAAAAAAGAGACCGCCCTTTTCAGACAGCCTCGACCTACCAACCCCAAACCGGACATATAATGTGCTAACAAAACCGGACATCTTCATTTGCTATTAACATAGTATTAACAATGCAACAGCGAAAAATCTTCGACTTATATGATCACGCACCATCGCAGCGAAGATAACCCATCCACTTGAAACGCTGATGGTGTTAATAGCCGGTTCGATAGTCGCCTTTTTGATGGTCGCCCCGGCGCCGAGATCGTGCCGCTATTTTCAAGCGAAGGAACCGCGAGATGTTGAGTTAATAATCCAAAACTGACCATAATTTAGAGTTTCAGTTTTTTATTAGCGTATGCGGGGCGCAAAAAGGGGCGGTTGCAACCGTCCCAAAACCCGTTATGCTGATATATGTCAACGGCTCTCAAGGCCGCGACCTGCTACGCGTCTGCTAAACGCTTACGAAGCCTGCCTCTTAATCGTGAAACTTCCATTTTTAAGGCACTTTCTGTAATAGGGTCGCAGTATTTGGCGGAGGAATCTAAGGCAAGGGCGTCAAGGGATGCGAGCGGGGCGGAAGTCTTCAGGGATGGGGAAGGGGCGGTGATGGCGAGGATGTCGGAGGTTTTGTCGTGAGGATCGGGGTGCGGGGTTGAGGTAGAGGCCGACGGTGGCTTAGGCATTGGGTGCGACGTCGCAGGGGAAATCGCAGCGATTAGGGCCAGAAGGGGTCATTTTCCCAGGTCGCGGGAAAGCCCATAGAGGTCGGGGCAACGACCGGATACTTAGCGAAAAGCTCTTTTAATTTTACAACGAAGCTTGAACCGGGATTTACTTCTCGAAGCATATACCAGACGCAGCAAAGTAAATAATATATCTTGTCGTTGTTAGCGGGAGGGATCGACACCCAAGTATGCGTCGGGCTGTGGAATTGCGCCGGAGTCACGGTTAGAGTGCGGTTCCACAAGCGACTGTGATGAGCACAGGTATTCCGGACATAAGTAATACTCCTTAGCCAGCTTTCAAATACTACGGGTTGCGTTATTCCAAAGTGCTTTGAAATTTCTTTTTTTGGAGCAAACGAAGGTTTCAGATTCTCATATATCTTTGACAACAAGCCCAATGAAACAACCTCGAACGACATCCATGCGGGTGGTGTGCGGTCGTCGTATTTCGTAAAAAAATGTTTTAGAAATGTTTCGCTCGACCGGCCAACTTCATTGTCCAATCTACTCAAATGTTGTCTCCACTGCCTAAGATCGTGGAAAAACGTCCTGTTAGCAAACCAAAATGGACCATGATGGATAGCCGGTTGGTAGATCAACTGTGTTCGAAATGCGACCTCAAGCCTTTCGATCGCGTCGAAAAGCAATACCCGAAATTCACGATCAAATAAGTAAGTATTCAGAATGTCATCGAACGTTGTGCCCGCGACATAATTATCCGTGGGTAAGAGCCGATAAGGATAAAGATACGCACTAAGGCGATAGTAGCTGATGTTGGAAAGGTAGTGTTCCGCCTTAGCATGATCTGCGATGACAAGGCCGCGACTTTCGAGGTGATTTATCTGCGCAGCTATCGAGAATGAAGGCTTCGTATAGTTCATTGTCGGAGAAAAAGAAAACCCACCGGTTTGAGCGTACCTCTCGGCATAGGCTTGGCGGGTATTGTTAGTTAAAAGATACTTGTAACCGAATATTTTGTCAATCGCCCTTTTGAGCGGGGCCTGGGCGACGGCTGTCTCGCTTTTTAATGCTCAGCGAAGCGAATAATGCGGAAGTCTGCGGGAATGAAGGTTCAGTGGTGGCGAGGATGTCGGGGCGGCGGGGAAATCCCAGCGGGTGGTGAGGATCTCGGCGGAGGCTCCGAGTACGATCTGAAAGTCCTGGGGTGAAGGCCGTGCTAGAGTCGCTTGTGTGCGGCCATCTCGTTTTTTGTCAATCGCAGAAAACGGGCGGCGTTGTTGTAGAAGATGTCTCGCTTTTGTTTGGGTGTGAGGAATGGGGCCTGTTCGATCGAGCGGATCGCGGGCTCGACCAGGCCGGGCCAGATCATTTGGTCGGAGCCGAACATTACACGCTCGCCATAGCCGTGATCGATGATGCCGCGGAGAAACCGGTAAAACCCGGCTCGCGGTTCGACGTTGTTGAGCATGCTTAGCTCGACGTACACCTGCGGATGCGTGAACAGAAGGGCCAGCAGGTCGTCCAGAACCGGTTAGCCGGCGTGCATGATATAAACGCGAAGCTTAGGATGGCGAACGAGCATGTCTTCGAGGCTGAGCGGACTCTGCTGGCGGGCCCGATATTTTGAGTTCCCAGGTATGGCTCGCGCGGCCCGAGGAGGATCCCGACGGGAATCTCCAGCTCTTCGGCGAGCGACCAGTAGGGCTCCATTCGCGGATCGTCGGGAGAGATGCCGCCGTACATATCCGTTATCTCCGCAAAATCCCGGACCTTTCCCGATCGGTGGAGGGCGCGTACCTCGTCGGGCGAAAGGGGAATTCCCCGGCCTTATCCGTCTCGACGACGCGGTGCCGGTGGACTTGTCGATGCGGAAATCCAGGCCGGCAATGAATCATCCCGGAGGTTAATCGCCAACGCGATCCTGAGTCAATAACTGCTTTATCCCTCAGAGACCCCAACTCTTTACTTTATCTTCGCTGCAGCTACCTCGCGTTCATGATATCAGACACTAATTGTGTTGTTTGCGATATCCCGAGTTGATCACCTTTCCAGTTTCTTGGAAAAGTCCATTTTGGGCTGTTCGGTTAAGCCGAGGACAGCAAGCTCGGCGACAGATGGGGAGACCGATATCTGTTTCGCATGCTCCGCAGAGAGCGCTCCGCCTTTCCATCTTCGACTCGATTCGGGCGTAACCCCCATAAACCAGGTAGCAGCGTCCTCGCGGGCTCCTCCCATCGGGACGGCCCAGAGTGTGAAATTGTGAGGGGTTAGACGCGTATAAAGATAAAAGTAATTGCGATGGTTAAGGGCTCGATTGGCAACTGAAAAATCCCGGCCAGTTTTCTTTTCCCAGACCACTCCCTCTAACTGCTTCAGATCTTCGGGAAAACTACCCCGTTTCTGGTGGAATGCCAGAAGGTCCCGCATCATCATGCCTGCGGCCTCAACCGGGATCTCGGCCGAGCTCCGGAGCTCGTCGGCCCACAACGAATACACGTATGTGCCGATGAGGACTACAACCACCAGAGGAAGCAAAGCAAGCGATATTTTCAGTCGGTTAAGCATAACGAACTAGACAGGCGAAAGCGTACGCTCATATTTGTCTGCCAGCATCAAACGCAGATCAGCTGTCAGGTTATCTAGGGCGCCGGAGTGATTCAACCTGCCTGGTACCCGGTTGGGTCCGTCCAATTCCACCTCGCTCGAAGACAGGCCGGTGGCAAGAGGCTCGGTGGCGGCTGCAAGCAATTCGATGATCGTCTCGTCGGTGAATACCCGATCGACTTCGGTGGAAACAACATTCATAAGGTTCTCTTGATCCTCCTTTGATCTACTTCGGGCCTCGGTCGGTTCGGTTAATAAGAAAGAGCGGTCGATGTCTCCCAAATGAAGCTCGCGCGGTGCTCCTTTTCTATTTGCGACGTATCCGTTCCTCATTACCGCCAAGGGCGGGTAGGCTACTCGGATCGGCGGCGCCGTGTCGCTAACGATCAGGACCTCGGTATGTCTTGCTATCTGTCGAATTTCGGAAGCGTGCATAAGAGAACGCTTCTGCTCGGCGTGTCTCGTATGGTCGTTATTCTTGCCGGGAGAATCCTGAAACGTTTTTGAGAAGATCGTCGTGTCTCCGAGCTGCTTAGATGCGTATTCGGCCGTCACGTCATCGAGGCCGGGGAGGAAGATCTTGGTCATCACCGTGCCGAGAATCGCGTTCGCCTGCTCGCGGCCGTACTGATCGTACATCTGCGGCAGGTCCTGGTATCCCAGTCCGAGTCCGACACCACGACCGCGACCGATGCCCGAAATTCTTTTCACTTCGGCGACGTTGAGCTGGTAGGCCTCGTCGATCAGCCTGATCCGGTCGCAGAACTCGTATCGCGACTGAAGCATCACAGCCTTCACGTCACAATCTATTCCGGCTATACAATCGAGCAGCTTATTGAGAGAGGATCGCCAAGCATCGACTACATCCTTACCCATATAGACTTACTAATCGACGGCCCATACTTGGTCAGCCTGCGAGACAGCGCGGGCGAGTACCGAGGATCGCGCAATCAGAGGTTTCTGGGCGCTACAATTTTAAAGGGCAAAGTCGGTGAAGAGTACGCTAAACACTCCCAGGTATCCTCAATTGGTCGAGGCCCATCAAAACGCGATCATGTATGGTGATGGTCGCCGGACATGTCGCTGGTGCAAAAATCTGCCTGCGGAGCAAAAAGTACCCAAAATGGGGTGTTAATCGAGAGGACTTGCAGTTCCGGCTCGGATATTGCGTCGATAGTTATAGCGCTTGCCAGAGTTTCTGTCCTCATACTCGAAGATGTCTGTGATCCGATAACGGGTTTGGTTGCCTACCTTAAACGCCTTAAGATGGCGGGGATTCGCTTTCGGTAAGGCTCGAAGACGCTGAAATCTCTTGGCTATTGCGTCCGGCGTTCCTATGAGCTTCCAACGTTCCGCTAATTGAAGGTCGTCGAGGATTTCTTGATTCATGGTTTCTCCCATCCTTTTTCAACTCAGGATTCTGCAAAATCCGTGCCTATAGAGGCAGGCCTGCTACGAGCGTTATAGACTTTGTCGCAATCTCAAGCGGTTTCGATGAAAAACTTGGCTGGGTCCACGCTACAAGATGGATGATCCTATCTTGAGAGAACTCATCCAGCTAACACAACCGATGGACCTGATTAAGTAAGGTCTTCACGCGAATTGAGAGGACAAAGTGTGACGGAAGACGACCCGGAAGTGCAAAAAGAGACGAACAACGACAGAAAAATTCCCCCCGAAATTCCCCCCGAAGCGAGTTCTGAATCAAAAATAAGGGCCAGCCGATTCCCTGGCTGGCCTATAAGCGATTGTAAATAAACTAGTTAGATTGGTACTGAGGGCGGGAGTCGAACCCGCACATCCCTTAGGATACAGGATTTTAAGTCCTGGGCGTCTACCAATTCCGCCACCCCAGCACGATCCTAGAGATTACCACTTCTAAAATGCAAGTTCAAAGGAATTGCCATGCGGCTGATCGAGACCGCCATATCGCATTGATCGATTATATGAGTCCAGTTTTATGGTAACTTCAGACGTCATCCGCAGGTCGCTTCATACTATTGCCAACGGAATTCGTGTATATTTAGGGACAGGAAGTCTATTCCGGCAATAGCGATGGAACAAGCAGGTTGGATCTTGTGGTTAATACTCGGCATCGTCTTGATGGTTGCCGAATTGTTTACGTTCGGATTTGTCCTCTTTTGGTTCGGACTCGGTGCTCTGGCCGCCGCCATTGTTGGCTTCACCGGGCTCGGGTTTGCATGGCAGTTCATGGCATTTGCCGTAGTTTCGATCGTTCTCACGGCCATGTCCCGCACGATATTTGCACGATTCCTGCCGTACGCCGAGGGCAGTGCGGTCAAGTCAAATGTCGACTCGCTGCCTGGTCAGATCGGCACCGTTACAATGGCGAGTCGCGGTGCTCTTCGCGAATCCGCAGTTCGGGTTTATGGCTCAACGTGGACGGCATACCCGCTTGACGGAGAGTCTGATCTGGCCGAGGGTGAAAAGGTCGAGGTTATTGAGGTGAAAGGATCGTCTATTTACGTTCGTCGAATCACCAATGAATTACCTGCGTGGCGTGACGAGCACATCTGACTGATTTAGAGCATTTCGGCGGTATCGTCCTGATCAGCCGTTTCGTGGATCCCGCCGAGGTCGATCAGTTCGAGCTTGACGCCTTCTTCTTCGGACTCAGCGAGTCCGTCGCCGGTGAATTTGGCGATAATAACGGTGATATTATCTTCGCCGCCGTTCTCATTGGCCAGCTTTATCAACTCTGCACAGCTGTTTTGGAGCTGATCGAAATTCGCCAGCACGATCTCCTGTATCTCACCTGCGCTGACCTTGTTAGAGAGCCCATCGGTACACAGGACGAAAACATCGTTATTATACGGAGCGACACGAGCAGAAACAGGATAGATCTCGTTTTGAGCACCGAGGGCCTGTAGAATTACATTCTTTAGTGTATGTTTTTCGGCTTCCTCGGCCGAAATTTGCTGGGCGTCGATCAATTGCTGAACGAGCGATTGATCTTTAGTGATCTGGTAGATCTTGCCGCCGCGCACGAGATAAGCTCTGCTGTCGCCGACCTGAATAACGTCTGTGGCTTCCGGCGTTACGCCTATGGCTGTGAACGTCGCCCCCATTCCCTGAAATTGAGGATCGCTCCGTCCCTGTTGGTGAATAAGATGGTTTGCGAATACGGTGGCTTCGTAAAGCTTATTTATGAGGTAGTGATCCTGCTCATCAGGCGTTAGCGTTGTGTCCGTGTCGTCGTCGAGCATCTTTTCGCTGACTGTTTCCACAGCCATGGTGCTTGCGACCTCGCCGGCCATAGCGCCTCCCATGCCGTCGGACACAGCCATAATGACGCCATTCCCATCGACTTCGAAACTCTGGCTCTCGATGACGAATTCACCGTCTTCCTGCGAGCCGGTCCACGCTTTTGCATCCGCTATATTTAGCAGGAGGTAATTATCTTCGTTGCCTTTTCGGATCCGTCCGATATGCGAGGCAGCATGTATCTCAACTGTGGACATATTTTCTAAGAGTTTAAGGTTTCAGGTTCAAAGTTTAAAGTTAGAAACAAATTAACACGAAACGCGCAGGCCTTGAACTTTGAACCTTAAACTCAGAAACTAACTCAGCGCCTGATCAAGATCTTCGAGGATGTCCTCAACGTCTTCGATACCAACGGAAATTCTGATAAGACCGTCCGTAATGCCGAGCCGTGACCGCGTTTCGTCCGGTACAGAAGCGTGAGTCATCGATGCCGGATGTGAGATCAAGGTTTCGACGCCGCCCAGGCTTTCGCCAAGCGTACAGAGTTTCACGGCTTCCAGAGCTTTTCGCGCTTTGTCGAGCGAACCGGTTTCAAATGATACCATTCCACCGAATCCGGTCTGCTGCCTTTTCGCCAATTCGTGCTGGGGGTGAGACGTGAGACCCGGATAATATACATTTTCGACACTCGGATGTTCGGCCAAAAAATTCGCGACGATACGGCCATTCTTATCGTGCGCTTCCATTCGGACTGCAAGGGTCTTAGTTCCGCGAAGTACCAGGAATGAATCGAAAGGGGAAAGGATCGCACCAATGCTGTTCTGCACAAAC
>JBGSWW010000035.1:0-38627 GCA_041751735.1 Pyrinomonadaceae bacterium | reverse complement strand
CGAGACCACAACGACGAGCGTTTATTCACTCATCGATTTCCAGGTCCAGTACTGGACTGGCTCAGCCTGGGCAACGGTGCCCGGCGGCGCAGTGGCTGGAAACAACCTGGCATGGAAGAAGATCACGTTCACCGCCATTTCGACTTCGAGGATCAGAGTTGTCGTCAGTAGTGCTTCTCAAGACGGATACAGCCGGATAGCAGAACTCGAAGCATGGGGCAACGTACCGTTGTAGCTTCTTAAAACCATACTGGGTTTATTGCTGAAACACGCGATCGAGCGTGATCATTTGGCCGATCATCGATGGGCCGGACGCTGCCGCCGCGGCTAACCCACTGCCCACTTCTGTCGACGGCAGAGCTGCGCCAAAATTTCCTTAACTTACAGCGAGCAAGAGTACTTGCCAATGACATTGCTCCGTATGTACGTTAATCTGACGACGCCCTTATTGGCTTTGTCGACAATTGAAGAGTCCGGGGAACTTGTTAATGGTGAAGACGCATCCGCGTAGCTGTGAGACCAATTTCTCCTTGTTCCTGGTCCTGAAGGTCCACTAAATTGATACAAAATAACCGGCTTAAACGGAGATAGCCAATTTGAGCGGTAAATAAATGCCAACAAAGCAACGGTCTACGCCGTATGAATAACGGACCGCGACACTAGCACCTTTAAGTCCCCGGAAGATGTTCCATGCTTGATTGATTAGCATGCAGCGTCCAGAACCGCGCAGTCGCGGGCGGTAGATCTTCAACCTCTAATTAACAACGGCAGGCCGGCTAGTGGTCACGCCTGAGTTGTGCGTTCGTCGCGTATCTAGTTATCTGAATTTGAACTTTACGAAAAAGCAGACTTGGAAAGTCATACTTGTGGTGTTGGCGGGACACATCATGTTCTTCGCAATCCAGATTCCCCGCGCATACGTACTCGCGGGCAGACATAGTGCTGTCGATTACCTGGATTGGCTCGGAGTCGGACGACTTGGCTTTGCAGCTGCTATCGAAGTGGTAATAACGCCTTTCATCCTTCTGGCCGGTTATCATTTCCGGTTCCATCGCGAAAAGTTATTTCGGATCGTAGGCCTTCACTTTCTCTTAGCGGTCGTGGCCGGATTAACTTTCCATTTTGCCTGGCACGCCGCTTTGATCGGGTTTAATTTGGGCCCGAAAGATCTCTACTACGGAAATCTCCTACGCGGTCATTACATCCTCAACACCTTGCCTAATTCAATTGTTCGGTATGCAGTGATCCTCGCTATTCAACAGGCGTATCTTTATTTCCAGGAGTCGCAGAAGCGTGCGGTTCTCCTTCGTGAAAGTGAACTGCAGATGCTCAAAATGCAGCTCCAACCTCATTTCTTCTTCAATACATTAAATGCCATCTCTGCTCTTACCCATCGGGCCCCCGTGGAAGCTAGCCGACTCATTGCCCGGCTCGGAGACATGTTAAGGATCTCCTTGCAAAAGGACAAAGCACAGGAGGTTACGCTCAAAGACGAACTGGAGTTTGTAGAGACTTTCTTGGAGATTCATAAGGCGCTGATGGGACGGCGCCTTAGGATCGAGTGGAAGATAGAGCCTGAGACCCTGGACGCCCTGGTCCCGAATATGTTGCTTCAACCGCTCGTCGAGAATGCGATCCAGCATGGGTTGGCCCCACTGGAAGCGGGCGGAACGGTAAGCATATCTGCACTACGTCAAGATGAAGAATTGATCCTCGAGATCCGCGACAACGGTCAGGGATTCACAGCGGCCCCGGAGGCACACGAAGGAGGAGGCGTTGGTCTATCTAACACACGCGCGAGACTCGCAAATCTATACAGTGGATCGCATGACATCTCAATGACGGCGAGTGAGGGAGGCGGGACAAAGGTCGCGATCCGCCTGCCTTTTCGGGAGCTTTTGGGTGCAGGCAGTAATAGCGAGCGGGTAGATAACGTGAGGTCGGACGCGCGAGGGTGATCACCTGGTGCTGTAAAATTTCGAGATCATCGCCAAACGAGAACGTTTCTCGCCATTTGAAACGATCAGCATCTGCTCCCCGGTCGTGTCACATATAAGCAACAACGAGAACCTGCTTTTAAGGATCTTCTGTGCACTGGACGTATCCTGCTGTGCAAAAGCGGACTCTTTCCTAAAGCTCGCAATGCTTTCAAATGTCTATAGAGCTGGTTATCACCCTGCGCGACGGCGGACATCTCGCATAAAACCACCGCCGTCCTTAGTGCTGTTGAGTCGACACGGATCTACTCTGCTGCCACTCCGATCCTGCTATTTGCCAATTGAAATGGATTACACCCGGACCCAGCAGCCGCTCGAACCACTATTTTTCTCGATTACTCGATCCGCAAAAGAAACCAATCCCACTCAAGGCTCATCATAGGACTGACCAGAACGCCAAAATGGTCAATATCGTAGTAAGGCGAGTAAGAACGATGTCGACATTATTTTCACCTTCTAAGTTGCAGCCACCAACCCCTCGCAATACTCATTCGATCAGCGAACGAGATCGGACGACGATTAAGATCAGGGCGATCATAGTGGATGACGTAGAACTCGCTCGCGAGCATATCCGCCAATTGCTTCGAGACGATAGCGTAGAGATCATTGCCGAGTGCGAGAATGGCCGGGAAGCCATCAAGACGATCCGCACGCTTCAGCCGGACCTGGTATTTCTCGATGTCCAAATGCCGAAAGTGGGCGGTTTCGACGTAATAAAGGCAGTAGGCGTGGAAGCGATGCCAACGGTCGTTTTCGTCACAGCATATGATCAGTTTGCGCTGCATGCGTTCGAAGTGAATGCCATCGACTACTTGCTGAAGCCATTCGACGGAGAGCGCCTCGCCAAAGCGGTCGAACGAGCCAAACGCTTGATTAACGGCCAGGATTCCGATGAGGTCGAAGCGAAGCTTCGGAGGTTGTTGATCGAGGCGAAAGAGCCGCAATACCTCAAACGTATACCTGTGAAGTCCTCCCGAGGCACCGTTCTGTTATTAACAGACGAAATCGACTGGATAGAGTCAGCCGGGCACTATCTCGAACTGTACGTGCGACGCGAGAGGCACCTTATACGGGAGAAACTCGGCGACTTGGAAGAGAGACTCGATCCGCAGAACTTCGCCCGCATACACCGTTCGACGATCGTAAACCTTAACCGGGTGAAATCGCTTCATCCATTGTTCAATGGAGATCAGCTTGTAATTCTCGAGAACGGTCGAGAACTCAATCTTAGTAGAACCTACTCCGAAAAGGTGATCAAGCGGCTCATCGGTCAGTAACCTTCCCTGACAATTCCTCTAAATATTTCTGTGGACCTGATCGGATTCCAATGTCCCCGTTGACCACCCATTTCAGCCACACGTTAAGTAACACCCGCGTTGAGACCATCCATGGGCAATCATTGGTTTATGGAAAGTCACGGGTTATGAACCCGTCGAAACGTCCTGCGCCAAAACGGACGCATTCCTAAATCAAATGAGGGAGAATCTTCTCAAAAGCTGGCTCCCCACGACCACGGTATATTGTCCGGTAGGAAGTTTAATAAATGGACGAAGTTTATACCTCTCATCAAAACGATAATCTCCAACATCAGGAGGAGCGAACTCCTGTTCAGGATTTGCGAGTCGTCGGAACAGGGCACGGAAAATTCACGGCACTGAGACTGCAAGCTCTCTCGCAGATCACCGCTGCCCTAGAAGCCGAGCTTCTTTCCATGAAATCAGATGTCCTCGGTGGTGAACGGGGGCTCGACAACGACTTCGATATCGACTTTTACGAAGCCGTCGAGTCGTTTGAGAAGAACCTTCTGCGTTCAACGTTGACCCTGGAGAGAGGGAATCAGACACGAGCGGCCCGCCGGCTCTCGCTGGGGATAACCACTCTCAATGCAATGCTCAAACGACACGGGATCGACCCTCGAATGTATAAACCCGTTATCTACTAGAAACGGCTCCGCGCACTCACTACGTAACCATTAACCAACCAAGGCCGGCCTTCCTCACTCTACGTCATTTGCCTGATGATGAACAGAGCATTCTGTTTACCCAGGCTACTCGGTACCTTCAGAGCATTTTTCCATTTTAATGTAATAAATTCTCCAAAATTACCCCTTTAATATCTGCTGTGCGAACAAAAAATCCAGAATTCTATACGGCCCCTAGGCAGGGCGTCGTGAAGTCAGATTTGAAGAGCCGCAAAAAGCTAGGCAGGCCTCTGTTGGCATAAGTATTGCCATTTCACTAATTGTCCTGAATTAGACGCACCGAGTTTTCCATTTTTTTCGAAAAATGGTCCTCCGTGCCGAACGGATGCAAAACTGCCGCCAACTAGCGGCGTAACATGAGGAGAAAATAATGACAAAAATATTTCGGAATATCGCCTTCTTACTGACTCTCATCAGATCCTTCTCGGCGATAAGGTTTACAAAAATCCTAACGGTCGGCCTTGCCATATTTATGGCACAGACCGCCATCTTTGCGCAGACGCCTACCGGGAGTTTGGTTGGCACTGTTTCGTCGACGGACGGCGTCCTCCCGGGAGCGTCTGTTGAGATCAAATTTAATCAAACCGGCAGAACCCAAACCGCTACGACAAATAGCAATGGTGTCTTCAGTTTTGCTCAGTTAGAGCCCGGCAACTACACCGTGACGATCAGTGCTAAAGGCTTCAGATCGTACGTTGCTAATGAAGTCAAGGTCGACATCGGACGTGAATTTAATATCACCCCGGTCCTGGAAGTGGGAGGTATCGAAGAAAGCGTGACCGTGACCACCGGAGCTGACATCGTCACCTCGACGACGGGGCAGATCAGCTCGACTGTTAGTACGCAGCAGATCATGTCATACCCGTTGCTCACTCGTAACCCGCTGGACTTAACGGCCTCGCAGCCCGGCGTGCAATCAAGTGCGTATCAAAATACGACGATCAACGGAATGCGAAGCTCGGCCACGAATATTACACGTGACGGAATCAGTATCAACGACCCATTCATTAGGGCCAATGCGACGGACTTCGCTCCTGGAAGACCGTCTGTTGATGATACCAGCGAGATCACGATCATCACCGGTGTGCAGGAAGCGGATTCGGGCGGCGGCGCCCAGATCCAGGTCTTGACCCCGCGGGGCTCAAGCGATTTTCATGGTGCGCTATTCGCCTACAATCGAAATTCGGCCTTTGCTGCCAACAATTTCTTTAATAACCGCTCAAATATCCCAATTCCTTATCGAAATCGAAATCAGTACGGCGGCAAGATAGGCGGCCAGTTCCCTGTGTTCAATTTCGGCGAGGGCGGACCAATGTTTCACAAGGACAAGGGATTCTTTTTCTTCTCCTACGAAGGTATCAGGGATCCGCTCAGTGTCAGTTATAACCGTACCATCTTGACCCCTGCGGCACGAGGCGGAGCATTTACATTTCTGAGAGCTGCAGCGGGTAACCCGATCAACAGTGGCGGGATCAGCTGCCCCTCGGGAGCCGCGGGCAGTTCGTGCACGATCTCCAACGTCCTTACATTCGCCCAGTCTCAGGGGCTTGCGGGGATCCCCGGAACGATCAATCCGATCATACAAAGCAGGATCCTTGACGCTATGCCGGCCGCGGGGAACTTCACAGGATTGGGTGACAACGTAAATACCACAGGTTTTTCCCTCGACCGCGCGTTTAATACGACACGCAACACTTACACGACAAGGATCGATCTCGATGCGACCTCAAAAGATTCGATAAGCTTTATCTACAGCTGGAATAGGGAAGACGTACTTCGCCCGGATGTTAACGATACGGGTTTCACGCCGTCGCCCGACGTGACGCAGTTCGCGGAGACTCTTCAGCTAACGGCGGCGTATCGTCGGATCATCACGAATAACCTTGTAAACGATTTTCGATGGGGCCGCTTCACAAGCGAGGTGCCCTTTGACCGAATAAGTGAGTATCCGGACTTTTTCATCGGAAGCGGGGTCTTGGGTACTACGACTGGTCAGGTCGGGGTACCACTGTTGGGCGGGCTTATCACGAATCCAACCAATGTGTTTATGGACCAGGGGCGAGACACCAAGGTTACGACCTTTGCCGACAACGCTAACTGGATCTTAGGCAATCACTCGTTAAAGTTTGGAGGCCTTTACCAGAAATATGAGGTAAATTCCTACAATGATTTTGGGACCGTTCCGCACTATCATATTGGAAATACCAATGTTGACACGGCAACAAGCACGACGTTGACAACTAACAACTTTGCGAATCCGGGCGGAGTTGCTAATTCCAGCATTATCAATAATACCCAGTTGGGTGAGGTGAACGGCCTTCTTGCGATACTTGGCGGCTTAGTCAACGGCTCGCAGCAGGCGTTCAATATGCAGGACATCCAAACCGGTTACGCCCGCGGTGTTCGGCAACTTGCCCCATTCATCAATTGGAACCACGCGCTTTACGCGGCTGATCGATGGCAGATCCGTCCGGGCCTGACATTGAACGCCGGGGTCCGCTGGGAGATCTACCCGGCACTTCGACTCGACAATGGACTGGCCCTTGAAGCGATCGTTGACCCCAACAATCCGGCCGGTTCGCTCCTGGCCGGCAATGGTAATTTCAATGCTGTCGGCACGAATGCGGGACAAGAATACCGGTTTTACAAGACGGATTGGAATAACTTTGCTCCGTCAGTAAGCGTTGCCTGGGTGCCGAATTTCGACAGCGGAATCGGAAACTACTTGTTTGGCAACCAGAGCCGCACTGTTATACGAGCTGGGTATAGCCATGTATACGCCAACGATCAGATCATAACAGCCTTAAACAACACCATTACCTCCGGAGGTACCGGTAACGTCGGACTTGGCCGCCAAACTGTGACAGCGATAGGTCCGGCCGGGAATACTCAATTGAATTTGCGGGCTGGGCAGATCGTAGAGATCCCTACTCCCGTGTTTGCTGGGGCGAATCGAACGTTTTTGCAGAATAACGGAGCCGCTCAGGGTTTCTTCGGAAACGCCGGCGCAATCGATCCGAATCTGCAGATACCGATGATCAAGCAGTATAGTTTCGGCATTCAGCGGGAGTTGCCATGGAAAATGGCGATTGAGGCTCGATATGTTGGAACGAGCAGCAACAATTTGTTAAGGAGCTCTAATCTGAACGAGATAGATGTCGTTAGCAATGGATTCCTCGCTGACTTTGGTCGAGCCCAGGCCAACCTGGCATTAACCGGCACAACCGCTTTTTGCAACCCGGCTACGGTTACCGGCTGCCAGGCTCTGACGCTATTCCGAAGCGGGGCGGTCGGGACCGGCCCTTTGGTAGTTGGGACTACGCTAACCGCGGCGACGTTCAATACTCAGCTTCGCAACGGAACGGTTGCCGACCTTGCACAGCTTTTCGTTACTAACAATCTAAACAATCATCCAACATTGGCGAGTCCGAGCCTGGCACCCTTCGTCAAGTTCTATCCGAACCCCAACAGTGGGATTATCACGCTAATGATGAATGACGCGAGATACAACTATAACTCGCTTCAGCTCGAGTTGCGTCGCAGATTTAGCGATGGCATAGCGTTGGGAGCCAACTACACATGGTCAAAGAACCTGACAAGCGGCCAGGGAACCGCACAGGCGTTGAACGAAAGTTACCTGCAGCGCAGCGACAAGGATAGGGAGTATCAGAGGGCTGACTTTGATATCGCACATACGTTCAACTTTAACGGACTTTATCAATTTCCATTTGGAAAAGGCCGTAGATGGATGAATAACAATTCCTGGGGTAACTATCTGCTCGGGGGTTGGGACATATCGGGAATCCTTCAGATCAGATCAGGCGTGCCTATTACTTTCGTCGACGCTCGCGGGACGCTGAATCGGGGGGCGGCTTTTTCGACCAGGCAAACCCCGAATAGTTCGCTATCACCGGCTGATATACGGAACTTGACTGGTGTATTTGAAAAGGACGGCAAGATATATTGGATAGACCCTTCTATCCTTTGTGCGAACGGTACAGCATCGGGCGGTTACATACATCCGTCTAATTCTAATACGGTTTGTGCGGGTCAAATATTCTCAAATGTTGGCCCCGGACAGACCGGCACCTTGCCGCGTGCGTTTATCGACGGTCCAGGGTTCTGGAACATTAATATGGCTCTGATGAAGAACTTTCTTTTCACCGAAAACACGAAACTTCAGGTGAGAATGGAAGCTTTCAACGCCTTTAACAACGTTAACTTCCAGAACAATGTTCAACTTGCTTCAATTGCGTCAACCTCGTTCGGACAGATCACATCTGCCTCCGCTTCGCGGGTGGTGCAGTTTGCCGCTCGGTTCGAGTTTTAGGCCAGGAATAGGCCGGTATGAATGGGGCCGTCTGACTATTGATCAGGCGGCCCCTTTTTTTCGAAGTTAGGTAGTTGTGTTCGGTGATTCGTGCTGAGCGTTGGGGTTGTGGGCTACGGCGATGAGATCGATCTCGACTGGGGCCTTTTGATACCTCGAAAATTGAACCGTTCTGACCCTTTGTTCTGTTTTATATTCCGAATACCGCATCGAAATGCCATCTGCTGGCCGCTGTTGTCGAGCAGTAAGTAAAGATCGTCGAGCTCAGAAATTCTGGCGATCTGGAGGTAACAGAGAGCAAAGATCCTTCGTTATAGGGGTTTGCGGCCCGGCCGAACGTTGATTCGCCACTCATAAGGGATTTGATCTAAAGCGAGGGGACGGCTAGGTCTTTGCTATTTCTGGAAGCTTGTTTGGCTTTATTTCCAACTTCTTGATCTTCCACGAGAGCGTGCTTTCCTTAAGGTTTAGAAGTCGCGCCGCCTGAACCTGCCTGCCGCCGGTCAGTTCGAGAGCGTATTCGATCAAATTGCATTCATGCCGGGCTACCTGATCGTAAAAATCGATCCCTTTATCAGGATCGATTTTCGCGGCCTCGTCGTTCACCTCCGCTTCTCGAAGCAGCGAATCGATCGCACGCTCCAGATCCTTGATGCGTGAGTCAAAATCATTCTTGGCGCGTCGAACCTGTCTTGCCATAAGTACTTCCGAAAAAAGTGTCTATTTTGTAGATATTAGTTATTGACGGACGATCAGACAGGACTTTTGTCACGACCCGTGGCGAGGAAATCATGACTCGTGATAAGAGATGCCGTGGCGCAGCGGATGCATACCGACACGACGAGAAACTCAAAAGTGATGTTTGTTAGGTGGTACACACCTAACGCGCAAGACAAAAAGGCAAGCATCTCGGCTCGCCTTTCCCACTTCTAAACTACTGTATTTAATAAGATCAAGATGGTACACCCGGCAAGATTCGAACTTGCGACCCTCTGATTCGAAGTCAGATACTCTATCCAGCTGAGCTACGGGTGCACATTGTAATGAATTTTAGGTTCTGGGAAACGGTTTTGCAACTGTCGCGTCTTACGGCCCTTGTAATCTTCGAACGTGTGCGACTGCCAGCTTTATTTCGTCATCGGTGAGTTTGCCTTTAAATGCCGGCATGCCTTCGTCCACAACCCCATTGGTGACGTAACCGATCAGCTTTTCATCAGGCATCATCTTCATCTTTTCGGTCGTGAGGTTATCTGGATCGATCTTCTTGCCGGCGATCGTAACCGGGCCGCCGGTTCCGTCCTCTTTATGACAGATCATGCAGTTGGTAGCAAAGATCTCTTTGCCTTCGGCAATAACATCAGGAGTTGGGCTTTGTTTTGGGGAATCTTGAGAGGCCGCATTGGCAGCAGCCGTGGAATTCGTTGTATTTGATGGTGTCGATTGACACGCCGTGACCAGAAACAGAGCCCCCATCAAGATCACGCCTAATTTGATCGCTATCATTTGATACTGCTTCCTATATTTGATTGAAGATCGTAAAAAGTTTAACGTATGCAGTGTTTTCAAGCAATTGCCCCCAACCGGCACTTTCAGCCAGACATCTGATGAGTATGACCCTTAACAAATCTACGACGTTCCTTTTTGTCTTATTGTTTTCACTCTCCGCTCTTGGGCAAACAGTGCAGTCGACCTTAAGTGTCGAGGGACTCGATGCGCAGGCGTCGGTTAGACGTGACGGGCGGGGTGTGCCTTACATTGAGGCAGTCTCGGATGCCGACCTGTATTTCGCGCAGGGTTATGTAACCGCCTCCGACCGACTATGGCAGATGGATCTTTTGCGGCGCGTCGCACGCGGCGAAACGGCGGAAATATTCGGACGGGCCACATTGGAGGAGGATAAGCGTTGGCGGCGCTTCGGTTTTACATCTATCGCGGAGAAGAGCCTCGCGGAGCTGACGCCCGAACTGCGGGGTGCACTGGAGAATTACGCTCGGGGAGTGAATGGGTACATTGCGGCATTGGATGACAAATCGTTTCCTGTGGAATTTCAGATCCTTCAATATAGGCCCCGGGCGTGGACACCTGCCGACACGATCGCCGTGGGAAAGATATTGGCCGACGCTCTTAGCACTACATGGCGAAATGACCTCCTCCGGGCTACGTTACGCGGGCTGCCTTCGGATAAGCTAGCGGACCTCACAAATCAGGTCACATCTTACGACGTTGTCCTTTTCGGGCGTGATTCGAAAGCGGCTCGTGCTTCAACCACGAACAGCACACTAGTCGGGAACGAACTTATCGCTTTTGCTGATCGAGACGCCGAATCTCGCGCCGGATCTCTCGCCCGGGTCGGGCTTTTTGCCGAGGAACTTGCAGCCAGCAATAATTGGGTGATCGCAGGGTCGCGAACGGTTGACGGTAAGCCTATATTGGCGAATGATCCGCACCTTTCACCTGCTGCTCCGGGTATCTGGTATCTATCGCATTTGTCTACGCCGAAGATCCGGGTTTCGGGTGTGACGTTTCCTGGAGTGCCCGGCATAGTCCTGGGCCACAACGAATTTATTGCATGGGGAGCTACCAACGTAGGGCCGGATGTCCAGGACCTGTACGTTGAGACTTTTAACGAGAAAGGAGAATACAAGACCCCAACGGGCTGGGCCAAGCCGTCGGTCCGAAAAGAAGTAATCAATGTCAGAGAAAACCCGATGAAAACCGAGACGACGGCAGTCGACTATGAAGTCACAGAGACTCGTAACGGAGTTGTTCTGACGGAAGAAGGGGGCAAGAAATATTCGCTTAAGTGGACCGCCAGAGATCCGAAAAACAATGAGTTCGAATCATTTTTTGCAGCCAATCGGGCTCGTAACTGGGAAGACTTCAAAGCCGCTCTTCGTAAATATGGAGGAGCTACTCAGAACTTCATTTTCGCCGATGTTAAGGGAAATATCGGCTGGTATGCCGCAGGCCGGATCCCCATCCGGCGATCGGGCGATGGGTCGCTACCTTATGACGGTGCCACAGACGATGGCGAATGGAGTGGGTATATACCGTTTGAGGAGCTGCCGAATCTATATAATCCGCCGAGCGGGCTGATAATAACCGCTAATCAGCGAATTGTCGGAACGTCTTACAGGCATACTCAGATGTCGCGAGACGCCGCGCCGCCATGGCGCGCCCGTCGTATCATGGATCTCCTTGATACAAAATCAAAGTTAAATATGAACCACGTTGACGAGGTACAGCGTGATGCCTTTAACATTCCGTTGGCTAATCTTTCGAAAGAGATCGTTAAGATAGGGACGGCCTCCGCTGAGACTGTATCAGTGCTAAGATCCTGGGACGGAAAGATGACTCCGGGTTCAGTTGGGGCCGTTTTGGCTAATGAGATCCGGCAATGTATCGCTAATAAGATGGCGGAAGCGAGCAAACCCGCGCCGGCTTACTTAATAAGGGAGCGAGTGGTCGATTGGGCCGTGCGGGACCGTTCGGAGCGATGGCTACCAGGGGGTTCTTCGGATTACGGCGATCTAATAAAGACTTGCGATGCCAGTTCGCGGACCGGCCTCGCGGATCCGCGACGGCTTGGGCCAGATCCCGCCGGCTGGGTCTGGGGGAAGTTATGGCAATCACGGTTTCCGCATCCCCTGGCAACGGTACCATTTATAGGAGGCCAGTTTGCCATCAAAACCGTACCGATCTCGGGCAGCGGGCAGACCCCGAATGTCGGATCCGGCGTATCGATGCGATTCATCGCCAGCCCCGGGAATTGGGACGCTACTCGCCATGTGATACCCCTCGGCCAAAGCGGCGATCCACGTTCAAAACATTATAAAGACCAGTTCGATTCATGGCTGTCGGGCACACCCGCGATCTTTCCTTTTACAAAGGAGGCTGCCACAAAAGCGGCTATATCGCTAATGACACTAAACCCGAAATGATGGCTTTAGACGGTCGAGGAAATCGCTAAGAATGATCGCGGCCGCCTCGCTATCGACAAGGCGTCGACTTTCTTTCAACGAATGCCCGCGGCTCCACAGATTTGCTTTAGCTTCATATGATGTCACACGTTCGTCCTGGAGAAAGACTGGAATCTGCAGCGATAGAGTGAAGTTCTGGGCCAATCGGCGGGCGTCCATGGACATTTCACTCTCTGAACCGTCCGATTCGAGTGGCAAACCTATTACAAGTGCTATGGCATCATATTCCGAGACGATTTCTTTGACAGCTATGAGCAGTTTTTTCCAACTCGTTCTATTGACCACCGGCAGCGATCGGGTCGTTATGCGAAGTTCATCGCAAATGGCCACACCGCATCGTTTGGTTCCCGGGTCGATAGCGACTATTCTTCCCTCCGGCGGGACGCTAGAAACATCTGTAAGGGAGTCGGGATTGGTTGTTTCTTTTTGTTGCACCTGTCTGGGTGTTAAGTGATAATTACTTGTTTTGCTTAGGTCTGAACATTTAATCGTCAATGCCCGTAAAAGACTCGTTTAGAATTATCACAAGAGGTACTTTATGTCATTTCGCGGAAAGCTTTGGATCCTTGTCATTTCCGGTGCTATAGCATCGTATGCTGTAATCGGCGGTTTGCCGTTTGTCGGAAGTCTCTTGACGACGTCGGCTCAGCAGCCCGTAAATGATTCCACGGCCCAGATGCGGATCGTCGAATCCGTTTTGCAGCATATTCAGAATGATTATGTTGACGACCCAAATATGGAAAAGGTCCGGCTTGGTGCTCTTCGCGGACTAGCCAGCGGTCTGGATCCGTACTCCTCGTTTCTGACCCCTGAGCAGGTCCAGGCTTTCGAAACCGCTAAAACGTCCAACAAAGCGGGCATAGGAGCCGAGTTTTCGCAGTATCAAGGCTATTTGTATGTAATCTCTGCTTTCAAGGGTTCGCCGGCTGAACGGGCAGGTATCAAGGCTGGCGATGTTATTGAGTATATCGACACTAAGGCTACTCGAGATATATCGCTGTATGATGCTCGTCAATTGGTAAGCGGTGATCCCGGGAGCGTGGTCAGCCTTCGCGTATTGAGACCGGGCGTACGGCCGCAAACGTTAAAGGTCACGCGGGGGACATTCAAGGTTCCGCCGGCCGAGTCCAGAGTGGAAGCCGGCCGCGTCGGTGTCATCAAAGTGTACGGGCTTGAGGACGGTGAATCCGACAATATCAAAAATCAGATCGCCGGTCTGACCAAGCAGAACATAGGTAAGATCATTCTTGACTTACGGAGCGTCGCCGGTGGAAAGTTGGCTGAGGGCGTCGCTGTTGCTAACTTGTTTATCCCGAATGGCGACCTTGCCAAGGTGATCGGACGAGAGGGGAAGGTTATTTCGAGCTTTACGGCCGACCCGGCAAAAGCCGTGTTTGACGGCAGGCTGATCGTCCTCACCGATCTCGGGACCGCCGGTGCTGCCGAGACGGTAGCCGCTGCGGTGCTCGAAAGGAAGCGAGGCGAGGTTGTTGGCGAACGCACGTTCGGAGCGGGAACCGAGCAAAAGCTCTTTCCGTTAACAAGCGGCGGCGGATATCTACTCACTGTTGCAAAATGGGCTTCCCCGGCCGGAACTCCATTTTTAGGTGAAGAGAGAGGAACGACCGGCGTGAAACCTTCGATCGAGGTAAAACGACCGGACACGCCGGAACCTCTTGCCGTGCAAAATCTGATCGACGAACAAGAGGACGGTCCTGCTCCGGAAGCGACTCCAAATCAGAAGCCGGCTCCTGAAAAGGCTCTAGAAGACATTCAGCTGAAAAAGGCCATTGAGCTTCTGCAGGACTATAAAGCCGCAGCCGCAAAAACCGGCGTCTAATTTCGGGGCCGATCGAGTTTAGAAGGGCCGGCCGCTACTGGGCCGGCCTTGTTTATGTTATTGTTCCGAACTTGCGAGCTTGGTAGAATCAATTCAAATGGCCGAAACTGAATTCACGATCCGGTCCCTCGAGGAACGCGATCTTGCCGAATGGCTCAGGCTAAGACAGGCCCTTTGGGATGGCTCGACGGAGGAAGATCACAAGGCGGAAATGGTAGATATCATCGAAAACCCCCATAACCAATTCGTGGCGGTGGCCGAAACAGGCGAGGGGCTGGCAGGCTTTTTAGAGGCGAGCATTCGATCCCACGTAGAAGATTGTCATAGCGAGAATGTCGGTTATTTGGAGGGTTGGTTTGTGGAACCATCTCATCGGCAGAAGGGAATTGGGGCACGCCTGGTCAGAAGTGCCGAGGAGTGGGCTCGTAGTAAGGGAAGCACGGAAATGGCCTCGGATGCCGAGATCGACAATCAAGTCAGCTTAAAGGCACATAGTAATTTGGGATATAAGGAAACGGCCCGCCTTGTACATCTGCGGAAAGAGCTTCAATAGTGCGATATTCAAGTTTTAAGATTTGTTTTGCAATTGCGATTACTTGTTTTAGTTTTTGGCCAGCGCGAGCTCAGTCACGCGACCAGAACTTTCCGACTCCGGTCGCGTCAAACGAGATCAGCGGAGTGATCAAGGCTCGAGATATTGGCGATTCGCGTCTTACTACGTATTTTTACACTTTCGACGGCAATCAGGGCGATATTTTTGTGAATATCGTGACAAAGAACCTCACTGGAGATATCGACGTGTTTACCGCCGATTCACTCCAGCCCCTAACCAAGGTCGTTCTATACGCCGACTCGGCGCAGAATGAGACTGGAAGGCTGATCTACCTGCGTCGGCCGGCACGCCTGATATTACGCGTCGAGGGCAGATCACCCAATGACGACGCAGCGACGTTCAGGATAAGGTTCGCGGGCAGCTTTGTTGCGCTAGCGTCGAAAGAAGCGGATGTTGGCCCTGTGGTCGAACACTCCGATAAAAACGATAGTTCGGGTATAAGGGTAAATTCAGTTGGTACGATCATAGAGATCCCGCCGAAGCCAACCAAAGATGAAGCGAAGCCCTTAGAAACCCAAAAGAGCGAAAAGAAAGAAGAAACTGAAAGCGAAACTGCCGTCAAGCCGTCTGCGGATGGGGCCCCGGCAAGAAGCAAGCCCGCGCCCGATGTTAAAACAGTTTTCGGCAGCAGGCCGCCCGCCACTGCGGTAGTAATGGACGAGCCTCCATCTAAACCTGATGCGAAAACAACTCCCACTCGTCGAAACCGGAGCCGCTCAACGCCTCCGGCTTCCAAGGAAAAGGCTCCAGACCCGCTTGCGAGTATCAATCTCGTAATTTTAATGAAAGACGGCGATGTGATCGAACGCCCCATGAATGAGGTCGCCCGCTTCAGTGTCGACAAAGGCGTGCTTACCGTAGTTACGAAGGACGGTAAGACAAGCCGTTTTTCGATCCTGGACGTCGAAAAAGTGACGATCCAGTGACGTCAAGCGTAGCTGTGGAGTCCCTTCAGTAAATAGCTTACTCCCAGATATGTAAATATCACGAGCAAAAATCCCACGACCGCAAAGTACGCCGAACTCCGACCCGACCAGCCTCGAGCGATCCTCGTATGAAGAAAACCTGCATAGGTCAGCCAGGCAACCAGAGCCCCGGTTTCCTTTGAATCGAATCCCCACGGGCGGCCCCAGGACTCATTCGCCCATATCGCACCCGTGATCAGAAGCATGGCAAGTCCCGCAAATGCGAGACAGGCAGTTTTATACATCAGGCCATCGAGTGCCTCAAGGCTGGGTAGTCTTTCTCGCAGCTTCTCCGTTCGAAAACTGAAGAACAAGATGAACATCGTAGCTACCAATGCCGTCAACAAGGCCGCCACCTCGACCGGATTCGTGTTGAGGCTTAGGAACATCGAGTCCCCGCTGCTCTGGACATATGCACGGCCCATCGATTCGAATTGCCGCGCCGTCATCTGGCTGAGTTCCTGCGTCGTGAGCTGCTGGTTGTCGGCCATCTGCTGGCCCGCGATCACGTATTGTGATGGATCCGCGGCGAGTTGTGCGTTGAGTCGCGTTCCAACCGCAGCGTTATCGCTCATTCCAACAACCAGGAGCCCGATCGAAACTATCTGGGCAATGAATGCGAGTCGAAGAAAATAATGCCCTATTCCTTTGGCCTTTTCGCTGCTCTGATAGAGATAAATTAGAAACGATATAATCGCTCCGGCGAGAAGAAGCCCGGCAACAACGAGAGCAGGGCCGACATATGGTATCTCAAGTCTAAATGGGGCGGAGAATGGCTTTTTGCCGATCTCATTAGGTACAAATAGCCCTGCCCGGTAGACGAATTCAGTAAAGACGGAGAACTTGCTTATCGTGGCAACGACAGAGATCCCAAATATGCTGGACCAAATAGCCATCGCCTCAACCTTGACGCCGTCTTTCAGCAGATACATTATTGCGATCCCGAAGCATACGGCGGCCACGCCATAGCTCAGTGCAGCATCACCCACATGGATCGGACGCCAATAAGAATCCAGCACCGGCGGCAGGTCGATGAACTCGTCACCGATAAACCTCGCCAGGGTCAGGATAAGCGCAGCGACCGGCAGGGTGAAAGCGCCAATAATGCGAAAGCTAGGCCGGCGTGCAAGGAGAAGCGTCGCAATACCGGCCCCAAACGCGAACGCGAGACTCATGTCGTATAGATTCGCAAAAGGGATATATCGGAACACCCAAGGGTTCGCCATGTTCCCGCTTTCCCGCATGATGGCGATCTCATGCTCGTAAGCGTTTACCCATCTGACCAGCCAGCTCGAGAAATTAAAAAATACTCCCAGAGCCGCCCCGATAAAGCCGATCCTTTCGGCCATTGACGAAGGAGCATAGAGATTTGTAAGAAGAAAAAGTGCCGCAAGGATGTATGACGCTAACGCAAGCATCATCAAACCTCCGTCTGAAATGAACGAACTTCCGATCTGAATTCTTGCGGCGGCCATTAAAACAGAGCCGCCAATTACCAAGATCCCGGGCAACCACGACTTCCAGTTCATTTTCCCGTCTAGTCTTTCAATTTCCTGCATAGTTATTCCTCTTTCGTCTTTAGATCGTCCGCAATCTTCATGAACTTGTCGTTAAGAGCTATCTGATTTCGGTTTGCATCAGCCGCGAGAACGACTTGAAGTATGCCGTTCTCGTCCCTTTCAACATGAGCCCAGATACGTCTGTGGGAATAAAAGAAAACAAAGGCGAGGGCCCCGACCAGCCCAAATCCGCCGATATACCAAGCAACAAACGCCGCGTCGTACGGATCGTATTTAATTGACAGCACGTGGGCGAGGGGCGTTTTCTCATATTCTGACAAACGCCATTTATAACCGGCCTTTGCGGCACCTACAGGCATGTTATCGGCGAGCTTTTGTGCGAAGGCGAACACCCGTGTTCGCTCACCGCCTGGCGGTGTAACGTTCAGGATCGCCACGGGGTTGTTATAATCACCACTTTTGGTATCAGCACTCCCGTCGGGTCCTAAAATAAAGTCGGGCATGAACTCGCTGTATTCGATCGTAGTCCCGTCCGGCAGATCCGTGGTGCCGTTTCGTTTTACCGTTGCCGCGACCGGCGGTCCGCCGTTCTGCGGAGTTGCTTCAATATTGATCACGCGGCCATGCCCAACCGGGATAGTCTGAGCCTGGAAGAACCGGTATCCTCGGTAGCTGAACGGCTTGTTCATGCTGATATCGGCGATCGTCTCGCCGTATTCGGGATCGTCGATCCTGAGTTCCGTTCGCCAGTCGAGGGTGTTGCTAACATCAATGGAACCGTTCGGATCGATCAGCCGCTGCTGGATGTCGGTGCATTCCATCGAGAAGGGAAGTTTGACGTTAACCTTTGTCTTCTTATCAAGATCGAATTCGATCTTCTGGATTTCATCTGTCGACGCACCGGGGATCATTCTTACGTCTGCGTCAAATCCCGTTTGAAGGGCGACGAAATGTCCGAGGAACAATGTCAGTAGGAATACATGGACGATGTACGCACCAAGCCGGTTGAATTTGCCGGTCTGTCCAAAAACTACTGTCGATCTCCGTTTCTTAACCACTGAGAAGTCCTTTCGGCCTTGAGAATCAACGCCGTATTCCAGAGTCTCGGCTTCGCTAACCACTGTCTTCATTCCGTGTTTCTCGAAGACTGTTTTAATATGCTCGGCCGCAACGGATTCACCGGAGGCGTCGATCTGGATCGTAGCTGCGGACTTCTGGTTCGCAAGCCAATCGCGGGTGGCTGTCAGCTTAGGTTCCACCAGGTACTTCCACGCGGTCGGGAAACGGTCTATCGAGGCCAAAACTATATTTAGAGAAAGCAATAAAAGGAGAACGTTGAAATACCAACTGTGATAAATATCGAAAAAGCCCAGAGAACCGAAGACCAGCTTCTCGGAAGGTGTCAGCGAAATATAATAACTATCGAACCCCTGGACGTTCTGCTGCACAATGACCATTCCGATCATGGAAAGTACGACGAGAACACACAACTGGACGACCCCGAATTTGACCGAGCTCAAAAAATCGAGTCCTTGGTTAAGTATCGGTGTAGATCTCCGTTTGGTTACCGGTTGTTGATTGAAGGTTTCCTCGGCGGCTGACATCTTTTTTAACAAATAGAATAGCCGAGCAGACGGCCTTTGTCACACACGCGCGGCTCCGCTCCAGCCTATCCGTCGAGCCGTTAAGGGTGCGGCGAGTCTCGTTGGGAGACAGGGCCAGATTAGATTCCATCAAGGTCTGCTCTGATTCGCGGGCTAGTTAGCTTCGGACGCGCGGCCGAATTCGGAGCCGTAGCCCGGCAGTAGCTTCAAAAACAAGGAAGAATGCTACACCGAGAACGGGCTACGGCTCAGCGTTAAGAAACGAGGATCGGCGTAGTACATGTGACAAACGGCCGGGAAATAGAAAGATAAGCCTTCCTTTCCTGGGTTTAATAGAAACCAGAACTCCCTTCTGCGGACTCCACACTCGGGCTAGGGGACAGTGGCCATCGAACACTTATTTTGCATTAACCGATTTAGACGTTATCCTTTCATTTAGTCTATTTTTCAATGGATACGTTAGCGGCGGAAATAGGACAGCCAAGGGTAAATGTTAGAGAAAAGGCGGCGGCCTACCTCGAGCTGACAAAGCCGAGGATCGCGGTTTTATTAGTACTTACCTCCGCGGCTGGGTTTTATTTGGGAACGGCGGAAGCGTTCGACATACCGCTCTTTGTACACTCGATCCTTGCTATTACGCTGCTGGCTCTTGGCGTCGCCACGCTTAATCAGTATTGGGAACGTCACATTGATCCCTTGATGGAGCGAACTGCAAAGCGGCCCCTTCCTACAAAACGGGTAAGCGACCGCGAAGCCCTTGTCTTCGGCGTGATCCAATGTGCAGCCGCTGAGGCGTATCTGCTGTTCCTCGTGAACCCGCTGACGGCATTTTTGGGCCTTGTGGTTATCGTTGGATATGTTTTCATATACACTCCTCTCAAAACCCGGACATCAGTGTCGACCGCAATTGGGGCCATTCCCGGTGCGTTGCCGCCGTTAATGGGATGGACCGCAGCGGCTAACGAGATCAGCCTGGCCGCATGGGCACTGTTTGCAATGCAGTTTCTGTGGCAGTTTCCGCATTTTTTCGCGATCGCATGGATGTATCGCGATGAGTATCGGAAAGCGGGGATCTTAATGCTTCCGGTGCTGGATCCTGAAGGCCGTTTGACGTTCCGCCAGGTCGTGCTCTTTGCGATAATGCTGTTTCCGGTCAGTCTGGCTCCGTTCTTTTTTGGCCTTTCCGGACGGATATTCCTCGCCGGCGGCACTCTGCTTGGACTGTGGTTCCTGTGGGCGAGCTTCAGGGCCGCAAGAACGCGATCCATCGCCGGATCAAAAAAACTTCTACTAATGACGGTCATTTACCTACCGCTCCTTTTCATCTTAATGGTCGCGGACAAGCGTTGAACCTATGGAGATCGGGACCGCTGAGATAATCGAAGATCCATTTAAAAAGAAACAGCGCCGAGCGGCGATCGCCGGTGGCCCGGGACCTTCGGACAAAGGCGGAGGCGGAAAGCATCCAGGCGGAGGCGGGGACGACGAAGGCCCCGATAGCGAGCAGTCATATGATGTGACTGAACCTTTTCGCCCAGGCATTTCGAGGATCCTCACCGGATTTCTTCTGGTCGTTGTACTGATGACCTTTGGCGGCCTGATCGCAGCCTATGTTGTTATCGCAACGAATAATGTAGCCGAATGGAGGCCCTTTGACCTCCCGATACAGGTATGGATCAGCACGTTTCTGATAATTGTGTCGAGTGCAACTTACCATCTCGCGAAAAAGGCGGTCGACAATGACGCCCAACACATCGCGAAAAGGTGGTTTGTCATAACTACTGTCATCGGTGCGGCCTTCGTCTCATCTCAGATCCTCGCTTGGGTTGAACTCACTGCGCGGGGGCTTTATATGGCGGGCAATCCGTACGCAGGGTTTTTCTTTATTCTGACGGCCGTACATGCGGTCCATGTTTTGGGCGGAATCGCGGCACTTGGGGCGATTCTCCTTCGAACCTGGACACCCGTCGCGACCGACTCCCAGCTGGTGCGTCGTCGGGCGCTCGCGCAGGTTGTTGGATGGTACTGGCATTTTATGGGAGCCCTTTGGATGGTCCTTTTTATATTATTAGGATTCTGGAAATAGGGAATGGACCTACTCCACATTTTTCCACATCTGAACGCGGCTCTTAACGCTCTGAGCGGCGTTTTTTTGTTGTCCGGCTTCTATTTCATAATGAAACGCCGTGTCGGGTCGCATAGATGGTGCATGATCTGCGCAAGCTCCGTATCTGCCCTTTTCCTGGTTTTTTATCTAACTCATCATGCTCTTCGTACGTATTATTTCGGGATCGGCCCGACGCGATTTACCGGTGAAGGACTAATTCGCCCGGTATATTTCACAGTCCTCACCTCTCATACGATCTTAGCTGCCCTGGTCGGACCGTTTGTAGTGTTAACGCTAGTTCGGGGCATCAAGGGCCGGTTCGATGCCCACCGCACGATCGCAAGGCTCGTTTTTCCCGTTTGGTTGTATGTCAGTCTCACCGGGGTAGCCGTATATTTGTTGCTCTACCAGTTCTATCCAGAACGATAGGTCACTGGTTGTTTCCGATATATCTATTAATAAATTCTTGTAATCAGATACTTTCGGTGCTAAAATAAGTTTGTTGAAAAGTTGATCACCGAAGCCGTTCCATTTAGGACCAGCGCGGGGGAACCAAATTTAGCCGTAACAGGCTAAACGGGGCGAGGCGTCTCGCAACAGACGCGGGGATAATCTTTCGTTCCTAGCCCGGCAGCTAACCTCGTAGGTGTGGCAAAGAAGTAACAGCCAGAGATTAAGCCATCACAGGCGCGATTTTCGATGTGCTTCGCCTATCGCGATTTCAACACGGAAGCAGACATCCGGTCTTCTCAAGGGAAAGGTTCCGCCATGCAAGTGGCGGAACTTTTTTATGTAAGGATCAGGTGCGTCTTGACATGGTCACTCCAGCATCAGACCATCAGTTGTGTCCGTTTTCGCGGCGTAGCGTCCTATGAGCCATCGTTTCCGAAAAACTCTATCCCTGGTCACGATTTCGCTCTGTGTTCGCACCGTCATCGGGACGGCGATAGTAGCGAACTGCTTCGTTGCCATTCCTCATACAGACGGCCCCCAGCGATCAATGACTCAAGCCTTTCCGAAAGGGACCCAAGAACGAAAATCGGCGTTCAGCCGAAGATCGGAGCCCATAGCGGCAGTTTCTTCTGTCCACAGCGATTTTTTCGAGGCATCTAAGCTCACTGACGTGAATCCTGCCGCAGCAAGCCAGTTTGGCTTCAGCGTCGCGATCGACGACGACACAGCTGTCGTCGGATCGCCCGGCGACGCTGATAACAAAGGAGCCGCGCTCATATACAGACGAAACGGCAGCACTTGGTCGCTGCAGCAAAAGATCGTCGGAAACGACAGCGTTGCGGACGACAACTTTGGATGGAGCGTCGCCATAAGCGGAGAAACGATCGTTGTCGGAGCCTTTGACCTGAATGAAGCGGACCAGGGATCTGCCTATGTCTTCGTCCGCGGTGGCTCGATCTGGAACCAACAGCAAAAACTGACCGCGTCGGGTGGCTCAATTACCGATCAGTTCGGAATCAGCGTTTCTATCGATGGCGATACCGTTGTCGTTGGATCACCCGGCGACCAGGCTTCACGAGGTGCTGCATATGTTTACGCCAGGAGCGGGACATCATGGACACAACAGCAAAAACTTATCGCCTCGGACGCGGCCGCCGGAGACGATCTCGGGTGGTCTGCTGCGATCAACGGAGAAACTGTCTTGGTCGGCGCTCCCAGTGATGACGGCTCGCGCGGTGGAGCATACGTATTCATCCGGAATGGCGCCATCTGGACCCAGCAGAGTAAGGTGACGGCATCTGACGGTGCTGCTTCGGACCGTTTCGGATATAGCGTCGCAGTGAACGGCAGCTATATGCTCTCCGGAGCACCGCTAACCAACAATAGCGGGAAACTTACCGGTTCGGCCTACGTTTTCCTCCGGACGGGCGACAATTGGCAGCAGCAACAGGAGTTGCTACCGGCAGACGGCGAGGCGAATGACAAGTTCGGGGGAGCCGTGGCATTGAATGATTCCACAGCCGTTATCGGCGCGAATGCTGATGATATTGGAATGGCTTTCGATAAAGGCTCTGTATATGTTTTCACTCGCGTTCAAAACTCCTGGTCGCAGGTGCAGAAGCTGGAAGGTTCTGACGCTGCGATCGGCGATAACTTTGGTGGGAGCGTTGCTGTTCGGCCGGGAGCCATAATTGTCGGTTCATATCTGGACGACGGCGCTTCGCTAATGGATGCCGGATCCGCATTTGTCTTCGCATCGACACCGGCACCTGTTGTAAGCGTCTCTGGGAAGGTGCTAACCCCGGACGGCCGCGGTTTGAGAAGTGCGAAGGTCACGATAACAGACATTGGCCTGGGCACTTTCGAGAGCACTGTAACAAGCACACTAGGGTATTTTCAATTCAGCGTCGTCAGCGGGCGGGATTACATCATAAACGTCGGTGCCAAACGCTATCGTTTTTCAACAATTCCAATATCTGTGAGCGGCGATGTGACAGACATCGACTTAGTTGGGATGGAATAGGCCTTAAAAATTGGATACGTCAACTATTGCGAGATCAGCGTAAGTTCTGTATTTCCCGGTCCTTGATCGTCTTTAGCGGTAACTTTTCTTCTTCATCAAACGCCACGGATCTGGGCGGACCGTCCAACGCGATCGAGAATGTCTGTACGCGTTTGGTTATGTCAATGGTTTCGGACTTCGCTCCCGCCGCGGTCGTAATCTTAACGTCCAGCGGAAGCCGGAACACGGCAGGGACCAGCGATACTGGGTTCTGGGTCTGCGTCACCGTGAGTTTGAGCGTTTTTGTGCTGGCTGTATAGCTCTTTCGAATGTCGAGTTTTGGAGCGCCGACACTGTAGACCCACTGGTCAAAAAACCATTTCAGGTCCTGGCCCGATGCCTCTTCCATCGCACGCTGCAAGTCGGTAGTTTCCACACTACCGAATCTATGGCGCCTCAAATATGTATTAACGCCCTTCCAGAAAATATCATTGCCAACCTGTTCGCGAAGCATATGTACGACTACTCCGCCTTTGCTATATGTTGTGGCCGGATTGTCAAAAAGCGAAGACACATCGGCCGCCCTCTGGTTGAACAGGCCATGCCGGCTTCGGTTGATGGTATCGTCGACAAGAAACGTTGCGGCATCTCGACGGATCTTTGCCTGGTAATCCTCTCGCCCAAATAGTTTTTCCCGATACACAGCTTCCATGAAGGTCGCAAAACCCTCATTTAGCCAGAGCTCCGCCCAGTTTCGGCAAGTGACCATATTTCCGAACCATGAATGAGCAAGCTCGTGCGAAACAAGGTCCATTACGGCATTTCTCCCGAAATCGATATCCGCGAAAAAGATCTCGGTATCAGCCATAGTGGTGGCGGTAATATTTTCCATTCCGCCGAACTGAAAATTTGCCACGATCGTCTGATCGTACTTATCGAACGGGTAATTGATCCCCGTAAGCTTTTCGAATAGGGCAAGCATGTCGGCCGTCCTGTCATACGCGTTCTTAGCTGTAGCCTCTTTCCCGGGGTACATATAATAGCCGAGCGGTATGTCGCGATACTTTTCCTGAATAAGGGTATATTTGCCGATCACAAATGACACCAGATAAGTCGAATGAGGAACTGACATTCTGTAATGCCATGTTTCGGTACCGTTGGGGTTGTCAGTTCTGCTGACCAGCTCTCCATTGCCGATGACCGACTCACCTTTCTCTGCCGTGATGATCTGTTCGGTAGTAGCCTTATCGCTCGGAAAATCAAACGATGGGAACCAATGCCGCGCTTCATCGGGCTCGCCCTGCGTCCAGATCTGCGCCGACCTTCCCGAATTCGCTCCGACGAAGTAGACCCCTTTTGACGGTTTAGCGGTATATCTGAATCGGATAGAAATAGTGTCACCCGGGCCATATGGCTTGTCGAGCGTTACGGCAACACTGCGTTTATTGTTCTTGAACTGCAGCTCCGAGCCCCCCGGTTCAAGAGAGACAGATCGGAAAGCAATGTCTACCGCATCGAACTCAACAAAGCGAAGCCCATCCTTTATAGGCTTGAGTGAAACCGTAGTGTCGCCGATAACCTCTTTCCTCGACCGGTCGAAACTCACCTGGATCCTGTAATGCTGGACGTCGTATATCTGCGCTCGATTGAAATCGGGCCTCGTCGGCTGTGCCAGTCCAGTCGTTACGGCGGCCAGGAAAAGACCTAGCGTGATGAGGGTAAAGTTACTTCTACAAGATTGCATGCGGATGAAAAACAAAAACTTGCACTAGCGTAAAAAGGAGCGTTCTCTGCGAATAAGATGCGATAAACGACAGAGAACGCGGCAATAAAATCGTCGGATTTGCAATTCAGGGGTTCAGATATTTCTTAAACCAGTCTATTACGTTGCTGTACCAGAAGGCCGAATTTTGCGGCTTCAGGATCCAGTGACCTTCATCGGGAAAGATCACCAGCTTCGATTCAACGCCTCTCAGCTGCAGAGTCGTAAAAAGCTGAAGGCTTTGGTCTACCGGAACTCGGTAATCGAGTTCGCCTGCCGTCACAAGGGTTGGAGTTGAGAAGTTCCTGGCGAACTTATTCGGAGACCACCGGTTGTACTGAGCAGGGTTCTCCCAGGGCATCCCCTTGAAGTCCCAGTTCACGAACCAAATCTCCTCGGTTGCCGTGGCCATACTCTCGAGATTAAAGACGCCCGCGTGGGATACAAGAGCTTTATACTTGAACCGCGGGTCAGTATTATGCCCGAGGATCCAGTCGACCATGTAGCCTCCGTAGCTGGCACCCGCGGCGCCGATCCGGTTCTTGTCCACGTTATGATTCCTGATGACGTGAGCAACGCCGTTCGAAAGGTCGGTGAAGACCTTTCCGCCCCAGTCGCCTGAGATCTCGTCTACGAATTTCTGCCCGTAGCCGGTCGATCCCCTCGGATTGGGCATGAAAACGATATACCCTTGATTGGCAAAGATCTGCGGATTCCACCGATAACCCCAGTTGTCGCCCCATGCGCTCTGCGGGCCTCCGTGGATGAGGACTATCATCGGATATTTCTTTGAAGGGTCAAATCTCGCCGGTTTTATTACGAAGCCGTGAATTTTCTGGTTAAGAGCTCCCGCCCACTCGACCTCCTCGGCATTTCGGAGGCCAAACGCTCCTAAAGCCGCTCCATTCTCAGATGTTAGCCGAATTGCTTCGGTTCCATCGGAATTTGCCCGGAAGATCTCCGTCGGCACAGCATTGGAACTGGAGGCAAACACAAGAGTCCTCCCATCACCCGAGACATTCAGGTTCCCGACATATCTTCCGCCCAGCACCTTTTTGACTTGGGTCGCGATCCGAGGTCGGAGATCCGGTTCGACGGGAACAGTGAAAACAGAGGACCTGCCACGGTCACCGGCTGTGAAATAGATGTGCCGGCTGTCGCGAGTAACGATGATGTTGTCTGCCTGCAGATCGAAGCCCCTGGTCAGTTCGTCCATCCGTCCGGACGAAACTTCATAGCGCATTATCCGCCACCGGTCCGCCTCGAATGCCGGCGTTTTCTGCGAACGAAATAGGATATAACGGCCGTCAGGGGTGAAGGTGGGCGAGGCGTCATAGCCCCGCATTCCCTCCGTAATGTTTTTTGCCTGTCCACCCGATAGCGGCATGAGATAAAGGTCGCTGTTCGTCGAAATGGCTTCGACCTTGTCCGGATTTCTCAGATAGACGAGGTAGCGGCCGTCAGGCGAGAACGCATAGTCCACACCGGAGGCGGCGCCATACGGCGGCGAGTCGAAATCACCGGGTGTCATATCAGGTGCGGTTCCGCCATTGCTGGAAATGATAAACACATGACTCCGCTTCCGATCTCGCCATTCTACCCAGTGCTTGAACAGCAATCGCTCGGTTACATGGGCCTTAACCTTGCTGGCGTCCACTCGGGCGTCTTCGGCTTTATTGCATTCGTCATCACGGCATTCCGGGTAAACCTCGGACCCGAAAGCGATCCACTTACCGTCAGCTGACCAAACCGGGCCGGCCGCGCCCGTAGAAATCTTAGTAATCTGCTCTTTATCATCCCCATCTGGCTTCATGGACCAGATCTGCCCGCCCGTGGTAAATGCAATTCGAGAACCGTCCGGCGACCAGCGCGGATTCGAACTGGACACCGCCGCATTTGTGATCTGCCGCTTATTTCCACCATCCGCCGCCATCACGAAAATCTGGCTAACAACGCGATTCGCATCTTTGTTCACAATCCCGACCGTAAAGGCGATCCAACGTCCGTCGGGCGAAAGTTGCGGGTCACTTACGCGCTTCACATTGAGCAGATCGTCCACGGAAAAAGTCAATTGGGCAGACACTGCAAACGCGAGGACAAAAAACACTCCGGCGACAGAAATTAAGCGTTTCATAATGATTCAATGAGATCAGTGTTACGAATGACGATATTATGGCACATAACTTTGGAAGATCGAACGCATCGGGCTAGAATGAGCGGTATGAAAATAGCCACTAGGCTGGTGATGCTGCTCTTTCTGACGGCCGTAAATGCATACGCACAATTGCCGAGCCCGACGCCGCCATTGTATTCCGCTAAGACGCTGGCGGAATTGAAGAAACTGCAAACCGCTGCCTTGGAGAGCAACTACGCATATCGGCGGGCGGCGTACCTTACAAACAATATTGGTCCGCGGTTATCCGGCTCTGCTCAGGCCGAACGCTCGGTTGTCTACGTCGCCGACGAAATGCGCAAAGCCGGCCTCGACGTTCGGCTCCAGCGTATTATGGTCCCGCGTTGGGTACGAGGCGTCGAAACCGGTGAGATCACTCAGTTTGAGGGGATGGCCCCGGGCACCACACAAAAGATCGTCCTGACGGCCCTGGGCGGCAGTATCGCGACCCCCGCACAGGGTTTAACTGCCGATGTTGTGGTCGTAAAGGATTTCGACGAGCTTAACGCTCTCGGCAGGCAAAGGGTCGCGGGCAAGATCGTAATGTTCAATCATAAGTTCGACACCAGGCTGCAGGACGCCGGATTCGGAGGGGCTGCCTACGGGCAGGCCGTCCAGTACCGGTTCGGCGGAGCAATGGCCGCTGCTCGTCTGGGAGCGATCGGCGTGCTCGTTCGATCGGCGGGTGGCTCACAAAACCGTCTGGCGCACACAGGTTCGATGGGCTACGACCCTGCGGTTACCAAGATCCCGGGAGCCGCGATCGCTTACGAGGATGCCGAGACGATCGCACACCTCGCTGCAATGGGAAGGGTGAGCGTGAAACTGATATTAACGCCGCAAACCTTGCCGGACGTTGCCAGCTACAACGTCCTCGCCGAGATCAAGGGAATTGCGAAACCCGATGAGGTGGTGGTGGTCGGCGGCCATCTTGACTCCTGGGACCTAGGTACCGGAGCTCTGGATAACGCAGCCGGCGTTGCGGTATCAATGCAGGCGGGTTTCATCATCAAGCTGCTAAAGCTCAGGCCGAAACGAACAATCCGGATCATCGCCTTCATGAACGAAGAGAACGGCGGTGTGGGCGGACGCTCTTACGCCGAGAATCAGCAGGGAAGCCTGGACAAGCATTTTGCCGCGATCGAGAGCGACCTCGGTGCATCGCATCCGATCGGTATTAACTTCGCGGGAAAGCCGGAGGCCCTCCCATTTTTGAGGCCACTCGCTAATATTCTCGCCGATCAGGGTGCATCGCAGATCCAAATGCTGCAGGGAGGGATCGGAGCGGATACTGCCCCGTTGACGCGCGGCGGTGTGCCGTCGCTCGCTCCGTGGTTTGACCAGCGTACTTATTTTCAATTCCACCATACGGCTGCCGATACCTTTGACAAGATCGACCCAAAGGACCTGGCTGAACTGGGCTCGGTGATAGCGGTGCTAACATACGGGCTGGCAAATCTCGAACAGCCTCTGCCGAGATAAAAGCGTTTCACCGGTGGAGAGATCGGGCGGAAAAGCTCATACTTATCGTAGATCGTAAAAGGTGTATTTACTATGTTGAACAGACCGCCGCCGTATTTTCCTCAGAACCAGCTTTCTCCTCCAGATGAAAACAGGTACAAGAAATTCAAGTTCGTAATTGCCGGACTTGGCTTGGCACTAGTCCTATTGCTTATGGGTCTCGGATACGGGATCTATTACCTCATTCGTTGGCTCATGTAACAACCTCTTATTGCCGAGCGTTGAGAATGTCGCAGCAAAAGTACGCGTTTTTGTCCCGCGACGGGACAGAGAAAATGATACAACCGCTTTCGTAACAATACTTACGGAGACTAGTCCTGTACCACGCGTTTTCAGGAGAATGCGACCCGCGCAATTTCGACGCCTATCTTCGGGTCGAAACACGTTGTTCAAATTGTCAAAGATCCCTGACTGCCCATCCGACTATAAAGACTTTCGGCAAGCATTGATAGACCACTTGTCGCACTTTGTATGGTTTGGCGTATTTGGCGTAAGAGAGTTCCGTCCAACCGGAACTGCACACCGAAGTATTTGGACAAAAAGAGAGGCCGCCTCATCAGACAGCCTCTTCGTTTAACACACATTCGATAGTTTAGTTTGCCGGCGATCTGCCTGCGATCCTTACTCTCTCGCTCTGCATCGCAAGTTGCTTCGCCTCAGGAAGCACGTCGATGGCCTTTAGCAGTTGGTCATCATATTCATTGAAGACCTGGTACGATGTCTGCGAACCATAGGCCGCGGTTACCAGTTCCGTTCGCAATGCTCGCTCGACAAATTCCCGCTCCTGGTCTATCTGTGCACCTGACAGCTTGTATTTCGCAGCGGCGTATCTTTTGAACTCGCTATAAATAGGCTCTGTAACCCGAAAGTCGTCAGATTTGAGGTTGTACGCGAACGTGATCGGACGCTCGACCTTAAGGTTTTCGTAGCCCTTGACCTGTCCCCGGACGAGATCCAGAGCAAATGAAAAGATCGGATTAGCTATCTTTTGCTGAACTCGGCTTCGTTCGATAGGAATTGTCCTCGGCTTGACCGAAACATCGGGATTAATGCCGCCGCCGCCATAAACGGTACGACCGGTGTCGGTTTTAGTTTCCGGTCCTTTCGGCTTGGCCGGATCTTCTTCGTCACTTCCCAGACCGCCGTTCGTGTAATAGTTATAAAGGCCGCCGTCGGAATAATCCCTCTGTATTTGTCTGCCTGATGGTGTCTGGTACTTGGCAATGGTCAACAGCAACATCGAACCCTGGTCAAGCAGGAACGGATTCTGCACCAGTCCCTTTCCGAAAGTGTTCTCTCCAACGATCAAAGCACGATCATGGTCTTGCAAAGCGCCGGCGAGGATCTCAGATGCCGACGCGGTGTTGCGATTAACGAGTATGACCACAGGTGATCGGTCAGGCGTACGGTTTTGAGCAGGATACCGTTCGTTGACGCCTTCGATCCTGCCTCTCTGTGTAAACACGGTCTGCCCATCCGAAAGAAATGTATTGGCAACGCGATAGGCCTGGCTGACGAGCCCGCCCCCGTTGTCACGGAGGTCGATCACGAGCTGCTGCATACCCGCCGCTTTGAGCTCACGCAGGCCTCTTGCAAACTCGGTATGAGTCGTCTGATTGAAACCGCCGCGCATTGCCATGTATCCCACTCCGGGACGGATCATGTATATCTCACTGATCGACGGCTGCGGCACCGCATCGCGTACGATGTCTACCGTTTC
Organism: Pyrinomonadaceae bacterium; assembly: GCA_041751735.1. Taxonomy (GTDB): domain Bacteria; phylum Acidobacteriota; class Blastocatellia; order Pyrinomonadales; family Pyrinomonadaceae; genus OLB17. The sequence goes on along the minus strand of JBGSWW010000035.1, from coordinate 8,059 downwards.
ACGCTGACCTGTTGCCAGCTTTTCGACAACGATCTTCGCTTTGGTGCCTTGCGGGCCCCGAAGAAAATCCCTCACTTCATTGAAAGGCTTTCCGAGCATTGTCGTGCCGTTGACCTCGACGATCTTATCCCCGTATCGAAGACCCGCCCGGTGTGCAGGAGCACCGTCGAACGTGGCCTTGATATATGTCGCGACAACGTTACCTTCCGAATCGCGAAGATCGCCTATGGTTGCGCCAATGCCGAAGTATCGGGAGCTCTGATCAGTCTTGAACTGCTCAAATTCCTTTGGGTCGAAATAATTAGAGTGCGGGTCGAGCGCATGAAGCATCGAATCGATCGAAGCTTTAACGACCTCATTATAGTCGACCTTCTTCGCACCGCCATAATTCTCCTTTATCAGGGACAGTGCCTCACGCATCTCACGCTGAATAACATCAGGAGTAACAGCCTTGGCACCTGGTTTAGCAACGGCAACTCCCGAGGAGCGGTCGGGATCGATCCGGGCTGTTGAACTTTGTTCCTGGGAATAAGCGAGGGTTGAAGTAAAAAGAATTGCGATGAGGGCGAAAAGGCTTGTATTGCTATACTTCACAAAAATTGTATCTCCCCGATAAACTCTTTAAGCGGCCGACCATGAGTCAAAAAAGAATAACATCCATTTGAGGAAAAAGCGACGAAATTAGTTGCCTTGCGAAAGTTCCGTGGCGGCAGCCGCTATGCTTTTTATACGGCACCTGTTTGAGGTAGAATTAGGCTTCTTGCCGCGTTATTCATCGATGGAGGAAAATCAATGTTAGCTCGCCTCGCTGCCGCCGCAGCGGTTTGTCTTTTTTTCACGATTTCCGGTCTCACCCAAACTAAACTCTTGCGATTCCCGGACATTCATGGCGATCGCGTAGTTTTCACGTTCGGCGGGGACCTCTGGACGGCCACAGCCAATGGCGGAACCGCCGTTCGTTTGACTGCCCACCCCGGTGTCGAAACTTACGCTAAGTTCTCGCCCGATGGCAAGTGGATCGCCTTCACAGGGCAGTATGACGGCGACGAGCAGGTCTATGTAATGCCGGCGGGCGGGGGTGAGCCAAAGCAGCTTACGTTTTATCCGGCGCGAGGCCCGCTGACACCCCGCTGGGGCTTCGATAATCAGGTCGGTGGATGGACGAAAGACGGAAAAGTCTATTTCAGAAGCCTGAGGGACTCATGGACGTTGGGGATCGCAAAGCTGTATACAATCTCTCCCCAGGGCGGGCCGGCTGAGCCGCTTCCGATGCCCGAGGCCGGGTCCGGTGCTTTCTCACCAGACGCGACGAAGATGGTTTACTCTCCGAGGTTTCGGGATTTCAGGCCTGAGAAGAGGTACGCCGGGGGCCAGGCGAATACGCTTTGGATCTACGATCTGCAAACCAACGATGCACAGAAGATCTCGGACTCGCCCTTCGCAAGTCGCGACGCGATGTGGATCGGCAGAAACATTTACTACATTACCGATAAAGACGGTAAGTTTAATCTGTACGCATACGACACCGCTTCCAAACGCACCACGCAGGTGACTCGCAACCGCGACTGGGATGTTCGCTGGCCTAGCTCGGATGATGCGAATCGCATCATCTACGAAAAGAACGGCGAGCTCGAGATGATGGACGTCGCATCGAAAAAGGTAACGCCCCTTTCGATCACAGTGCCGGACGACGGGTATAACAAGCGACCGCGGCAGACCTCGGTTGCCAACCGTATAACATGGTTTGGCCTCAGCCCGAAAGGCGAGCGTGCGGTGTTCAGTGCCCGAGGCGACATTTATTCTGTGCCCGTTGAAAAAGGAAGTCCGCGAAATCTGACGCGCACTTCGGGAGCACACGACCGCTTTCCGGTCTGGTCGCCCGACGGCCGCTGGATCGCCTATATGTCGGATCAGAGCGGCGAAGACGAGGTCTGGATCGTGCCGCAGGACGGCTCTACACCCCCGCAGCAGCTCACAACCGGCAATTCGGCGCAAAGATACGCCCCGCAATGGTCGCCCGACAGCAAAAAGATCGTCTTCGGCGATAAGAACGGGCGCGTGTACGTCGTCACGGTGGCGACCAAGCTTCAGCAGCAAATAGCAGACGCCGCCAACGGGCAGATCACGGACTATAAATTCTCGCCGCGCGGCAGCCACATCGCCTACACGATGCAGGAACCGAACGGCATGAGCTCCATTTACATCTGGGCGGCGGACGAAAACAAAAACTACCGGGTGACGCCCACAATGTTCGCATCTCACGACCCGGTCTGGGATCCGAACGGGGGGCATTTGTATTTCCTGAGCCATCGCGAATACGCTCCTCAGCTTTCGAATTCCGAGTTCAACTATGCAACAAACCGCTCGGACCTGATCTATGCCCTGACGCTTAAGGCGGAGGGCAAGAACCCTTTCCCGCCAGAGAACGACGAAGTCGCGATAGTCGAGGAAGGGCCCCGGCCTACAGCGTCGCCTACACCGCCGGCAGGACCTGAAAAGATCGATTTTGCGGGCATTGAGACCCGCGTTACAAAGGTACCGGGCCTGCAAGCCGACAACTACAACTCTCTGTCGGTGAATAAAGGCAATCTCGTGTATGGCGTCGGGACGGCGGCCTACTACGGCCGAGCACCGGAGGGCCAGGCATCATTGAGGGTTTACTCGCTTCGAGACAGACGGGAGACGGTTCTGCTGCCGGGAGCGGGCGGTTATGTGCTTTCCGCGGACGGAACGAAACTGATGACGAACCTTCAGGGCACATTCCTTATGGTCGACGCGGCTGCTGGCGGCGAGAGGGCGCGTAAGAACATTTCGACCGCTGCCCTCGTTACCGAGATCGACCCCGCTGCCGAATGGAACCAGATCTTTAACGAGGTTTGGCGGCAGTATCGTGACTGGTTCTATGCTCCAAACATGCACGGCTACAACTGGGCGCAGATCCGCGACGAATATAAAAAATGGCTCCCGTACGTTAATCATCGCTCCGACCTGAACTACGTGCTGTCTGAAATGCAGTCGGAGCTGGCTGTTCAGCATGCATATATCGAGGGCGGCGATTTCAACCTGCCGCAACGCGTGCGAGTAGCTTTGCCGGGGGCCCGGTTCGAGGTGGATAAGGTGGCAAACCGCTACAAGATCAGCAAGATCTTTAACGGGCACAACGAAGAGGACATTTACCGTTCTCCGTTTACAGAGGTCGGCAGCGAGGCCCGCGTCGGCGAATACGTTATCGCAATCGACGGGCAGAACGTCACTGCGGACCGTGACATCTACACGTATCTAAGAGGGAAAGCTGATAGCACGGTTACCTTCACGCTAAACGGCACGCCGTCTCCACAGGGGGCGAGAACAGTCACGATCAGACCGGTCGCAAGCGAGTCCGACCTTGTTTATCTCGATTGGGTTCTCGGCAACATGCGCCGGGTTGACCAGCTTTCGAACGGGCGACTGGCGTACCTGCATATCCCAGATATGGGGGCTGCGGGAATCCGTGAATTCATTAAGTGGTTCTATCCGCAGATAAATAAAGAAGGAATGGTGGTCGACGTTCGGGCCAACGGCGGCGGCAACGTCTCTCGTATGCTGATCGAAAGGCTTCGCCGAAAGGTGCTGGGCATTAACTACAACAACTTTAGCGAACAGGGGAATACTTACCCGGACGCTGCCTTCAACGGGCCCATGATCTCCATCCTGAACGAGAATTCCTCTTCGGACGGCGATATCTTCCCGTACATGTTCCGGGAGGCCGGCCTGGGGCAGCTCGTCGGAAAACGAAGCTGGGGCGGTGTGGTCGGAATATCCAACCGCGGCACCCTGATCGACGGCGGCACGGTAAGCGTTCCGCAATCGGCTCTCGCGAACGCGAAGGGAGAATACATCATCGAAGGTTATGGTGTCGATCCCGACATCGAGGTGGACAACGACCCGAAATCCGTCATCGCCGGGCGTGATCCACAACTTGAACGTGCGGTGGCAGAACTTATGAAAAAGCTGACGTCACCTATTCGGCTACCCGGACGGCCGACTGACCCGGTTAAACTGCCAAAGAACTGATGGTGTGGGAATCGTGGATTACCGTTAAGAAAGGGTATTCGGTATGAGTGCAAACATTTACATTCCCCATGTTCACCCGGGTTTCGTTTTGAAAGACGAGTTGGATGAAACGGGCGTCACCCAGTCGGCTCTGGCTGAGCATATCGGAGTTTTGCCGAAAACAATAAATGAGATCTGTCGGGGGAAACGAGGTATTAGCGCCGAAATGGCGTGGAAACTTTCGAGAGCCCTCGGTGCAAGCCCCAATTTCTGGATGAATCTTCAGAATAATTGGGAACTCAGCGAAGTGAATACTGCCAGATTCGAAAAAGTCACCAAAATAGCTGCGTAGTCGATCTCTTTATATTTTGGCCGGATGCTCTTAAACGTCACAAACCTCCGAACACAGTTTCCCACACGTGCCGGGCTTGTAAAGGCTGTTGACGGTGTGTGCTTCAGCATTGGCGAGGGGGAACTGCTCGGGCTCGTCGGCGAATCCGGCTGCGGCAAATCCATCACGGCGCTTTCGATTATGAGGTTGATCGCATCGCCGGGGAAGATCGTAGGCGGATCGATCCTCTTCAAGGGCGAGGACCTTGTCAATGCCTCGCCGGAACGCCTGCGTGAGATACGCGGTAACGACATCGCGATGATCTTCCAGGACCCGATGACATCGCTTAACCCCGTGTTTACAGTGGGTGAGCAGATCGCAGAGGCTCTCAGACTTCATCGCAACCTGAACCGAAAGCAAGCCCGGGAAGCTGCGATAGACGCGATGCGTGAAGTCTCGATACCGTCGCCTGAACGACGTGTTCTGGATTACCCCCACCAACTCTCGGGCGGCATGCGTCAGCGTGTAATGATAGCGATGGCCCTCGCATGCGACCCTGAGCTTCTTATCGCCGATGAACCGACGACCGCCCTCGACGTAACGATCCAGGCACAGATACTCGAATTGTTAAATGAGCTGCGGGTCTCAAGAAAACTCGCAATTCTTCTGATAACCCATGATCTGGGAGTGGTGGCTGAGGTGGCGGACCGAGTCTGCGTTATGTATACCGGCAAGATCGTCGAGCAATCCGATGTCGATGAGCTGTTCGCCGACCCTAAACATCCTTATACGCGCGGACTGCTCCGCTCGGTACCAAAACTGACAGAGGCCGGGCTCGCGAAGGCACATCGGCTGCAAACGATCGACGGGACTGTACCGAGTCCGACCAACCTGCCGTTCGGCTGTCATTTTGCACCTCGCTGCGAGTTTCGAATGGAGATCTGCACCGAGGGCGAGATCCCGTTGATCGAACAAGCCAGCGGGGCGAAGGTTCGGTGTGTACTTTACGATGAAAGACGAAAGTTTGAGATTGGCCGGGAGCGGAGTCTTTCTGCGATATCCTGAAGAGGCGGATTTTGATGAGATCGTCGCTTTGCAAAAGTCCTGCGCAAAGAGGTTTCCGGGTTTTACAAACCGGCGATTTGACCGTGAAATGTTTGATGCCTTATTGGCCGATCGCAACTCTGATGCCCTCGAGCCATTTTATATTTGCCGCAACGATGGGGTGATTGTCGGCACGATCACGTTATCGCAGATCTTTCGCAAGAAATTTCAAAACGCGTACCTCGGATATTTGCTCGGATCGGCCTTTACCGGAAACGGCTATATGACAGAGGCTGTCGGAATAATACTGAATTTCGCGTTTCGTCATTTGAAGCTTCATCGTGTCGAGGCGAATGTTCAACCAGAAAATCTTCGGTCGATCGCCGTCCTCAAGCGTACCGGGTTCAAAAAAGAAGGTTATTCAAAAAAATATCTTAAGATCGGTGGCCGTTGGCGAGACCACGAGCGTTGGGCGATAATCAAAGAAGATTGGAACGCAAAATGACAACAGCCGCAGCCCCGGCCGCCCAAGTAGCATCGATTCTCCAGGTTCGCAATCTGGTCAAGCATTTTCCTGTCGAAAACAGCGATGATGTCGTTCAGGCCGTCGATGATGTTTCATTCGACATTATTGCGGGCGAGACGCTCGGCTTGGTCGGGGAATCGGGCTGCGGGAAATCCACGGTCGGCCGGTGCCTGCTGCGGCTGCACGAGCCGACGAGTGGGGAAGTGATCTTTGAGGGGCAGAACATCATAGGGTTAGGAAATACTGAAATGCAGCGGCTTCGTCGCGAAATGCAGATCATCTTTCAGGACCCGTATGCCAGCCTGAACCCCAGGCTCAGCATTAGGTCGATCGTCTCCGAGCCGCTCAAGATCCACGGAGTCGGAGGCAAGACCGAGCAGGCAGACCGCGTCGCCGATCTCCTTACCCGGGTCGGCCTCGACCCAAAATATGCCGACCGCTATCCGCACGAATTTTCCGGCGGGCAACGGCAACGCATTGGCATCGCACGGGCACTAGCGTTAAACCCAAAGCTTATAATATGCGACGAGCCTGTTTCCGCCCTCGATGTATCGGTACAGGCACAGGTTGTCAATCTGCTTCAGGATCTCCAGCAGGAGTTTGGCCTGACATACCTATTCATCTCGCACGGTCTCGCGGTCGTCGAACATATTTCGAACCGCGTTGCGGTGATGTACCTTGGCAAGATAGTCGAGATCTGTGATGCGCGCGAGCTTTACGAGACACCTCTCCATCCTTACACAAACGCTCTTCTTTCCGCGATACCCGTGCCGGACCCAACTTTGAAGCGAAAGCGGATCGTACTTACCGGCGATGTCCCGACACCCATCAACCCGCCGTCGGGTTGCCGATTCCGGACACGATGCCCGCTGGCGATCGAGGACTGTGCGCGAATTGTACCGGAGCTTCGCGAGATCACGCCCGGGCATTTCGCTGCGTGCATACGCGTCGACGGGTATGATTCCCCGGTTGCAAGCGACAGGTAATTGTGAAACTATGTGCCATCACTTGTCGTACGGATTTCTGATAATCCGAAACCAATAAAAGCGAGGACAATATGAATCGATTAGCTGGAATTATCGTTGCGGCCACAGGTCTAATTATCGCCGTGCTGAGCATTACCGGGATCGTGCCCGGGCTAACATCGACTGGCGTTATTCTGATCGTGTTCGGCGGCCTGATCATCGGCCTAAGTTTTATCGATAAGCCGCCGTCGGAGGGGGCGGAGCGTATGTCGACGCCCGGTACGCTGGCTAATATTTTTATCTCGCCAACGGAAGTTTTTCAAAATCTTCGCCGTCATCCTCGCTGGCTGGTCGCTGCGCTTATAATGACGATCCTCTCGGCAACGTATTCCAACCTATTCGTTATGCGTCTTGGTGCTGAGCGCGTTGCTAACTACACGATCGACAAGACCCTCGAAATGCCTATTATGAATGATGAGGCCAAGAAACAGGTCGAGGCAGGCAGGGCGGCAGCCATCGCGGAGACAAAGAACCCGGTAAGCCGCGCAGGACAAGCCGTGTCGGGTTTTGCCATGTCGGTTTTCGGTTATGCCTTTCTAGCACTTGTCTTTATGCTCTTCGCAATGGCAATGGGCGGAACACTCTATTTTTGGCAGGCATTCTCAGCAGCGGTGTACGCGTATTTCCCATTCGCCGTTATACGCTTTATATTGAATACCCTCGTCCTGCACCTCAAGGACCCGGCTGAGATACATCCGATAATCGGCCAGCAGACACTGATCCAGGACAATCTTAATTTTCTCGTTCTTCCGGCTGACAATCCGATACTTTACACTTTACTGGGTGCCTTCAGCATCCTGGGATTTTACTGGCTGTGGCTAAACGCGACGGGGTTGAAAAACGCGGGCGAGAGGGTATCCGGATCCACAGCATGGACCACCTCGATCGGTGTTTACCTGTTCCTTGTCCTTATTGGGGTTTTAGCAGCGGCTATATTCCCAAGCTTCATCAGTTAGGGACTGAGGCTGTCTGAAAAGGCGGCCTCTTTTTTGGCGCAAAATAGGGTGAGTGGCTTTAAAATATTGGGTATGAAGAAGGTGGTATTTAAGAGATACGACCAGAACCAGCCGATGCTGCTGCCGCCGAGCTATGAGGAACTGG
>JBGSWW010000034.1:0-13969 GCA_041751735.1 Pyrinomonadaceae bacterium | reverse complement strand
TTTTCGCCTGCGCATGTACCCTCAAAAGTAGAAAGGAAAAAGGCAAAAGTAAAAGCGAGTTCTACGTTTTGCCTTCTCCCCGAACGGAATTTTACTTTTTAGTACTTACGCCGCTTTTCTCATTTCCTTTGGCGACTCGGACTGGGTCGCGAGGTCATAGGCGTATACATTCTGTATTATCCCAAGCTTCTCGAGGATCTGGAGCTGATACCAGTTAATGTCGAATTCTCTCCAGGTGAGGCCATGTTTTGCCGAACGCGGATACGCATGGTGGTTATTGTGCCAGCCCTCGCCAAAGGTGACGGCGGCCACAAGGCCATTGTTTCGCGAATCGTCGCGGGTCTCAAAACGCCGGCTTCCCCACAGATGCGTTGCCGAGTTGACGAGCCATGTGAAGTGCCATCCCATGACCGTTCTGACAAAGATACCCGCGAGCACCATCGTCCAACCGCCAATGGCGAAAAGTATCGTGGCAACCGCGACGGCCGTTACCCAGTAATACTTGTCGAGCCACGAGAGGTAACGGTCTTTGGTCAGATCGGGCGAATAACGCTGCATCGTCGCCTTTGACTGTATCTGCGCGGTGCCGCGAAAGATCCATCCGATGTGGGCCCAGTAATTTCCGTTTCGAGGACTGTGCGGGTCCTTATCGGTTTCCGTAAACGCGTGATGGATTCGATGGGTCGTGACCCACGCGATCGGACCCGACTGCAGTGCCAGCGAACCGCAAGTAGCAACAAAGTACTGAAGCCATTTCGGTGCCTTAAAACCGCGGTGCGTGAACAGGCGATGATAACCGATCCCGATGCCCCAGCTCGCGGCGATCCACCATGTGACGAAAAGTGCAATGGCATTTGGCCAGCTCATCGTAATTAGCCCGACCACGGCCAGGATATGAAACGCCGCCACGAAGAGAATTGTGTGCCAATTATATTTATCGGCCCGCGACGGTTCGAATTCGACTACATTCTGCATATCTCTTAAACCCCTTAAGCTGCTGTCATCAACGAGAGATCCGTATCTCACCTTTATAACCCTAACAGGTTCGAGAGCGGCTGATTGTAAGACTTTTGTAAGAGTCGAAAAGCGTCCTACTTCTTACTTCCGGCCCAGTCCGCGGTCCCACGTGGGACAGAAAATGGGACGGGCTTAACCCTTGCGGCTCAACGGTTTAAGCCCTCTTGTCCCATTTTCAGGAAAACGCGGGTGGTGTTTCACGTTCAGGACGATCCTTTCCCGGGCCCTCCTATTGAGGCCTGGAGCCTGGTATCTCGAGTTATTGTCAAAGATCTATCCGGACATACACTCCGGATGATGCGAGCATATCATATACAGGTGCATGTTGCAAGAATGGAACGAAAGAGGAAATCAGGTTATCATAGCCCGCGAATTACGCGAAACGACGCGAATAAATTGTTTCATGCCCCCGTAGGGAGGCCGGCATCTTGTCAGTACCGGGAGCGGTAACGACCGGGCTCCAACGCTCGACGGAACAAAAGATAATGGCCAGCGAATTACGCGAAAGCACGCGAAGAAAATTCTTACATGCCCGACCTCGCGAACCGGGTTCCGTAGTCATGCCCCGTAGGCGCTCAAAAAGATCAGGTTTTCTGCGTAGGTCGGATCGCCTGCTTATGCGGCCAGATTCAGAACAAAGAGCCTCGTCGATGACCGCAAGGCTTTTTATTCTCTACTAACTATTACAAACTTGGCGTAAAATATAGTTCATGAAGACGAAAGTGGTATCGATCTCGAAGGACGTGATGGGCGGGACGCCTGTATTTGCGGGTACGCGGGTGCCGATACAGACGCTTGTCGACTTCCTGACTGCGGGCGACACAATTGACGATTTCCTTGAAGGCTTTCCTACCGTCAGCCGCGAACAGGTGATCGAGTACCTCAAGCAAGCCGAGATCGAAATGGAGAAGCTCGCGGCGTGAGACTTCGCCTTGACGAGTGCATCGACCGGAGATTCGCCGCCGAGTTTCCCGGGCATGATGTCAAAACCGTCCCGCAAATGGGCTGGGCCGGAAAAAAGAACGGCTCGCTAATGAAACTCGCCGAAGACGCGTTCGACATATTCGTCACCGTCGATCGCAACCTGTCCTTTCAACAACCTTCCAAATTATAATATCGCGGTGGTCGTGCTTCGCTCCATGAGCAACCGTTATCAGGATCTCGCACCGTTCGGGCCAAAGGTTCTCGATGCCATTCCGCATATAAAAGCCGGGTCTGCTAACGTCCTTGAACTCGACCGCTGACGCTGCCTTCGTAACTTTGAACTTTGAACTTGGAATTTTGAACTTGGCTTCGCGAACTTGGAACTTTGAACCTGGCTTCGCGAACTTGGAACCTTGAACCTGGCTGCGCTCACGTCCTCCTTCTGTGCGAAGAGCGTGACAGCAAAAAGTAATGAGAGTAAGAGAGATATCAACGGTTTCATATTTTCGGCTAATCTATCATGCGAAGTTTGTGAGGGGTCGGATCAACTGAAACTAGTATTGGGCGGGCCACACTTGTCAGAGAGACAATTGCTTGACCTGGTGCCAAGTTTGGCAATCGCGACCAAAGGCCCTCGTCTATGGCGCCGACCGTTCGCTTTAGCCGATCTACAACGTTCGTATCAGAGATTTTGTGAAGGATAAAATTATTAACTAAACCAAATACTTCGTTTGGCAGGTGTTGCGGCAATTGCGTGACAAAAACTAGCCCAAGCCAACGCTTACGTCCCCTTCTAGCAATTCGCGCCACCTGCTGAAATATTACTGGCATCTGCTTTATTCTTTCCGCGGACAAAAATTCGTGGGCCTCCTCAATCACGACCGCGACCCGTTTTGCTACCCCGCCCTTTTCCTGTTTCTTATAATTCTCATCCTGCTTTAACATCAGCCCTCGGAGCAATTCGGCGATAACCAGATTGTTTACTTGCGGAGAATCCGTATCACTCAAATCAACAATCGTTATTCCAGTGCCGGCTGTCATCGCAGTATAGTCAGGCGGGGGAGCAGCCGGGTTGTCAAAGATGTTCAATCGAACCAGTCGTGATAAGGCTCCTTGTACCTTCCACCAGCTGAAAACATTCTTTGGCAGAGTATTGGTTGCTGACTTTACAATTGCCTCCACCGCAGTTCGGTTCTGAGAAAAATCATGCGATCTCAACGGCGTCTCGCCTGTTTCGTTTCCGACTGCGTTAGCGCACAGTCTCACCACATCGTATAGGTGATCCAGAGTCATTCGCGGATAACCCTCTTCCATTTCGTCCAAATCCATCAACCTTTGGCGGTCCTCGTCCGTAGCCGGAAATATTTTCAGTTTCATAAGTGCGTCGCGGGTTAGTCGGTAGGCCTTCTCAAAGCGCTCGCCCTGAGCGTCGTTCAACGCTAAAATTTCTTGAACCGCATATGGCGAAATGTTTGAGAACTTGAGTGAAAATTTCCGGAGGTCGGCGTGCGTCGGATTTGCGGTATCTCTTCCTACGAGGTGGTATATCGTCACATTTTGAGCGCCGTGTGGGCTTAGGCCGCGTCGTTTCAGTTCCATAAGCATCTTGGCGTCCTGAGTCGGTTCCATTAAATGCGTATATTCACCCTCGGTATCGATGATGATCGTCGACACCCCACGTCCAGCCAGCTTCCCTACGAGTCCGGAAACCGTGGTCGATTTGCCGCCGCCCGTCGTCCCAAGAATCGCCGTATGGCGTGGAATGACATCTTTTGGCAGCGATGGCAACGATACAGGCATGTTCTCCAGCCCGACCGCCAATCCAAGCCTTACGTCACCGCCCAATCGAAGAGCAGAAGCGGTCTCCTCGTTTGATAACGGAAAGACCGGACTATTTGGCAGGGGTCGAAACCTCGGGGGCGCCAAACTGCCTTCAAATTCTTCGCCTAGGATCTCAACCTGGACTCGGCCGTGAAATCGCGGCATAAACTGAGTGCCGCGCACAGTACTTGTCACGACGATCGGTGCGTCAGCCCTAAGCCCATCTGGATCGGAGAAAGGACCTTGAACGACGATACCGATATAATCCCGACCGTCACCGCCGACGTCTCTTGGCCGACTCTTTATCCGTAATAATGACTGGGAGGGAGCTTCACCGATGTGGTCACGTGGAATAAGTACAGTTATTGTGTTGTCCTGCGCAGTCGGTGAATCGTACATTGTACGACCGATAGAACCTTCGAACTCCGCCGACTCCTTGAATTCACCCCCCGCCATGACAATTTCCTCGTCAAGTATCGTGTCCATACTGTCGATCTTTGGGCTTGTGCTATCGGAAATTTCGTTTGCGTCTATTAATTCATTTTCTAGCATTATTGTCTCCTCTATTTGCGTGTCTCGCGTTCTGCGAGATATCTGAAAGGTTCTCCTCTCTCTCCGTAGGCCATTTGGACCGTGGACATGAAGCTGTCGATGCCAAAAGTGCTACTGCAAACGGTATCCGCCAGGTCTATAAGCATCGGAAAGCCACGATGCTCTTGAAGAATACTGTCGGCAAGTGCAATCCTGGCCGCTACTTCAGCGTGATCTACATGCGAATAAAATAGGTAAGGCGGAGCCGCGCTAGACGCCCGGAAAAGGCCCATCACAATTTCCGGAGCTACGCTATCCCGAAAGCGTTTCATCTCACGTAGAACCCCGCTTTCCTCTCGATAGTGCCCCGTTTCAACCAACATCTCGATTTCCGGCTGCAGCGTTTGTACAATTGCATATTCAAGAGGGCGTAAAGCGTTTCCAATCATTAGCAGGTGTCTTTTCCGTGGGGCGCTAGGGATAAATACGAATCGCTTATGCTCTTTCACATACCATTCCAGCAAGTCGAGACTTTTCCGCATTTTTTCACGCTGCGACGACCACAATCCGGTCAGCATTTCATAAGGTGCCGGACTGCCATGGCCCATTCTCCAAGGCGCCTCTGATTTTTCTTTGAGTATGGCTCGTTCCGCATATGCCATTATTCCGCGCCGCGCCAATTCGCTGAGGGAGGTTGCCGATGCTTGGCCTTGGTTCTCTCGCTTTTCCCGTCGGTCGAGGATTGTCAGAACTTCACTCACGGGGTCGAGTGTCTTCTCGCGTAAATCTCGACGAAAAAGTCTATGGGACCAAGCTCCTTGCTGGCCATTGTAAGAAACAAGCGAAACCCCAATCTGGGTTATTGTCAAAGGAATCGTGTCATGGACGACACTGGTGCCATCACAAGCTTCAACGCCACCATTGAAAAGAAGTCCGGTCTGTACCTTTTCCAATTCCGACGTTTGTACCTGATATACTCCGGCATTTCGGGGTGCCCCGGGTGACGTGGCGAGTTTGGGAAAGACAATCTGACGAATTCGCTTTCGATAAGAATCTTCTTTCTCAATTGCGTCGGCGACTTCGTGTTCGATACGACCAAACGCTTCAGCAAGATTTTCTCCGGCGGTCCAAGTGTCTAGATTTAGCGTATCAGCGAGACATTCGCCATAAGCAGCTTCGAAATCCAGAGCTTCATTGCCGATATCAGAAACAGTTAAATCGTTCATGTTTTACCCGAAAATATAACCAAATAAATTTCAAACGCAGAACCTACATCTGATATACATGCTGAGCCTGTCGAACTTCGACACTTTTTACATAAATTTCTCTATCCATGACGGACCCTTACCTGCACTTATGAGCAACGATCTTCCGTACCGATCAGCGACGACCGTCGGCAAACCGAATTCCGAGGTCAAAACCCGAACAATTTCATCAACTCGATCGGCGTATCTACCTTGACTGAATCCTCGGGATCCGAGTACGAGCTCGGATGGTGCAAGAATGGACAATCCGATTTTGTCGGCTTGGTTCTCAGCATCCCAGATACTCGAACTCGAACACTCGATGGAATCATTACGATCCATCAGTCGAACAAACGTACCTATCTTAGTTCCGGTTAATATGCCCGCAATCCGCTCGCTCGCAGTTGGAGATCTTAACCCGTCAAAAACTTCGCCTATAGAGTGCCCTAGTTTCTTAATCGCCCTGTCCCGTGGCATCCAATACTCAGCCAAGTAGTGACCCATTTCATGAGCTAGCGTAAAGCGCTGTTGGTCTTCGGCGTCAGTCCCGTCGACAAATATAAATGCCGACCCCGCGCGGACCACGAGACACCCGCGTATTGCTCGGTCGCTGCACCCAAGGGTAACTTTTGCCCCTCGCTGTAGAAGCCAAGTCTCTATTTTCTGTACGGTTAATTTAGGTAGTTTTATTATTACAACCGGAAACCCAAGAAGGATTGAGCGTTCCAACGTTCTAGGAAACGGTTCCACTTCGCCAGCCCGTTCCCAGAATAAATTGACCGCGTCTAGACCACTGTTATTTAGCCACATCGTCAATCGGGACGAGATTCTGTTTCTTCGGGATCGTCGTTCTCAGTTTCCTCGGAATTAATTCTGTCGCGAGCGGCGGCCAATGCCGGAAGAGAAATTCCGGAGAATTGCGTCTCGTCTGCGCCGGCGAGGCATCCAGTTATGCTCTCAAAGGAATCAACTTGACGTATTATGTGGCTTAGTTCGATTACGTCTACCATCGTATAGTCTGAAATTGACTCCACTGCCTGTGCAAAGCCCGGTGAATCCTTTTCAGGGCGCTTACACATGGCTAGGCGAAAGTACAAATCGGCGGAGAGGCCTAATTTGCCTTCAAGCGTCGCCTGGTCGAATCCTTCGATCATGAGATACCGAGCCAACACGTGAGCCATAAACCTCCGGTCGTCTTTAACCTTTTCGACTAAACCGGACATCATATTTTCCAATTCCGTTCTATCCATGGTTTTGGTTCCGATCGAACTTGCGCCGAATGACAATTTTTATCCTGTCCTTGTTCCGTTTCACTTCTTGCCGCTTCACGTCTTGAGGTTGATCAGAAATACCAAGAATGGCCGCATACGTATCGGTTATCCTTTCCCCATCCATCATTGCCTCAAGCATCGCTTGATCTCGAGAATCGGGAAGAAGCTCTCTTAGTCGCTTGAAAGTCCTTTTGTCTTCATCCTCGGCAATTAAAACATCTTCAATAGGGAGATCTGGTTCACCGCTATAAATAGATACATTTTCATGACTCTCAAGTTCGACATTTTTCTCACGCTTCCGAGAAATCGCAGATAAAAGCCTCCATTTTGCAGCCGTTATTATGTAGCTTAAGAGGCTGCCTCTCTCCGGATCAAATTCATCGGGATTCCTTAGATAAGTTAGGATGGCGTCTTCAACAGATGTAGCAATTATGTGTTCGTCCTTGACGTTGAAGAACGTAGATTTCAAGAACTTGCTTACGTTGACCAAAAGCAGTTCGGCCAGTTGAGCCGACGCGACTGTACTGCCGCTTAAAAGCTCTTCATGAAGGAGTGTGGTCCTTTCTCTTAAGACTTGGGATTTTGAACTCAATCTTTTCTGAAGATAAGCACATACTCGGTGCTCATCCTGTTTCCAAATGATGGTTTTACAAAAGGAAGTAACCGCTTACGAGCGTCAATCACTCGGGAATAGCATTTCTTAGCATTTAGACCGACAGAGTTGCCGATCTCCATAAGTATTTCATGCGAGGGAACTTCAATTTTTCGAATATGTGATGGACACACAACCAGCACAGCATGTTTGCCTGGACGGAGTATCCGCTTTATTTCTCTCATCACCGAGTACATATCGATGAAATAACGTTCGGTCAACAAAGCCTGTGTCGGCGTTTCCGCCCGAAGTGACGCTAGAACACTTTTAAGGCTTTTTACTTCGTCGACTGTTTCCTTTGTTTCTCTTCTCACGGATGGCTGCCGTTCTGTTCCAATGTATGCAGCAGCCCTTGTCTTGTACTGCTCTAAACTAAGGCCCAGCTCATTTTCAAGCCAAGCGACAGCTAAAAAGTGGGATCGCGTATAATCCAAAGCGGTCACGTATGGTGGCGAGGTGAATACCAAATCCACAGACTCTGCGGTCTGACGCAAATTTCGAGCGTCGCCCAAGATCGCCTTCGCTTCTGTATCGTGCTTACTAACTTGTGACCAAAAGTTCAACATCTGTTTCCTCATCGAAAGGACGCGCTTTGAGAATTTACCAAAAACGTCCGGTGCTGAAGAATGCTCCCAGAAGTGGTGACGCGAATGAACAATATCTCGGGCATTGGCTACACTCGTTTTTGCCAAAATCAAGGAAGTGAAAGCGACCCACAAAAATCTTCGGATAGCTGCCGGCATCTTGGTGTTTCGAATTCGGTCTGCTAGAAGTGCGAGGGATTGAGCCACATCGTCTGAAAACCAATATTCGCTATTTACGAACTCTGGGCGGCCGAAAATCCTGTTCGACCCATTGCCGGATTCGCCCATTTTCGGCAAATGTTTCGTAACCCTTTCATAAGCTACCCGAATTTGATCGTCGCAAATAGGCGTCGACTTAACATCTGCAATCAAGCGCGCCAAGGGGTCGATGTCGTACCCTACGCTTTTTCGATTTAGCAATTTCGCTTCTACAAGCGTCGTTCCACTTCCCATCATCGGGTCCAATACTGTATTTGTCGGTTTTGAATAGTATTTCAGAGCGTACCGAACCAGTTGCGGAGGGCATTTGGCGGCATACGCATGGAGTCCGTGTGTGGCGTAAGAGGTGTTCTGTCCCTCGAAGTTGAGTCTTGGCATAAATCAGTTGTAAATAATTCCGTTTAACATAGCATCGTTCCAATGGGACTAGCAATGAATGTAACCGTTGATGATTTGGGAAACGAACGGCAAAGAAATAGGAAGCGAAGCTTTGATAACTCTTCAACGCGCTGTAACGAGACGCCTCGTTTAGTAATCCAGATTCGCGAGAGTCTTGGCATCGATCTCTTTTTCGACGAATGATCTGGTAGCAGCGAATAACGAATAGTGAATAACGAATAGTGAATAACCGTTGACGGCCAGCGAGGGTGCTACTTTTTTGTCTGAATTTCGGCCTTGCATGTTGGGAGGGTTCGATCAATGGAGACTTCAACGAAACAAGCACAACAGACGGTGAGGCTACGGCCGGGGGGAATCCGAGTGACAGGTGACGGGTGACGAGTGACGAGTGAAGAGGGAGGGAATTTAACCGTGGAGACGCCGAGACGCAGGGTGAGGCCATCGAACCCGCTTAGTGCTCGCTCCAAGAGAGGGTGGTTTAGTATTTACCGAACTCCGAGAGAGATTTGCGGATCTCGTTTCTAAACGCGGGCGGAAGGACGATGGGCTGCGCGAAGTATTGGTCTTCCTCGTTGGCGTCAATGGACTTGAATCCGACCTCGACCATTTCATTTTTGCCCGGAATCAAAGCAAAGTCATAGGGAAACACCATCATTTCGACTGCCTCGCCGGGCTTGATCTCGTATTCGGACGATCCGTTCAAACAGACCCAGGCTGAGGCATCGAGCCCGTTGATGCGTAATTCAGGCCCCACACATATTCCCGAGTATCCAAGGCACCGTAACCTTTCGGTTGAACCGTTGTAGATGAGGAATCGCAATGCCGATTCCTTCACGCCTATATAGGAAATATGGATACCGTACACAGCCGTGGCGACGCCATCGGCTTGGTCGTTATATCCTCGCCCGGCTAGATCCGCAGGCACCGAAAAACGTTCCATGACGCTTGTCACGAAAGCCGCCGTCTGAATACCCACAAAAAGCGTTACGAAGAATATTAGGGTGCCCGTGATTATCCTTTTCATGCCCTACTTAGACACCGGGGAAAGGAAAAAGTTGCATTCAAGCACGGCGGAGCGAGCCATCGAACTCGCTCGCGCGCTCGTTCGATAGCAAGGGCATTTTGGTAAGTTTACCCCGGGTTCCGCCAGGCTTCACCCGGGGCTAAATTCTGCCCGCCGTCTTCGACGGCTCGCGAGTTCTGAAACAGTGGTCAGGGGTCGGTGGTCAGTGGTCAGCAATGAGTAGTGAACAGGTTGGTATTAGCACGGCATCCGTGTTATCATGCTTGCGATGATCGAGTCGTTTGCCGATAAGGCTACGGAAGATATCTTTAATGGCATAAACTCGATGGCGGCGAGGCGGCTATTGCCGAAAGATCTCTGGAATATCGCGTTTCGCAAGCTCGACCAGATCGATTCAGCAACGGCGATCAACGACCTGCGTATACCACCCGGCAACCGACTCGAAGCGTTAAAAGCCGAACGTGCCGGACAGCATAGCATCCGGATCAACGATCAGTACAGAGTATGTTTTGTGTGGACCAAGGTAGGAGCGGCAAACGTCGAAATCGTCGATTATCATTGACCGAGAGAGAGGAGTTATGATCAGAATACCGAGAAACCGACCAGCGACGCATCCGGGGGAAATACTGCTTGAAGATTTTCTAAAGCCGATGGGGCTGACGCAAACGCAGTTGGCGGAAGCTATTCATGTACCGTTTCAGCGAGTCAACGAGATCGTTTCTGGCAAACGTGGTCTGACGCCCAGCACAGCGTTGCGGCTTGCTCGCTACTTTGGAAATTCGCCCGGATTTTGGATGAACCTGCAGATGCGATTCGATCTGCAGGCAGCGGAAAGCAAAGAGATCGCGCTTTTGAAGGAAATCGCAAGGGCTCCAAGAGTGGCGATCTGACTACCCTTGGACTGAACTGGCATTAAAGTATTCTTTTCACCACCGACCAAAAATGGCAAAGAAAAGCAGCGGCGTTATTCGGGTGGAGTACTATGCGGCCCGGATGGCTTTGGCGGTGTTGGGGTTGCTGCCGCGGCGGGTGGCGGTGTTTCTCAGTGTGGGGATAATGCGAGCGGTGCCGTTTGTGCTGCCGGGGCTTCGGCGGATCGGGCGGCGGAATCTGGAGATCGCTTTTCCTGAAAAGAGCTTGTCCGAGCGGGACGAAATCCTGGCCGGAACGTTCAACAATCTCGGGCGCGTTTTGGGTGAGCTTAGCCAGTTTCGTAAGTTCACGCGGGAGAAGCTGGCCGGGATGATCGATTTCGAGCTGGATGAGGAATCGAAAAAGCTGTACGAGCGCAATAAGACCGAGGGCCGCGGAGTGCTGATCACCACCGGGCATTTGGGCAATTGGGAGATGCTTGTGCTGGGGTTTGCCGCCCTTTATGAGCCTATCAGTTATCTGGCGCGTCCGCTCGACAATCCAAAGATAGACGAAATGCTCAACCGGCTTCGCACGCGATTTGGGAACAGGCCTATAAACAAGACGAATTCGGCAATGCTGGCGATAAAAATACTTCGGGAGGGCGGCATACTCGGAATGTTATCCGATGTAAATGCCCATCCGAAAGAGGGCGTCTTTGTGCCGTTCTTCGGTGTGCCGGCGTGTACATTGAGCGGTGCGGCGATGCTGGCGATCAGGGCGAACGCATTTATATTTCCGACATTTTGTGTTTGGGATAAAGCCGTAAAGCGGTATAGGTTTGTTCACGGGCCGCTTCTCGAACCATCGAACACCGGCGACCGGAAGCAGGATATTATCGCGACGACGGCGGCTTATACGGCCGAGATAGAAAAGATCATTCGGCAATATCCCGACCAGTGGATGTGGATCCACCGTCGGTGGAAAACGCGGCCGCCAGGCGAGGCTGGAATATATTGATGGATGCTAAAAACCAAACGAGCTTTAACACAAAGTTCACTAAGTGAAGACACAAAGACCACAAAATATTGATAGAAGATTATTTTTTGAGGGCCTGGAATCAGAGAAATAATATGAAACGTTATGACCGGAAATACCAACGAACACTGATCGCGGCAGCATTTCTGCTTTTTGGCTGCATCGCCGCGTTTGGTCAGCAGCGGCTCGTTGTGATCGGAGGCGGGGCGAAGCCGCCCGAAGCGATGAAGAAATTCGTCGAATGGAGCGGAGGTGCAAAGGCAAATATCCTTGTGATCACCTGGGCGACCGCCGAAGAGGAATCGGGTTTTGAAGGAACAAAGAAAACGCTTTTGCTGGAGAACCCAGGTTCTGTCGAGCACGCGCCTATCCGGCCCATAGACGCGCAAAAGCGTGCGAAATTAATAGAACAGCTAAAAGCAGCGACCGGCGTTTATTTCGGCGGCGGCGATCAGAACCGCATCATGGACGTTCTAAAGGACGAGGAATTGCTTACGATCATGCGTGCCAAGTACAACGCCGGAACTGCCTTTGGCGGAACGAGTGCGGGGGCCGCCGTAATGTCCGATCCGATGATGACCGGCGATGCTGATCTTAAGATCCTCGACGGTGCAAAAGTCGGCGTTCGAAAAGGCCTGGGACTTATCAAGGACGTTATTTTCGACCAGCACTTTCTCGTTCGACAGCGGCACAATCGGCTGCTTGGACTGATAATGGTAAACCCGAAAATGATCGGGATCGGGATCGACGAGGACACCGCAGTTCTCATCGAGGACAATCGAAAACTGACGGTGGCAGGAAAATCGCAGGTGATGTTTGTTTTCGCAAAGGACGGCAAACGTCCGTTCTTACTGGATTTCCTGCGCGCGGGAGAAAGTTACGATCTGAGCAAACGTAAGCAGGTCAAGCCGTCGAAGGCGCGATAAAGAACGATTCGAATTGAGGTTAATTTATGACACCGAAAGAATGGTTTGACGTCATGGTTCGCACTGTCGGGGTTGTGGCTATGCTTTTTGGCATGTGGGACCTGGTGAATGCGGCCTTGTTCTATACTGAATACTTCAGAAACCCAGATATGACAGAACGTTTTTATCTTTTGTTCGGCTGGGCGAACATCTTTATTGGGCTGTCGTTGATTCGGTTTTCACATGTTTTAGTTAACTTCGCTTACTCTGAGGAGAACACTGAAGGCGACAGTAACGACGAATCAGATGAAGAAAAAATGTAGATTGTCGATCAGATGACCTTCCGTGCCTGAGCCTGAACCGCTGTAATGGCTACTGCATCGACGATGTCCTCCACCTTACAGCCGCGTGAAAGGTCGTTGCAGGGGCGGTCGAGGCCTTGGAGGATGGGGCCGATCGCGGTGCCGCCTGTTAGGCGTTCGGTGAGTTTATAGGCGATGTTGCCGGCATTGAGGTCCGGGAAAATAAGGACGTTGGCTCGCCCGGCGACCTCAGAACCGGGAGCTTTTGAATCGCCGACCGTTCGTACAAGAGCGGCGTCTGCCTGCAGCTCGCCGTCTATTGCAAGTTCGGGCATCCGGGCTCGGACAGTCTTTGTCGCCTCAACAACCTTATCGACAAAGGCGTGTTTCGCACTTCCTTTGGTGGAAAACGACAACATGGCGACGCGGGGTTCGACCTGCAGAAGAGCCCGGCACGACTCAGCCGATGCGATCGCTATCTCGGCAAGCTGGCCGACATCAGGATCGATAACAACGCCGCAGTCTGCGTAGATCATTGCGCCGCCCGCTCCAAATTTCTTGTCCGGGACGACCATTAGGAAAAAGCTTGAAACGGTCTTGAAGCCTTCCCGGACCCCGATGCATCTGAGCGCCGCGGCGACGGTGTGCGAGGTTGTGTTCGTGGCTCCAGCGACAGATCCATCGGCCCTGCCTTCACGCACAAGGAGATTACCGAAATAGAGCGGGTCCTTTAAAGTCTGCTCGGCTTCCTCAAGCGTAACGCCCTTTGATCGCCGCATTTGGTGGTAAAGAGTTGCAAGCTTGCCGAATTCGTCCGATTTCCTATGGTCAATGATCTCCACGCCGTTAAGGTTCGTTCCCGACTCTGAGGCTAATGCCCGGACCTTTTCTTCGTTTCCGATCAGCGTTATCCGAGCGATCCGCTCGCGGACGCAGATCTCCGCGGCCCCGATGGTCCGGATATCTTCGCCCTCGGGAAGGATTATATGTTGAGGGTCGGCGGCGGCTCTGTCGCGGATCGTTTGAAGGACCATAGGTATGTCACTGAATTTATCATACAACTCAAAGAGGCGGAACTTGCACTATCCGCACGTTGTTCATAGACTTGCAAATACGAGGTAGACACGATCATGAGCGAAAAACGCGTGCCCGAAAAACGGTTAAAAAAACGTGAAAAGACCGAGCT
>JBGSWW010000033.1:0-25477 GCA_041751735.1 Pyrinomonadaceae bacterium | reverse complement strand
GCGAATTCGAGATAGCCATGGATGGAATCCGTTATAGTCGGCTGCAGCGGTTCCTGGGATCGCGGCACCAGGTGGATGATCTGACCCGAGCCAATTTAAGCTTCAGTATGTACTTCACGGATGGCACTGCCTGGAGCCTCGGTCCCATGGTACAGGACCCCGAGAATCCCAGACGTTTTAATCCCGTCAAGCAAAACTAAATCGAAAGGTGAGAGGAAGAAGGTTAGTGTGTGACATAATCGATATATGCCTCTGTCGTCGTCGGCTCGGGATGATCGTACTTTCGTACCACATCTGGCGATATAGGCTACAAATATTTCACCGTCTTCGATGGTTAATTATCAGAAAACGCCTTCGCCGAGAAAATTCTCGCGGATATATTTGATGGTGTCGTTGAGGGTTTCCTGTGGGTCACGCGGTGAAAACCCGAGTTCTTCAGCGGCTTTTGAGGAGTCGAAGTACCAGAAATATTCTGCTTGTTCTACCTCATTCTGGACTACCGGCGAGGTTTTACCCCAGTTCTTGTAAAGCGAACTGATCATACCTGAGCCCGCGACGGCGAGCTTCTTCGGGACTTTCAGCATTGGGGCGGATACGCCAGAGAGTCTCTCAAGGCGGCCGAAAAATTGCTCGAATGTCATATTTGCGGCCCCGAGCAAATACTTTTCCTGATGCCTTCCCTTCTCGAGAGCTGAGACAAATGCCGTAGCCGCATCTCGAGCGTCAACAAAATTCAGGCCTCCACCGGGCGAATAAGGGATCTTTCTCGCGAGAAAATCCAACACCGGCTTCGTCGAACTCAGACGTTCGTCTTCAGGCCCGAGCAGAAGTGATGGATTCATGATCACCAATCGCTGGCCCTTTTGATTGAAATTCTCCAGGGCCGCCCGCTCCTGATAATACTTCGACGCGTAATATGCCCACCGTGAAATAATGTCCAGCGGCTGTGGGAACGTCTCGTCAAAGACCTCTTCGTCCTCACTGACGGCGATCGTGCCGCTCGACGACGCAAGGACCATCGTGGGCACACCGGCCTCGTTCGCGGCCTCGCAGAGCAAGCGCGTGCCTTCGAGATGTATCCGGTTCATTTGGAGTGCATCGTCATTGTCACGCGAAACTTTGCCCGCGAGGTGGAAAATGGCAGATACATTCTTGCAGGCTTTCCCGACATCTTCGCGCTCCGTAACGGATCCTTCCACGGCCTTCACTCCGGCGTCTTTCATCCATTCGGGCACCCTTGAGGCAAGCACCTTGAGGTTCTTTTCACCGGCCTGGAGGAATGTCCGAACGATATGTGTGCCCAAAAAACCGGTGCCGCCTGTGATAAGGATGCGTTTTTCAGTCTTTGCTATTGCTTTGGCTTTTGGCATAGGAAATTGAACGCAGAGATCGCGGAGGACGCAGAGAAAAATTAGAAATTATTCACGACTCGACGAACACCGTCCCGCAATAATTTTACGTTGAAATTGATCAACAATCCGAGACTAAGATCGCTCATTCGCAAGTAAGATAAAAGTTGTGCTTCATGAACTGGATGCAAACGTTCGATAGCCTTCAATTCGACAATGATCGAATTTTCGACAAGTAGATCGATCCTATACCCAGCATCAAGCTTGATTCCATCATAAATGATAGGAAGGGTAACCTGAGACCTCGCCTGCAGGCCATTCTGAATCAGCTCGTGCATGAGGCAGATCTCATAAGCGCCTTCGAGCATTCCCGGGCCAAGAGCTCTATGCACTCTGATCGCAAAATCAATTATTCTCCCGCTGATCTCGATGAGTTCATCACGACCTTTCATTCTATTAAGAACTCTGCGTACTCAGCGTTCTCTGCGTTCAAATCTTCTCTACCAGGTGCGCCGGATCGGGTGGGCCTCGGTGTTGAATACAACTTTCTTCACGTCCAAGGTCTTGTCCGGTGCAAACAGTAGATAGAAGTATTTGAGGGTTTCGGCCAGCAGGAAGCTGTGCATATAATCGGTTTTTTCTTTTGTGACTACGCTGCGAAGATCGGCATATGCTACGTCTGTTCGGCAGTGACGCACGAAATCCTCGAACATCTGTTTGCCCATTTTCAGATACTTCGGATCTTTTGTCGCTTGATACAAAATGTAGGTCGACTCAATGATCTCAGGCCGCAGAGGGTATCCGGCATTGACGACCTTCATCGTTTTGTAGTCGAACACTTCGGGCTCAATGCCTTCTGTCTGCCACATTCGAAACATCGAATCCTGCAAAGCACGAGCTCGATTCAGATCTCCGCTCATCGCAAGCAATCCTGGGAAAAAGGCGTCGAGGGCACCGGTACGTGTTGCGGTTCGTTTGCCTGAATTCATATCAGAATGGCCGTACCACAACCCGCCGTTCACCTCATCGGCAAGATGCTGATGGACCGCGGCGATGCTCGTTTCCCACATGTCGGAGCACTCCTTGTCCCCGAACAGGATCGAGCACTTTGATAGATACTCGTAGTAGGAATCGATCTCGGCGCTGACGTGGCTGCCGGTGTTGGTCCACTTCCCCGTTTCCACGTTGATATTTGTCCCGACAAGGCCGATCGCGGAACGGCGCTTGAACGTTTCGACGAGCGCCCGCTTGGCCTTATCGTAGTAGATGGGTTTGCCAGTGAGTTTGGCGAGGGTGCCAAACTCGATCAGGAGCGTACCGGTTTCGGCGGGATTTGATATCGGAACGCTGGTCTTTCCGGTTCGAAGATTTACGTTCTTATATGGCAGGCCGGTCGGAGAGTCGAATACCGGCAAAAGCCGTCTTCCAAGGTCATCGGCGAGGGTTAACAGCCGTTTATCACCAGACATCTGATACCCCGACAACAGACCGCCAAGCACCCTGATCGTGATCTCAAAATTCTGGACCGAAATATCTTTATCGAATGATAGATTCTTGACTATGTACTCGCGTGTTTTATCGGCCTCTTTTTTAAAGCCGAGCATATATAGCGAATCCAATGAATCTACCGCGGTCATAAGCACCGGCGTTCCATACCAATCGCGGCAGGTTTTCGTGAGCGGCTTGAGATCGTCGTGCCCCCAGCAGTGCTGCTTATAACCATTCCAGGCATGCAAAAACTCGGCCTTTACCTTTGAGGCCATTTGTTTCCTGTCGACCTCCTGGGCGGAGGCCGACAGGCCGACAAATAAAACAACCACAAGAACCAGCAACCGTTTGACGATCATTCTCGTTCTCCCTCGGTGTCGCGGATCAAAATGGGATCACCGAAACCGAGTTCCTTCATGCGCGTTAGCTGCGTTTTCGCATCGCCGACAACGAGCCAAATCATTTTCCCCGAATCGAGATACTTGGCCGCAAGCTCTTTGATCTTTGGAATGGTCATGTTGCGAACGATCTGCTCACGCTGTTTCACGTAGTCATGCGGCATACCGTACTTACTGATATTCTCCAGCATGTTCAGTTTGCTCCCGGCTGTCTCGAAGGTGCGGGCATTACTCTTAATGAGGAAGCTCTTCGTCGTTGCCAGATCGGCCTCAGTGTATGTCGACCCGAACTTGTCGATGATCTCTTTGATCAATTGGGCGGACTCGAGGGTCACGTTGCTGCGAACACCACTCGCGATAGTAAAAGCCCCGGGGCTGCGGGTTCCGGAGAAGTTTGAATTGATCCCATAGGTGTACCCCTTACCCTCTCGCAGCTGCTGGGTGAAACGCGAGGCAAAGCCGCCCCCGCCAAGGATATAGTTCATCACCGAAACAGGATAAAAATCCGGATCTGTAACGGCAAGAGCCGGGTAACCGAAACGGAGAACGGACTGCTTGGCATCGGGAACGTCATAGAAATAAACCACCGATTTAGCCGGCCGCGCAGGGGTCTTGTATTCAGCAAGCTCAACCTTCTTTGTCTTCCATTTCTGAGAGAGTCGATCAAGCGGTTTGCTCGCCTGTGCCTTGTTGAGAGCTCCGACGACATGCATCCTCGCGACAGACGGCGAGATCGCCAGATTGTAAAAGTCCTTAAGGTCCTCGATGGTGATTGAGTTTACGGTTTCGACGGTGCCCAGGATATTTCGGGAGCGAATGTTGTCAGCTCCGTAGATGAGCTTGTTGTACTCGTTCTGCGCGACCGAGTTCGGATTAGCCTCCTGCTGCCGGATCTGCGAGATCGTATTCCGCTTTGTCAGATCGAACTCCTTCATATCCCAGCGAGGTTCGAGCAGGATCTCTTCCACAAGTGCCAAGGTAGGCTCGTAGTTTCTCGCCAGCGTGTTGGCAACGATCCTGACGTCTTCGGTGCCGGCAAACACGTTGATCGATGCACCGAGCTGCTGGATAGCCTCCTCGAGTTCTTCCGGCGTTCGCTTTGCCGTTCCCTGGGTGAGCATTCGAGCCATCATGCTTGCTACTCCGACCTTATTCATCTTCTCGAGAAGAAGGCCTCCGTCGATAGCGATCTCGAACTGCACGAGCGGGACCTCGTTGCTCTCGACGCCAAGGACGCGCATTCCGTTGCCGAGCTTATGCTCCCATATTGCCGGGATCTTGACCTCGGGTTCCGAACCGTAAGGCGGTTCGACGCTTCGATCAAAGGTCGAAGGAGTTTTCTCATAGATCGCAGTGATATTCGGGTCGACCGCGTCTTCGGCTCCTTGCACGATTTTCTCTTCAACGACCTCAGCCTTTTTCGAGCCATTTAACGCCAGGTCGGCACGGCCTTTTGGAACGAAGCTCGCAGCTACATAATTTTTGCCCTTGATGTATTTTTCATAAACCCGCATTACATCCGCAGGCGTCACAGCTAAGGTGTTCTTAAAGTCCTGCTGAATATATCCGGGATCGTTCTTAAGGTAGTTGTACTGTGCAAGCATCGAGCCCTTACCGAGAACGCTCGACAGAGAATTGTAGAATTGAGTCTCCAGTCCCGCCCGGATCCGCTCGAGATCCTTAGCGGATATGCCTTCTTTCTCGAACTTCGCAAAGGCTTCGTCGATCGCCTTTGCAACCTCGTCAAGGTCCTTATCCGCGAACGCTCGAACAACGAGCATCACCTGGCCGGCAAGTTCGTCGTCTCGATTGAACATCGAAACGCCCGGTGCTAGTTTTTTGTCCTCGACCAGTACCTGGTAGAAAGGAGCTTTCTTGCCATCGGAAAGATATTCCGTGAGCACTGCCAGAGCATAAGAGTCCGGATGCAGCTGCTCGACCGTCGGCCATGACATCGTTAGCTGTGGCAGGCGGGCAAAATTATCCTCGTGAAAGAGCTTAACCGTCTCCTTGACCTCTCCTGCACGTTTGGCCAGAGGGCTCACTTCCTGGCCACGCTCTATCTCACCAAAATACTTCTCGACCCATTTTTTCGCCTGGACCGGGTCGAAGTCACCCGTTACCACCAGTGTGACGTTGTTTGGCACATACCAGCGGCGGAAGAAGTTTTTTACGTCGGCCAATGTCGCATTCTGCAGATCGTCCAGCGAACCGATAACTTGCCAATTGTACGGATGATCGGCGGGATACAAAGCCTTATCGATCACGTATGAAACATGCCCGTACGGATTGTTATCGACGCTCTGGCGCTTTTCGTTCTTGACGACCTGCTTCTCCTTGGCAAGCACAGGTTCCGTTACTGTATTTATGAACCACCCGAGTTTGTCTGCCTCGGCCCATAACATCTTTTCCAAAGCGTCCTTTGGTACGGTCTGTAGGTAATTTGTCCGATCGCGGCTAGTGGAACCATTGGCGCCGGAGCCACCGATTCGAGCAGTAAGCTTGTCCAATCCTCCTTTACCGAGATTCTCGGACTCAAGGAAAAGCAGATGCTCGAACATATGAGCGAATCCTGTGCGGCCCGTCTTTTCACGAGCCGATCCGACGTGTGCGGTCAGGTTAACGGCAACTACAGGGTCCGAACGGTCGATATGAAAAATCACATCCAGTCCGTTGGGAAGCGTAAACTTCTGGTAATCCAGTTTGAACGAGGCACCGCCGGCGGGCTTCTGGCCCGGCACGAGACCAACGGACAATAACATCGACGCAATTACAATAAAAACTTTGGTGAATTTCATGGTATTTCTAATTCGAACGGCTAGTGCCAAAATTCAAGACTTCAAGTACGTTCTAATGCTCTAAAGGGTTTCCCACACACATCAACTATCAATTACCGGTTCCTGTTTACGAGACTTCCGACGTTCGGCCTTCCATTGCTTCCGCACGGCAGCAACATCAAACTTCTCCCGTGTACCGTCTCTCATATTCTCGATATCATGCTGGACGCGGGCCGCGATCAATCTGTAAGCCTCGGTGTTAGGCACGCCCTCGGTCATACTTCGCAATTCGTCATATTCAAGGAATCGCCCTACTTTCGCTCCGACTTTTGCCCCGATACTTTTCCCCTTCGGTATGATAGTTCCCTTGGGAAATGCATCGAAGGTTCCCCAAATATATATCGGAAGAATACCGATCTTCTGGTTTAACGCGAGATACCCGATTATCGGCTTGAACTCAGATATCTGTCCGCTCTCCTGACGCCCACCTTCCGGAAATATAAGTGCATTATAGCCCTCGTTCAGTATCTGCGTGACGTGCCGGAGGGACTGCCGTAGGCTTCCGGTCCGTTCGATGGGAACAAGGGTGGTGAAGTTGTTCATATATGCACGTTTGTATTTCGTGTCGAACCAGTAATCGGCCGCGGCAACGGCGACTGTTTGATCTGCCACATCCTTACCGAGGGCCTTTTTGACCAACCCTGTATCAATGTGTGACGTGTGATTGGGGGCGACTATGAAATTAACATGCTGTGGTACATTCGATTCACCCTCGATATGTGTGTCCAGCACACCCTCATAAAGCGTATTCTGCGCGAAATCGACAACAGCATTTCCCACGCGACGGACAATTCCGGGAATGTAAATATCATCGTCGCTCTTGTTTTCGTCGACCTTCGGCTCGTCTATAAGTTTCTTCGATTTATCAACCCGTTGGATAGCGGTCAGTAGCTCCCGGACCGACTGTATTTCGTTCAGAGTATCAGGCGAGAGCACCCTGCCGCCCGCGTCCTCGACTGCGCCCTGAAGCTCGACAAACATAAGCGAATCGAATCCGAGATCGGCCAGTTTGTCATCAACCGCCACGTCTGCCAGCGGACGGCTCGACACGCTGGCCACAACCTTTCTTATCCAGAGCAAATTGTCATCGCCCTTTGATTCAACAACGGCCTCTGTTCTCGTTTTAGACCGTTCCTCGAGGGTTTGCAGCATCTCGACAACCTCGGGCCGCTTGACCTTGCGTGTGGCTGTTCTGGGCAATTCGAACGGCGTGATGTGCAAAACCTTGACCCGTTTGGCAAAAGTCAGCCCTGCCGAAACCTCGCGAAAATGCAGCTCGATCTGCTTGTTTATTTCGGAACGTGAAAGTGAGATCTCGTGTTCGTAATCCGGCACCACCAGGGCAGCAACTTTCTCACCGCCGTCCTGATCCGGAAGGCCAACGACGCTCATTTCTTTGATGTACGGCGACTTACCGTAAAGGTCTTCAACCTCATCGGGATAGATGTTTTTTCCGTTTGAATCGATTATTACGTCCTTTGACCGCCCAACGATGTAGAGATTTCCGTCTTCGTCCAGCCGGCCGAGATCTCCGGTTTTAAGCCATCTATCGCTCAATACAGCGTCGGTCGCCGCCTCGTTATTGTAATAGCCGAGCATAACATTCTGCCCGCGAGCCAAAACCTCGCCTACGCCCTTCTCGTCAGGAGCCTCGATCTTTACCTCAACACCTGGCAGGGGCTTGCCCACGCTGCCTCTCAATAATTTATTTCCTGGCCGTGCGACGGTAAGAACGGGCGATGATTCGGTCAGGCCGTATCCTTCCAAAACGGTAAAGCCCAGTCCGTGCAGGTCTTTTTGCACTTTCTCGCTGAGCGCCGAGCCGCCCGAGATCAGATATCGCATTTTTCCACCCATACCCTGATGTATCGGGAAAAACACGATCGGACCTAGATTGAACGGCGTGTTATCGCGGATCCAGGCGTTGAACTCGATCACGTTATCCGCCAAGTCCGCTATCCAGTCGCCCCGGTCGCGTAGCCGTGTTTTGATACGACGGTGAAGCATCTCCCACAACGCTGGCACGCCAACCATCCCGGTGACATGGCCGTTCTCAATCGTTCGGGACAGGTCCTCAGCGGTAAGTTCATTTAGATAGGTGATCTGCGTTCCGTTGGAAAAAGGCGTTAAAAAGCCTGCAGAAAACTCGAACGTGTGATGCATCGGAAGCACGGACAGGACGCCGTCCGATATGTCCATATCCAGCACCGACGACAGCATTGAGATCATGTTCGTGAAGTTCTTGTGAGAGAGCATCACCGCCTTCGGCGTGCCGGTCGTGCCCGATGTGAATATGAGGGACGCCACTGAGGTTGACAGGACCTTATTAGGCAGCAATGCCAGCTGCTGTGCCTCTTCGGTCTCGCTTTGCATTTCGAAAACTTCATCGAAAACCCAGACCTTAACCTCCAATCCGGCATCATCAAGCTTTTCGCGTAGATCCGGATTCTCATCTGCCAACTTCGACGACAGCACGATTGCTGCCGCCTCGCCGGTACGTGCGAAAGTTACGATCTCCTCGACCGTGCTCGCCGGATCGATCGGGATCGCAGTGGCACCGGCCTTCAATATCCCAAAATAGGTCATTCCCCATTCCGGCATATTGTTCGAAAAGAGGATCACCCGATCGTTGTGCCCGATACCGTTCTTAGCAAGAAAACCTGCTGCTCGCAACGTTAGTTCCCTTACGTCCTCGTAGGTGTATTGCTCGTTCCGCCCGTTGCGTTTGATCCGCATAGCAACGCGGGTCGGGAACCTTTTGACCGATGTATCGAACAGATCGAGCAGGTCCTTGTAGGTGTACGAGCGGCGTTCCTGGATCTTTAGGTCTTCTTCGAGCTGTGGGAGGACCCATTTACGCATCCCCGGAAAGTGCACATTGAGCCAGTAATCGTACCAATCCAACTTTTCCGGGTACCACGGCAAGAGGTGCTTTTCCTTATCTCTGATAACTGCCTGCAACGCCCGTACATTGTCTGATCGGTACAGATATTCGTTATCGATCATGAACGGCTTGAACATCGCAAACGCATCCATCGTCGCCTGGGTTGATTCCTTAAAGCTCTCGGTCGATTTCTTAATGTCGGAAATAATGTTGCCGATGCGGCCGCCGCCCCAGCGAGGCGTCGCTCGATCCATCAGATCATCGGCCCGTTTCGCCAGTTTATTGAGCATCGGCGCCGAAGTCAGTTCGTAGGTCCTCTGCTTTACCGGCGTGGCCTCGACCATTCCGGCGAGCTTATTGACGATCGAATTGCCCGTTTCTTTTTCCTCAAAATGCCGGCGTTTATAGAGCCCGACAAGCCCGACGATACGCTTCATATCGTTGGGGTTCGAGTCCCCGGAGGAGGCCTGGAACACCAGCGGCGGGTTGTCATCCACGAGGCCATTCATCGCGGCCGCAAGTATCGCCCCCGCGACCATGTCGACTGGAATGACGTCCATGATCAGCTTTTCATTGACGGGAATGATCGGCTGCCCACGCAGGGCGATCAGAATTAGCGGAGCTGTTGTTGTAAATCCCTCATTCCAGCCGGGGAATGGGTATTGATTTGCAGATTCGACAACGGAAGGGCGAACGAGAATTTTTACAATATCGTCCTGCTGGGCAATGATCTGCTCGGCAAGTGATTTGGAATAGGTATATATATTCGTCCAACCCCAATAATCCGCCCGTTCAGATCCCAGTTCCGTCGTCCGCTCGCGGATCCACATCTTTCGCTCGCGAAATATTGCCGACTTCAGCTCCGATTCATCATCGGGATCGCGACCCTCCTCCATGAAACGTTCACGCGCCGCCTCACGGAATTTTGCGATCTGAACCGCATCATCTGCCTCCTGTCTGGCTTGCTCGCTCAAGCGGGCGCAATCGGCGATCTCCTGGTTAACATCGAACGCAGTCCCGACCAGCTCGTTCTTTCGCGGAAAATATCCGACAACCGGCTCGTTCTCCCATATGGGCCCGCTGCGTTTCCCGGCGACAAAACAAGTAGAAACATGCACAAGCCGGGGCTTTTTCATCATCCGCGCCATCTTCAGGATGTTGTTCGACCCGACGACGTTCGTCCGTAACGCGGTCTCGAGGGGAGGATTAAAGGTCACATTACCGGCACCGTTGATGATGATGTCGGTATCCCGCATTATCTTCTTCGCGGATTTCTCTTCGAGCCCAAGAAACTCGTTGCCGACATCGCCATTCACCGGAATGACCTTGGACTTAATAAAGTCATCAAAACCATCGCCGTACTTCTCGCGAAGCGGATCGAATGTCGGCGAGGTAACGATGCTTGTCCAAAACCGTATCTTCGATTCAGCCGCATCCCGAGCCCGAACAGTCGCATAAACTTTCCCGATATCCGGAAAATTATGCAGCAGCATCGACAAAGTGACCTTTCCCACGAAACCGGTCCCGCCGATAAAGAAGATCTTTTTGCCCGTAAATATTTCTGTTGGTGAAAGTTTCATTTATAACGGAGCTCGGACACTCCAGTCCTCATCGGCGCGGCGCGCCGAAAACCATGCACTCCAGGACTCCCGATTATGTCCTCACAGCCCGAACTTCCAAATACTCCGATTCGCCCAAAGTGGTTCCGTCAGTCGCAATATTCAAATCGACCCAAAAGTCTTCCAGGTCCTTTCTCAATGCCTCTTTACCGGCAGCGTCCAAAGAATCAAAAGCTTTCTTCGTCGGGCCAAAGAACTGCCTGAAATGCTCGACTACCTCAGCTGGCGACATCGGAAAAGTGAACATTATCTTTCGCCTGTGAAACTGGAGATCGCCGATCCGATCGTCGTTGAAACGTTCTCGAACCGCTTCTTCAGTTCCCCACATAAGCGGCGAAGGCATCCCCGGCGGCGGCGGTACGTGTTTAGCTCCGATGCGAAACATCGTCCCCGTCGGCCCCTCCGGCGTCCAGTTCGCCATCGCGATGAGACCACCAGGCTTTGTCACCCGGATCAATTCGGCTGCGGTAACATCGGGTCGCGGGGCAAACATCGCTCCAAACATCGTCATCACGACATCGAAACTTTCATCCTCATAAGGCAAGTCTTCGGCATCCCCCACGTCAAATCGGCATGGCACACCCTCGTGCTCGGCTCTACCGATCGCGCTTTCGATCAGGTTCGGAGCGATATCTATTCCAGTGACGTCGGCACCCATCTTAGCGGCGGGAATCGCCAGGTTGCCCGTCCCGCACGCGACGTCCAGCACGCGGTCACCACGCTTGAGGTCAAGCCGGGCGACAAATTCCTCCGCGCCATCTTCGATCCCCCTCGCGATCTCGCCAAAATCGCCCGCGATCCATGTTTCGCGAAGCTTACCTTTCAAAGTTTCCATTTCGGGAGTCATTTGAGTGCTTGTCATAAGGTTTTGCCTCCAAGAGTAAGTTTCATTTCCTTTTTTATTATGCTGCGAGTGCCTCGCTTCCGGCGGCCCTGCGCAAGCTTGCTCTGTATTCCCAGCGTTGCCCATCCCAACGTGGTGATTCTCCGCACCCGCGAAACCCTTGCTTCTGATGTCCTCAAACTCGAAAGATCCTTAGTTTTGGAAAAGCGGCACGATAGATCCCGTCATCCAGAGTTAATAAACTATGGCCGTTTTCAAAAGCGTGTGCCCCGATAAGAAAATCTGCCAAGATGCGGCGGGGACCATCCGAACCTTTTTTTCTTCGCCGATCAGCATATGAGCTAAATGCGATCCCGCAGGTTCTCCATATCTCTTTACTGCAGTCCCAATCCACTCCTACCTGGGTCTCGGCTAGAAATTTGCTCAGGAACTTTTCTGTGCGGCCGGGAAATGCCATCAGTTCGGCATAGACCGCTCCGCTGATAATAAGCCCGCCTCGGGCGTAAGCATTTTCCAAAGCGCTGAGCGCCGCTGAATTTAAAAGGTCATCGTCATCCCATAGAGCTATCAGTACGTTCGTGTCGAGAGCGGTGATCATTCGTCAGAGGCCTTTCCTCGAATTTCGCGGGCGGCGTCCACAACAGCTTCGCGGCCTCCGGCCAACCCTGGGTTTCCGATCCCGCGATACTTCGCAAAAGCGTTCCTCGCTTTTGCCGGTGTTACACGAAATCCATTTTCAGTCGGCTCAAAGATCAGATTGTCGCCCTCTTTGACACCCAGGGCGATCCGCACGGCCCGCGGCACCGTAATCTGCCCTTTGCTGGTGATTTTTGCTTTCGTCTGCGTCGACATATATTATTCCTTACTTTATCACATCTTGCCTTACTTTTGCCCGTCGGACTATCAAAAGCTCTGAGTCGGCGAGTTTCTTAATCCGTTACCGCGCACAACCCAATGATCGGTTGATGCAGCATCGTGATCTCGGCATTTCGGCCCATATAACTTCGGCCCATCGCGACCGCCTCGGTTAGATTATCTGCTCGTTCCCATCCGAGCATTTCTGGAACGTGGGCATTCTCGGCTCCGGCGACGATCACTTTGCCTATATGCTGGCGGCCGTTCTCGCCCCAGTACCACATGAAGAAGGGATGGGCTCCGTGGTAGGCGTTGCCGCGGCGATACATCTCAACATAAGCCGGATTTGTTGCGAATTCGCGCTCATACTTTTCTCTTAAGAAAAAAGCGTCTCGAGACTCCGGCAACAGCCGGTGAAAAAACTCGATGTACGAGGGATGAAAATTATGGTCAAACTCGTCAAAGCACGGATGCGTTATGATCATCACGCCGCCTTTTCGAAGGAGCGGCTTATTCCTATACATATTGAAGTGATACCCGAGGGCCATCACCTGAACCAACAGCGGATTAAGTGCCGAATACACGTTATAAGGCGATATGTCGGGAATGCCCGAGATCAGGATGTCGCACTGCCCTTTTACCGGGATCTCGTACTGCCGGTAGTTTAACTCCAGGATCTTGTCATGTACCGGTTCTGTCTTCCCTGCATAGCAGCC
Organism: Pyrinomonadaceae bacterium; assembly: GCA_041751735.1. GTDB lineage: Bacteria > Acidobacteriota > Blastocatellia > Pyrinomonadales > Pyrinomonadaceae > OLB17. The sequence goes on along the minus strand of JBGSWW010000033.1, from coordinate 12,487 downwards.
GATCAACTCATACTGCGCCGGAATTGCGTGAAGCATCTTTCGGCGGGCGGCACGCGGCATCTTCGAGAACGTTCTCGCCATTGCCTCCCACTTCATTCGGTCGAGAAACGAAAATTCATCCTCGTTTCTCGTCAGGATATCGTAGCCGTCAGAGAACATCTTGTTGTTGAGCGCCGTCTCGATGTGAAAGACCTTGCATTGCTCGTCCACCAATTTGCCGAGGCGGATAACTTTGTGATTCAACACAGATTTCGGCGGATCCATGTAAGAATCAGAATCCCGTATTGTCTGAGGTTCGTGGTGTGCACGCAAAGATTCGTAGTCACATAACCCTACGGCCACTGACTTATGCCCGCCGTCCATCGGCACAAGATTGATGTTGAGATAGATGAGGAGGTCGCTTTCGATCGCGCGCTTGTTCACTCTCAGCGGCTCGTTGTGGCGGGTGTGCCCGAGCGTTACGAGATTGTCATCATCCTCGGCATCGTGGTTGTAGTAGCGGTCCGGGTAGTATTCGTTATATATATCGGCGCCGACCATGCGCTTCATTTCCCATGCCGTCATTTTGCGATGGAGCGAATTCGCGATGATCAGATGAATATCGTCGACGCCGTTTGCGCCGCACATGTCCAGCACAACCTCAAGCATCGTCTGTCGCATATCGGGCGTCGCCATCGGCGGCAGCGGAAGCGATATATCATCCATAGCGATCGTCACACGCATGCCGGGCTCCAGAAGCGCGTAGAGCGGTTCCATGTCGATCGGATGATTTACCGCATAGCGGATAGCAGCCTCACGATTGGGCAACCCTTTTATCGGTGGATTCGGATAGATAACCCGTGTACCGATAGGAATGTCCTCGAGAATAAAGTCTTCTCCGAAAGGCATGATCCGCGGTGCCGAATCCTTGTCGATATACACGATCGATTCGTGCGTCTTCCTGCGTAGTTGCAATGCCATATTAATCGCTGTAGCTTTTACCGATACTGCTTCCCTAGGCTTCCTTATCTATCTCTCTCAGAACGTCCAGTATTGTTTCAACGGCCCTTACATAGAATTCAGGATGAATATTCACAAAGTCATCGGTCGGCTTGTGGTAGTCCTTGTGGTCTTCCACCCCGAAGTAAATGAACGGTATCTTTTCGCGATGGAAAGCTCCGGGATCTGACTGGAACGTCCAATCATCGCGGCCCTGCTCCGGACGGTCGTGGCCCATCAGCAGTTTGACCCCAGCTTTCTTCTGGGCCGTCTCGATCGCGGTTTTCAGGTGCGGATAGTGATACACGCCGACGACATAGAGTTCGCCCTTATCGCTCCGTGAGATCATATCCATATTGATATTTAACAGGATCGATTCCTTCGTCACCGGCAGGTTACTTACGAAGTAGCGCGATCCGACGAGGCCCTTTTCTTCGGCATCGAACGCCGCGAAGATTAACGTGTGGTCCGGTTGTTTCTTCGAGAAGTACTCCGCAATAGCGAATAGAGCGGCTGTGCCGGACGCATTGTCATCGGCGCCGTTATAGATATTGCCCGACCTTATCCCGTCGTGATCGTAATGGGCGGTGACGATAATGTACTTGTCAGGAGACTTCTTGCCCTTGATCTGTCCGACAAAATTGACTCCTTTGACGGTGGGATCCGATCCTCTCAGTTTGATCTCGAACTCCTGGCGATAGCCCTGCCCGATGGGTTTGATTCCCGACTCCCGAAATCGTTTCTCGACCATGTCACGGGCCTTTTGCATCGACGGGCGGTCCGCCGAGCGGCCTTCCATATCGTCCGCGGATAATATTTCCATATCCTTGAGCAGCTGGGCGGCGTCGATGATCTTTGACCTTGGAGTTTCAGTTTTGTCGGTTCGTTTCCCGATCCCGACCTGGGCAGATGCGCCAATGCTAAGAACCGCGAAGCCCAGCAAGAATTTGTATTTTAGATCTTTCATTCGAGTTACTTGAGATCCAATATCGCCCAGTCATGCTGGCGTGCCGCCTGACGCAGCCTAAAATCCGGGCAGATCGCAACCGGATGCCCGACGATCGAGAGCATCGGTAGATCTGAGATCGAGTCCGAGTAAGCGTAAGATTCGGACAGGTTTATATTCTCTCTTTCGGCATACTCTCGTATCCATTTCGCTTTTGTAGCCGAGGCCATCACCGGCGGCAATACCCGTCCGGTCGCGTACCCGTTAACAAATTCCAACCGGTTAGCAACGTAATCGTCGATACCCAAATGCTTCATCAGACGATCGATCGTGAAATCCAGGGCGCCTGTTAGCACCACCTGCCGCTGCCCGATCTTTTTGCCCTGCGCGATCAATTCAGGTGTGCCCGGAAAAATAGCGGGCTTTAGAACTTCCTCGAACAATTCATCCGAGAAGTATCTGAGGCGGTCCTGAGAAAATCCTTCGTAGCTGCGAAAGAAAACCTCATTAAAGACGTTTCGCGAATAAAGGTCAGTGATCCCAAAGAAAGGCAGCTTCGCCAGCGTGCCCACGCTCTTTTTGGCGGTCTGCCACAATCCCTGCTGACGCCTGGCGTAGAATCCAAGCGTGTGAACAAGGTTGGTGCTGACCAACGTGCCCTCAAGATCGTAAAATGCGGCTGCCTGGGCCTTTTTATTCATTCCGGCTTTGTGCTACTTTATTCAAAACTTCAATGTCAATTGTCTAAGAATCTTATCACGTTCGTGGGGATTTTACCTTATGAATAATCGAAAACCAATTTCCATGATCGCAATTGTAATTACATCGTGCTTACACTTTGCGTGCTCAACGACCGACGCTATTGAAACAGCCGGCCCCATGGTCAGTTCTGAGGTAATTGAATCCTCACTGGCACGATCCGCCGACCTCTTCAAAGAACGCGAGGATGTTGCCAAAATTCGCGAAGCCGTCGAAGTCCTGCGGAAAGCCCGCGATTACAAACAAAGGAATTTTGAGGTTGAATGGAAGTTCGCCAAATTCAACTATTTTCTTGGAAAACAATCATCCGACGACAAAGAAGCAAACTCCGCATTCGAAGAAGGGCGGGATGCAGCAAAAATAGCGTCAACACTCGAACCCCAAAGGCCCGAGGGTTATTTTTGGTACGGAGCCAACCTCGGCGAGTTGTCGCGTAAAAATATGTTGACCGTCGGCATCAAGTCGATCGGCGAGGTTCGAACGGCGATGAATAGGGTTGTCGAATTGCAGCCCGGCTATCAAAACTCAAGTGCCTATGACGTACTCGGCCAGATCGAACTTGAAACGCGTCTTTACGGCGGAAAGGCCGAAAAGGCTGTCGAGCTATTTGAGAAAGCCCTTGAAACCGAAACGGATAACATGAATCTCCACCTGCATCTTGGCGAAGCGTACCTTGCGGTCAGGAAGGAAAACGAAGCCCGCAAGCAGCTTGAAAAGGTCCTCACCATGAAGCACAATCCCGATTTCCTTATCGAATGCAGAGAGGCCGTCGAGAAAGCAAAGAAGTTGCTCGCAAATAAGTTTTAGAAAATAACCACTAAATCGCACAAACGAGCACTAAAAAGACAAATTTCCTTTGGTGATTTTTAGTGTTCCTTTCGCGGTTACTTATTGCAGCATATCTGAGCTACAATTCACCTATTAATGCGGCGTGCAGTCTTTCCAGGGTCATTCGACCCGCTAACAAACGGTCATCTGGATATCATTCGGCGCAGTTCCCCATTGTTTGATGAGATCGTGATCGCCATACTGAACAACGCCGATAAGAACCCGATGTTTTCGGTCGATGAACGATGTTCCATGATCGAGGACGTCGTTCGTGACATTGATACAGGAAGCTGCACACTGATCGTCGACAGTTTTTCGGGCCTTACGGCAGACTTTGCTCGGAACGCGGGGGCCACCGCTATTGTGCGGGGCATCCGGGCCGTTTCGGATTACGAATATGAGCTGAGAATGGCGCTAATGAACCGCCGCCTCGAGCCGTCGATAGAAACCGTTTTTCTCATGGCCGGCGAAGAGTACTCCTACGTTTCTTCGACGCTGATGAAACAGGTTTTCGAGCTTGGCGGACGTGTCGAAGGGCTTATACCTTCTTTAGTGGAAGCTAAGATGCGCGAAAAGCTGGACAGCCCTGGATGATCAATTCCCTTCATCATGTTCAGATCAGCATTCCCGTGGGAGCCGAAGACATCGCTCGTGAATTTTATTGCGGCACGTTGGGCATGGACGAGATCCCCAAGCCGCTCTCGCTCGCCGGTCGTGGCGGCTTTTGGGCCGAACTCGACGGTTTTCAGATTCATTTCGGTACCGAGGACGGCGTCGAACGAATCGCGTCAAAAGCACACGTTGCCTATCTGGTAGCCGATCTGGAAAATTGCCGGCAACGATTAAATGCGAGGGGTATTGACGTTATCGATGGGGTCGAGATCCCTGGGTTTTCGAGGTTTGAGTTTCGCGATCCGTTTGGCAATCGCGTCGAGTTTCTCGAGCGGATCGCCCCTATTTAGAAATGTCCGGGTTTTACGTGTATTTTGGTTTAGGACCAGTTTATGTCGAATCCTTTCCCCGTTTCTCAAAATGTTGCTGCGATGCAGGGGTCTTCTACATTGATCGCTGCACAGCTTGCCGGTGAAATGAGGGCCCGCGGTGAGAACGTTATCGACCTTTCCGTCGGCGAACCTGACTTTGACACTCCTCAGTTTATTAAGGACTACGCGATCGAGGGACTCCAGAAAGGCCTGACGAAGTATACCGCTACGGCCGGGTCGGCAGAATTTCGGTCATCGATCGTCGATTTTTACGCGGCACGTTTTGGGGCTGAACTTGACGTTAACCAGATCGCGGCTTCGTGCGGGGGCAAACAGGCCCTTTTTAATGCAGCTTGCACTATCTTGAATTCGGGCGATGAGGTACTTATCCCTAAGCCATATTGGGTAACGTTTCCCGAGATCGCGAAGTTTTGCAGGGCCAAGCCGGTCTTTATTGACACCGAAGAAACCGGGTTCATCCTGACCTCCAACGCGGTGAGATCAGCTATTACCGAGAAAACGCGGCTGCTAATCGTGAACTCCCCGAACAATCCGACGGGACGGGTCATTCCGCCCGACGAATTCGCCCGGATAGTCGAAGTTTGCGCCGAGCGAGGTGTCTATGTCCTCACCGATGAATGCTATTTATTTTTTGCCTACCCGCCGGCCGCGCCTTTCACGTCGGCATCGCTTCCTTACGAGTTGCGGCGTTATGTGTGTGTTGCGGGAAGCTTTTCAAAGACGTATGCGATGACCGGATGGCGGATCGGATTTACTATCGCCGACCCTGAATGGACGCGGGCAATGGTAAAGCTCCAGAGCCATTCGGCGACCCACCCGACATCGTTCGTCCAGTACGGATGTGCTAAAGCCCTGGCTGATGTCGAACATACTATCGCCGCCGTCAACTCGATGACCGCGGAGTACGAACGCCGGCGAAATTGGCTGATCCCCGCCCTTAATTCCGTACGAGGATTTGAATGCGAAATGCCGGAGGGGGCGTTCTACGCGTTTGTGGACGTTAAAGCGTTGATAGGTGACGAATATTCCAGTTCAGCAGCCATTGCTGATACGCTCCTCCGTCAGGCAAATATTGTCATTACCGATGGAGCCGGATTCGGGGCCGACGGTTATTTGCGGGTTTCGTACGCGACCTCGATGGAGAATCTCGAGCGTGCCGTGGATTCCATGAAAACGATCCTGGGATCGTAAACTCCTAATCGCCAAAAACGATAGTAAATCCATTGCAGTCGCGTATCTCGATCCCCGTGCTACCGTAAACACGTTTCACAGGGCCTTCGACGATATCAGCTCCGGCGGCTCTTAATTCGTCAAACAGCGCCGGGATGTCATCGACCCATATATAGGCATCAGAACCGACGCCTTTTAACGAAGTGTTCGAAACATCGGCGGGCCGCCCGTCAGCCTTGCCAAAATGCATCTCGACATCGCCGCGTGACAGCATTGCGTAAACGGGCGGATCGGCAAAATAACCAAGGATCTCAAATCCGAGGACATCGCGGTAATATTCGGCGGTGCTCACCACATCGTCGACTACGAATTGAGTCGCGATCTTCTTAAAACGGACTTTGCGGTCGCTGACTTCCATCTATCCCGCCGTCATCATCAGCCCGATCTCTTCGACCGAGGTTACCTTGGGATCGACTTCACCAACGACCTTGCCCTCATTTATCACTAACAAACGGTCGGCAAGGGCAGTGACCTCTTCAAGCTCCGCCGAGATCAGCAAAATCGCGGTTCCGGCATCTCTCATCTCGATCAATTTGCGGTGGATGAATTCGATAGCTCCGATATCAACGCCGCGCGTTGGCTGAGATACAAGAAGCAGCTTCGGCTTCAGTCCGAATTCGCGTCCGATGATCAGTTTCTGCTGATTGCCGCCGGACAGCGACTTCGCTGCCAGCTTCGGGTTGCTAGGCCGCACGTCAAAGTTCTCTATGATCTCTACAGTGCGCTTTTCGATAAAGCCGTTATTCAAGAATCCGGTCGCTGCCGAAACCGGTTCTCGATAATGCACGCCGAGGATCGCATTTTCTTCCAGGTCCGAATTAAGCAGCAGGCCGCGTTTGTGGCGGTCCTCAGGGATGTGGGCAATCCCCAACTCTTTTAGTTTGCGGGCACTGAAATTGGTTATGTCCTTTCCATCAAATTCGACTCGCCCCTGCGTCGAACGCGTGAGGCCCGACAGCGCCTCAACTAGCTCCGTCTGCCCGTTGCCTTCGATCCCAGCGATACCGACGATCTCACCGGCACGGACTGTGAAAGAAACGTCGTTGACAGCCGGGCCATGATTGCCCGACACCGAAAGATTCTTCACTTCTAACACAGTTCCGGCCGGCTCGGCATCGGTTTTTTCGACACGAAGAAGGACGTCACGGCCGACGATCATTTTTGCAAGATCACGGGCCGACGTTTCGCTGGTTTTCACATTTCCAACATTCTTACCGTCGCGCATAACGGTGACCTCGTCCGAGATCGCCAGTACTTCTTCTAGTTTGTGGGTAATTATGATTATCGTTTTACCCTGCTCTTTCATTCGGCGAAGAATGCCGAAGAATTCTTCGACCTCCTGCGGTGAAAGTACCGCTGTCGGCTCATCGAGGATCAGCAATTCGGCATTGCGATAAAGAGCTTTGAGAAGTTCGACACGCTGCTGCTGTCCAACCGATAGATCCTCAACAAAGGCCTTCGGGTTTACTCCCAACCGAAGTTCATTCGACAAAGCGAGGATGTCTTTGTTGGCCTTTTCCAGATCGAGATTCGCCGCACTTCCGGTTTCAGAACCCAGGATAATGTTCTCGGCGACGGTCATCGGATCCACGAGCATAAAATGCTGGTGGACCATTCCGATTCCCAACGCTATCGCATCGTGCGGATTTCGGATATTGACCTTCTTGCCGTCGAAAGATATCTCGCCGCTGTCCGCGTCATAGAATCCGTACGCGATCCGCATGATGGTCGACTTACCGGCGCCGTTCTCGCCGACGATCGCGTGAATCGTGCCCTTATGCACCGTGATTGATACATCATCGTTCGCAACAACATTGCTGAAGGTCTTCCGGATATTTCGAAGTTCTAACATATCAATTAGCCATCGCGTCTGTAACTTTGATCTCACCCGCAACGATCTTAGCCTTCGCTTCTTCGGCCTTTTGGATGACATCCTGCGGTATCAGAGCTCTATTGTAGTCGTCGAAAGCGTAAGAAACCCCATCTTTATCCAATCCAAAAGTGTGGAATCCGCCTTTGAATCTTCCCTCGAGAACCTCTTTGACCGCATCGTAAACGGCGTTGTCGACTTCCTTGACCATCGACGTTAAGACAAAGCCCGGTTTGACGCCGTTCTGATTTGAGTCTACGCCGATCACAAATTTGTTGGCTTCGCCTTGAGCGTTCTTGCCGTATTGCTCCACTGCGTCAAAGGCCCCTAGGCCCGAGTTGCCGGCGGCCGTAAATATCACATCCGCGCTTTTCTCGATCTGAGCGAGGGCGATCTCCTTACCCTTGCCCGGATTGTTCCAGGCGCTGTCGCTAACACCTACGTAGTTAGTGACGATCTGGATATTCGGGTTTATCGACTTTGCCCCCTCTTCATAACCTTTGTTGAACCTATGGATGAGAGGTATATCCATTCCTCCCAGGAAGCCCAGAACGCCGGTTTTCGATTTCGATGCGGCTATCATACCCACCAGGTACGATCCCTCATGCTCACGAAATACCAGTGACGCTACATTCTTCAACGGTGTCTTGCCGTCCTTCTCAAAGATCACTCCGTCAACTATCGCAAATTTGTGGTTCGGATAATCGACCGCGACCTTTTGCATGATCGGCCCTTGGGCAAATCCAACGCCTATTATCAGGTCGAAGTTCTTTTCGGCGAACGCGCGCATCGCCGGCTCGATCGATGTGGGATTGCCGGGTTCGACATCGTAAAGGCAGATTGGCAGGTCTTTTTCAGCACGCTTCACGCCTTCCCATGCGGCGGCATTGAACGATCGGTCGTTCTTGCCGCCGATATCGAAGACGATGCCGACCTTTATAGCGCAGCCATCGCGGCGGGCCTCGGTGCGTTCCGCGCAACCGGACGCCGCAAGACAAATACAAAATAGAATGCTCAGCCCGAAAAATCTCTTATATCGCATATTTTCGTTAGACCACCGCTCTGATCAACTTCGTTGTCCTCGGAATTTCACGGGATATCTTATACGCGCTTCGCAATTTTTCGCTAACCGCTTCGCCTTGAGTTTTCTTGCGGCTGTAGATCACCCCTATCTCATCGCCTTTTAGAATGCGATCGCCAAGCTTAACGGTCGACGAATAACCAACGGCGTGATCGACGCCATCTTCAGCCTTCACGCGGCCGCCGCCGAGATCGCATATCGCCCGCCCAACCTGGAATGTATCGATCTCACCGATATAACCGTTCCCGTCCGCGACAATGGGCACCTTGATGAGGCCTTTTGCGATGAGCTTCTCAGGCTTATCGCAGACGGTAGGATCGCCGCCCTGAAGTTCGACATTCTGACGAAAGCGTTCGAGCGCCGCTCCAGAATCGATCGATCGCCTGGCCGCGGATCTGGCGGAATCCAGCGTACCGGAAATTTTGCATTGGAGCAGCATGTGGGCCGTCAGTTCGATCGATAACTCGAGTGTTGGCTCCATCGCGTCCTCGATCTCACCGCGCAAGATCTTAAGACATTCATAAACCTCGAGAGCATTGCCAACATACTTCCCCAGCGGTTGGTTCATCTCAGTGATCAAGGCCTGTGTGTGGACGCCGAACGTTTTCCCCGTCTCGCAGAGTGCCTTTGCCAGTTTGACGGATTCCGCGTACTTCTGGATAAAGGCTCCCGAGCCCGTCTTGACGTCCAGCACAAGACAATCGAGGCCCTCCGACAGCTTTTTCGACATGATGGAGGCGACTATGAGTGGAATGTACGGTACAGTCGCCGTCGCATCGCGGAGGGCGTAGATCTTTTTATCTGCGGGAGCGATCTGCGGCGACTGGCCGCCGAGCGCCAACCCACATTTCTTCAGTACCTGCTTGAATTTCGCGAAGCTGATATTCACGTTGAATCCCGGTATCGACTCGAGCTTGTCAAGAGTACCGCCCGTGTGCCCCAACCCGCGGCCCGAGATCATCGGAACCGCAATGCCGCACGCCGCCGCCATCGGTGCGATCAGGAGCGAGGTCTTGTCGCCGACTCCGCCCGTCGAGTGCTTGTCCGCCTTGGGAGCGTCAATGTCCGAGAGGTCCATCTTCTCTCCGGAATGCAGCATCGCACCCGTCAGGGAATACTGCTCGCGCCGATTCATTCCCTGGATGAATATAGCCATCAGCAGAGCCGCGATCTGGTAATCGGCCCAGCTATCGTCACAAACACCGTCGATGAACGCACTGATCTGCTCATCTGACAGCGACTTGCCGTCGCGTTTTGCCGCAATTATCTCTTGTGGGCGCATTTCGTTATTATGAATGAACCGTTAAGTTTCGCACACTTTTACTGTTTTTTGCGAGTGCCCCCGGCCACATGTTATTTTGTCGGGAAGCAGCGGGTCGCTGTCACATGATCTTGCTCAACAGCACGACGGCCTGAGTCCTGACTGCACGCAGTTCGCCGACGGCGTCTACCTTTTCGCCAGTCTTCGCTTTGACGCTGATCTGGGAGGGATCGGCGTCGAGTGCGGCGGCGATGTTGTGGCGCATGGCGTCGATGTGAGGGCGGAGCTTTGGACGTTCGAGATCGATGACGCAGTCGATGTTGGCGATCTCGTAACCGCGTTCTTTGACCAGTCCGAACGCATACTTTAAGAAGATCGTGCTTTCGGCGTTGTGCCAGCGAGGTTCGTCGTTTGGGAAATGACTGCCGAGATCACCTAGCGCAAGTGAACCTAGCAGGGCGTCCGTTATCGCATGCAGGAGTACATCGGCATCAGAATGGCCATCGGCCCCGAGATCTGAATCAACGGTCACGCCACCAATTACGAGCGGTCGTCCTGCGACAAGGCGGTGAATATCTGTCCCAAAGCCTATTTTGAACATTGCTCTATTAGTGACGAGTGGCAAGTGCCGAGTAACGAGTACAAGAAAACTCCGCCATTTCTTCCCCGTCAGTTGTACTGATCGCTCTCTAAATACATCTCCGCCAAGACCAAGTCCTCGGGACGCGTGATCTTGATATTAAGTGAACTGCCTTCGACACATGCGATAGGCACTCCGAGGCGTTCGACAAGATAGCACTCGTCGGTGACGGAATCGTTTATAGGTGTGGCGTCGAATGCACGTTTTAAGATGTCATATCTAAAGGCCTGCGGAGTCAGCGCTCTTCGCAGCTTTGAACGGTCGATCGTTTCGACGACCATGCCGCTATTAACGCGCTTCACGGTATCGGAGATCTCCGCCACCAGGCACGCAGCCCCTGTTTCGACCGCTTTTTCGATAACCCTCTGGATCTCGTCCGAGTTGACGAGCGGGCGTGCCCCGTCGTGTACGGCCACGATTGCGTCGGCCTGAGGTACGATCACATCCAGCCCGTTCTTTACTGAATCGGCCCGCGTGGAGCCACCCGTGGCGATCGAGACAAGTTTTGAAAAGTTGCTCTTTCCCATCAGACGGGCAAACTCTTCCCGGCCGTCTGTTGATAACACGAGAACGATTTCGTCAACCGCGGGGCAGCCTTGAAAGATCTCAAGGGAGTGTAGAATGATCGGCTTCCCGCCCAAGTTGAGAAACTGTTTGGGTCCATCGGCCCCGTATCTAGTACCGCTGCCAGCCGCAACTATTAAAGCCGTGTTCATACGCAACGAAATCTGTTAGATTATGCTCCAATCATATCGAATACCCAACAAGGAGTCTTATTCATGCGTAAATTCCTAACTATGTTTTTTATCGTATTCTGCACAGCGGCCGCGTCCTATGGCCAGGCTACGCCCGGCAATACTGCCGAAGCTGATGTGCGGCGACTCGAAAGGCGTTGGCTCGACGCCTATGAACAGCACGACGTGAAGGCAATGACCGAGATCGTCGCAGATGATTTTTTGATCACCTTTCCGAACGGCAATCAGCAAACCAAGGCGCAGATCCTAAGCATGATCAGCCGCCCAAGAGATGCTGCGAATCCGTCTAAGTTTTATACCGAAAGCGTGAAGGCCCGTGTATATGGTGAAACGGTCATTCTAACAGGAAAGGTTATCAGTGAGTATGTCCAGGCAGGTAAGCCCGTGAAAGAGGTATCGAGCTATACCGATACGTACGTTCGCTCGAAGGGACGCTGGCAGGTTGTCGCCTCGCATCTTTCCGAAGTGGCGAAACCTCAAACCCGATAGAGTTACAGCGATAGGGCAGCGGCCTAGTCGATCTCCTCTATGATCGTCGTTTGACGGAGGTCACGCGTTGCTTTCCGGAAGCCGAGCGATCGGGAGTCGTGAACGTTGAACGAGGACGAATCGCTCGCGATGTGATTGCTGTCATTCGACGGCTCCCTATCTTCCCAAAGCCGTCCAAAAATCATCTTTCCGGCGGTCGTTTGCAGCACACTCGTGACCGCGATGTCGGCGGTTTTCCCGATCAGCCTTCGCGCGTTATCGATGACCACCATCGTGCCGTCATCCAGATACGCCACGCCCTGGTTGTATTCTTTACCTTCCTTCAGCACGAACACACGCATCGCCTCACCCGGTAGGACCACCGGCTTCAGAGCATTTGCCAGCTCGTTTATGTTAAGCACGGCCACACCGCGAAGCTGCGAAACCTTGTTCAAATTAAAATCGTTGGTCACGATAACGGCGTCAAGCTGCATTCCCAGTTCAATCAGTTTGAGATCGACTTCCTTGACTGACGGAAAATCCGTCTCGACAATCTGGATGTCGAGCTTGCTGTTATTTCTTAGCCGTTGGAGCATGTCGAGCCCGCGCCGTCCGCGTTGCCGTTTTGACGAGTCTGGCGAGTCGGCGACCTGCTGCAGCTCGGTCA
>JBGSWW010000032.1:0-46352 GCA_041751735.1 Pyrinomonadaceae bacterium | reverse complement strand
GCGGATCGCCTCAACCACAGACCCCGCAAGGTGCTCGCCTTTCGAACACCAGACGAGGTCTTCAATAACCGTTTTGTTGCACTTATTACTTGAATCTTAGTGGCACACTTTGTATCAAATGTCACAAAATGTATGATTTGGCACAGATGTCACATTTGGCGTACGCAAGCCCTGTAAATATGGCAAGACCAATATATCGTTTGGCGTCGAAAGTATCAGTTGGCGGAGATTGATGGATTTTTGATTTGAATAATACGCCTCACTAATCGTCCCTGAATCGAAGCATTAGGACACGGGCTTTGTCCGATTCCTCTTTTGCTTCGTGAAGTAGAGCGATTACCATTCCGAGAGCATCATCTATGGACATAGAACCTGCCATTTCGGCATCATGAATCGCTTTGCACTGCCGAAAGAGTTCCGTGGCGCGTTTGGTGTGCGCCATCATGGTCGCGTGATCGTCATCTGTCATCTTTTAGTTCCAGCCGGCTTTCCCTTAGGTTTCTAGGATTGCGTATCGAAAGGCAGCTGTCGGTTGCTTTTCCAACATTGCGAACAAATAGGGTTACGAAACGTCAGGAACCCCAACGTTCGAGGGGTTAATGCTTAGACTTTCCGGCAATAACAATAAACAAAATCCTGCGTCGTGCCGAAAGGCGTGTTGTGCGTTTCGAGGACGCTCTCTATAAGGTCAAAGGAGTTGCCAAATTCGTCGTGCATGGTCTCGGGACTGTACTGGACAATGTCGAGGCCGCTGCATTTCTTTGGACCCTCGAGGCTGAATGACGCAACGATGATGTGCCCGCCCACCTTTAGAGAACGCTTCACGATCTCAACATATTTGCGTCGATCTTGTGCATCGGTCAGGAAATGAAAAACAGCACGGTCGTGCCAAACGTGGAAATGATCTTGGGGAAGTTCGACCGTGGTTATGTCCGCTACGATCCAGTTGACATCGTTTGCCCTTGTTCCGAGGCGCCCTTTGCTGTCGGCAATCGCTTTTGAGGAAATATCGAGGACCGAGACGTCGATGTAACCTGCTTCTAACAGATCGTCAACGAGTGTCGAGTTTCCGCCGCCTACGTCGATTATCGCCGCGTGTTTGCCGACGCCGGTGTTGGTTATCATTCCAAGCGAAGTGTCGAGGTGTTCCCGGAACCAGCTTACTTCGTCACGATTCTTTGATTGATAGATCTTTTCCCAATGTTCTTGTCTATTCATAACGTTTTTCATTTAGACGACGACTTGAATGCGTAGACCGTTCCTTCCTGCGCACCCACGAATAGCATATTGTCGGAGCTGCCAATACTCCTGACGCAGCCTTTCACACTTAGCTTCCATTGCGGCTCGCCGTCGGGGGCGCGGAACGCACCAACATCGCCGCGACAGTTGCCGGCAATGATGTTGCCTTTCCATAGATGCGGGCGTTCAGAAGCCCATTCGGGCGCAGCTTTCTGCTTCCACTTCATTTTGAGGTTGGGATCGAGGGCCACTAGGTAACCCGACTTCGTGGAGGCATCCTCAACAAACATTAGAAGTTTGTCGCCATTGAAAACGAGCCGCCCGAAGGGTTTTGCATCCGTCGGGGTCTGATCGAGAATGCGGCCGCTATCGGCATCGAGGCGGTACACCTTATTATCGCGGGTTCCGAGGTAAATACTTTTATCCCGAACGACCATCGCCGTGGACGGGGCTGCAGGAAGCTTATTCTTCCAAGCGACACGTCCGGAAGATGAATCGACCGAATAGATAATGCCGTCGAGTCCCCCGATCAAGATACGTTCTTTATATACCACGGGCGGCCTTGGAAGATGGCAGTCCGGGTTCGGCGTCGCCAGCGCAAAGGTCCAATTTACACGTTGAGTTTGAAGATCGAAAGACGACCACGTGTCCTGAATACTTCCAAAGTAGAGTTTTGAGCGAAGTTGAACGATGTCGGTGGGAACGTTTGTCGAACGATGCTTCCAGCGGACTTTACCGGTTGCATGTTCGAATGCGTATACGTGGCCGATACCGCCCGGTTCGCAGCTATGATCGGTTCCAATGAGAATCAGATCGCCCAGGACGAGCGGGTCCCCGTGGAAGCTCAACTGCTTGCCGTCCTGCTTAATGTCATAGCTCCATCGAACTTGACCTGTAGCGGTCTCGATCGCATAGAACTTTTTCCGGCGCAGGAACCGATAAAGAGCAGATCGCCCACGACCGTGGGCGTTGAGAAGACTCACCCGCCGGTGTCGTATTGCCAGATCAGCTGCGGGATTTCCGTAGGCGGTGTCATGGGAGCAGGAGTTTGGGCACAACCAACGAGGGACGTCAGAAATATAAGGCTTGTAGTTAACAGGACGCGATATTTGTTCATCGGACTCCTCGATTTAGATGCGTCAATTGGGACGGTTTCGAATTTCTGGAATTCGCTAAACATGTGAAGGTGTTGTAGGTCCGAAAATCTCCTTACCAGTCGCAATTAAGGCATCCAATTTGTGGAAATTGTATGGCGTTGGTTCGAGCTTCGTTATTGTGAAATCACTTCTTTGTCCCGCGTCCTTTGCCGAGCCACCTAAGTGATAAATCTGGTCATCGCATCGCATCCACCTGTCGTGATTCGCTTGTTCAACCACTAAAGTGTACTTCGATGATCCACGCTCCGACGCATACAGTCTAGAGATTTCCAAAAAGGATTTATACTCGGTATTGGCGCCGCGTTCTTTAGTTACCAGCACAACCGCAACCGAATTCGGCAATCCGTTCAAGTAACGATGAAATAGGCTAGCAGACATGTACGGATCGGCCCAAATCAATTTCTGATTGGTGGCTTCACAGAACACCTTTAGCTTGCAATAAGCCTGAAACGGTGAATGAGCTTCCAAGACCTCTGTGTCAACTTCTGTCGGTATGGATAAGATTAGTCGTGTTACTTCGGTTCGGGCAGTTTCCACGACTCTCTGGAGGTCATCCGTTTGATCCCGTTTGCCATTAAGTTCATGTCCAAATCGGTTAAGGCACTTGTGAATAGCATTCCACTCAAAGTCATATAGATGTCCTGGTTCTGAGCGTGCGAACAACGCTACCGATTGGCAGTAAGTATTGAGATCAGATGCGAACTTTGCACATGCGCGTGACCGGGTCTGTGGCGTTTGCCTATCCGAATAGTCGATTAAGTCCTGAATCGGACGCAGAAGCAGATCGAGCTTGTAAATCAATTCTGCTTGTTGCTCCTTGCGTTTCATCAACGTCGACTTTGATGCGGATCGGGGTGGAGATATAGCGAACCTATCGGCATAAGTACCCGATTAAGTTCTTTTAGGAGGCCGGCCATCGTTACGAGATATGCCATCATCTGCATTGTTCCGATGAACTGGCGAAAGGATTCGATCATGCGTCCGACCTGACCGGGTTCGTTTATCGGCTCGTGATAGGTCTGTTCGGCAGAGGAGTTCCAGTGCCAGGTGCCTTCGAATGCGGTGATCTGCGATTCGGCCTCGGTCCCGGCCTCGTTGCGGAAGAGGACGTTGTAGTTCCGATTGCTGTTAAACGGCGGGTCTAGATAGATAAGATCGACAGACTCGTCTTTGATGTAGTCGCGGAGGATCTTCAGGTTATCGCCGTAGTATAAGGTGTTCATGGGATGCACGGGAATGATAGTCCAGGAAGTCTAGGAAGTCTAGGAAGTCTAGGAGGTCTAGGAAGTCTGGGAAGTCTAGGAAGTCCGGGAAGTCTGGGAGTCCGGGAAGATATCGCTCCGCAAGCTCAATGAAATTCATCCCACATTTCGTAGCGCCAGTTTCGTTTGCGAAACTTGGCCTCGGTCCAGAAGCCCTTGGTGAGTTCGATCTCATGGCCGGCGTGTTTCGGCATTAAGACGGTGACGACATCGTAGCGGAACGGCATTCCGCTTATGCCGAATATTCGGCGGTACACTTTCGCGGTCCGCGTGATCTGACGCTGTTTACGGAGATCGACGTTTGTGATGACGGGCGTGAATTCATCGGACCGGCGCGTTTTGACCTCGATGAAGCAAAGCGTCTCGCCGTCTAACGCGATGATGTCGATCTCGCCGGTGATCTGCACGCCGCGGGTATTGCGGCCGACCGGGACCTTGAAGTTGGCGATGACCAGACGATAGCCTTCGCGCGTCAGGAATTCAGCGGCAAGTTCTTCGCCCCTGGTGCCGAGCTTCATGTGGGCGCCTAAGGCCGGCTCATTTGCTTCCTCAATGATCGACAATACTTCTGACATTCGCTATTTTTGGTGTATGAAGCTTGATTATATCAGAAGAAATACGGCCGTCGCGGCGGCTTTGCTGGGTTTAGCGTGGTCGGCATTTGGTCAGGCATCGCCGACGCCGACGCCGACTCCGGCTGCGACTCCGCCGCCTTTGCCGCGCATCGTGAGCGTCGATAAACCGCTCACGAGATCGGTCGATCCGAAAAGCCTGCCGGCACCTTTTCATACCGAAAGCGCCCGGCGGCCTTCGCGTGTTATCCCGCAGCCGGCCAATGCCCAGCTCAACGTGCCAAAAGGGTTTAAGGTAAACGTATTTGCCGAAGGTGATTTTCGCTATCCGCGATGGATGGCACTCGCACCGAATGGCGATGTTTTCGTGGCCGATTCGCGTGCAAACTCGGTGATCGTGCTTAGAGACACGAATAAAGACGGCAAAGCCGATCAGCGATGGGTCTGGTCGAGCAAGCTGGCACAGCCATTCGGGATGGCGTTTCATAAAGGATGGTTTTATGTAGCCAATACCGACTCTGTTGTTCGATTTAGTTACAAACCGGGGCAGACGGAGGCCGCAGGCGACCCCGAGCGATTAGTCGAGTTGACTGCCGGCGGCTACAACCAGCATTGGACACGCAACGTCATCTTCTCTCCGGACGGCAAGCAGATGTTCGTATCGATCGGTTCGGCGACCAACGTGGATGTCGAGGCCGATCCGCGGCGGGCTGCGATATCGGTGTACGATCCCGAGGGAAAGAACCACCGTATTTACGCGGGCGGGCTTCGCAATCCGATCGGTCTTGCGTGGAACCCTAAAACGGGCGAGCTTTGGACCGCCGTAAACGAGCGTGACGGCCTGGGCGACGATCTGGTGCCCGATTACGCAACGTCTGTAAAGGAAGGCGGCTTTTACGGCTGGCCTTATTCATATATCGGCCAGAACGAAGACCCGCGGCGGAAGGGTGAATCGCCAGACCACGTAAAAAAGGCGATCGTGCCTGACGTTTTGTTTCGCTCGCATGTAGCGGCACTTGGGATACAGTTCTATACCGGCAAGGCATTTCCAAAGGAGTACCAGGGCGATGCGTTTGTAGCATTGCACGGCTCGTGGAACCGGCAGAAACTTTCCGGTTACAAGATCGTCCGGATCAAATTTGACGATAAGGGAAAGCTGGAAGGGAACTCGTATGAGGAATTCGTCTCGGGCTGGCTGCCCAACGAAGATTCAAACGAGGTATGGGGCCGGCCGGTCGGATTGCTCGTTCATGCGGACGGGTCGCTACTAATCGCCGACGACGGCGGCCGAAAGATCTGGCGCGTGAGCTACGGAAAGTGATCGAGCAGAAATTATGAACTTTTGGAAAGGAGCAAACATACGCCTTCGCGCGATCGAACCGTCCGATGCCGAAACCTTCTATCGTTGGAATCTTGATACCGAAGCTGCGCGGAACCTGGAGTATATTTGGCCGCCAACGTCACTCGCCCAAGTCCGGCATTGGGCTGAGAAGGAATCGCTGAAGGAACTCGACGGCGATACTTACCTCTGGATAATGGAGGACATCGCAGGTACCGCTGTTGGATCGATCAGGACCCATAACTGCAATCACTGGAGCGGCACTTTTATGTACGGGTTATTTGTCGCGGCCGAACACCAGAGGATGAACCACGCGAGTGACGCGGTCGGGATCGTGCTCCGTTATTACTTTAACGAGCTCCGCTATCAAAAAGCGACCGTCACCGTAAACGCCTACAACCAAGCATCGATCGCTCTTCATGAAAGGCTGGGTTTTATTAAAGAGGGAACGGGTCGCAGGATGTTTTACTCAGACGGCGAATATCACGACGTCCATTGGTACGGAATGACCAGGGAAGAATGGGATGCGCGAGAGGGTTAGATCGTAGATTTCTGTCGTAACCGTTGCGTATTTAAGTTCAAAGCACAGGGCCGGAGTCTCCTCCAGCCCTGTGCTTTGTGGGAAAAACTTATTGCTAACGCGGAATATCCGTGTAAAACGCATTCTTCCAGGTATCGCCTTCCTTCATATTGAACGACGCAACCCAGACCGCCGGAGGATTGGGGCGTCCGTCGCACGTACCCTTTACGTCGGCCTTGTAGGTTGCGAGTGCGACATCGGGAGTAACGGAAATTACCTTCGGCTCGCTGAAGTTGTATTCATTCCCCTCGCATTTTGGCTCCGACCATGTTTTGAGTGACCCTGCACGGTCATAACGGCCCGATCCCGCAACATATGTAAAACTCGATGTCATAAGGGGGTCCATCGCCTTTGAATCGCGGTTCTTCCACGCATCCCACGCTTTTGTTTCGACCGCCATGACAGCCTGAGTTAAAGCGTCCTGAGTTGCTCCATCATCAGGCTTGTCTGTAGCTGCCGGAGCGGCGGCCGGAGCTTTCGCGGGCGGAGCCTTGGGGTCGACTACGGCGTTCTCGACATACGTTAGCGCCTTCCATTTATCGCCTTCACGCACGTAGGCCGCTGAGGCCCAGACCTCAGCCGGAACTTTGGTGGTGCCGCAGGTGGCGTCTTGCTTAGCCTTGTAAGAGAGAACGGCAACATCGCTGCCTAACATGTGGAGCTGGTCATCCGAGAGGGAATAGCTCTTAACGTCGCATTTGACGTCGGTCATTCTCTTGAGATTTCCGGCCTTATCTTCGCGGCCGCCGGGCCCGAAGCTAACCCAGCGATCGGAGAGAATATCCTGGAAGTACTTTGAGTCATTGTTTTTCCATGCCTCCCATGACGCTTTTTCGATCCCCATCAATGTTTCCTTCGACGGGGCGGCGGCAGCGGGCTTGGCGGCATTGGTGTTGGAATTTGTGTTTACGGTCGCGTTCGCGTTTCCGGTATTAGTGTTCGCTGTTGGCGGCTGGCACGCCATACTGGCGAATGCCGCGACGGCGATCAGAAAGAGTAATCGTAACTTCGTCATATTTTTTGTATCCTCGATAAATTTGAAATCCCGTCCAGAC
Source organism: Pyrinomonadaceae bacterium (assembly GCA_041751735.1). GTDB lineage: Bacteria > Acidobacteriota > Blastocatellia > Pyrinomonadales > Pyrinomonadaceae > OLB17. The sequence continues at coordinate 39,148 of JBGSWW010000032.1, read as the reverse complement.
GGTTGTTAAATGAGATTATTGGGGCACTCCGATACCCATCATCGGCTGCCATGTTCCGTTGTTGTTGTAATAAACGGCCCCATAAAGCTCAGTCGGGACCGGCTGGCCATCGCAGGTCCCATCCGCGGCTCCTTTGAACGTTAGGAGCGAGACATCCTTGGTCAACGATACTGCTTTTGCATCCGTGAGTGTGGTGGATTTGATCGTGCATTTGTTTTCCACGGACCAAGCTTTCACACTTTCGGCCCGGTTCATTCGGCCGCTTCCCGCGAGCCAGACGAACTCCTTTCCTAAGACGCCCTCCAGGGCTGCGCTATCTTTATTCTTCCATGCTTCCCAGATCTTTTTCTCGATGGCCAAAAGAGCGTCGGCAGAAGCGTCGGGCTTAGTTTCGTCTACCTTTGCTGTGGCCGGAGGAGCGGGTTTCGAAGATGGCGGGGCTTTCGGATCGATGATCGGTGTTTCTGCATGAAATGCTCCTTTCCAACGATCGCCGTCGCGAACGTATACGCCACCGGCCCATTGCTGAGCGGGAAGCTTTTGTCCCCCGCAAGTGCCGTCCATCGTCACTTTGTAAGTGAGGACCGCCGCGTCTGCTCCGACGGGCATCATCTGTTCATCGGAGAGTGTATAGCTTTTCACGTCGCATTCCGCACCGGAATATTCCTTGATCGCCGCCGCCCTATCCAACCGTCCGTTCGCGCTGTATCCGACGAAATTTGCCGACAGAAATGGGTCCCAGAACGCAGCATTTTTCGTCATAAATGCTTCATAAGCACTCCGCTCCAGGGTCATGAGTTCTCCCATCGTCGGAGCGGCAGGAGCCGGTTTCGCGGCATTCGCAGCGGCCGAATTGGAGTTAGAGTTTAGGGTCGATGTACTAGTCGATTGCGGCGTGCAGGCAAAACTGCCAAAAGCGGCAGCGGCAAGCACAAGATATCGGAAATTGATCATATTTGTATCCTCTAGAAATAGAATCTGGTCCTGAAGTTTGCGAACAATTCGAAAACCATAGGAATACGTAAAGCTGTGTGGAGTGGGTAATAGATACCACTGGGAAGAAGGGAAGTCAAGGTTGGGGCGGAAACTCGTCCCTCAACTTCGGCGCTGACAGGTGGGCGAGCGGGCGAGTGACTGCAAAGGATCAACTTAGAAGCTTTCGCTTAAATCCATTGATCATCTTCTTAACTTCGACGATCTCATCCTGCATTGCGTAGTGATTTGCCTCGTTGATCATTTTAAGATCAAGGGCCATGAGTGCATAGTATTCGAGCCGGTTGGCGAAGGCGAGCGAGACGCCGAGTGCCTTGGCGAAATCGGCGTCATCGCTCTTTCCGCACCCCTCTGCAATATAAGCAGGGATATCGACGCTCGTCTTCCTCATTGAGTTTCGCAGGCCAAAGATCTCTTCTTTCGGGAACTCACTCGTTAAGCGATAAGTAAGCAAGGCGAGTTCGTGGGCCTTCTTCCAAACCTGGAGGTTTCGAAAATCCTGCTTAGAAAAATAGAAAAACTAGCTAATAGCTATTAGGTAACAGCTATTAGCTTTTCTTTACACTTTTGAACGAGGTTCTAAAAAGCCGGTTCTTCATATATCCCATACACGTCACGGAGCGCAACGCATATCTCTTCAACTGTAGCGTATGCGGCGACCGCGTCGATGATCGCGGGCATTGTATTCTCGTTATCGCGGGCGGCGAGTTTTAGCTTTTCGAGCGAGTTGGCGACGGCACCGTTGTCACGGGTCGATTTGACGCGGGCTAGGCGATCGAGTTGGTGGGCGCGGACGGTTTCGTCGATCTGGAGGATGTCCGTTTTGTGGATCTCAGTGTCCATCGCATATTTATTCACACCGACGATGACCTGTTCCTTTCGTTCAACGGCTTTTTGATATTGATAGGCCGATTCCTGTATCTCACGCTGCGGGAAGCCGGCTTCGACTGCCTCGACCATTCCGCCGAAACCGTCGATCTTATCGAAATATTCCATACAGCCATCGATCATCTTCTGCGTGAGCGATTCGATGTAATAGCTGCCGCCCAGCGGGTCGACGGTGTTCGCGACGCCGGTCTCCTCAGCGATTATCTGCTGGGTTCGGAGCGCGATAAGCGCTGCATGATCGGTCGGAAGAGCGAGGGCCTCATCGTACGAATCGGTGTGCAGCGACTGTGTGCCCCCGAGAACACCGGCGAGAGCCTGGATCGCCACGCGGGCGATATTGTTGAGCGGCTGCTGGACGGTGAGCGAAACGCCCGCCGTTTGAGTGTGGAACCGCAGCTGCATCGTACGCGGATTTTGCGCTCCAAACCGTTCCTTCATCGTCTTCGCCCAAACGACCCGGGCGGCGCGATACTTGGCGATCTCTTCGAAGAAATCGTTGTGGGCATTGAAGAAAAAGGACAGCCGCGGCACAAACTCGTCCACGTTCATACCGCGGTCGACGCCGTACTGTACATATTCGACGCCGTCGCGGAGCGTGAAGGCGAGTTCCTGAAGAGCAGTCGCGCCAGCCTCGCGGATGTGATACCCGGAGATCGAGATCGGATTGTACTTGGGAACGTGCTTAACGGTGTACTCGAACGTGTCGATCACCAGCTTCATGGCCGGTTTGATCGGATAGATCCATTCTTTTTGGGCTATGTATTCTTTGAGAATGTCGTTCTGCAGCGTCCCCGAGATCTTGTTGAAGTCAGCCTTTTGCTTTTCGGCCACGACCAGGTACATTGCCAGGAATATCGGCGCCGGCGCATTGATCGTCTGGGAAACCGTTACTTCATCGAGCGGAATACCGTCGAAGAGCACCTCGAAATCAGCGAGAGACGAGACGGCTACCCCGCATTTGCCCACCTCGCCTTCCGACAGCGGGGAATCGGCGTCGAGTCCCATCAATGCAGGAAGGTCGTAGGCGACGGACAGCCCGGTCTGACCCTGAGCCATAAGATACTTGAACCGCCGGTTCGTTTCTTCAGGCGAAGAAAAGCCGGCAAACTGCCGCATCGTCCAGAGTTTTCCGCGATAGCCGGTTGGGTGGATCCCGCGTTTGTAAGGAAACTCGCCCGGGAAACCAATATCTTCAAAACCCTCGATATCAGCCTCAGTATAGAGTCGTTCTACAGGCTCGAGGCTTACACCCTCGAACGATGATCTCCGCTCCGGGGACTTCTCGAGTACTTTCGATAATGTTTCTTCTTCCCAACGAATTTTATCTTCTGACGCCACGCCGACGGCCTTTTTTTCTTCGACTGATTCCATGATCTATCTAATTTGATACTTCTAAATTATCTCTAATGATAATTTATGGGCGATAAGCCCGCAAAGCTCTCTAATATCGGTGATTTTTCATGGCCTGAGACAATGTACTCCCATCTTCGAAAATCACGTCGTCGACAAGCCATTTCGAAGGTGATCGCACCATCCTCACTTTGTAGGTGATGGACTCGATCGTGCATGGCCGTGGGTACGCGAAACGTACAGGTATGTCGACTCGATCTTCGCGGATCCGGCCATCGGCCTGCACTTGATATCGGCGTTTATACGACCTGCCATTGACGTCGCACGGTTCGTCGATGGGCCGGAAAGGGAATCCATCGCCGAAAAAAGGCTTGTCGTCGGCGTTCGACTTTAAATGAGCGTTTTGCTTCCTGAGCTCATCCCGAAACAGGTTATACAACCTCGCTGTCATCCTATCCCGACGCGGGTCGAGATTACGGCGGCTAAACACCTGCGAGGCTTTCTGTTCATAAGCATAAAATGCCTGAACTGACGCCGCAGGATCAGAATTCTGGGCAACTAATGTCGCCGCGAGCATCAGACCTATGGCCGTGATGATCCCGATCCTTTGAATCTTTATCTTGTTTATTGTTGTCATCGCTCAACTTTAAAAATTGCAAATCAATTGGCTATCTGCCTACAATGGGGCCTGATGATAAAAGCTTTTTACGGCATCATTTTAGCATCCTTTTTTTCTGCATCACTGTTGTCAGCCTGCGGCGGCAGTCAAAACACGAATTCCCGATCCGTCGCTAATCGAACCCCAGCCGCGAATTCCAACAGCGCAAAAAGCAATGTGGAAGAGCTTGGCATGATGGTTCGCGTCCCGTACAAGACAGAAGATATCGTTTGGAAGCAGGACCCATCGACCCGGCACATTGTGGCGGTGTTTCGTTTTTCCACGAAAGATGCCGATGAACTTGTCGCCGAAGCGGAAAAGAGCGGTCCGGCCCACCCCGCCTCGCTGCCGGTCGAATCCTGGTTTCCAGAAGAGCTTATCGCCCAGGGAGAGGTGAGTGGCGATAGCACCTTAAAGGCGACCGCCTATCCGGCTACTGCCTTTTTTCAGGAGCCCTACACCACCGGCAGGATCTCCCGCGTCGATGGCGTCGATTATTTCATTCTCGAATTATCTCCAAAGTAATCCGCCCGCGATAACAAGCTTTAATCTCCGCTCTCGTTCATGGTAGCATCAGGTATCAACTTGATGATCCGATGCGTTTTATTAGATTTCTCAGCCCACTTCTGATCACGTTTGCTCTGTCGCTCGCGATCGGAGCCCAGGTGACGAATCCCGTCGAACGCCAGGTCGCAAATCCCATTACCGACACACCGAATATCAACCCCGTCTCAGCCGAACAGAACATTGCGGTTCCCATCCTCAAGAAGAAGCCAACTTTCCAACCTGAAGGTGGTGACGGAGAAGTTGTGGTCTATTCGGAGGCGCAGACTGCGGAGGGTGAAACTGACTCTCGGGTCGTCCACCACACCGGTAACGTCGACGTGCGTTATGGAATTTACAGGCTGCAGGCCAATCGGATCTCGATCTACGAAGAGCAGAACAGGATAGTCGCAAGCGGAAGTGTCATCTTCGATCAGGGCGACGATCAGCGAATAACCGGTGCCTATGGCGAATGGAATTATCGCACTAAGCTGGGATGGTTCGAGGACTCGACCGGATTTACCAATCAGTCGGTCGACGGCACCGTCCTTTATTTCACCGCCGACCGGGTCGAACGCATCAGTCTAAGCGAGATCGTCGTAATAAATGGAAAATTTACGGCTTGCGAAGGCGCAGTGCCCAGATGGAGTTTCACCGCTGAGCGGGCGACGATCAAAACGAATGATCGGCTAAGGCTGAAGAATGCGAAATTTCGTGTCCGGGACATCCCGCTTCTCGTATTGCCATTTGCATCGATACCTATCAAGGAGAAGGCACGAAGCTCCGGCTTTCTGATCCCGACGGTTGGTTATTCGCAGCGGAAAGGCCTGCGAATATCCGGTGCTTATTATCAAACCCTCGGCGATTCGGCGGACATAACGCTCCGGGCAGATCTCTTCGCGAAACGCGGCATTGGCTATGGGGCCGACATTAGAACGCGGGCCAACTCGCGTTCTTTTTTCAATGTCGGATTTTTTGGGGTCAAGGACCGGATCTTCGGACCAAAGGCCGATGCTCAGCACCCCGATCAGGGAGGCTCTATCGTCTACGCCGAGGGCCTACATTATTTCCGGAACGGCTTTACCGCGGCCGTCGATGTACGGCTCACTTCAAGTCTTGCTTTCAGGCAGGAATTTTCAGACGGCATACAGCAGATCATATCTCCTATCGAGGTTTCGCAGGTCTTCGTAAACAAGAGCTGGGACGATTACACGCTGAATCTTCTCGCCCGTTCGCAGGTTATCTCGCTGCCGAACGTCCGTGAGAAGACCCGGAATCTGCCGAGCATCAATTTCGATAAACGCCCTACACTTTTGTCGGCATTCCCGAAGGTGTACTTCGCTTTTCGAACGAGCCTCGAGGGCGTTTCCCGACGCGAAGAGGTCGATGATATTCGTATCTATCGGCGGATCACCGGCACAGATCCCGTTGTCACTCCGTCGCTGTCACAGAGGCTGGATTTTTACCCCGAGGTTATAGTTCCGTTTCGATCGAAATACTTCAACTTCACCGCGACCGGTGCCGGACGTATTACCTACTATTCAAACTCGTTCAATTTTCTTCGCCAGGTCGTGGGCGACAGTCTTATTCGCAAGTATGGTGAATTCACCTTCGATGTACGTCCGGTCGCGCTGGCCCGGAACTTTTACGGCAAAGATGATGCGTTTCGCTTTCGCCATGTGATCGAACCGTATCTTACTTACAAATATGTGAAGGGGATCAACAACTTCAACCACATCATCAGGTTCGATCATGTCGACACGGTGACGGACACGAACGAGATCGAGTTCGGGGTCGTCAACCGGTTTTACACTCGTCGGTATAGCCAGGCTGTTACCGACGAGGCGCAGAAGCGCCTGCTCCAAAATTCGACGGATGTGTCCGCACTTTCGGCCGACTCGGTCATACCGTCCGCGCGATCCGGTGAGGATGCGGCATCATCAGAGATCCAGCCATATGAGGTTTTTACCGTATCGGTGAAAGGGAAGTATTTCTTCGACGAGACGTTTGGCGGTGCGTTGATTCCCGGCCGCCGAAACCAGCTTGATTCGATGACCGCGTTTAGTTTTTATACATTCGGAGGTATTCCGCGAAGGTGGTCGCCGATAAATGTCGATGCAACGTATAAACCACAGAAGGCTGTGTTCATAAATAGCCGGTTGGATTACGGTTTGCAGGGGGGCGGGCTTCGTGCGGTGTCGGCGACGGTCGGTTACGATTCGCCGATCGTCAAGCTATTTCAGACGTTTTACTATACCCGCGCCGTGACTCTCATTCCCTCTCTATCGCAATACGCGAACCCGGACGGTAAAGAGCCCGGCACTCTCCGGGGTTCGCAATGGAGTCCGTCTGTCTTCCTGGGCAATCGCGACCGGGGCTTATATGGCGGCACATCATTATTCTTCGATTTTCAGAACCGTCGCGAGGCCCGCCAGACACCCCTTATCAGCTCTCTTATGACCCTGGGTTACGCATCGGATTGCTGTGCAATGGCGGTTCAGTTTTACACGTTCAATGTGGGCGTCCGCAAGGAGAACCGGCTCGTTTTCAGCGTCCGCCTGAATGGCATCGGTTCCTTCGGTACCGAGCAGATCGGGCAGGGCCTTAGGTAGATCAGCAAAAAAAAGGCAGGCCCGCGGGGGTCTGCCGAGTTTCAGCTAAGAGAAGAGGAGTGTGAATTTTGCAGATCGGGCCGCCGGATATCCGATCAGCTCGGCCCGATCTGCGAGTTGCCGCCGTGAACGCACCCCTTGACGATAACCGCCGGGACCGTGTCTTATCCCTCCATCCGCCAGCAACTCGATCTTGTCTTCGTTAAGCGAACTTACAGTTGCAATTCCAGACCAATTCCAAATTTGCCGTGCCTTAATTTCGACTGTGCCGATTTATTATTATGGCGGCACAAAATATTAGCGGATACATGTTATCCGCCGCCAGCACTTACTCCATTTTGCCTGGTTCCAACCGAGTGTAGGTTTCTATTGTCATCGAATTGAGATAGGTATGAAAAGAGGCAGATGTCCTGATATTCCTGGGACAAAAGTCCCAAAAAACCAGGTATTTGTAAAGATCAGGGTTCGATTCCTATCTTGGAAAAGAACAGTGCAAGTTCGAGGCGGTTTTTTACACCGATCTTGCTGTAGATGACAGTCAGGTGGTTGCGGACCGTCTTTTCCGAAATAAATAGCCTGTCCGCGATGTTTTTATTGACCAGGCCCGCGCATAACAGTCGGGTAACTTCAAGCTCGCGTTTTGTCAGGCTGTTTATCTTTGCCTGTTCCTGCTTCCTATCAATATCACGTCTATTGGCCTCGCTCAGCATCCGCGAGGTCAGTTTACGATCAAACCACATCTCACCCTCGTGGACCTTTCTTACGGCCATCAAGAGGGTTTCAGAAGCGCTGTTTTTAAGAACGAGGCCGTGTGCTCCACCCAAAAGGGCGCGTTCGTTGGCTTTTTCATCCAACTGACCTGTGACGAACAGGATTCGCGATACGGGGCTCGCAGATTTTATCTCTTGAAGGCGATCGAGCGACGACTGTTTGCCGACCTCGACATCGAGCAGGATCATGTCTGGTTGGTGCGTCGCGATCATCTCGAGTGCGTCGTCGAAGTCCTCGGCCTCCCCAACTACATCTATCCGGCTTCCGTTTCCGAGCACCAGCTTTATGCCTTCGCGCACAAGTCGATGGTCGTCAACGAGGAGTACAGTTATTGCGCGGTTATCGGGTTGGTAGGGCATTGTGAATCGACGCTTCAATCGGCGCCCGCGGACCAAGAAAAACTATACCCGGGCGCGAAGCAAGATCGTTACTCTGATCGAACGCGGAGTAACGCTTTCTGTCCCGGGCCCTTTCAATATAAAGAAAATGATAAGGAGCGAGATTTTCCATTTATGAAAGCGGCATTGTGGAGCGGGAGAGCCCGTAAATGTACGGTGATCAGTCGAGTAAGGGGCTTACTCAGAGCATTTTCAGTACGGCCAACATGAAATGATCGATTCCGTCGTTGCTTGATTTCGATTTCTTAGATGCTATTAACGTACCGAGCCAGATCCTGTGTTGCGGCCTTCCGGCATGCCGTTGTAAAATCCATTGATGCCCGAGAAATGCAGTGACGTAAGTGCTGAAACAGCAAAGGCCGGTGACCGCTATTATAGAGTGGTCGGCGAATGGATCCGGGGCCGTATGAGCTCGGACGCTCTTCGACGGCAGGCTCGTCGCCTGGCAGCGGCATATCGCCATTCTCTAGACCTTGTCATCAACTGCTACCGCCGCATTAGAGGTTCTTCGACCGCAAAAAAGGAGCTTCATTACGCCCGCGAGATTCAGTCCCTCCTTGAAAAAGACATGGAGATCCTAGGCCCTTCGACTGGAGAACTAAGACCTCAGCATCAGCCGGAACCTTGAGCGCAATGTGATCGTGATATTACCGGTGAGTGTTTGGTCGTGACGCGAAATAATTTCTGAGTTCTTTGGATCGCAAACGGTCGGCCCCGGTGACCGACTGCGTACCCGATTGTCTTGATCTTGCCGAATGAAAGATTTTGGTCGAAATTGACATATACACATGGAATCAGGCGAAACGGAAATGAAGCACAAAGCGGAAGACCTGCAGGTGCTCCGTGATCATCTTCCAGGGAGGGTAGAGATGATGAACTTCAGGACCGGATCGGAACGGAACTGATGACCAATGACGAATTTGCCGCCCGGTTTGATGCGATTGAACTCGTCGAAGAATATCTCGATCGAGAACTTGGCGATGAAGACGCCAGGCAATTTGAGGAGTTCTTCCTCGCCACTCCCGAGAGCCGGCGGCATTTACGTTTGACCGAAAACTTACGAACGTTCTCGGTGGGGGTCGGGAATGTTGTCCCGCAGGCAAAACGCAGCTTGTTCGATCGGAATGCCACGCCGTCGATGCAATGGCTGCGTTTTGCCTTATCATTTGTAGTGATGGCATCTGCTGCCTGCAGCATCTGGCGTGTTGCCCCCTCGGAGTCAAACACCGAAAAGGCTCTTGCGGAAATGCGGCGGGCTTATATCGGTAAAAGGCCTGCAGAAGCCAGGCTGACGGTCTTTCCCGATCATCAGCCATTTTCGCAGACACGCGGAAAGGGGGTTGCGGTAACCGATTCGGACGCCCGTGATAGGGCCCGAAGCTACCTTTCGGATGCGACACGGGGTGTGGCTGAGGAAGGCGCCTATCACGCCCTGGGACTGTTTTATCTTGCCGAGATGAATTTTGAACGCGCCGAGCAGGAATTTAACCTCGCATTGAAGTTTCAACCAGAAAGTGCCAGCCTGCACAGCGATCTTGGAGCGATGTATTTGGAAAAAGCTCGATTAGAGCTTTTCGACTGGAGCCCAAAAGGTCTTGTTTCACTGGATCTAAGCCTGAAACATCTGGATCGGGCGATCGAACTCTCACCTCAGATGCCGGAGCCTAGATTTAATCGGGCGTTGGTGTTAGACGCCATGAAACTGCCTCCCCTGGCGAAAGCGGCTTGGGAAGAATATTTACAGATCGACTCTTCGTCCAAATGGGCCGACGAAGCACGGCGGTATATTCAGCAGATCGACGAGGCTGCCGCGGTTGACCATGCCCCTGATCGGCTTGCGTCCAGGTTCCTGACATCGGTTGGTATTTCGTTTGTATAATTCCATACAACAGGCACCGATTCGTTTTGAGAGAATCCTAGTTCCCCTCGATCAGTCAGGGGATCATTTTGGATGATATTACCTACAATTTGACGTTCGAGGAACGTGATGCTTATCTCTACGCGTGCGTCGAGGCAGACTCGGTGAGCTTTGAGATGGTCATTGAGTACACGAACAAGATCGTCCAGCGGTTAAAGAGCAGTAGGCGAAAGCGGCTGCTCTTGATCAACGAGTCTCCCGTACTCCCTTCGACCGACTGCTACCTCATTGCCTCGTACATAATCAAGAACGCCATCGCTGAAAACGTAAGAATCGCGATCGTTGACCGCTCACCGCAAAATCGCGTCAAACAGCAGCAAATATCTACAGCCTCACGTGATGCCGGCCTCGATATGCAGGCATTCCCCGATTTCAATGAGGCGGAAGAATGGATTCTCGGCAATATCAATTCTGACTGTATGAATACTCGAGGCCTGTCCCCGGATCATCGAGGCGTTGCCAAATAAATGTTCTGTGCAATCGAATTATAGTATTCAACAGGTGCCAGGTCGTCAGTAAGGATATCTCTATTCAGGGAAACTTCGGTGGAAAAGCGTCGGTTCAGAAGGTCGGAGATCTGAGGATCATGGCTTGTGAGATCGGCCTGAACCGGGGCCTTCGAAGCAACTATAATAATGTTTTGGAGTCGGTCATCTGTATATTCAGGTCGGACCTTGAAAAGGTGGACCTGTGGGAAAACCTCCATATAGGTCCGCAGTTCTGCCTGAAGAAATCCGCTGCTCGGTCCCTTAACGGCCGAACCGAGATTGAATATCACGACTCCGTCGTCCTTTAATATTCGGCTAAGTTCGCGGACTGCCTCGATCGTGGTCAGATGGTGCGGGACGCTGAACAGCGAGCCAAAAGCATCCATCAACACCGCATCGTACTGTTTCGCACCGGTGCGATTGATGTACATACGGGCGTCTTCGTGAAAGATCGTCATCCGGGGATCGTCAGTAAGGCCGAAGAAACGCCGTGCGATCCGTGTCATCTCCGGATCGATCTCGGCTACATCGAGGCGAGCTTCAGGGTATGACCTTAGATATTCCTTCGGAAAAGAATAGCCGGCCCCTCCAATGATCAGCGTCCTTTGGAAATTGGGGCGAAAATGCCGAATCAAGTGGTAGAAACGGCTGTATTCGAGCACGAGTTCGTCGCCGTCGAGGAAAGCTGCCGATTGCACAAAATACGGATCCGTGGCGAGCGCCCGGATCGGCCGGCCCGTGCCGGGATCGCGCGAGCGAAAAACCTGGACGCGGCTGTATTCGGTATCGATATCGTGAAGATCGCTTTTCTCTCGCAGCAGGAAAACGTTGGCCTCGCTGGCGGCAATGCCCAGTATGAGCAGAACAATAGCGGCAATATTTTTGGCGGTAAATGCCAACGGGGCCACAAGAAACGCCAATGCCATTAGCGATCCTGCGATGATATACAGTGTTCGGACACTCCCGACAAATGGGATCAGGAAAAAACCCGCGGCAAATGTGCCTACGATGCTGCCGACCGTCGACAGCGCGTACAAGCGGCCGACTGTTCGCCCTGTCGTATCAAGCGATGTCATTTTAAGACGAACTGCGAAAGGGGTCACGATCCCCAGACAGACGCTTGCGGGGCCAAATAGCACGAGGGCCGCGATAATGGCCTTTAGCTCGAGACCGACCGTAGCTCCGGCAACCGATGAGAGAAATACTTCCTTTATCAGCACGGTGGCTGAAACCAACGCTCCAGCTGCGAAGATCACTGCGCCCAAGACCTTCGGGTCGGGCCGCCGGTCGGCGATCCTGCCGCCAAGCCAATAGCCCAGGCTGAGGCTGCCGAGTATCACACCGATAAGGCTGGTCCAGACATAAGTGGACGTACCGATAAATGGGGAAACGATCCGCGATCCGATGATCTCAAATATCATCACGAGAGCTCCGCATACAAATACGGTGATCTCAAGAATGTAAGAGCGGTATAGGTTAGCGATCAAAAGCTCCCCTCCTGGATAGGAGGGGTGGCATCCGCTTCGGATGACGGGGTGGTGGACCCTCGGCGAGAAGACCACCCGAAGGAATTTTGGATCCTATGAAGCACATACTCGATGTCATCAAACACCAGAAAATTCTCGAAACGAATGACCTTTATTCCTGCCTTTTCTAGATAAAGCCGTCTTTTGTAGTCGTAAATGATGGCTGCGTATGAATGATGTACTTCACCGTCTAAGCTCTATCGCAAGCGACTCTTGGACACAATAGAAGTCGACAATATACGGTCCAATACTGTGTTGCCGTCTGTACTTCCGTCCGGCGAGTTGAGATTTTTTGAGGTAAGTCCAAAGCGTTGCCTCGGCTGGAGTCAGATCACGACGGAGTTTGACCCTGCGAGGTTTTATTCGCTGTCTATTGTGAAGTCCTTCTTCGGGTGGCATGGATTTGGGGCGTTTCAACCACCCCGCCCTTCGGGCACCCCTCCTATCCAGGAGGGGAGTTTTCTACGCTCCGGCCGTTTTTTTTTCGCCGGCGGTCTTCACAAATGTCAGCCATTCCGCTCCGAACGGGGCCGGCCTGGTTGCATCGATTATCTTGAAAAACTCGGTCTGGATGCGTTCCGTGATCTCGCCGCGGCGTCCGGCACCGACCGTTATTCGGTCGACGGAACGGATCGGCGTTATCTCAGCGGCGGTACCGGTGAAAAAGACCTCGTCCGCAAGGTACAACGCGGCTCGCTGGATCTGAGCCTCGACCACCTCGATGCCCATCTCGCGGGCGATCTGTATGACGGAGTCACGCGTGATGCCGGGCAATATGGATGCACCCAGAGGAGGCGTTATTAATCGGCCGCCATTTACGACGAAAAGATTTTCACCGGAGCCCTCAGACACATATCCGCGGTCGTCGAGGGCAATCCCTTCCGAAAATCCCCCGAGCACCGCTTCCATTTTGATGAGCTGCGAATTCATATAATTCGCACCGGCCTTGGCCATTGTCGGCAGGGAATTCGATGAAATTCGCGTCCAGCTCGACACGCAAACGTCGATCCCGCTCTCGAGGGCCTCGTCGCCGAGGTACTTGCCCCATTGCCACGCCGCTATGTATGAATCGATCGGATTATTCAGCGGATAAACTCCGAAAGAGGGTTTTTCCTGGTCCAGGCCGCGAATGACTAACGGGCGTATATAACATGATTCGAGACCGCTTCTCTCGATCAGCCCAACGGTCGCTTTGCAGAATTCGTCTCTGCCAAACGCAGGGTCCATTCGATAGACCTTGGCGGAATTAACGAGCCTTTGCATGTGCTCTGTGAGCCGGAAAACCGCCGAGCCCTTGCTGGTCTCGTAGCACCGGATGCCTTCGAAAACGCTCGAGCCGTAATTAACAACATGCGACATCACGTGGATCTGCGCATCCTGCCAATCGATAAATTCACCATTCTTCCAAACGTGCGGAGCGATCTTCATCGTACTAACATCTTTTGCTGCCATAATTTATACGTTACGTACTCAACCATAGATCGAAAGTACGATATTCCTCTAGCGTTATATTAAACTGCGAAAAACATGATATTCTGCGAAAAAAAAGGTCTGGTAATAGGGCTATTATAGCCCACGAGCCAATTTCCTGCAAAAAGCCTGTTTCCAACGAGAAAGGCGGGCCAGCGCCCGCCTTTCTAAAAAACATTGCCGTTTCGTGGCCCTGTTAGAGGATCTCGACTCGTGCGGCGGTATCGTCCTGTCGTGAGCTTCTTGAGGTATTGCCCAGCGTAACAGTGACAACGATCGGCTGATCTCCCGCTCCCAAAAGATCCGGAGTGAGGAAGAAATCGAGCGTGTAAATACCCGGTTCGATCATAACTGGCTCCGATTTGATAGACGCGCCGCTCAAAACCTTGTTCCCGATACGAATACTGATGAAATTCGTCGGAATACGTTCGACGCCCGTCAGGTAGAGCCGCAGTACCGAAGGTACAAGCCGATTGCCCTTTCGGAGTATTGTGCGGATCACGAACGGTTCCGTGGTCTGGATCGTGTTCGTAACGTTAAACAGCTTCGCACGTCCACCCGCCTCGGGCAGCATTAAACGGTTAAAGATATCGGGCTGTGACGGAACGATCGCAAGGAAGAACTTCACCTGCGAACCGTTATTATTAAGGACGACCGGGTACGATGTGCCTTCCAATGCACTGAGCAGTCCGAGAGGCACCACGAATTCGACTCGTTTCTGTCCCACGCGCTTCAAGCCAGCGGCTGCTCCGTTGATCGACATCGACACCCCGCTCAGCTCGATGGGAAGTGTCGGGCTCCGCTTCAGCGACCCCACGGCTGTCCGGGGCGCAATAGGCGGATCCTGCGCTACATAATCCAGGATCGAGAGCATTCCGGGCGACACGCCCGTAGCCGGGCCCGTAACGGGAGGTGGTGTCGGTGTAGGCGTTCCTGACGGCGACGGACTCGGGGTCGGTGTCGGCGTAGGAGTCGGAGTAGGCGTTGGACTCGGAGGCGGAGTCGCCGTCGGGGTCGGGCTCGGAGTCGGGGTCGGACTCGGAGTAGGAGCCGGAAGCACGGGAATGCCGCTAGCTCCCGTTTTCACGGCGATCTCGGCCGAAACCACAGATGTTACCGGCGGCAGAAGGAAATAATAAACCTCAGACTGCTGATCGAAATTTCCGGTACCTAGCTCGGTCAGAGCCAGGTTGAACGCCATTCGCTGGATCGAGTTGCTGGTGTGGAGCTGAGTCGATGCAAGGAACGTCTGGGGCGACGGGAAGTTGGCCAGCCGCGTGAACACTCCTGCTGCCGGAGCCAGCGTCACATCGGCCGAAGAGCCACCTCGTCTTCGAGGAGCTGCAGTGGCCGCCGGCGGATCAGCCAGGGAATAGGAATACAGCTGCACCGGACGGACAGGGTTCGGGTTAAGCCCATCCGCAGCGTTCGTCGGGATAGTGCCGTCTGACTTGATGTTCAGCCGGCTGGAGAAAACGAGCGTTCGCGGTGTGCCGGCCGCGTCATAATCCGTAAAACCCGGGTAGTGTGCAACATCGCCCCCCTGCGCCGCTGTATCGTCATTGCTGCGAGGGCCGATCCGGCGAAATGTGCTGGACGACGTATCGAACAGGTACAGCGCGAACGATGTGTAATTCGTCCCGCTATTCTCATTAGCGAGATCGGCGTACGAATCAAACGTGATATAGCGGCCATCCCGGCTCATTCGTCGGCCGAGATCCAGAATATTGACCGGATCACCCGGATTTGTAGGCGTAGTTGTGGTGACCTGGACTCCATTTCCGGTGGGTGCACCGCTGCTGTTGAGGTTCGCGTAGAATATCTCTTCGTTACGGCTGGCCAGCGGATTGTTGCCGCCTGTCATGCCGACCACTGGATTGTCACCGGTACTCGCGAACGCTACCCGAAGACCATTCCCTGAAATTGTCGGATTCTTACTGTAGATCGGATTTGAGACGACCCCGCGAGGGGTCTTTGTGACCTGGCTGGTAGTGGAGATACTCCGTACGTACGTGAAGATCTCATCATTGTCTTCTGTCGGAAACGGGTTGCCGACCGCCGGGACCAGATCGCGAGTAGACACGAACGCTAAAACGTTCCCGTCATCATTGATGCTTGCGTCGTGATTGTCCTCGGCGACAAAGGGCCCCGTCGTTGAGGTTCCGGCCCGCGGCAACTGGCTTGGATCCGTATTCGTCACCCGGGTAAATGCTCCACCCGCTAACTCGGTAAAAGGGATCTCATCGCCTGCAGACAGGTCGGCGACGTTCGAATAAGGCGGTATTTGGTAAAGCCACATCTCCAAATTGCCGTCTTCCGCCAGCGGATTTGCGGGTGGTGCCGGCGTAGGGGTCGGTGTTCCGGTAGGCGTAGGGGTCGGAGTCGGCGTTCCGGTTGGTGTGGGCGACGGATTTGGGGTCGGCGAAGGTGTCGGCGTCGGCGCCGTAAATGCGTTCCCATCGAATGAACCCGGATTTGAAGCATCGGGGGTCAGAGGCCGTGCGGTCGTCGCGTTCGAGCTGAACGCTATCCAACGCCCGTCGGTGCTTATTACAGGCCTCGTGTTAACGATCGTGACCCTGATGTTATTGAAAGTTGCCGCCTTGGTGGTATCGAAAAGTACACTCTTTGAATCGGTGATCTGAAAAATGCGCCGCTGGGCATAATCGAAAAGAAAAACCTCTGTATTGCCGTCCTCGTTTCGAGGATTTTCCGTAGCCAAATTTCCTGCAGATTCAAAAACGATAAATCGTCCATTCCCGCTGATCCCGCCCGCGAACGCCTCGAATCCCGAATTGGAGACCTGCGCGACAAGTGAATCAGCCTGTGCGGAAGCCGGCAACGGCAATACATTCAAAATTAATGATGCCAACAGAAAATACGTAAGACGAATCGTCACAAACTCCTCCAATAACCCAGCGTACGGTATAATTACAAAACTTGCCTAAGTCACTCAAAATACTAAATTTTAGGTGCGCGAGAGGTCTTCTGCAAGCACGCTGCGGACAAATAGCTGATAATGACTCAAAATCACTTCTTTTGATGCGTCGGTAACTGACCGCGTTGTCAGACAGCTTTCGCGTTATATCATTTGAGCTAAACCACTTACGGACAATGCCAACAAAAGATCGACAGATCATGGTCGTGGTCGGTGAAACATCGGGCGATCGGCACGCGGCAAAGCTGGTGAAGGCCATCCGCGAGGCCGATCAGAGCCGCGATTACCGGTTTTTCGGCTCAGCCGGCCCGGAGCTGCGTGCCGCCGGCGTAGATGCAGTGGTCGCTGCTGACAGCTTATCGATCGTCGGACTTCTCGAGATCGGTAGGGCTCTTCCGATGTTTTTGAAGGCGAGGCGCAGACTGCTCGACGCAGCAAAAGCCAGAAGGCCCGATGCCGTAATTCTTGTCGATTTTCCCGATTTTAACCTGAAGCTCGCGAAGTCTCTCAAAAAGCTCGGTTTCACCGTGATTTACTACATATCGCCCCAGCTATGGGCATGGCGAAAGTACCGGGTTGCCGCCATTCGAGACTACGTCGATCTGCTGTTAACGATACTGCCGTTTGAAAAAGAGTGGTTCCTTACGCACGGTGTCACCCACGTTGAATACGTCGGCAGTCCCTTGGCTCGCGAGGTCGTGGCTTCTCGATCGAAACAGGATTTTTGCGATCAACACGCGTTCGACCCGCTTATGCCGATCGTCTCACTGCTGCCGGGGAGCCGGCAAAAAGAGATCGCCAGAATCCTCCCGGTAATGATTGACGCGGCCAACCTGATGCATCGAGAAAATGCCGATATCCAGTTTGCGGTCGCGGCTGCTTCACCTCCGGCCCGGGAGCAGATCTCTACGATCCTTGACCATTCTGCACTACCAAACTCAACGAAACAGGGTTTTCGCATCCTTGAAGGGGAGACTTACGATCTGCTGAATGCCTCTGATGCCGCCGCAGTCACGAGCGGGACCGCGACGATGGAAGCAGGCATTATCGGGACACCGTTGGTTATCGTCTACAAAACTTCCAGACTTAACTACGGATTGCTAAAACCCCTGATCTCAGTCGAGCATTATGGACTGATCAATCTGATTGCCGGCGAACGTGTCGCGGAGGAATTGATACAGGGTGATCTTACCGCTAAGTCACTCTCCGCCGCCCTGCTGAAGCTCCTTCGGCCGGATATCAATGCTTCTATGAGAGAAAAACTTAGGGAAACTACCGAGAAACTCGGACACGGCGGAGCTTCGAAAAAGGCCGCCGAGGCGATCCTGCGCCTTTTGGAGCAATGATCGTCGGGCTACTCTGCGTCTTTTAGATCGTCGATCTTTTTCGAAAGGCCTTTTATCTCTTCCTTTAGTCGAGCAAGGCCCTTAATATGGGCATTTTGACGTTTATAGTCTGATAGCGGTTGGATCGGGGTGCCCCACCAAACGCCCGGCCGCACGATCTTGCCCGGCAACACGCCAGCCTGTGAACCTATGACTGCCCCGCTCTGAACCCGGACGTGGTCGCCAAACCCGACCTGGCCACCGATCACGCAGTCATCTTCAATGATGACACTGCCGGAAATACCGGTCTGAGCGGCTATCACAACACGCTTGCCGATTTGAACGTTGTGACCGATCTGCACAAGATTGTCGATCTTTGTGCCCTCGCCGATCCGTGTTTCGCTGAGTGCTCCGCGGTCGATGCACGAGTTTGCGCCTATTTCAACCCGGTCATCGATAACCACCTTCCCGATCTGCGGAAACTGATGATACTCGCCGCGATCGTCTTTAACATAACCGAAGCCCGGGGCTCCGATCACGACTCCTGCATGGATCACGCAATCGCTACCGATAGTCACATTCTCATAGATAATGCAGTTTGGTTGGATAAGCGTATTCGCGCCGATGTCGACATTCGGGCCTATACGCACGCCTTCGAATATCTGACAGTCGGCCCCGACCCTAGACCCTGCACCTATTGTGGAATAGGCACCGACCCACGAGGCCCCCACCTCGGCAGTCGGATCGATGATCGACGTTTCGTGCGGGCCACCTGTATGGCGGTCGGCCGGGGACAGCACCTTCGCCAGCAACGCAAATGAAAGCTTTGGATCTCGGACCTTAATGACCGAACCTGAAAAGGAAGCATCGAAATCCTCGCGGACTATCACGCAGGAGGCACCGGCTGTCAGCCAGGCCGCCCCCGACTCAGCGAAGGCCACCTCGTTTTCTCCCGCTCTCTCGAAGGATGCAACGCGCAGGATCTCGACAGATCCGTCGCCGATCAATTTACCTGAAAGCAGGTCAGCGATCTCCTGTATGGTCATTCGCTAAATGTAGATTGTTTTTACTGAAAAGTCAGGTGAAGCCGGTGGTTAAGATCTTTCGGCCATATCGATGGCAGATTGAAGAAATATCTCGATCCCCTCGATATCGAACCCATTTCGCTCCTGGAGTTGGCGTAGCACCGATGCAGCCTCACTGTCCATAAAGGCCAGATCTGCAAGATCTATCGATATACGATGGCCGGTCTCAGACGCCACGCAGGCAGCGATCTTCTCGATCACGCGGGCATCTTCTCTCAACATATCCCCGTCGACTCGTAGGACAGTCCGCTTCTGCTCGGGATGGTCTATCTGGGTAATCTGAGTAGGCATTTTAATTATAGATGCCACGTATACGTCGATCGTCCGATTAGGTTTCACTGGGCACGAACTTTCTGGTGACCAAAAATACGCCCGCAAAGATCAGTACCGTTGCTATTCCGAAGAGATAATCGACCTTTTCACCGAGAAAATAAACCGCAAGCAAAAAACCGATCAGCGGCTGCAGGTAGACAAACACAGCCACGGTTGAAGGATTTACATGCGACAGAGCGTAGGCATTGAGCAGGTAGGGAGCAGCTGTTGCGACAATAGCAATGTAGATCATAAGCAGCAATATCGTGGAGTCGATGGCCGATATTTCTATGGGGGCGATGGAAATTAAGCCGAGCGGCAAACACACGATCGCGCCAAAAATAAAGACCCACATCATCGAACGAAAAATGCCGTTTCGCATAATGACGCTTTTAGATGTGGCGACATAAATGCCGTAGGACAGGGAATTGAAGATGATCAGGATATCGCCGAGAGTGGATTCGGAAGAAAATGACGCATTTCGCGGGTCTATGA
Organism: Pyrinomonadaceae bacterium; assembly: GCA_041751735.1. Lineage (GTDB taxonomy): Bacteria > Acidobacteriota > Blastocatellia > Pyrinomonadales > Pyrinomonadaceae > OLB17. The sequence continues at coordinate 19,378 of JBGSWW010000032.1, read as the reverse complement.
TAAGGATGACGCCCAAGGCAGCGAGCAAAATGCCGAACACCTTTCGTCGCTGCAACTGCTCGAATCCTGCGACCGAACCGACGGTAAGCGCAAAGATCGGGATCGTTACAGCCAATAGCGAAACATTTGATGCCTTGGTTAGCGAAAGGCCGATGATGAACAGGAACTGATTAAAGGTTATTCCGAAAAGGCTGAGAACGCCGAGCCGCCAATAATCGCCTCGCTCCTGAAGCCAAAACCTCCGGCGGTAGATCTGAACCGCCAGCAGAATTAGGGCTGTAAGTGTAACTCGGAAACCGACCAGAGCAACGGCTGGTATGGTCTGAAGAACTACTTTGCCGATGACCGGCAGCGAGCCAAAAAACACCTGGGCGGCCATCAGTGCTACATAAGGTCCGGCAAATGATGATCGTTCGGCCACGCTAGGCCGACATCATGCCCGGATTCTCGAGCATTTGCCTGAAAGTTTGTAGGAATTTTGCCCCCGTCGCTCCGTCAACAACACGATGATCGCAGGACATAGTTACATTCATGATGCTTCGGACGACGACATCGCCGTCCCGAACGACAGCGGTGGGTGAAGCGGCGCCGATCGCCAGTATGCCGGCCTCCGGTGGATTGATGATCGCCGTGAATTCTTTGATCCCGAACATTCCAAGATTGGAGATGGAAAAAGTTGCCCCGGTGTATTCCTCAGGCTGAATCTTCTTGGCCTTTGCTTTACCGGCAAGGTCCTTGATCTCGGCCGAGATCTCAAGAAACCCTTTAAGGTTGGCCCCGCGAATGACGGGAGTGATCAGCCCTTCGTCAATGGCCACGGCGACGCCGATATCCGCCTGCTCGTAGAACCGTATGTTTTTATCCTGATATGACGCGTTTACAAAAGGATGCTTTAGCAGAGCCATCGCTGCGGCCTTGACTATAATATCGTTTATGCTGAGCTTTTCGTCCTCGCTGACGGTCGAGTTTACCTGCTTACGCAGCTCCATGGTGCGATCCATTTCGACCTCGACAGTAAGGTAGAACGTTGGTATGGGTCCGATCGATTCGGCAAGCCGGCTTGCGATCACCTGCCTGATCTTGGATGTGGGCTCGTCGCTGTAAGCGGACGCACCTGCCTGGGTCGACGGCACGAAGGGCTTTCGCTCGCTCTTGGACTCAGACTTGCCGCTAAGGGCGGCTTCAATGTCCCGTTTAATTATCCTGCCTCCCGGTCCGCTGCCGGTCAGCGATCGAAGGTCGACCGAATTCTCAGCGGCCATGCGTGCCGCGATCGGCGAAACGATCATACGGCCGTTGCCATTGCCAGTCGTCGCGGCGGCAGATTTCGTCGCCCCGGTATTCGGCGTTTCTTCGGCTTTAGTGGCTGACTCCTGCTTAGGCGCCTCTGCCTGTTCAGGAACTGCTTCGTCAGCCTTTTCTTTTTTCGCGCCGGCCGAACCGTTTCCACTTACTTCGCTCAGCAAAGCCGAAATATCCTCGCCAGCCTCGCCCGTGATCGCAATCGCTTCGCCTAGTGCCGCGGTGTCGCCCGCCGCTTTGAGGATCTTAAGCAGAGTGCCGCCTTTCAAAGCGGTCATTTCCATGGTGGCCTTATCAGTGTCGACCTCGGCCAGCGTTTCATTGGCCTCAAACTTGTCGCCTTCGTTTATGACCCAGCGCGATATTTGCCCCTCTTCCATGGTTGGCGAGAGTTTGGGCATTAAGAATTTTTCAGCCATATTTTTGGAACGCCGGCATCTTGCCGGCCCATATTCGCCGGCAAGATGCCGGCGTTCCATCACAAATAACAAACTTCTTTCACGGCCTGAACGATCTTGGCAACATCCGGTAATGCTAACGCCTCGAGATTCTTGGCATAAGGCATTGGAGCCTCAGCCGTCGAAAGCCGTTTCACTGGAGCATCAAGGTAATCAAAAGCCTTGTCCATGACCTGATGCGATATCTCGGCACCGACGCTGGCGAACGCATGTGATTCCTCGGCGATCACCAGCCGGTTCGTTTTCTTGACCGAATTCACAATAGTGTCGATATCGAGCGGCTTGATAGTTCGCGGGTCGATGACCTCAACGGAAACGTCAAATTCTTTCTGGATCTGCTCAGCCGCTTGCAATGCCAAGGGAACGGTCATCGAACGGGCGACGATTGTGCAATCGGTCCCCTCGCGTTTAATATCGGCGACTCCGAGCGGAATAGTGAAATCGTCATCCTCAGGTACTTCGCCCTTAAGCCCGTACATTCTTTCCTGTTCGAGAAAAATGATAGGGTTATCATCGCGGATGGCCGATTTCAACAGGCCCTTCGCGTCGGCAGCAGTCGACGGCATCACAACTTTAAGGCCGGGGAAGTTGGCATAAAAGGCCTCGAAAGCCTGCGAGTGCTGCGATGAAACCTGATAAGCGGAACCATTGGGCCCGCGGAAAACTATCGGTACTTTGAACTGGCCGCCAGACATGTAAAGCATCTTGGCCGCGTGATTAATGATCTGGTCGGCGGCTAGCACCGAAAAATTCCAGGTCATGAACTCGATCACCGGACGCAGCCCCGCCATCGCCGCTCCAACACCAACGGCGGCAAAGCCAAGCTCGGTTATCGGAGTGTCTACGACGCGCTTATCGCCGAACTCCTTCCAGAGTCCGCGTGTAACCTTGTAAGCGCCGTCATACTCGGCAACCTCTTCGCCCATTACGAAGACATTCTCGTCTCTTAAGATCTCTTCACGTAATGCCTGATTGAGAGCGTCTCTGATATTTAGTACTGCCATGTTTCTTCGTTCATCAAGCGGTCTTCGACCGGCGATCTAACGGGTTGCGCGGCTAACAACTGCGTCGCGTTATGCGTAAACGTCGGTGAACAGCTCCTTTTCGTTCGGGAACGGACTTTCCTCTGCAAACTTTACAGCCTTCTCCACAGCTTCGGCCGCTTCCTTCTCGATCTCGTCGAAGTCTTTTTCGCCCAAGACGCCGGCTTGATCGAGACTGTCTTTGAACAGTACGATCGGATCCCGCGATTGATATTTGGCTATCTCGTCACGCGTTCGGTAATTTCCCGGGTCAGACATTGAATGGCCCATAAATCGATAGGCCCTGATCTCGAGCAGTGTCGGCAGGCTCTCATTGCGGGCCCGGTCGATCGCCCGCTGCGTTGCCTCGCGGACGGCCATTACGTCCATACCGTCGACAAATTCGTTTGCGATCCCGTAAGCATCGCCTTTCTTGGCAACCGAGCTGATGCTCATTGCCCGCTTCTGCGACGTTCCCATTCCATATTGATTGTTCTCGCAGATATATATGCAGGGAAGTTTCCAAAGCTGGGCCATATTGAGCGACTCATGAAAAATGCCCTGGTTAACGGCAGCTTCGCCAAAAAAGCACAGCGTCACCTGGCCCGACTCTTTATATTTCGCAGCATAGGCCATGCCGGTCCCAACGCCTATCTGGCCGCCGACGATGCCGTGGCCACCGTAAAACTCCAGCTCTTTCGAAAACATGTGCATCGAGCCGCCCTTGCCCTTGACGCATCCGCCTTCTTTCCCGTAGAGCTCGGCCATTACACTTTCGGGCGTCATGCCCTTTACCATTGCCTGAACGTGATCGCGATATGCAGTGATCACCATGTCTGTCGGTTCAAGCGCCATCATCGAGCCAACCGCTATAGCTTCCTGGCCGATGTAGAGATGGCAGAATCCGCCTATCTCGCCTACACGATAGACCTCGGCACATTTTTCCTCAAAACGCCGCCCCAGGACCATCTGGTAGAGCATTCCGCGGAGTAATTTCTTGTCCGTCTTTTTAATGCTTTCGAGCTGAGACTTTCGCCTGGCGTTGTACTCGGCCGTTGCCTTTTCGACATCAACGAAATCAGTTACCTGCGATCTTTCTTCTGTATCGGGCTTTTCGCCTGTCCCGTTCCCGCTAGTTCTGGTTGCCTTTTGCGCCGGTCTCTGGCGTGTTGCTGCTTTTGGCAAGATTGATTCCTCCGTATCGAAAAAAGGCGATTTCTATTGCTTAATGTAAAACCATTATTATAGGGGAGCAGTGGGGTTTGTGCAAAATTTCGCCGGTTTCAGGCATCAGAAAAACTGAAAATGTTATAGTTCCTTTTGAGCCATGACCTTGGCCCCTATGCTTCGCTCGATTCATAAGACATTCTTTTTGATCATATTCCTCGCTGCGGCGGCCTATGCACAGACGCCCGCTTCGTGGAGTCTATCGTCTGATGCTAGCGGGAAGACACTGGCCCCCGGCCACACCGTCAAGGCAAAGCTAACAGCCACGATCGAGGCTGGCTGGCACCTTTATGCCCTGGAGCAGCCGGAAGGCGGTCCGATCCCCACAACGATCAAGATTACAGACGGCAGACCATTCAGCCTCGTTGGCCCGGTTATCTCGCCAAAACCGATAATCAAGCCGGATCCGAATTTCATAATCGACGACAAGCCGCTGGAAACCAGATATTTCATAGACAGCGCCGTTTTTGAAATTCCTGTAAAGGCTCAGAGCTCCACGCCTGCGACCGAGCTATCGATCGACGTTCGTTACCAGCTGTGTAACGAAACATTTTGCCTGCCGCCAAGGACGACCCGGGTTTCATTTACCGGTGCCGAGCACCTGGGCCGCGGCGGAACTTCAACAACGCCAGCCTCTACAGCCGAAACGACACAACCGCCATCCGTCTTTCCAACCCAACAGCCGACGGACATTTGGCCATTCATCTGGCTCGCGGTCACACTCGGAGCTCTTTCGCTGCTAACGCCGTGCGTATTCCCAATGATACCGATCACGGTGTCGTACTTCACTAACCATTCCGCGGGCAGCCGCGCAAGATCGGTAAAGCTTGCAACGATATATTGCCTCGGCATTATCGGCACATTCACGATCCTTGGAATGCTTTTGGCAATATTTGTCGGGGCGGCGGGGATAAATCTTTTCGCGGCGAACCCGTGGATAAATCTGGCTATAACGGCGATTTTTCTGTTCTTTGCGTTCAACCTTTTCGGTGCGTACGAGATCACGCTTCCGACGAGTGTTCTGACCGGCCTCGACGGTTTGACCCGCAGCAAAGAGGGTGAGGGAAGCGGTGTCATCGGGGCTCTGCTGATGGGCCTGACGTTCACGCTTACGTCATTTACATGCACATCACCTTTCGTGGGAACGATACTTGTATCCGCTTCTCAGGGCGATTGGCAAATGCCGCTGCTCGGAATGCTGGCATTTTCAACGGTATTTGCGCTGCCATTCTTCGTGCTTGCCCTCGCACCGCAAATGCTGGCTCAGCTACCGCGAGCCGGCGGCTGGATGAATTCCGTGAAGGTCTCGATGGGATTTCTCGAGGTTGCGGCGGCGATGAAGTTCATCTCAAACGTAGATCTTGTGTGGAAATGGGGGATCTTTACCCGCGACGTCGTACTTGCCGTATGGATCGCCATCGGCATAATCCTTTCAGTGTATCTGCTCGGGAAGTTCCAGCTAGCTCACGACTCCAAGCCGGAGCGTCTCGGGGCCTTTCGTATGTTCTCGGCTGTTATCAGCCTGGCCGTGAGCTTTTATCTGCTCACAGGTCTTTTCGGGGCCAGGCTCGGCGAGCTCGAATCTTTCCTGCCGCCCGACCTTGAAAATAGTTCGACTTCGCGTTTCCAACGAGATGACGAGCCGAAATGGCTATCCAATGATTACCCAGGGGCCCTTACAAAAGCCAAAGCAGAGAATAAACGCGTTTTTGTTGATTTTACCGGGTACACCTGCACCAATTGCCGTTGGATGGAAGCAAACGTCTTTCCGAAGAAAGAAGTCGAAGCCGAGCTGAAGAATTTTGTACTTGTAAAGCTATACACCGACGGCGAGGGCGATGTTTACGCATCCCAGCAGCAGATGGAGCAGGACATGCTCGGTACCGTGGCCCTCCCCTACTATGCCGTCGTCTCGGCTAACGGCGATCTGATTACTTCCTTTCCAGGCCTGACGCGGAATGTGGGTGAATTCGTTGACTTTTTGAAAAAAGCGCAACAAAATTAGGCATCGGCTAGCCTAGCTAAAGAATGAAAACGCATTCCATTCAATCTATCATCGACGGCCTGCGCTCGTTTCGGGACGACGAATTTACTTGTGACAATGTCTATCAGTTTCTTTCAGACACGCCCGTAGAGGTCGATTCCATTTCTCCGTACTTTTTTTGGAGCCGAAACTTTTATACCCGTAATCTCATCCACAAGAATGAGCGGTTCGAGCTTATGGCAGTCTGCTGGGAACCGGGACAGGTTTCGCGTGTCCATAATCACTCTGAGCAAAAGTGCTGGATGACCGTCCCGGTCGGCCGGCTTCGCGGACAGAATTTCGCTGTCGCCGAGCTCGACGAGTCGAGGGGTCATTGCAGACTGGTCGAGACGGATTCTTTCGAGCTCTCCGACTGTCTGACTGCAAAGGTCGAACTTGAGGAGCCCGTTCATCAGGTCCTCAACCTGGCGGAATACGGACAGCGGGCCGTCAGTATCCATATATACTCGAAACCCTTTGACAGCTGCATCTCATACTGCCGCGACACCAATTCGTTCAAGGAAGTTCCGCTTTATTACACCAGCATCAACGGCAAACTGTGCGATAACGTAGCCCTTTAGCGGATGAGCGATCGCCTGACTCAACGCGCCGCTCTGATCTTGGTCATCCTCATCTATATCGCCGCCCGCTTGTGGGGAATAACCGTTTCGTGTCTTTGGTTTGACGAGATCTTCAGCATCCATGCCGCCGAGCATCAGTGGAATTCCATACTTTCGTTCGTTGCCCTCGACGTTATTCATCCCCCGCTTTTTTATCTTGTCTTAAAATTCTGGATCGCTGCCCGAGGTGAAGATCTATTGTGGCTGCGGCTGCTGCCCGCGCTTCTCTCTTTCATCGCGGTGTTTCCGTTCATAGCATTCTGTCGAGAATTGCAGCTCGCCCGCTGGACACAGGTTCTCGCTCTCTTCTTATTTGCCGTTAACGGCTCAATGATCAAATACGCCCAGGAAGTGCGGATGTACAGCCTGCTACTCTGTCTATCGCTGTTCTCGATGTGGCTGTTCGCCCGATATTTCATCAAGGGCAAGAGCTTCGTGCCGCTTGTGATCGTAAATGTCCTGCTTATATATAGCCATTATTTCGGCTGGTTTTTCATTCTCGCCGAGGTCGCGGCGATCATCGCCTTTCAGCGGATCAAATGGCGGCGTGCCGTTACGATGTTCGGGGTTTCGATTGTCAGCTTTCTCCCGTGGATAGTTGCTGTCGTCCTTGCGTCCCGCTCAGGTTCCGGCCTATCGCAAAACATCGGATGGATGTCACGGCCGGGCATTGTGCCCGTAGGCACCTTTCTCGTAAACCTCGTCGAACCATTTCACTTTCAGGCAAGCAGTGCCGAGCCCGTCTCCGTTTACACCGTCTCAATACCTTTACTTCTGATCGTTTTGTCAGGCATCGCGATTTATGCGGCCACACTGAAGCCCGACGCTAAAGAAGGGCGGAACCTCGGCCTGCTATTGATATTTATCCTAACGCCCATCGTTATAGCCTTTACGGCAAGCTGGATCATGCCCTACTCCATTTGGGGTACCCGGCATTTGATCATTGTCTTTGCTCCAGTCGCTATATTCCTTGGGGTCATTTTTTCATCGCGACCTCCATCATGGCTTCCGTATGCTGCCGCAGCCCTGATTGTGGTGTTTGCCGGATACGGTTTTGCCATCAAGTTCGTACGAGATACGCCGCGATATTCCTGGTGCGAGTGGGAACCTTTGACCGCATCTGCACGCGATAGACAGGGTACGCCGATCTACACGGTCGAGGACCTCGTTGCATACCATATCTGGTTTAGCGGGCGGACCAATCCGGGAAGCCGGGTGATAAAAGTTAACGGCATCGCCGGCGTTCGTGAGGACAGAGCATATTTTCTGCCTCGCGGTTTCAGGGGCGTTGAGACCATCGACTTGGCCGACGTATCGGATCGAAATATTTGGCTGGCGTTTCGAGGGCCCCCGGTCGTTGAGACCGAGGCGCCGCTCAGGAATTTCCTTGTTAAAGGATATCGGATAGCCGATCGGGCGGATACTAAGGTAGGGGGAGAGGACCTTGTGGTGGTGCTTCTGGAGAAAACCGATCAATGAGGCTTGCGAGCGGTCACAAGGTGCTGGCGGCAAACATCGTCAAATTCATCGCTGACCATCTCGGCGATCGATGCGATCGCGACATCCTCAAACCCACCGCTTTCAACGATGGCAATATGTTCGTCCTCAGTACGGGAAAAGCAGTGTAGCCCGTATTTCATCTTCAGACGGCCCCGAAGCGACGTGTCGTCACGCCATTCCTGTTCGGTATGCCAACCGGTCTCGGTGATCTGAACATGCAGCAGGAGCCGTCCGCCCGGCTTTAATTTTCTAAAACAATTCCCGATGACATGTCTATAGATCCTGTCCGTAAGGTGCTGGACCAGGGCGAGGCTGACTACAAGATCGACCGATGCGTCGGGAACACTCTCGTCGATCTCATTGGGCCCAACATACTCAAGATTGTCAGCAGGGTTAAGAATTCGTGCGCATGCTAGAGCGCCCGGCGAGATATCGTAGGCTAGTACCTTTCTTAACCTTGGGGCCAACGCTCTCGCGAGGAAGCCTGGGCCGCATCCGTAGTCCAGAACAATATCATCCGGCTTCAAATGACTGGAAAGTATTTCGTCTACGACGCGTCTACGCGAATGCCGGTTCGCTTCGAAAGCGGTATTTAAATACTCTGCAAAGGTCATCTCCGCGAAGCCGGGTTCGTCGCGACAGAAAAAATAATGCGGGCTAAGGGAAAGTATCTGTAATGCTCGAAGCCGTTTTTTCTCGTCAGGAGTGCGATTCAGGACCCTTTGTATCCACTTCGCTCCCAGGAAATTCTGAGATCCCGGTCCGAGAGTGATGCCCCATTTGACGGCGTTGAACAGCTTATTCATCGGGCCTGGACAACTTTCGCTTCCACCTGACGCCGTCCTTTGTGTCCTCGAGGATGATGCCCTGTTCCGCCAGGAGGTCGCGGATCTCATCAGATCGTGCAAAATTGCGATGTGCACGTGCATCTTCACGTTCTTCGATCAGAGCGTCAACATCGGCATCCAGCAGCTCGGTATCCTCACTGCCAAAAATACCCAGCACATTATCAAACTTTGCTATCACATCAAGCACCACCTCGCGGCCGTCGGCGGTAATGCCTTCAGACACGAGAGCGGTGTTCACATCCCGGACAAGATCATGTATCGAGGCCAGAGCGGCAGCGGTATTAAAGTCGTCGTCCATGGCTCGTTCGAACAGCTTTATTGCCTCCATCGCGCGACCGGCGTCAAGACCATTTTCCGACGGTCGTGCGTGACGGACCAGCGACCGGAAATTTCGCAGCCGTTCGGCCGTCGACTCGGCTGCCTGCAGTCCTTCGAAAGTAAAGTTTAGCTGTTTACGATACGGTACAGAAAGCAAAAGATACCTGATCGCAAGTGCCGAATAGCCTTGCTTTCTTAGATCGCGAAAGGTAAAGAAATTCCCTTTAGATTTCGACATCGTGACGTCGTCGATCTTAAGGAACTCGCTGTGGATCCAGTATTTAGAGAACAGCTTGCCTGTCGCACCTTCGCTCTGGGCGATCTCATTCTCGTGATGGGGGAATTGCAGGTCCTGGCCGCCGGCGTGGAGGTCAAAAGTTTCGCCCAGGTACTTCATCGACATAGCCGAGCACTCGATGTGCCATCCGGGCCGGCCGCGGCCGAATGGGGCATCCCAGCCCGTTGGCTCGTCGTCGCCAACGAGCTTCCAAAGGGCAAAATCCCGGGCATCTTCCTTTTCGTACTTGTCCGTATCGATACGTTCCGAGCCGCCTTCTTTATTACCGGAAAAGCTTATTTTCGATAGCTTCCCGTATTCCGGAAAAGCAGTTATTCGGTAATAGATCGATCCGTCGGACTCGTAGGCATGTCCATTCTTGAGGAGCGTGGAAATGATGTCGATCATCTCCTCGATGTGGTGCGTCGCACGGGGTGTGACCTCCGGCCGTTCATTCCCTAATGCGTCAAAATCTTCCCAGAAATACTGTATATACGGCGCGGTGAACTCATCGATCGAGATCCCCTTTGCCGCGGCCTCGTTGATAATGCGGTCGTCAACGTCGGTCAGGTTAAAAACGTGTGTTAGTTCATAACCCTTGAATTTCAGGTACCGCCGCAGCACATCCCCGAAAACAAACGTGCGAAAATTGCCGATATGAGCGAAATTCCAAACCGTCGGCCCGCAGATATACATCCGCACTTTGCCGTCCTCAATGGGATGAAATCCCTCGACCTGACGCGATAATGTATTAAAGAATCTGAGCATAAGCGAAACACATATCTTAATTCATTACGCCGTTAAGAAGGTAATGTTCACGGTAGGAACCAGTGGGTCAGATATAGTTGCTTTGTTAGACTAAGTTTTATGCCGAGGATCAAAACCGACAAGCTAATTGAGAGAATCGAAAACGGCAATTATAAGGCTATAATATTAAGAGCTCTACCCGGGGGCACTTTTTGTATGTTATTAGAAGATACGGACGGAGTTTTTATTCACGAAAACCTTAACGGTAGAATAAAGGAGTATCCACAAGCAAACCACGCCTTAACTTGGCTGAAAAGTATAAAGGACATAGAAAATATTATTGTAGATGCCAAAATAAGACATTCCTAGTATTTTTCAAACTGACCCACTATCCAATAGGAGCCACCGGCAAGGGGCCTTCAGTGCGATCGATCCCAGAAAGCAGTCTTTCTTTTATGGCATCCCTGCCCGAATTCGTTCGCATCCTTATTCATGAGGCCCACGAACCGCCAATGCTCAGAAAAACCACATTCTCTTTCTTCATGATCGCGATCCTTACATTGATCGGGACGGAACAGGCGTATGCTTGCTCATGCCTCATGCCCGAGGGGCCCATCTCCAAACTTGTAGGGGAAGCGAAACAGAGCTCACACTCGATCTTTTCCGGGAAAGTTGTAAAGATAACCGAAAATCCGGATGCTCAAAAATTTCAGGATCAATACATCTCCGTAGAGCTCCGCGTGATCGATATCTGGAAAGGTACGCTAGGCAAAACGGTCACTATCAGGACCGGTTCCCACGACGGCAATTGCCGCTTTCCTTTCAAGGTCAATCAAACATATTTGATCTACGCCGAAAATTCCACGATGTATTCCCCCACCGAGATGCTTTCAACGGGCATTTGCTCGCGAACAACGCTCTACGCTAAGGGGAAACAGGACATTAGGTACTTAGGTAAGAGCAAAAAGCCCGCGTAAGCATATAAGAAATTGGAGTCACGCAATCACGCGTCTGTTCCCCGTCCGCCGAGAGTTAGAGGTGCTCCTGCCGCAGCCTGAGATCGATTATTGCTACGTCGGCCTCGGTCAAATGTTACCGCAACCCTGCTGTTTGAGGTCAGGCTCGACGTACTCAGCTCGGGCGCGGTCGGAGAACAAAAGTTCGCGGCTGTAGAATTTCATCGGGTAGTCCTTATCGTATAGGGCGGCCAGCTCGTTAGCTTTATCGAGCAGGGGATCGCCGTTTGCCCGAGCGAGGTAATCATAAACGAGCCGCATCCAGAAAACGGTGATGGTTTCGTGATACGGCATTTCCTTCGCGAGATCGACCTCGAATCCCCGTACGAGCAGATTGAGAATGCCGGACCGCATTTTAGCGGTTGCCGATTCGAAATCAAGGTCACGTAGGTAAAAAAGGGCGACGACCATGTGCTCGGCATGTTTCCATTCATCACGGCCGATGGATGCATCCTCAAATGTCCTCAGGATCTCGACCAGTTCCGCTTCGCTTCTGTATCGTGGCTTACTCATGTTCTTCGATCACCTTCAAACCAAAATGGCGAACTATCAGATCTGCAGTTTCTTTGGGCGGCAGATCAGTATTGTCTATGACCAGGGATTCCCGGCCCGGGTACACAGCGTAAAGGTCGTATTCCTCATGCAGTTGGGCGAGCGTGTCAGCAGTTGCGATCTTACGCGTCGCAAGACGCGCGTCGTTCGATACCCTGGCGAGCGTTTCGTCCAATTTGCACGTGAGCATGACGAGGTCGGCCTTGCCGCCGTTGTCTTCCACTGCCGCGAGCACTTTGCCAACATATTCATCGTCAGGACCATGCGCATAAACAAACGTATGAATAATATCGACGCCCTCGCGAGCCGCCTCGGCGAGTATGTCCATCCGGATCCGTTCGACCATGCGGCCGAACGGCGCGGTGCCGAATTGAAATACAGGCCGAACGCAATCGATACTGACGTGGTTATGGAACAGCTTGTATCCCGTCAGCCGAGCAAGCTCCGTCGACACCGTGAATTTTCCGGTGGCAGGCGGACCGTATACAAGTATCATTCGCATATCGTCATACCTCGCTTAACAAAAAAAGATCGCGGCATCGGCAGCCGCGATCATCAGGAGAAAATGAAGATATATTCTCTACGCTGCCATTTCGATTAAAGTTTCCTCGATCTCGTCCATAAAGAGATATTTCCTCCATTCCGGACGGTTTTCCGCATAGTGGCACAGCAAAACGTGGTCGAGGCCGAGCCTGAGCAGCTTTTGCGATGTCAGTAGCGGCATTCTAGCCTGCTCCGGCGTGCGGTTGCCCTTGCGCTGGTTGCACTTCACACACGCCGACACCAAATTGTGGGGAGTGCTCTCGCCTCCCTGGGCACGCGGGAAGATGTGGTCCAGCGTCAGGTCCTTGGCATGCTTATGCTCACCGCAGTACTGACACCGATACCGGTCGCGGATATAGATCCGGGCTCGCTTCATCGTCGTCTCGCGATTATTGCGGCGAACATGCACATAATGCCGCAGCCGAATGACCGACGGGACCGGGAACGTGATCGACGGAGAGTGGAGTACGTTGTCACCATCGTTTTCCTCGACAAAAACGGCTCCGCGGAAATACAAGCACACCGAACGAGCAACGCCAACCGTTCCCAGCGGCTCATACGAAAAATTTAATAGTAATACGCGACCCGTTAACAACACCCTCTCCTCCGTAAAAATCTATTTTGTAATGTAATATCAAAGCCATTTTAGCGCAAGCTCAATATCTAGTTGCGTAACCGCAACGTAAAACAAGATGTCCGAGATTTCGCTATTGCCATGCCCAGACAAGGATTACTGAATAGCCTTTTTGGTTTCGAACCCCGCTTTCTCCCGCTTATCTCACCAGGGGGATGGCGGGGGCCGAAACCTTTACCCCTTGACGCAAATGACCTGCTTCAGCTCGGCAACGACCTCGACGAGATCGTCCTGGGCACGCATGACCTCCTCGATGTCCTTGTAGGCACCGGGGATCTCATCCACAACGCCTCGGTCCTTACGGCACTCGACGCCGGCCGTCTGCATCTTCAGGTCATCAATGGTGTACTTCGACTTCGCCTTGGTACGCGACATCTTTCGGCCCGCACCGTGCGAGCACGAATTGAATGCCTGCGGATTTCCCAGGCCTTTAATAATGAACGACTTAGCTCCCATCGAGCCCGGGATGATCCCGTAGCGCCCGGCTTCGGCATTTATCGCTCCCTTACGAGTCACGTAGACCTTATCGCCGAAGTGTTCTTCGATCGAAACATAGTTGTGATGGCAGTTAACCGTAACCTCAGGACGAAACTCGCGCTGATCGTTAAACCTCCGATTGAACGATCTCAGCAGGCGATTCATCATGATCTCGCGGTTCTTCATCGCGTAACGCTGGGCCCAGTCTAGATCGTGCCAATAGGATTTGAACTCGTCCTTTCCCTGGATGAAGTAAGCGAGTGCCGGATCGGGAAGGGTATTCAGATCGTGAAGCGTTTTCGCCGTAGCGATGTGCCGCGTCGCGACCTCGTTCCCGATGTTTCGCGATCCTGAATGCAGCATCAGCCAGACGGTGTCTTCAGTATCGAGGCAAACCTCGATAAAGTGATTTCCTCCGCCAAGCGTTCCGAGCTGCTTCATCGCTTTCGAACGACGATCCTGAACCTTAGAGTGGAGCTCGCCAAACTCGGCCCAGCCCGCCCACTCGTTCGATTCGTCGACCGCATCGCGATACTCATTGAATCCGACCGGGATGGCACGCTCGATCTCGTGACGAAACGCGGCCATCTTGCCCTCAAGAATACCGCTCTTGAACGGAGTCTTGACCGCCATCATCCCGCATCCGATATCGACACCGACAGTCGCGGGAATCACAGCGTCCTTGGTTGCAATAACCGAACCAACCATTGACCCGATCCCTAGATGAGCATCCGGCATCAGTGCAACGTGCTTGTAAAGACACGGCAGGCGGGAAACATTACGAAGCATTTTATGCTCGTCATCCGACATTTCGTGGGTAACCCACGAAAGGATATCTCCCCCATCGCCGCTAACATTTAGTCTTTTGTATGGCATATTTCCTCCTTATTTAGATGACAAAAAATGGGACGACAAATAAAGAAATGACGCTCTTTTTGTTATACAGACAATGTAGTCATTCCGGCATTCGTCCCAAAGACAATGGCGACAATTATTGGTGAGAGTTCCGCGGCGTGAAAACACGCTGTGGGCGAGATTTGAACTCGCTATGCCAATTAAGGCAATGACCATGTACTCCCAACCGGCATTCGCCATGTGTCAGTTGTTTTCAACGCAGAGCCCGCGGAGTTCGCAGAGAAAAATCTTAGCGTGCTTTGCGAACTCTGCGTTAGCTTCTTCGAACGAAGCGATTTACAACTCAACCTTATCGATCACGCCGACCCAGTGACCGTCGTCCATCGTTCCATGAGCGAATTCCGAAACAAGCGTAAATACCTGGTCCGAGAACCCGCCGATGTTGAGAATGTCACGGCGTTCCTTTGCCTGCGTATGATCGTATGGCTGAATATCTATGCAAACGAGCTTTGCCTCCGGGTTACGGTTCTTATACTCGTTCCAGTGCTTCATGGTCTCGGTCGAGCTTCCACCGAAACGTCCGTAGAAAGGCGTGTCGATCCACGATTCGTTATCCGAAACATAGATGACCATGTCTCCCGCGGCCTTTCGGCGGTTAAGCTCACGAAGCGGCGCCGAGCAGTTGGTTCCACCGTACGGCAGGCTCGCGAGCTTTTCAGCATTGGTCATGATCGAATCACGCGGATTCAGTTTGACCTCGACGATCTTGCTCTCGAACGGGATAACCTCGGCCGTCGGGTTGTTCCGCAGGATCGCCGCAGCGAACAACGCCGCCACGTCAATACAGCGGACGGTCGACGTCGCACCCCTTCGATACCCGGTCACCGGCGACTGCATCGATCCCGAGATATCTGGAAAGATCCACACCTTTCCGTCGATCTTCGGAACGTTGCCGGTCGCGATCTCCATCGCATCCTGCAGAGCCTCGGTGATCTCACGCGGGATCCCCTTATTAGCGGCAGCCGCCTTGTAGGCAGTCATCAGCTGGTAAGGGAAGACACGTGCCTTTCCGATAGCGTCACGATCGCGAAGCCGTTCGGCAATGAGCTTAACCATCTCCTTATCGGCAAAAACACCATGACGCTGAAACGTGTTCAGGTTCATTCGGGTCATCTGCCAGGGGGCGTTTCGTGCGATCGCCGTCCATTCCTTGGCTCCGAGCGGCAGTGCCGTCAGCATTTGGAAGGGAACGTTCGGCACCTCGGCGAGATCTCCGGATTTGAACCGCTCGAAATGCTTTACGATCTCGGGCAGCTTGTCGGCGTCGATCTCACGCCCGATGAAGTGGCCGAACAGGGCTTCACGCTCTTCGTCCGCCGGCTTTGGGTGGACCATCTTCAGGATATCGGCGATCGACGGCGACCGCCCGACAGACTGTTTGAAGATCTGCTCAGTACCGCGTTTCTCGAACCACTCACGCACCATCCGCTTTGGAAGTGTCCCAAGCGACTTACGCCCAACCGCACCCGAACGCATGATCTGCACGAAGTTTCGAAGCATCTTGCCGTTATCGGCCACACGCAGGAAAACGCGTTCGAAAAGCGCCTTGTCGCGGATCGAAAGCACGGCCAGCAGCAACGCCGGGATATCCTTCATATTTCCATTCTCACGCGCGAAAACCGCGGTTTTTGCAACGAAATCGGGCTCGACCTCGTTCGCGAGAGCGAGGACCTTATCAAGCTGATCTCCTGCGTCGGCGTAGAACGTATGACTGAAACATCCGGTAGCTGCGTACTGTGCGAGAGCCTGCTTAGGCTCCATCTGGTAGGCGAGCCCACCGGCCTCATTTATGATGTCTGCCTTTGGCGACAGCATTCCAACAATAGATTTGAACAAATTCTTATTTGCCATGATTTCCTCCTTTTTATTGGTGATTAGGGTGACAAGAAACGAAAAGACGCTTGCACGCGAACAGCTTAGGATCGCCGGTGTTATCTGTCACCGCGAGGTGCGATTGGCCTTTCGGCCTGTTAGATGTAGTCCTTTCAGCATTCACCCAAAACAAAACGCAGCGACAAGGAACGATGAAACGGTTCGCTGCTCTACCATTGAGCTACGCGATGCCGAGGCACAGCGGCCGGATTCGAACCAGCAACACGCGGGTTTTGAGCCATGTAGTTCCATCTGCATTCGCTGCAAAACTGGCTGACGGGGCAGGATTCGAACCCGCGACTTCCGACTTAACAGGCCGGCACTCTTGCCATCTGAGTTACCCGTCAATGATGATCGGCGACAAAAAGGGAAAAGACATCGTGCTCTACCAGGCTGAGCTACGCTCCCGTGAAACATGGAAGCGGCCGGATTCGAACCGGCGACCCCGTCATGAAGAATGATGTAGTCCTTTCAGCATTCGCCGAAATTGGTCGCGGCGGAAGGAGTCGAACCTTCACCAAAGGCTTATGAGACCTTCGCTCTTTCCGTTAAGCTACGCCGCAGAAATGGTCGATCGGGGGGATTTGAACCCACGCATCCCTCGCTTAAAAGGCGAGTGCCTTGAACCGGACTTGGCTACCGATCGAGTGATTTTGTCGAGAATTTGTTAAAAGAACATGTGCCGGCCGCTCTCACGGTAGAGCGGCCGGGTGCGCCGTGGGAGATCAGTGGACCGTCGAAGCCGACCGAGCTAGCTGTTGTGTGTTTTGGCGCTCGTTGATGATCGAGATCTCCTTCTCGATAGCATCACGGAATGCGTTTACAACCTCGACCAGTTTGTTTGCCTTATACAGGCTGTTGTGGCGGTCTTCTTTGGTGGTAAGCGAGAAGTGGAGTTCGATTTCGTCATGACAAGATGCGATCTCGAAATGAACCTCGCTCTCACTTTGTTTATCGTGGCAGCACGTTATGCAGTCGCTGGTGTCCTCGACACTTGCGATCACATATGCTCGCCACGTAGTGTATATATTCAAAAACTCCCGTTTCTGAACATGGTATTTCTTGCTCATTGCTTTTCCTCATAGTGTTTTCGTTCTGAAAAAATGGTGGTCACCCGGGCGACATGTTTCCTTCAGCGAACTAGGAAAAGCTGAAATATCAGGTCGCCGTCTTAGTGCTACTCTTTAGTGCAAACATAGTGTCTGTCTCCTTTTTTTGCTGCTCTGCTGACGCAGACGCAGGCGGTTCTGATCTCTTGGTGGACGCTCCTGGTATCGCACCAGGCTCTTCGGTTCTTCAAACCGACGCTGATCTATCTCAGCTAAACGTCCGTAAAAAATGGCGGGACCGAACGGACTCGAACCGTCATCGTCTTCCTCGACAGGGAATTGCATACGCCTTTCTGCCACGGTCCCGGAACAGTGGGCATTGGTCAGTTGTCAGCAAGATCCGGCAGGAATCTGGCCACTGACAACTGACCACTGACCACTGCGAGTTGGGTGGATCGGTCGGATTTGAACCGACAACGGCCTCGTTCACCGCGAGGTGCTCTGCCGGATTGAGCTACGACCCACGTAAAAGGGACTCCAAAGGGAGGATGCTCGATCAGCATCCTCCCGGACGCCGGGCGACAAAGTTTAGAAGCGACATTTTTTCTGAGCTACATCCTTGCGGGGTTGGTGTCGAACCAACGGCCTCCTGATTTTCGTCAGGTGCTCTATCCATGTAATCGCATTCGGCATTCGCCCGAATTGGAGCGGGTAATCGGATTTGAACCGATGGTTAACGGCTTTGCAGGCCGCCGCCTTTGTCCACTTGGCTATACCCGCGAAATTAGTCTCGAGTCGCGAGTCTTCAGTCTTGAGTCGGATTCCAAGTCTTGACTCATGACTCGCGACTTTAGACTCGCGCCTATTCGGTGGTACACGCGGAAGGATTCGAACCTTCACTCTCCTGTTTCTAAGACAGGCGCCTTTGCCGTTTTGGCCACGCGTGCGTGAAATATGTTCAAAGCTCCTGGTTCAAGGTTCAATGGTTGATTCGCGGATGTTGAACTTTGAACTTGGAACGTTGAACTAAGAAGTTGGTCAGGGCGGCAGGATTTGAACCTGCGAGCACTTGTTTCCAAAACAAGCCCGTTTAGCCGCTGCGGAACACCCTGATGTCTGAAAATTTGGCTTCGGGAAAAGGATTCGAACCTCTATTTCCTGGTTCAGAGCCAGGCGTCCTGCCGGTTAGACGATCCCGAAAAACAGTTGTCGGTTGTCGGTGGTCAGTGGTCAGGAGCTGACAACCGGCATCTGACTACCGAAAACTGAAATGGAAGAGACGGCAGGATTCGAACCTGCAACCTTCTCGTTCGTAGCGAGATGCTCTGATTCCGTTGAGCTACGTCTCCGTAATTGGTGATTGTGATCAGGGGTCGGTCGCCAGTGGTCTAGTTGAAGACTGGTTTCCCAGACTGACAACTGACCACTGTTAAATGGCTATTCAGTTTTCAAACATCAAAAGTAAAAGGAGCGGCTACTCATGATCCTCAATAGATCCTGCGTAACCGCTCCTAAAAAACGTGTAAACGTTGCCGTTTAACTTTCGATGTTTCGGGAGCGGGAACGCCGCTCCCGCTGTATCAAGTGATCTGTTCCAAACGATCTATGCCGTTTGTTTTGCTTTGGAGTTCCTGTGCTCCATATCCGGGACACACACCCGCACTCATAGCAGGATTCCATCGCCGCTTACCGACGAGGCTATGCCCTGCTAAGGCCGCAAATGTGTTTATCGAATATCGGATCATTGAAATCTCCCCAAAAAATAACGCCCGTCAAAACGAGCGAGGGGAATTATAAGCACAGGTCAAAAACAGGTGTCAAGAGATTTTTTAAGAAATGTAGTTAGCACATCATATGTCCGGTAGTTGTAGCAGATGATATGTCCGCTTTCTGCGGTCAGAGCTGAAAGAGGGTAGCTTCGAAGTAAAGAAGCTATGAAGGAACAACTCTGGACCGCCTTGGAGAAGGCGATGAGAAG